>NZ_CP017580.1:1265316-1897974 GCF_001806325.1 Curtobacterium sp. BH-2-1-1
TTGAACAGGCCCCAGAGTCCGCCGTAGTACATGCCGATCACGGGCAGGTCGTCGTACACGATCTCCTGCAGCTGGTTCAGGATCTCCTGCTGCTTCGCGGTGTCCGTCGTCGCCTTGTACTCGTCGAGGAGCTTCTGCGTGTCGGCGTTCTGGTACCGCTCGTAGTTGTTCACCGTCGACTTGCCGACCGGCTGGTAGAAGTCGCTCGAGAGCAGGGAGTTGAACGCCTGGTAGACGTCACCGTTGCCCATGCCGCCCATCGCCATGTCGAACTGGCCGTTGTTGAGGTTCGACTGGTAGCCGGCGGGCTGCGGCGCCTGGATCGACACCTTGATGCCGATGGCCGTCAGGTTGCGCTGGACGGTCTGCGCGGCGCGGAGCCAGTCCGAGTAGCCGTTCGCGGTCATGATCGTGATGGACAGCTGCTTGCCGTCCTTCATGATCTTGCCGTCCTGCTCGGTCCAGCCGGACTTCGCGAACGCCTGCTTCGCGGCGTCGACGTCCTGCGCGACCATGCCCTGGTCGGGGATGTCCGGGTTGAGGTACTTCTCCTGGTTCGGCAGGATCAGGCCGGTCTGGCCCGCCGCCGCCAGGTTGCCCTCGGACGCGGTCTCGGCGATGTCGTCGCGGTCCAGGGCGAGGGAGATGCCCTTCCGGACGTTGACGTCGTTGTACGGCGCCTTCGTCAGGTTCGGGATGAGGCCGATGACGCCGCCGGCCGGGAACCACCACGTGTTCGTCTTCGACGCCGCTCCCCAGGTGCCCTTCACGTCGGAGATGAAGGAGTACGCCCAGTCGTAGCCGCGCGTGACGGTGTCGAGCTGCGTGTTCGTCGCCGGGAGGATCAGGTGCTTGATGGCGATCTTGTCGGCCTGCCAGTACTTCGGGTTCTTGTCCATCGAGTACTGCTGGTCGGTGTAGTTGCCGAGCACGAACGGACCGGTCCCCACGGGGTTCGGGTCACGCCACGTCGTCGGGTCCTTCACGCCGCCGTAGTGCTTCTCACCGAGGATGTACGTCGCGCCGATGATGTTGAGGCTCGGCACGTCGTCGCCCTTGAGGTGGAAGACGACGTGGCCGTCCGTGCTCTCGATGCTGTCGATGTGCTGCCAGGCGCCCTTGACGTCCATCGCCGGGAACTTCTTGAGCAGGTCGAACGTGAAGACGACGTCCTTCGCGCTGAACGGCGAGCCGTCCGACCACTCGACGCCCTTGCGGATCGTCATGTCGATCGTGCGCGCGTCCGGCTGGTCCCAGCTGCTCGCGAGCCACGGGGTGCCCTTGCCGTCGAGGGGGTTGATCTCGATGAGCGGCTCGTACATCCACTTGCTCGCCGTGCGGGCGTTCGCGATGTACGGGTTGAAGTTGCGGTCGAACAGCGGGTTGCCGTGGTCCGCGTTGATGAGCATCGTGTCCTTGCCGATGCTCGGGTCCGGCTGGGACCGGACCTGGATGCTGCAGCCGGTGGCCGCGAGGGCCACGACCGCGATGCCGGCGATGGCCGCGATGAGGCGGCCTCTCCGTCCCCGGCGGGTGCCCGGGGTGCGCGCTGGGACGCGCTGTGGGGGAAGCGTCATTGCTCGGTCGACCTCCGTGTCGAGTCGGTACGGAGACAATGTATGCGCTTACATCGCGTCGCGCAACCGGGCGGGTTGTTTCGCGGGGCGGCACGTGTGGGCGCGCGGTCCGGACCGCAGTGTGCGAGGTTCCGACCAGCGTGCGGGGGCGCGAGCGTCCCACGGTGCGCGGAACCTCGCACACTGCAGCGACGCGGCACCGCGGGTCCTCGCGCACCGGCGCCGCAGCCGCCGCCTACAGCGCCGGCGGGCAGCTCTCGCGCAGGAGCACCTCGACCGGCAGGCGCATCGCCCGCGGCGGCCCCTCGCGGCGCTCCAGCCGGTCCACGATCGCCCGCACCGCCGCGCGCCCGAGCTCCCCCATCGGCTGGTGCACGGTGGTCAGCCGCGGCGACGAGAACCGACCCGCGTCGATGCCGTCGAAGCCCGTCACGACGAGGTCCTCCGGCACCCGCACACCACGCGCCCCCGCGGCGTCGAGCACCCCGAGCGCCGACTGGTCGTTCGAGCAGACGATCGCCCGCGGGACGGCGTCGCCGTCGAGCAGCTGTGCCGCGAGCTCCCGGGCCCGCGCACGCCCGAAGTCGCCGTGCACGACACGCACCGACGACGCCGGCACCCCGTGGTCCTCGAGCGCCTGACGGAACCCCGCGGAGCGTTCGATGTCGTCCGGCGAGTCGATCGGCCCCGCCAGGTACACGAGCGACGACCGGATGCCGAGCCGCCCGATGACGTGCGCGCCGAGCGTCCGCATGCCCGCGGCGTTGTCCACGCTCACCGAGTCGAACCCGTGCGAGCGCCGGTCGTCGGCGAGCACCACGACCGGGATCCGTCGGGCGACGTGTTCGAGCAGGTCGTCGGGCACCGTCTGCGCGAGCACCGCGAGACCGTCGACCCGGCCGGCGACGTCGTTCACGATGACGTCCCGCGAGGACCCCCGCCCCGCGGCCACCATCAGCGCCAGACCCCGCTGCCAGGCCTCGGTCTCGGCGCCGCGCAGGACCTCGTCGAAGTACAGGTTGGACGAGAACGGCTGCGTCACGTGCCGCCGGTCGTCGACGACCCGCACGCCGCCGTCCGTGACGAGGTCGGGGCGTTCGTCCGGCACGACGTCGAACCCGGGCAGCAGCAGTCCGACCACGCCGGTGCGCTTGCCCGCGAGGGCCCGTGCGTTCCCGGAGGGCACGTACCCGAGCGTCCGGATCGCCGCCTGGACCCGGTCGCGCGTGCCCTCGCGGACGGCATCCGGCGTGCGGAGCACGCGGGAGACGGTGGCGATGGAGACGCCCGCCGCGGAGGCCACGTCGTAGACCGTGGGAGGTGCGGTGCGCTGCTCGGCCAAGCCCGTCCCTCCTGTCCGACGTCCGCTGGTGTCGCGCCGCGAGCCGCGCGGCCGGACCATCCTAGGCATGGTGCCGGCCGGGACTTTCCCACATGTGACGGAAACCCCTTGCGCGATCCGGACAGCGCGCGCGACACTGTCACGACCTCAGCACGTCCCGTGAGGAAGCGCACCAACGACGGTGCCCACACACACAGGAGAAGACGCGATGTCCCAATCGACACGGTCCGGCAGCAAGAGCGCGATCCGGCTCACCACCGACGAGGCCGAGGTGCGCGACGCACTGCTCGACCACTCCGACGGCGGCAACGCCTGGATCTTCGACCAGATCGACGCGGCCGAGGACGCGGCGACGAAACCGTAGCGGCCTTCCCGGAGGCGCGGTGCGGGTCCGCCCCGCACCGCGCCCTCCGCAGGTGGGCGCGTCCACAGCACGGCCGTCGCGTCAGCGCTCGGTGCTGCCCACGATCGCCATGCCAGCGCCCCGCAGACGCCGGCGCTCCTGCGCGATCCACGCCAGTAGCCGGTCGTTCGTGCCGGCGACGTGCGCCGCGAGCAGCTCGGCTGCGCGGTCCGCGTCCCCGGAGCGCACGGCGTCGATGATGGCGCTGTGCTCCTCCCACGCGGCGTCGCGGGCCTCGGGCGTGCGCACCTCGATCCAGCGCGTGCGCTCCAGACGGGTGAGAGCGTCGGCGATGGCGTCGGTGATGAACCGGTTGCCGCCGAGCGCGGCGAGGTCGAGGTGGAACGTCGAGCCCATCCGGATGCCGGCCTGCTGGTCGGGCGTCGGCCGGAGGGTGTCGAGGTGGCCGCGGACCTCGGCGAGCTGCTCCTCGGACGCGCGTGCCACCGCGAGCCGGGCGGCGGCGGGTTCGAGGACGCCGCGGAGTTCCGCGAGCGAGGCGATCTCGTCGAGGTCGATCGGGGTGACCGTCCACGAACGACCCTCGTGCAGGATGAGCCCCTCGCGCTCGAGCCGCGACAGGGCTGCGCGCACGGGGGTCCGTGAGGCGTGGAACCGCGCCTCGAGCCCTCGCTCGGAGATGCGCTCCCCCGGGGCGATCTCGAGCGTGAGGATCGCGGCTCGGAGGTTGTCGTAGAGCTGGCTCGTCTGCGACACGGGCGCTGCATCGGTCGTCTCGGTCACGGCGATCCAGCCTAGCGGCGATCCGGACCGGATGGTATACCGTAATGGTATACCAATCCGTTCCACACTGAAACGATCTCGTGACCACCACCTCCCGCGCCTGGGCGATGCTCGGCCTCGGCGTCGCCGCCCAGGCCGCCGGCACCCTCGTGGTGTCCGCCCCCGCGCTGCTCATCCCGTACCTGCACGCCCACGGCACGACGCTCACCCTCGCCGGGCTCCTGGCCGCCGCACCGACGTTCGGCATGGTCCTGACGCTCATCGCCTGGGGTGCGATCACCGACCGCGTCGGCGAGCGCGCCGTCATCGCGGGCGGGCTCGTGCTCACGACCCTCGCGGTCGTCGGGGCCTGGCTGGCAGCGGGCGACCCGGTGCTGCTCGGCCTGGCGTTCCTCGCCGCCGGCATGACGAGCGCCTCGACGAACGCCGCGAGCGGACGGGTCGTGGTGGGGTGGTTCCCGAAGGAGCGGCGCGGCCTCGCGATGGGCATCCGGCAGATGTCGCAGCCGCTCGGGGTGACGCTCGCGGCCGTCACGGTCCCGCAGCTCGCCGAGGCGGACGGCATCCGCGTGGCCCTCGTCCTGCCCGTCGTCCTGTGCGCCGTGCTCGCCGTGCTGTGCGCGATCGGCATCGCGAACCCGCCCCGCCCCGCGCGTGCGTACGCCCCGGTGGAGCACGTCGCGAACCCGTACCGGGCGAACGGGTTCCTGTGGCGGATCCACGCGGTGTCGGTCCTGCTCGTCGTGCCGCAGTTCACGCTGTCCACGTACGGCCTGGTGTGGCTCGTCGGCCTCGGCTGGTCGACCCCGGCTGCGGGACTGCTCGTCGGGGCGTCGCAGTTCGTCGGCGCCGTCGGGAGGATCCTCGTCGGCGCCTGGAGCGACCGCGCCGCCTCGCGCGTCGGCCCGCTGCGGATCGTCGCGGTGAGCGCCGCCGTGGTGATGGGGCTGCTGGCGCTGGTGGACGCCACACACATCGCCGCCGCCGCAGTGTTCCTCGTCGTCGCCACGAGCGTCACCGTCGCGGACAACGGGCTCGCGTACACATCGGTGGCCGAGGCCGCGGGGCCGTTCTGGTCGGGACGGGCGCTCGGGGCACAGAACACCGGGCAGTTCATCGCGGCGAGCGCCGTGGGTCCCGGGGTCGGCGCGCTCGTCGGGGCGCTCGGGTTCGCGGCGTCGTTCTCGATCGTGGGGGTGTTGCCGCTGCTGGCGCTGCCGCTGGTGCCCCGGCGAGATCGTTCCCACGACTGACCGCGGGACGGACGGGAGGCGCGGCGCCAGCCGGCACCGCGCCTCCCGTCCGTCAGGTGCTCACCGCATCAGGCGGGGACGGCCGGCCCCACCGGCCACCGCAGCAACGCCGCCGCCGCGACCCCGCCCGGCAGCGACGCCGCGTTGACGAGCACGAGCTCCGCGTCCGTCAGCACCGCCGCACGCACGAGCGCGCACACCGCCGGCACCGCTCCGATGACGGGCGTCCCGGCAGCCTGTTCCGGCGCCGTCGCCACCCACGGGGCACCGGCGAGCGCGAGGAGCGTCCGCTCCCCGACCGCCACGGCGTCGAGCGCGACGACCGATCCCTGCGCCTGCTGCAGCGCCCCGACGACTGCTCCGAGCCCGGTCACCGCGAGGTTGTCGCCCCGACCGACGTGGGTGCGGAGCAGGTCCTCGAGGTCGTGGCGTCGGGTGGCGACGACCCGGGCGAGCGCGGTCTCGACGTGCTCGACGAACGCCTGCTTCGACGAGGCGTCGGCGCGGGGGTCGCCCGGGAAGACGGAGGTCAGCGCACGGGTCTCCGAGGACAGCGCCTTCACGAGGAGCTCCCGCGCGGTGACGTCCCCGGCGACCACGACGAGTCCGGGTCGGAGTGTCCGGACGGCCTCGTCCACGGCGGCGGCGGTCTCCGACGAGTTCTGCTTCCAGATCTCCTCGGTGTGCTGCTGCCAGTGCGGCTGCTTCCACCCGGTCCCGGCCTTGGCGTAGTGCAGGGTGTCGTTGCGCCCCTGGACCTGCTGCTCACCGCCGGTCGCGTCGAGCGGCGCGTGGCCGAGTCGGTAGGCACGGAAGGCTCCACCCTCCTTGCCGGCGTGCACCACCAGGAACGGCAGGTCGACGGGCCGGTGGGCGACGAGCGGCACGAGGTCGGGGACGGCACCGACGCCGACCGACTCCGCGCCGTGCAGGTGCCCGGGCAGGACCTCGCTCAGCACGATTGCACCGTCGTGGACCAGCACGTACCGGGTGACGGGCGAGGGGATGCCGGGTTCCTGCTCGAACTCGCCGGCGACGAGGTCGACCACGTCGTCGGTCGCACCCTGCGCACGCAGGGCCTCCTCGACCACACGCAGCTTCAGTGCCGCCTGCCGTCGGGGGTCCTCCACTTTGCCGGAGACGTCGGCGTACGCCCAGGCCCAGGTCCCACCGCCCTCCAGCCGCTGTCCCAGGATCCCGTGCAGTTCGCTCGTCGCGTTGGTCGACGTCATGGCAGCTCCTCTCGACGGATGCCGGGGCTGTCACGGACCCCGACGTTTCGTGTTGGCCCACACTCCACCCCGGCGGGGCACGGTGTTCCACGTCCGGAGGGAACGTCCAGAATCTTCGTGAAAGTACAGCTGCGCTCGGTTTTGTGGTTGGGTTGGAGGCATCCCGCTCGACGACGAACCGGAGTCCCGGCAATGACGCCTCCACCGAACCGACGGCCCATCTCCCGACGACAACTGCTGGGCTTCGGCCTCGGCGCGGCCGCGACCGGACTGCTCGCCGGCTGCGCGGTGCCGGGCTCGACCAACGTGAACAAGGCGGCGCTGATCCCCGCCGCCGCGAGCGGGCAGAAGGTCGAACTGACCTACTGGGCCTGGCTCAAGGACCTGCAGAAGGTCTGCGACGTCTGGAACAAGACGCACCCGGACATCCAGGTGACCGCGAACTGGATCCCGGGCGGCAACAGCGGCGGGTACCAGAAGATGTACTCCGCGCTCGCGGCCGGTGGTGGCCCGGACATCGGGCAGGTCGAGCTCCGTCAGATCCCCGAGTTCATGCTCGCCAACGGCTTGGTCGACCTCGCCCGCTACGGCGCGAAGGACTTCGAGTCGAAGTACGACGACGCCGCCTGGGCGCAGGTCTCGTTCGTGGACGGCATCTACGGCATCCCCCAGGACACCGGCCCCATGGGCTTCTACTACCAGACGGCGCTCCTGGAGCAGGCCGGCGGCGAACCCCCGACGACGTGGGACGAGTGGCGCGACCTCGCCGAGAAGGTCCGGAAGACCGGGGCGCAGAACTACCTCGAGGTCTTCCCGGTCTCGGACGCCTCGCCCTTCGCCGCGTACGCGCAGCAGGCCGGCGCCCGGTGGTTCAAGGTCGACGGCGACGAGTGGGTCGTCGACATGACCGACGAGAAGACCCTGATGGTCGCCGAGTTCTTCGACGGCGTGATCGACGACAAGCTCGTCGACACGAGCGCCGGCGCGTACTCCCCGGGCTGGTACGCCTCGGCTGCGAGCGGCAAGATCGCGGCCGTCACGAGCGCGAGCTGGGGCGACGCCCTCATCGAGTCCGTCCAGGGCGGCGAGGGGAAGTGGAAGGTCGCACCCATGCAGAAGTGGGGCGACACCGGGTTCGGGTCGAGCGCGATCGGCGGTTCGACGGCTGCGGTGCTCGCCAACGCGAAGCACCCGAAGGAAGCGCTCGAGTTCATCACGTGGATGACCACCTCGAAGGAGGGCATCGACGCGATGATCAAGTACTGCGGCATCGGGTGGTCGCCCGCGAAGGACTACATCGGGGCGCAGCGCGAACAGCCGAGCAAGTGGTTCTCCGGGCAGAACTACAACGAGGACGTCTTCGTCCCCGCCGCCCAGGAGCAGAACGTCGAGTGGTCCTGGTCGCCCGTGACGCAGTCGGCGTTCACGAGTCTGCAGAACCAGTTCCGCCGCAAGCTCACGAGTGGGCTGAAGCTCACCGACGCGGTGGAGCTCGCCCAGAAGGAGATCGTCCAGTCCTTCAAGGACAAGGGCCTCAGCGTGAGGACGGCACGATGACCACGACGCAGCCGAAGAACGGCTTCCGCACGAGCACGAAGGCCACGGTCGCCCAGAAGCGCGCCCCGTGGATCCTGCTCGCACCCTTCCTCGCCCTGTTCGTGCTGACGTTCATCATCCCGATCATCAGCGCGCTGTTCCAGTCGTTCACGACCGTCGACCGCGAGGGGCTGTTCGGCGAGGACGGCGTCGTCGGCAAGTTCGCCGGCTTCGACAACTACGCGATCGCCCTGCAGGACGCCGGCTTCGTCGCCTCGATCGGCCGCATGCTGCTGTTCGGCATCGTGCAGGTCCCGGTGATGATCATCGCCTGCACGATCCTCGCGCTGCTGCTCGAGTCGGCGAGCGCCCGCTGGCCGGGCTTCTTCCGTGCGATCTACTTCATGCCGTACGGCGTCCCCGGCGTCATCGCGACGATCCTGTGGTCGTTCCTGTACGTGCCGGGCCTGTCGCCGATCGTGTCGCTGCTGCAGGGGATCGGGCTCCAGCCGGACTTCCTCGGCGCGAACAGCGTGCTCTGGTCGATCGCGAACATCGTCACGTGGACGTACACCGGCTACAACATGCTCATCATCGTGGCGCAGCTGAAGTCCATCCCCGGCGAGGTCTACGAGGCCGCCAAGGTCGACGGCGCGAACGCGTTCCAGGTCGCGTGGCGGATCCAGATCCCCCTCATCGCGCCGGCACTCGTGCTCACGACGGTGTTCTCGATCATCGGCACGCTGCAGCTCTTCGCGGAGCCGCAGATCCTGTCCACGGTCGCCCCCGCGATCGACACCGAGTACACGCCGAACTACGCCGCCTACACGAACGCGTTCGCGTTCAACGAGTACGGCGTCGCGAGTGCGCAGGCGGTCATCATCGCGCTGGCCGCGTTCATCCTGTCGTTCGCGTTCCTCGCGTTGACGAACCGTCCGCCGAAGGACGAGCGGGATCGCCGCAAGCGGGCGAAGCGGGACGGCCAGGAGGCGCGGGTCGCGCTCCAGACGCGCGTCGCGTCCGCCGGGACGGTCACCACCCAGGCCGCACCGCACCTCCCGGGCCGCTCCGGTCCGGACCACGGCACCACCGTCACGAAGGGGGCGGACGCATGAGCAGCGAAGCCATCGAAGCGCCGGCCACCGCGAAGACCGCGGTCCCGGTGGACACCACGTCGATCTCGGCGCACCAGCGCCGCAAGCTCGACCGCTCCGGCAAGTCGCAGATCGTCGTGACGGGCATCCTCGTCATCGTCGCGATCTACTTCCTCGTCCCGCTGTACTGGGTGATCATCGCCGCGACGAAGACCACCGGCGCACTGTTCGCCACGAACGGGTTCTGGTTCGGCGGCGACTTCGCGCTGTTCAGCAACCTCCAGCAGGTGTTCACGTACGACGGCGGCATCTTCGTCCGCTGGATCGCGAACAGCATCCTGTACTCGGGCGTCGGCGCCGTCCTCGCGACGTACTTCGCCGCGGCGGGTGGCTACGCGCTCGCGAAGTACGAGTTCCGGGGTCGGCAGCTCGTGTTCGGCACGATCCTCGGCGGCGTGCTCGTGCCGGGGACGGCGACGGCGCTGCCGCTGTTCCTGCTGTTCTCGACGCTGGGCCTGACCGACACGTACTGGAGCGTGCTCATCCCGAGCCTCGTCTCACCGTTCGGCCTGTTCCTCTGCCGGGTGTACGCCGCGGCGTCGGTGGACACGGCGCTCCTCGAGCAGGCACGCATCGACGGGGCCGGCGAGCTCCGGATCTTCCACACGATCGTGCTCCGGCAGATGACGCCGGCACTCGTCACCGTGTTCCTGTTCCAGGTCGTCGGCATCTGGAACAACTTCTTCCTGCCGCTCATCATGCTGGCCGACCAGAAGCTGTACCCGATCACACTGGGACTCAACAACTGGCGCTCGCAGGTGGACCGGCTGCCGGAGTTCTACCAGCTCACCACCGGCGGGGTGCTCGTCTCGGTCATCCCGCTCGTCATCGCCATCATCGTCCTGCAGCGCTTCTGGCGCGGGGGCCTCACGGAAGGATCGGTCAAGGGTTGACCATCGCCGCACTCTCCTCCACCGCCCCCGGTTCGGACACCCGGCTGGCCCCACGGGCCTGGCTGCACACGGACGCTCCCGCCCTGTCGTTGGACGGGGAATGGGACTTCCGGTGGTCGCCCGTCGCGGACGTCCCCGAACCGGGGCCGGAGGACGAGTGGGGCACCATCCCGGTGCCGGCGCACTGGGTGCTGCACGGGCACGGCGCGCCGAGCTACACGAACCTGCAGTACCCGTTCCCGATCGACCCGCCGCACCCGCCGGAGGAGAACCCGACCGGCGACTACCGCCGCACCTTCGACCTCCCGTCGTCCTTCGACGCCGCGGCCCGGGTGCTGCTCCGGTTCGACGGGGTGGAGTCGCACTTCCGGGTGTGGGTGAACGGCGTCGTCATCGGATGGTCGACCGGGTCGCGGCTCGCGACGGAGTTCGACGTCACGTCCGTGCTGCGACCGGGGGCGAACGAGGTCCGCGTCCGGGTGCACCAGTGGTCGGCGGCCTCGTACCTCGAGGACCAGGACCAGTGGTGGCTGCCCGGGATCTTCCGCGACGTCACGCTGCTGGCGCGGCCGACCGCCCCGATCGACGACGTGTTCGTGCAGGCCGGCTGGACCGCCGTGCTCGGGAGTGCGGCGAGCGCCGGGACAGCGGCGTCCGGCCGACCGTCGACCGGCACGGGGACGATCTCGTTCCCGACCGTCGATGCTGCGTTCCCGGTGCGCTTCACGGTGCCCGCGCTCGGCGTCGACGTCTCGTGGGCGTCCGCCGACGAGGTCGGACCGATCACCGTCGAGGGGGTCGAGCCGTGGAGCGCCGAGCTCCCGACGCTGTACGACGCGACGCTGTCCACCGGGACCGCAGCCGGTGGGAGCGCCGGTGGTGAGACCGTGTCGCTGCGGCTCGGCTTCCGCACCGTGTCGATCGAGGGCGATCGGTTCCTGGTGAACGGCGAGCGCGTGGTGTTCCACGGCGTGAACCGGCACGAGACCCACCCCGTGCGCGGTCGGGTGTTCGACGAGGAGCACGCACGCGCCGACATGGCGCTCATGAAGCGGAACAACGTCAACGCCATCCGGACGTCGCACTACCCGCCGCACCCCCGCGTGCTCGACCTCGCCGACGAGCTGGGCTTCTGGGTGATCCTGGAGTGCGACCTCGAGACGCACGGGTTCATCTTCACCGGCTGGGTCGGCAACCCGTCGGACGACCCGGCCTGGCGCGACGCGTACCTCGACCGCATCGCGCGGACCGTCGAGCGCGACAAGAACCACGCGTCGATCGTGATGTGGTCGCTCGGCAACGAGTCCGGGACCGGCCGCAACCTCGCCGCGATGTCGCAGTGGGTGCACGACCGCGACGACGAACGTCCGGTCCACTACGAGGGCGACTACACGGGTGCCTACACCGACGTGTACTCGCGCATGTACCCGTCGCTGCAGGAGACCGAGTCGATCGGCGGCGGTCCGGCAACGCCCCTGCTCGGCTGCGGCCCGGCCGAGGCGGCTCGCCAGCGGTCGAAGCCGTTCATCCACTGCGAGTACGTGCACGCGATGGGCAACGGACCCGGCCAGATCGCCGAGTACGAGGCCCTCGTGGACAAGTACCCGCGGCTGCACGGTGGGTTCGTGTGGGAGTGGCGGGACCACGGGTTGCTCGCGCACACCCCCGACGGACAGCCTTACTACGCGTACGGCGGCGACTTCCACGAGGTCGTCCACGACGGCAACTTCGTGATGGACGGCCTGGTGCTGCCCGACGACACCCCGACGCCGGGGCTGGCCGAGTTCGCGGCCGTCGTGGCGCCGATCCGGCTGTCCGCGTCGGACACCACCGTCCTCGTCGAGAACCGGTACCACTCGGCCTCGACCGCGGGACTGCGGTTCCACTGGACGCTGTCCCGGAACGGCGTGGTGGAGCACGAGGGCCGGTTCTCGCCGGGCGTCGTCGCGGCGCGGTCCTCCGCCACGGTGCCGGTGCCGGACGAGGTGCTCGAGGCCGCGACCGCGACGCTCGCCCCCGGTGACGAGCTGTGGTTCGACGTCACGGCGGAACTGGCGGGGCCGACCGCGTGGGCGGACACCGGCCACGTCCTGGCACGCACCCAGACGCTCGTCGCATCGCGCGAGGCGGACGTGCCACGGGCCTCCGGTCAGGGGTGGGACGGCGACCGACTCGGCGACGGGACGTTCTCGGCCCGCGGTGACCTGGTGTCCTGGAAGGGGCACGAGGTGGCGGGGCCGCGACTCGAGCTGTGGCGCGCACCGACCGACAACGACAGTCTGGCGTCGCAGGGCGGGTACGAGACGGCCGACCCGGTGCTGACGCACGGCGTGGGCGACCCGGACGCTCCCCCGTCGGCCACACGCTGGCGGGAACGCGGGTTGGACCGGCTCACGCACCGGCTCGTGTCGGTGTCGCGGACGGACTCCGGGCTCGAGCAGCGGGTCCGCGTCGCGGCGGCGAACAGCGGGTGGGGCGTCGACGTCACGCACCGCTGGACCCTGACCGACGCCGGGCTGCTGCTCCAGACCGACGCGGTTCCGTTCGGCGCGTGGGACGTCACGTGGCCACGGATCGGGGTGCGGTTCGACCTGCCAGCGTCCCTGGCTGACTCGGACGCGTCGTGGTTCGGCACGGGGCCGCTCGAGTCGTACGCGGACTCGTCGCACGCCGCCCGCGTCGGACGCTTCTCGGCACCGGTGCGGTCGCTCGGCGTCGAGTACTCGATGCCGCAGGAGACCGGGCACCGGCCGTCGCTGCGCGAGCTGTCGGTCGGGCCGTTCACCGTGTCGACCGTCGGCTCGCACCGTGCGGGGTTCACCCTGTCGCCGTGGACCGCGCAGCAGATCGGTCGCGCGATGCACCCGTACGAGCTGCCGGTGTCGGAGCACCTGTACCTGTACCTCGACGCCGCGCAGCACGGCCTGGGGTCGCGTGCGTGCGGCCTCGACGTGCTGCCGGAGCACCAGCTCTGGCCGCAGGCGTTCTCGTGGAGCGTCGTGCTCGGCTGAGCGCAGCCCGGAAGTCGTATATCTGATACATATTCCTTGCGCCTGCGTCGGGCGTACGGAAGGGTCTTCTCCACCAGCAGAGAGGACCCCATGCACAGCACTCCCAGGCGCGCCGTCGCGAGCGCCGCCCTGACCGCCCTCGTGGTGGTCGGCGGCGGCCTCGCGACCGCGGTCGCCACGACGTCCCCCGCGCACGCGGTCGCGCCGTTCCCGGTCACCGACCCCTTCGTCGGACTGCCGGTCGGCACGACGATGCCCGCCGGCTGGACCCGGATCGCGACGGACGACGGACAGGCAGCGATCGTCGACCACGGCGCCGCCGGACGGTGGCTGCGGCTGACCGACGACACGAAGCGGGTGAGTTCCGCCGTCTACAACGAGTCGCCCTACGACTCCAGCCACGGCCTGACGGTCGAGTTCGACCAGCGGATGTGGAGCACGACGGACACCGGGTACGCCGACGGGATCGGGTTCTTCCTGCAGGACGCCGCCGTCCCGCTCGACGCGATCGGGCCCGTCGGTGCCGGCCTCGGCTACCACGACGGCACCCGCCCCTGCGAGGAAGGCCTCGACGGCGGGGTCGTCGGGATCGGGTTCGACCGGTTCGGCAACTTCGCGCGTCCCGACGTCGTCCCGAACGCGATCACCGTCCGGGGTCCGGAGCGCGAGTGCTACCCGGTCCTCGCGACCACCGGGGACCTCGGCGACGGGTTCCTCGAAGACCGCGAGACCACGGCCGAGGCGGCCACGCACCGCCACGTGAAGATCGATCTCCTGCCGACCGACGCCGGCGGGATCCGGGTGCTCGTCGCCATGTCCGAGCCGACCGACCCCGGCGCCGACGCGGGCGAGCTGCGCGAGGTCGTCAGCGCCGACCTCCCCGCCACGGCGCTGCCGGAACAGGTGCGGTTCGGCTTCAGCGCATCGACCGGTGGCCGGACGCAGTTCCACGAGATCCGGAACCTGCGGGCGACGCAGCCGACCGACGTCGTCACGACCGCCCACACGCTGACGAACGCGCCGGTCACACCCGGCGAGGACGTCACGTTCGAGCTGCGGTCGGTGAACGACGGGCCGGCGACGATCGGCGGAGCGGTCGACGCCGTCGCGCGCACGGTGGCGGTGACCGAGGGACTGCCGCTGACGGACGTGCGGTGGACGTGCCGTGCGGAGGCCGGGGCGACGTGCGGCACCGCGGCGGGACAGGGTGCGGTCGCCGCCGACTGGTCTGGCCCGCCCGGTGGTGCGGTCACGATCGCGGTGCGGGGGACGGTGCCGGTGACGACCCGCTCCGGCCTCCACACGATGCCCGTCGAGAGCGTCACGGACTTCACGAGCGACCGCCTCGACGCAGCCCGCCCCGCGATCGCACTCGACGGTTCGGTGACCGACGTCGACCTGTCGAACAACGCCGACCGGACCGCGTTCGAGGTCGTCCTGCCCGAGGCCGTCGCGGTCGACGACGAGGGCACGACGAAGCAGGGCGAGCCGGTGACGATCGACGTCCTCGGCAACGACCCGCTCGACGGGAGCTCGGCGGACCCGGACTTGCTGCGCTTGAGCGGCGACGGGATCGAGGGGGCGGAGCTCTCGGCGGACGGCAAGCGGCTCCGGGTCCCCGGCGAGGGCGTCTGGACGGTCGAGGGCGTGCAGGTGACGTTCACCCCGGAGTCGTCGTTCTCCGGACCGGCGACGGCGGTGCGGTACCAGGTGACAACGCACGCGGGGCAGACCGTGGTGGCGGTCGTCCGGGTCGTCGTGGAGCCCGTCGAGTCGGTGGTCGTACCGCCGACGCCTGGCCCGGGCGCGGGCTCGGGCGGCGGCGCGGGCTCCGGCTCGGGCTCCGGCGCGGGTGCCGGCTCGGGCTCGGGACCGGGCGCTGGTGCTGGTGCTGGTGACCGCGGGGCGTCCGACGCCGTGGCCGAGCGGGCGAGCGCGCGGGGAGTGCTGGCGTACACGGGCGTGTCCGGGCCGGCCGCTCTCGTCACCGGGGCCGTGGCGGCGCTGCTGCTCGCCGCGGGTGCGTGGGTGCTGCTCGCGCGGCGGCGCGCCGTGGCCGCGCGCTAGCCGCCGGCGGCTCGCCGCGGCTCGCACAACGGAAGTCACCTCGAACCAGGCGGAAGCGCGGTTCGAGGTGACTTTCGTCGTGCGCCAGCCGGGCGCGAGCCAGCCCGCTGCGCAGGCAGAGGGAGGTTCCACGGCGTTCGTGACCGTTCTGGTTCGCGATTCCCGGGTTTCACGAACCAGAACGGTCAGCGAGCCCGAAAGATGCGCGTACCGGCGGAGACGAGCGACGAACCGCCCGCGCCTGCGCTCGCCCGCTACGCGCTCAGCGCCGGGATCGCCGCCGGGTCGGACGCATCGAGGAACTCCGTCAGCCGCTCGGGCTCGCCCGGCTCCTCGATCGCCGAAGCCGCCCGCCGCAACGCGAACAGCGCCCGCAGCACGCCCCGGTTCGGCTCGTGCGACCACGGCACCGGCCCGGCGCCGCGCCAGCCCGCCTTCCGCAGCGCATCGAGCCCACGATGGTACCCCACCCGCGCGTAGGCGTAGGACTCGAGGGTCGCCCCACGCTCCCACGCCTCGTCGGCGAGCAGTGCCCACGCCAGGCTCGACGCCGGGTGCGACACCACGACGCTCGCGACGGGGGCGTCGGCGGCGAGGGCGGCGGTCACCTCCGGGTCGGCGGGCAGGAGCGTCTCGGGGTTCGCGGTCGGGTTCGGCAGCAGGTTCTCCGGCATGCCCCCAGCCTGTCACGGCTCGAGGGCCTTGCGCGGCGCGAGACTCCCGGCGTACCGTGGGCGGGTCCTCGTCGTCATCGCGAGGCCACCGGTGCGGGACGACCGACCGGCGGTGCGGGTGGCGGTCACGCAGGGCTCCCCGACGGAAGTGGACGCATTGCTGTCGATCACCGGATCTGCTCAGCCCTCGCGCTGACACCGTGATCGTCGCGCCCCGTCGGGCGCTCCGCCCTCCCGTGGCGGGTCCGGTGTCGTGCGCCCAGCATCGACCACCGGGGAGGCACCCGTATGCCCATCAGTCCGTCCGTCGTCCTGAACGACCTCAGTTTCGCCTGGCCCGACGGCACCGTCGCGCTCAGCCACCTCACCACCGCCTTCGGCCGTGGCCGGACCGGCCTGGTCGGGAGGAACGGTGCCGGCAAGTCGACCCTCGTCCGGCTGGCCACGGGTCGGCTCCACCCCACGTCGGGCACCATCACGACGTCCGGCCCCGTCGACCACCTGCCGCAACGCCTGCAACCGCAGAACGACGACGCGGTCGCCGACCTCCTGCGCATCCGTCCGACCCTGACGGCCCTCCGCGCGATCCTCGGCGGTGACGCCGCTCAGGAGCACTTCGACGCCGTGGGCGACGACTGGGACCTCGAGGAACGTGCGGCCGCGGCGCTCGACGGCATCGGCCTCGGCATCGGCGCCGAACTCGAGCGTCCGGTGAGCACCCTGTCCGGAGGTCAGGCCGTCCTCGTGGCGGTCGCCGGCATCCGGCTGCGGGGGCTCCCGATCGCGTTCCTCGACGAGCCGACGAACAACCTCGACCGTCGTGCGCGGAGCATGTTGCTCGACATGGTCGACGACTGGCCGGGCACCCTCGTCGTCGTCAGCCACGATCGCGAGCTCCTGGAGCACGTCGACGAGGTCGCCGAGCTCCGCGCGGGCGGCATGACCGTGTTCGGCGGGACCTTCAGCGCGTTCGAGGAGCACCTCGCGGTGCAGCAGGCTGCCGTCGAACGCGAGGTCCGGGTCGCCGAGCAGCGACACCGCACCGAGAAGCGCCAGCGCATCGAGGCCGAGACGAAGATCGCCCGTCGGGCCCGGTCCGGGGTGAAGGCCGCCGAGGGGATGCCGAAGATCTTCGCGAACGAGATGCGGAAGCGCGGCGAACAGACCGCCGGGCGGCTCCGCACCGGGTACGCCGAGGACGAGGCCGCCGCACTCGCCACCAAGCGCGAGGCGGAGGGACGGTTGCGCGCGGACGAGTCCATCCACGTGACGCTCCCCGACCCGGACGTGCCGGCGTCGCGGCAGATCGCGACCATCACGCTGCGCGGGCGGGCGACGATCGTGCAGGGTCCGGAGCGCATCGCGGTCGCCGGGGACAACGGCGTCGGCAAGACGACGCTCCTCGAGCAGCTCGTCGGGGTCCCCGGCGCGCGGGCGCACCCGTTGCCCGACACGACTGCGGTCCCGCACGTCGAGCGCATCGGCTACCTGCCGCAGCGGAAGGACTCACTCGACGACGCGCTGTCGGTGCTCGAGAACGTCCGGCGGGATGCCCCGCACGTCCCGCCGGCCGAGGTGCGGAACCGGCTGGCGAAGTTCCTGGTGCGCGGGGACACCGTCGACCGCCCGGCCGGCGCGCTCTCGGGCGGGGAGCGGTTCCGGGTGGCGCTGGCGAGCCTCGTGCTCGCGGATCCGCCGCCGCAGCTGCTGGTACTCGACGAGCCGACGAACGACCTCGACCTGACGAGTGTCGACCAGCTCGTGGACGCGCTCCGGGCGTACCGGGGAGCCCTCGTGGTGGTCAGTCACGACGAGACGTTCCTCGACCGCCTCGACCTCACCACGAGGATCGAGCTCGGGTGACCCGCCCCCGTCGCAGCGGGTCAGCGCCGCCGCGTCGGCCGGATCGCCAGCGACTCGATCGTGCCCCGCTCCGGCAGGTCGACCACGGTCCGGACGGCGTCGGCCACGTCCGAGGGCGCGAGGTAGTAGTCGGTGTCGTAGTCCTCGCCGAGCTTCTCGGTCAGCGCCCGCTGCATGTCCGAGTCCGTCCGGCCTGGGTGCACGCTCGACACCCGGACGCCGTTCGCCCGTTCCTCTTCCCGCAGGGCATCGGCGAACGCCCGCAGCGCGAACTTCGACGCCGCGTACACGCCGCCGCCGGGGCCGGAGTGGAACCCGGCTCCGCTGTTGATCGGCACGACGATGCCGTGCGCCGCGCGGAGGGCAGGGAGGGCGAGCCGCGTCAGCTCGGCGACCGCGAACACGTTCGTGGCGAAGACCTGCTCCCACACCTCGCGCGGGGTGTCCGCGACGGTCGAGCCCTGCTCGACCCCGGCGGAGTGCACGAGGACGTCGAGGCGCTCCGGCAGCGGCGGGAACTCGCCCGCGCCGAGGTCCCCCACGAACGGCGACGCGCTGGGCAGCTCGGCGACGAGCGCGTCCACGGCGGCGGCGGTCCGGCCGCCGACGAGCACGTGGTGCGTGCGTCCCAGGTCGAGCGCGATGGCCCGGCCGATCCCACGGGTCGCGCCCGTGACGAGTGCGGTCGGGCGGACGGGAGGCGCGGTGTCGGTCATGCGCACCACCCTACGGAAGGCGCGGGGCGGGCCGGCACCGCGTCTCCTGGGCTGTGGAGAACCGGACGACGGCCGCGGGGCGGGCCGGCACCGCGTCTCCTGGCCGTCAGACCCGGGACGTGTCCGCGGCGAGCCGGCGACGACGCCGGACCGTCCACACGGCGACCGCGGCGGCCGCCGCCAGCACGACGAGCACGATCACGCCCCACGGCGACCCCGCGAACGCCGCGAGCACCGCCCAGAACAGCGCGATCCCCACCGTCGCGTACACGAACGCCCACGCCACGCAGCCCGGGACCATCGCGATCGTGTACCGCCACCACGGCACCCGGGCGATGCCGGCAGCCGCGTTCATGATCGTCTGCAGCCCCACGGTGAGGAAGCTGACCGTGACGACGGGCAGCCCCCAGCGGTCGAGCAACGCCGAACCCCGACGGACCGCCGCCGAGTCGAGCCAGCGACCCCAGCGGGACCGCGCCGCGCCGGTGACCGCGAGCCGTGCCAGCCAGTAGGTCGCCTGCGCGCGGCAGAGCACCACGACGAAGAGCGCGAGGACCAGCCACCAGAACGGGAGCCCCTCGAGGAAGGACGGCACGGGCGAACCGTAGCGACCCCGACCGGGAATGTCCCGTCAGCGGCGGTCGGCGTCCTCGCGGATCTTGATGCCGTCCAGGACGTCCTGCGCGCGCTTCTCGTCCTGCTTCTCGATCTGCCGGGTGTCGCGTTCGGGGAGCTGGATGTCCTCCTCCGCACGGATGCCGGCCTGCAGCTGCCGTCCGCGCTCGAGCTCGGCGTCGAACTCCGCGCCGAAGAGCAGCGCATTGTTCGTGATCCACACCCACAGCAGGAAGACGATCACGCCACCGAGGGATCCGTACGTGGCGTTGTAGTTCGAGAAGTTCCCGACGTAGAAGCCGAACCCGACGCTGGCGATGACGAGGATCAGGATGGCCACGATCGACCCGCCGCTGACCCACCGGAACTTCGGCTGCTTGACGTTCGGCGCCCAGTAGTAGAGCACCGCGACGACGATGATCGCGATGACGAGCAGGATCGGCCACTGCACGATGCTCAGGACGGTCGCGGCGGCGTCGCCGAGCCCGATCACGTCGCCGAAGCTGCGAGCGAGCGGGCCGGACACGAGCGCGAGCAGCCCGAGGACGAGCAGGACCACGGTGAAGAGCGTGACACCGAGCATGGTCGGGCGGAGCTTCCAGATCGGACGCCCCTCGCGGACGTTGTAGATCCGGTTCATCGCGCGGCCGAACGCGCCGACGTACCCGGAGGCCGACCAGAGCGCACCGACCACACCGACGATGAACGTGATCGGCGCCGCTGGCGAGCGCACGAGTCCCTCGATGGGGTCCCGGAGCAGGCTGACGACCTGCTCGCCCCCGATGTTGTTGACGAGGTCGAGCAGCGTGTCGATCGTCTTCTTCGGGTCGGACACGAGCCCGAGGATCGACACCACGGCCAGCAGACCGGGGAAGAGCGCGAGCACGGTGTAGTAGGTCAGGCTCGCGGCGAGGTCGGTGCACTGGTCGCTGGAGAACTCGCGGAGCGTCTTCTTCAGCGTGTAGACCAGCGTGGGCTTGGTGAGGTCCGCCGGACTGTCGGGCTTGCGGGGGTCGTCGGGTTCGGGCTTGTGCTGCTCGCGTGCCACGGGACTACCCCCTCGCCTTCAGTGCCTGCTTCGAACGCTTGGCGGCCTGCTTGCGGTTCTTCGTCGCCCGGCGCTGGACCGCGGCGATGCCGGCGCGCTGCTTGACGCGTGCGCGGTGCTGCGGGTCGCGTTCGAGCGACTCCTCGGCGGCCTTCGCACGGGCCTTGCGCCCCTTGCGCCCGGGCTGGCTCTGCTCGGCGGCGCCCGGGCCGTCGCCACCACGGGCCCCGAACGGCAGCAGCGCGGTGAAGGCCGACGACGCGGGCGGCTCGGCGAGGTGCCCGGCGGGGTTGTTCCGGATCGCGATGCCGACGACGATCGCCGCGACACCGGCTGCAGCGGTCACGCCCATCGCCACGAGCGGGGTGGGGTCGCGGTGCCAGCGCTGCTTGGTCTTCGCGATCGCCAGGCGGGTGCGCGCCGGGATGTCCGCACGACGACGGATCTCGGTCACGGTGTCCGTGATGCCCTCACGTGTGCGGACGTTCGCGAGTTCGAGCTCGGGGAGACTGTCCTTGGCCATTCCCCATTTCGTACACGCTCGGGCCGGGGTCGTGTCCAGCCCCGGGCGTGTCCCGCGCACGGCGGACGCGGCCGGCGGGCACCGCCGGTGCCGGTGCCGGTCTCGCGAAAGCGACAGATCCGCGGGCCGGCCCGCCGTCCGTGTCGCGAAAGCGACAGGGTGCCGCGGGAACGCGACGGCAGACTGTCGCTTTCGCGGGGCGGGAGCGCGACCGGACGGCGGCCTGGAGGCGCGGGTCGGGCCCGCACCGCGCCTCCAGTCCGTGCCGCCGGAGCGACAGACCCGTGGGCCGGCCCGTCGTCTGTGCCGCGGAAGCGACAGGGTGCCGCGGGACCGCGGCGGCAGACTGTCGCTTTCGCGGGGCGGGGCGGGGCCCGCCGGGCGTCAGGATGGGACGACGACGTCCTCGGGCAAGCCCGACGCAGCGGAGCGGCCCGCCGCCTCCATGAGCGCGAGGCTCCGCAGGTTGTCGCGACCGCTCGTCGCCGGCGCGGGACCACCGGACACCGAACGCGCGAACGCCTGCAGCCCGCCCTGCCGGTCGGTGTGCGCCATCGTCGGCAGCTCGACCGCCTCGGCCTCGTCGTCCTGCGTCCGGCGGACGGTCACGCGGTCCCCGGCCACCGCGTTCGGCTCCCCCGAGCGGCTCGTGAACCACAGTTCGCCGTCCTCGCCCTGGATGCTCCACTCGCCCGCCCAGGCCGTCCGGGGGCCGCGCGAGAGCCAGCTGCCGCGGTAGCTGACCACGAGGCCGTCGTCGAGCTCGATGATCATCGAGGCGACGGCTTCGTCCTGGTACTTGCTGTACGACGGGTACGACGACTTCGCGAACACGCGGACGGCCTCGCGACCGGTGATCATCCGGAGGAGGTCGAAGTGGTGGATCGCCATGTCGTTGATCATCGCGTGCGGGAACCGGTAGTGCGGGTGCTCCTCGAACGCGAGGTCGTTGTCCCACTGCCGGAAGTCGACGTTGATCGCCGAGAGCTCGCCGACGGTGCTCGCGGCGAGCAGGTCCTGCACGACCCGGGGTGCGGGGTACCAGCGGTAGTTCTGGCTGACCTGGAGCACGAGCCCGAGCTCCTCGGCGCGACGGACCGCGGTGACGGCCTCGTCCGTGGTGTTGGCGAAGGGCTTCTCGACGAGGACGTGCTTGCCGGCCTCGAGCGCCTCGAGGGCGAGCGGCACGTGCGTCACGGCGGGGGCGGTGATCACGACGGCATCGGCTTCGACCCCGGCGAGCGCCTCGGTGAGGGACGCGAACGCCGCCGACTCGGGCAGGCCGAGGTCCGACCGCACGGCGTCCAGTGTCGCCGGGACCGGGTCGACGATCCCGACCACCTCCACTTCGGTGACCTCCGGGATGGCGGTGCGGGCCCAGTTGCCGCCCCACCCTCCGAGACCGACGTGGATGATCCGGACCGTCATGCGTGCACTCCTTCGTGGCTGGCGCCCCACGACTCCCGCGGCGCGTGCGTCCAGTCTGTCAGGGCACGGGTCAGTGCGTGAACGCGTACGCGATGAGTGCCATCGTCACGATGAACCCGGCGAGGTAGTTGATCCAGAGGAACCGCTTCCACCCGGCGTTCGCGGACTCGGCGCCCGCGTCGGTGACGTTCCACCACGGCAGCACGTTGAGGGCGTACGGCACCACCACGATCGCGGCGATCGGACCAGGGAACGCCGAGAACAGCAGCGCGACACCGGCCACGAGGTACGCCACGAACGCCAGGCGCACGGTGGCGCGGGCACCGATGACGGTCGCCACGGAGCCGATCCCGCCGGCCCGGTCGGCGAGGACGTCCTGCACGGCACCGAACGCGTGCGACGCCACGCCCCACAGGAAGAACGCCACGCACACGGCGACGAGCTGGCCGGTCCAGTGCGGGCCGGCGAGCGCCAGGCCGTAGATCGCCGGCGAGACGAAGTGGGTGCTCGACGTGAGCGAGTCGAGGAACGGCTTCTCCTTGAAGCGCAGCCCCGGTGCCGAGTAGGCGATGACGGCGAACACGCTGATCGCGAGCACGAGCCACGACCACGGCCCGTTGCCGGACACCGCGCCGAGCACGACGAGCGCGACCAGGAACGGCACGTTCGTGACGACGACGGCCCACAGTGTGGTGCGGTGCACGCTCTTGTCGAGCAGGGCACCCTCGACCCCGCCCTTGCGCGGGTTCCGCAGGTCGGACTCGTAGTCGAAGACGTCGTTGATGCCGTACATCGCCAGGTTGTAGGGCACGAGGAAGTACACGACGCCGACGAGGAACGCCACGAGCGAGAACCCGCCCCCGCCCTCGACGCCGACCCCGCTGCCGAGCAGGTACGCGGCGCCGAACGGGTACGCGGTGTTCACCCAGCTGATCGGGCGGGACGACACGAACAGGGCGCGCAGGGTCGACGGCCTGGAGGCGGTGCTCGCGTTCATCGGGTCGGTTCCTCTTCGTGGGATGGCCGGGTGGGTCGGTCGAACAGGACCCACAGGCTGGGGAGCAGCACGGTCGCGGCGATCGAGTACGCGAGGTCCTCGACCGGGATCGCCCCGATCTTCGCACCACTGATGAGCGCCGGGTCGTACGCCACGATCCGCAGCGTCACGATGACGTTGTCGAACACGATCGTCATGACGAGCAGGGCGATGCCGGCGACGAGTCCGGTCACGAGGGCGATCCGTCGGCCGGTCGGTGCGCGGCGGCCCCGGGCACGAGCACGTCGTGCGGCGACGACCCCGGCGGCGACGGCGACCACCGCGACCGCGGCGAAGAACGGCAGCGCGAGCAGGGCGTAGGCGCCGGAGCCGGTCACGATCGGCTCCGCTCGGCCCGCCGCAGGCCCCGCGCGACGAGGGGCTGCACGAAGCCGACCAGGTTCATGGTCGTGTAGCAGAGCAGCAGGAGGAAGAAGAGCTCCTCGAGCGGGACGTCCGGCGCGAGGAGGACCCCGGTCAGCAGGTTCTGCGGCCCGATGAAGAAGATGCCGAGGGCGACCCCGAGCACGTCCCACAGCAGGAAGAACGCCACGCCGACGACCATCACGGCCGCCGCCCGCCACGGCGCCCGCCAGAAGAACAGGTGGAGCCGGGCATCGAGCACGGTCATGCCGACGAGCGACACCAGCAGCCCGGCGAGGTAGAGCCCGGGCATCAGTCAGTGGCGCCGGGCCGCCGGAGCGGTGCCGGGAGCGGTTCGGTGCTGGTGTCCCCGTGGATGCGCTTGAGGAGCACCTCGGCGCTGATCAGGCACATCGGCAGCCCGATGCCCGGGATCGTCGAGGCACCGGCGTAGTAGAGCCCGTCGACCTTCGCCGAGGCGTTCTTCTCGCGGAAGAACGCGCTCTGCTTCAGGGTGTGCGCCGGCCCGAGCATCGAGCCGCTCCAGGCGTTGTAGTCGTCGGCGAAGTCCCGGGGACCGATCGTCCGGCGGACCCGGATCCGGTCGCGGAGGTCCGGCACCCCGGCGCGCTCGGCGACGACGTCGATGGCGCGGTCGGCGATCCGCTCGACCTCGTAGTCGCCGGCACCGTCGATGCCGCCCTTGCCGATCGACAGGTCGGCGGGCAGCGGCACGAGGATGAAGAGGTTGCTCGATCCCCGCGGGGCGACCGAGGCGTCGGTCTCCGAGGGAGCGCAGACGTAGATCGACGCCGGGTCGGGGACGTGCCGGTCGGCGCCGAAGATCGCGCCGAAGTTCGCCTTCCAGTCCTCGGTGAACACCAGCGTGTGGTGCAGCAGCCCCGGCACGGGCCCGTCGACGCCGAGGTAGACGAGCACCGCGCTCGGCCCCGGGTCACGCTTCGCCCAGTGCGCGGCGGGGTACGTGCGGTGCTCCGCGTCGAGCAGCTGCAGCTCGGTGTGCCGGAGGTCGGCGGCGCTCACCACGAGGTCGGCGGGCGCCGTGTGCTGCGCACCGGCGCGGTCGCGGTGGACGACACCGGTGACGTGGCCGTCCTCGACGACGATGCGCTCGACCTTGGCGCCGGCGATGATCTTCGCGCCCTCACGGCGGGCGACGCGTTCGACGGCGGAGATGACCTCGGTGATGCCGCCCTTCGGGTAGAGCACCCCGTCGGCGAGGTCGAGGTGGCTCATGAGGTGGTACATGCTCGGCGCCGCGTACGGGCTCGTACCGAGGAACACCGCCGGGTAGCCGAGGACCTGCCACAGGCGGCGGTCCTTGACCGCGGACTCGGCGAAGGTCGAGAGCGGCTCGATGAGGAGGCGCGCGAGCTTCGGCAGCCGTCGGAGGACGTCGGGGGCCGCGAGCTTCGTGAGGTCCTGGAAGGTCGTGTAGAGGAACCGGCGGATCGCCATCGCGTAGGTGTCCTCGGACGAGGCCAGGTACTTCCGCATCCGTCTGCCGGCGCCCGGCTCGACGGACTCGAACAGGGCGATGTTCGCCTCCCTGTCGGCACGGAGGTCGATCGGGTCGTCGTAGCCCTCGCTGTACACGCGGTACCCGGGGTCGAGCTTCTCGAGGTCGAGCTCGGCGTCGGCCGAGGTGCCGAGCAGCTGGAAGAAGTGGTCGAACACCTCGGGCATGAGGTACCAGGACGGACCGGTGTCGAACCGGAAGCCGTCCTGCTCCCACGACCCGGCGCGGCCGCCGAGCTGCCCGCGCTGCTCGAGCACGGTCACCGAGAAGCCGTCCCGCGCGAGCAGGGCGGCGGACGCGAGTCCGCTGATGCCGCCGCCGATGACGACGGCACGTCGGGCGGGCACCTTGCGCTTGGTCGTGGTGCCGGCATCCTTCGGACTGGAGGCGCGGGGCGGGGTCACGCCGTGCCTCCCGTCCGGTGGTGGGTCGCGCGCGACCGCAGCGGCGCACGTCCGGCGAGCACCTGCGCGGCCAGGCGGGCCTTCACCGGGTTCGGGACGCGCACCCGGGTGGTGACCAGGCGGTCGGCGGGCGTGGCGGCGATGCGGTCGTTGAGCTCCTGGAAGAGCGCGTGCGCGAGGCCGACGGCGTTCCGCGCGTCGGCCGGCAGCAGCCGGACGGTGCGGGCGGCCCGGTCGAGGTCGGACCGGACGTCGGCGACCAGCCGGTCCTTCGTCGCCTCGTCGAAGCTGCGGATGTCGACCCCCGGGAAGTAGGAGCGGCCGAGCACCTCGAAGTCGGCGTGCAGGTCGCGCAGGAAGTTCACCTTCTGGAACGCGGCACCGAGCGCTCGGGCGCCGTCGACGAGCACGGTGCCGTCGAACGTCGGCCGGCCGGCGCGGTGGACGAACGCACGCAGGCACATCAGGCCCACCACCTCGGCCGAGCCGTACACGTAGCGGTCGAAGGACTCCTGGTCGTGCTCGGTCCGCTCGAGGTCCATCCGCATCGAGGCGAAGAACGGCCGCGTGAGCTCCGGGCCGAACCCGGTGACCCGAGCGGTGCGGGCGAAGGCGTGCACCACCGGGTTGACGGAGAAGCCGAGCGCGATCGCCCGCTCGGTGTCGGCCTCGAGCTCGTCGAGGACCGTCCGGGCGAGGTCGTGGTCGAGTCCGGCCTCGGTCGCGGGCCCGTCGACGACCTCGTCGGCGACCCGGACGAGGGCGTACACGTTGCGGATGTGCTCACGCGTGTCCTTCGTGAGCAGCCGACTGGCGAGCCCGAAGGACGTCGAGTACCGGTCGATGACGACGCCCGACGCGGCCTCGGCCGTGGCGTCGTAGAGCGGGAGCCGGGTCGTGGGACGCGGCTCCGTTCGGCTGTGGCTCACCGGGCGCGCTCCACGAGTTCGGTCACGAGGGCCTCCAGGCGGTCGGCGAGGTCGTACGGCAGTCCGGCGAGCTCGGCACGGGCGAGTGCGGTGTGCTCGGCGATCCGCGATTCGGCGGCGGCCCGGGCGCCGCAGGTGACAAGGGTCGCACGGAGTTCGGCCGCGCGCTCCTCGCTGAGGTCCGGGTCGCCGAGGTACGGCGCGATGTCCGGCCAGCACTCGGTCGTCGCGGCGTGGGCGATCAGCATGGTGCGCTTGCCCTCGCGTAGGTCGCCGAGGACGGTCTTGCCGGTCGTGCCCTCGTCGCCGAAGACCCCCAGCAGGTCGTCCACGATCTGGTAGGCGATCCCGATCTCGCGGCCGAAGGCGCCGAGCGCCTCGACGATCGGTTCGGCGGCGCCGGCCAGCACCGCACCGGACTGCAGCGGGGCCTCGAACGAGTACACGCTCGTCTTCGCACGCTCCATCTGCAGGACCTCGTCCACCGTCGGCATCACCCCGAGGGCGAGGTCGACGTCGGTCATCTCGCCCGCGGCGCTGGCGAACACGGCCTCGTCGAGGAGTTCGAGCAGGCGGGCACGGCGGTCACCCGTGACACCGGCCGACTCGATGAACCGGGGTGCGCCCGCGAGCGCCAGGTCGCCGGCGATGACCGCGGCGCTCATGCCGCGGTGCTCGGCGGTGGGCAGCGGCAGGCCGCCCGTCGTGCCCGTGTCGCGGAAGGACCCGGCGACGTTCGGCTGGCCGCGGCGCGACCAGTCGCGGTCGATGACGTCGTCGTGCACGACGAGCGCGGTGTGCAGCAGCTCGTACGCGGCACCGACGTGCGCGGCCGCGTGCAGGTCGTCGCCGCCGAGGCCGGTGTAGGCGGTGAGGACCATGCGCGGGCGGAAGCGCTTGCCGCCCATGCTCGCCTTGCGGAGCACCCGCCAGAGTTCCCCGGACGGTCGTCCGTACCGCTCGGCGCGCGCCGACGACACGGCGAAGAAGCGCTCGAGGCATTCGTCGACGAGCGCGAGGTCGATGTGCGCCACGGTGGCCGCTTCCTCGCTCATTGGCCTAACCTATCGATGCAGATGACGACTTTCCCTGAATCCGTGGTGCTCCTGGCCGATGACCGTACCCCGATCGGTACGGCGGACAAGTTCACGGTGCACACCGACCACACGCCCCTCCACCTGGCCTTCTCGTGCCACGTGCGGAACACCGACGGCGACGTCCTGGTGACCCGTCGTGCGCTGTCGAAGAAGACGTGGCCCGGGGTGTGGACGAACACGTTCTGCGGCCACCCCGGCCCCGACGAGTCGTTCGAGGACGCGATCGCCCGACGGGCCTCGCGTGAACTCGGCATCACCGTCCGCGACGTCGAGCTCGTGCTGCCGGACTTCCGGTACCGCGCCGTCGACGCCTCCGGGATCGTCGAGAACGAGGTCTGCCCGGTCTTCCGCGCGGTCACCGACGACGTCCCGGCTCCGGCCGACGACGAGGTCGCCGAGTACGCCTGGGTCTCCGAGGCCGCGCTGCGCGAGTCGGTCGCCGGAGCACCGTTCGCGTGGAGCCCGTGGCTCGGGTGGCAGCTCACCGAGCTCGCGACGGCCGGTCTGCACATCACCCGCTGACCCCCGCCGCGGGCCGCCGAGGCAGTGGTGTGTGAGCGTTCGTTCACTTGGCTCCGCCGACCCGACGGAGTAGGGTCGGGCGTCGGTCACGGGTGTGGCCACGAGGCTGCGCACCGCGGCCGACGGACCGGCAGAAGGGCAGGTGAGGCGCGATGTCGGGTGACCATCCTCGATCGGGCCGGCCGCCCCTGACGGTCGTCGCCGAGCCCGTTCGCTGAGCAAACCCCTCCCCCGGACCACTCCGGGGTCACTTCGCGCCTGCCCGCTCCCGAGAGGAGCACGCACATGGCACTGATCGACAACGCGATCTACGTCGAGGGACGTCGCGTCGGGTCACCGTCGACCCTGTCGCTCGCCACCGGGGGCGACCTCGCCTGGATCGGGCTCTTCCGCCCCGACGACACCGAGCTCGAGGCCGTCGCGACCGAGTTCGACCTGCACGAGAACGCGGTGGAGGACGCCCGCAAGGGACACCAGCGCGCGAAGCTCGAGCGGTACGGCGACACACTCTTCCTGGTGCTCCGGCCGGCGTGGTTCGACACCACTGCGGAGACCGTCGAGTTCGGTGAGGTGCACCTGTTCGTCGGCGACCGGTTCGTGGTGAGCGTCCGGCACGCCGAGCGTCCCGACCTGGCGGCGCTCCGAGCCCGGGTCGAGGCCGACCCGGAGTTCCTCGCCCGGGGCTCCGAGGCCGTCACCGCCGCCGTCCTCGACGAGGTCGTCGACGGCTACGCCCCCGTGGTCGAGATCCTGCAGGACCACGTCGACGCCATCGAGGACCAGCTGTTCGCCGGGCAGGTCGACCCCGGCGTCTCGAAGCGGATCTACCAGCTCCTCAGCGAAGTGCTGGCCTTCCAGCGCGCCACGAAGCCGGTGCCCGCGATGGTGAAGGGGCTGCTCCGCGGCGCCGACAAGTACGGCGTCGACGACGAGGTCCAGCACCGCCTGCGGAACGTGCTCGACCACGCGCTGCGGGTCACCGAGCGGGTGGACTCGTTCCGGGCCCTGCTCGAGAACGCCCTGACGCTGCACGCGACCCTGGTGTCGCAGGAGCAGAACGAGGCGATGCGCCGCATGACGAGCGCCAGCCTCGCGCAGGGCGAGGAGAGCCGCCAGCTCGCACGCGCCGCGCACCGGCAGGGCGAGGAGGTCAAGAAGATCTCCTCGTGGGCGGCGATCCTCTTCGCTCCGGGGCTCATCGCGGGGGTCTACGGGATGAACTTCGACCACATGCCCGAGCTCCACTGGCGGTACGGCTACCCGGTCGCGATCCTCGGGATGCTCGCCCTGATGGGCGTGCTCTGGGCGATCTTCCGGAAGCGCAACTGGCTGTAGGCACGTCCTGCACCCGGCCAGGGAGCGACAACTCAGGTGGCGTGGATGCCGGAGGCGTGCATAATGATCTGGCTCGGAATGTGAACGTGCACATGGGCGTGCCACGGCCCCGGGCAGGAAACGAGTAGCAATGGCGTCGACGCGGGCACAGCAACCGCGGTCGCCCAGCATCCGCGACGTCGCGCGGGTTGCCGGTGTGTCCCACCAGACGGTGTCTCGGGTGCTCAACAACTCGGACGCGATCCGGGCCGAGACCCGCGACCGTGTCCTCGCGGCGATGGAGCAGCTGCAGTACCGGCCGAACCGTGCCGCACGGGCACTGGTCACCAGCCGGACGCGGACGATCGGTGTGCTCACCGCGCAGCGCTCGCACTACGGGCCGGCGGTGACGATGCAGGCGATCGAGGACGCCGCGGTCAGCCGCGGGTACTCCGTGACGACGGCGAACATCGCCGAGCCGACCGACACCGCCGTCCGCGACGGCCTCGGGCACCTGCTCGACCAGGACGTCGAGGGGATCGTGGTCATCGCGCCGCAGCAGCGGGTGTTCGACCTCATCGAGGAGCTCGGGATCCGGACGCCGTACGTCACGATGCGCTCGAGCGTCGGCGAGGACCCGACCGCGCTCTGGGTCGACCAGATGGAGGGCGCCCGGCTCGCGACGGCGCACCTGCTCGACCTCGGGCACGAGTACGTCCGGCACATCGCCGGACCGCAGGACTGGATCGAGGCGGACGCCCGGATGCAGGGCTTCCTGCGCGAGATGTCCGACCGCGACATGCCCGTCGTCCCGCCGATCCTGGGCGACTGGTCCGCCGACTTCGGGTACCACGCCGGCCGGGAGCTCCTGCGCTGGCGGGACTGCACCGCGATCTTCTGCTCGAACGACGCGATGGCGCTCGGGGTGGTGCACGCCGCGCGCTCGTACGGCCTCGACGTCCCCGGGGACCTGTCGGTGGTCGGTTACGACGACATCCCCGAGGCGAAGCACTTCTGGCCGCCGCTCACGACCGTGCAGGTGGACTTCGCCGAACTCGGCCGGCGGTGCGTGGACCTGCTCCTGCCCGGCGACGACGACGCCGTCCTCCGGCCGATCGACATCGTGCCCCAGCTCGTGGTGCGCGGCTCCACGGGCGCCCCGCGCAAGCGCTGAGGGCGGCGCGGGCGCGCGTCGCGCCGGCCTTCGTGAGCAGAAATGGTCGGGTCGGGGAACGCGACCCGACCATTTCTGCTCACGAAGCGGGGCGGGCGCGCCCGTGCGGGGCGGGCACGGCCCCGCGGGGCGGGCGCGGCCCTGCGGGGTGGGCGGGCGCGTGCGCGGACGGGAGGCGCGGGGCGGCGCCGACCCGCGCCTCCAGGCCGTCATCGACCCACCCGGGTACCCCAACGCGGGGGACGTGCGGTGCCCGGTTCCGCCAGATCACGCGGCCCGTTACACAAACGCGACCAAACCGAATTGACAGGCGCGCCGATCGCGTGCGTAGTATTACCTCCGTTCCGCCGATGTGAACGGTCACATGACCGTCACGACGCGGGACTCCGGACGCGACAACGAAGTCCACACAGGCCTCCTGTGCCCTTCGTCGCCGCTCGCAGAACCACCCGAAGGACTGCCGCATCGCAGCGGCAGAAGGAGATGCACCGTGGCGTCAACCCCGATCGACACCGGCCTCGAGACCCGGTCGATCACCGCACCCGAGACGATCCTCGAGATGCGCTCGATCACCAAGGAGTTCCCTGGTGTGAAGGCGCTGTCCGACGTCTCGCTCAGCGTCCGTGCCGGCGAGATCCACGCGATCTGCGGCGAGAACGGCGCCGGCAAGTCGACCCTCATGAAGGTCCTGTCCGGCGTCTACCCGTACGGCACCTACGACGGCGAGATCGTCTTCGAGGGCGAAGAGGTCCGGTTCAAGGACATCAAGCAGTCCGAGCAGTCCGGCATCGTGATCATCCACCAGGAGCTCGCGCTGATCCCGGAGCTCTCGATCACCGAGAACCTGTTCCTCGGCAACGAGCCGGGCAAGTTCGGCGTCATCGACTGGACGAGCGCCCAGCTCCGTGCACAGGACCTGCTCGCCCGCGTCGGCCTCGCCGACGACCCGGACACGCAGATCAAGAACATCGGCGTCGGCAAGCAGCAGCTCGTCGAGATCGCCAAGGCCCTGCACAAGGACGTCAAGCTCCTCATCCTCGACGAGCCGACCGCGGCGCTCAACGAGAACGACTCGCAGCACCTCCTCGACCTCATCGTCGGGCTGAAGGCCAAGGGCATCTCGAGCATCATCATCAGCCACAAGCTGAACGAGATCGAGCAGATCGCCGACGAGATCACGATCATCCGCGACGGCAAGACCATCGAGACGCTGAACGTCAAGGGCGACGGCGTCAACGAGGACCGCATCATCCGCGGCATGGTCGGCCGCTCGCTCGAGAGCCGCTTCCCGGACCGCACCCCGAAGATCGGCGAGACCTTCTTCGAGGTCCGCGACTGGACCGTCCAGCACCCGCTCGATTCCTCGCGCCTGGTCTGCAAGAGCTCGAACTTCCACGTGAAGCGCGGCGAGATCGTCGGCTTCGCGGGTCTGATGGGCGCCGGCCGCACCGAGCTCGCGATGAGCATCTTCGGCCGCTCCTACGGCACGTGGCTCGGCGGGCAGATCATCAAGGACGGCGAGGAGATCAAGGTCACCAACGTCCAGCAGGCGATCGAGCACGGCATCGGCTACGTCTCCGAGGACCGCAAGGCGCTCGGCCTCAACCTGCTCGACACGGTCAAGCGATCGACCGTCGCGGCCGACCTGCAGAAGATCTCGAAGGCCGGCGTCGTGGACTCCCTCGAGGAGTACAACGTCGCCGAGAAGTACCGGAAGCTGCTCCGCACGAAGGTGCCGACCGTCGAGGAGAACGTCGGCAAGCTCTCCGGCGGCAACCAGCAGAAGGTCGTCCTGTCGAAGTGGATGTTCACCGACCCGGACATCCTCATCCTCGACGAACCGACCCGCGGCATCGACGTGGGCGCCAAGTTCGAGATCTACGGCATCATCCAGCAACTCGCAGCCGAGGGGAAGGGCATCATCCTCATCTCCTCCGAGCTCCCCGAACTCCTCGGCCTCTCCGACCGGATCTACACGATCTTCGAGGGCCAGATCACGGCCGACATCCCCTCGGAACAGGCCGATCCAGAAACGCTCATGCGCAGCATGACCTCCGCGCGGAAGGGCGCTCTCGTCTCATGAAGAACCTGAAACTGCTGTTCGGCAAGGGCAACAGCATCGGCCAGTACGGCATGATCATCGCGTTGATCGCGATCGTGATCTTCTTCTCGATCACGACCAAGGGCCTGATCCTCGAGCCGACGAACGTCATCAACCTGTTCCTGCAGTACTCCTACATCCTCATCCTCGCGCTGGGGATGGTGATGGTGATCATCGCCGGCCACATCGACCTGTCGGTCGGTTCGGTCGCGGCGTTCGTCGGCATCATCGTCGCGCAGTCGATGTCCGTGTGGCACTGGCCGGCATGGGCCGCGATCATCCTCGGCCTGGCCGTCGGCGCCCTCGTCGGTGCCTGGCAGGGCTTCTGGGTGGCGTTCGTCCGGGTCCCCGCGTTCATCGTGACGCTCGCCGGTCAGCTCATCTTCCGCGGTGCGAACCAGATCATCGGCCAGTCGACCTCGGTGCCGACCCCGGACTCGTACAACGCCATCGGTGCCGGCTACCTCGGTGACTTCGGCCCGGACTTCGGGTACTCGAACGGCACGCTGCTCATCGGTCTGGCCACGATCATCGCCCTGATCGTCATCGAGGCCCGTGGCCGCTCCCGCCGCAAGAAGATGCAGGCCGAGGTCCCGCCGCTGTGGGTGTCGATCGTCCGCACGGGCGTCCTCGTCGCCGTCACGCTCGTCGCGACCTACCTGTTCGGCGCCGGCCCCGTCGGTACCTCGATCCCGATCGTCGCGATCATCCTCGGTGTCCTCACGATCATCTACGGCTTCATCACGAAGAACACGATCTTCGGTCGCCAGGTCTACGCGGTCGGCGGCAACGCGAGCGCCGCGGTGCTCTCCGGTGTCAGCGCCCGCAAGGTCAACTTCTTCGTCATGGCGAACATGTCCGTGCTCGCCGCGGTCGCCGGCATGGTGTTCGTCGGCTACTCGAACGCCTCGGGTCCGGCTGACGGCACCGGCTGGGAGCTCGACGCGATCGCCGCCGTGTTCGTCGGTGGCGCCGCGGTCGCGGGTGGCATCGGCACGATCTCCGGGTCGATCATCGGTGGCCTCGTGATGGCGCTCCTGTCGAACGGCCTCCAGCTCATGGGCATCGAGTCGAACAAGGTGCAGATCATCCGTGGTCTCGTCCTCCTCGTCGCGGTCGCCTTCGACGTCTACTCGAAGTCCCAGGGCCGCCCGTCGCTCATCGGCGGCATGATGCGGCAGTTCCAGAAGAAGGACACCGAGCAGAACACGGTGGCAGCCCAGCAGCCGCAGTCCATCCAGGACCAGCCGGACAAGGTCAACACCCAGTAAAGACGTGGCGCCCCGGGCTCCCGGGGCGCTCGAACCCCTCACCACAGCACCACCCCTCAACGAAGAGAAAGCACTCACATGCGCAAGAAGCTCATCGCCGGCATCGGCCTGGCGCTCGTCGCGGGCCTCGCCCTCAGCGGCTGCTCGGCTCGCGGCACCTCCGGCTCGGACTCGGGCTCGAGCACCGAGATCAAGAAGGGCGACCTCATCGGTGTCGCCCTGCCGGCCAAGACCTCGCAGAACTGGGTGCTCGCGGGCGCCGCGTTCGAGAAGTCGATCGAGGACGCCGGCTTCAAGGCCGACATCCAGTACGCCAACGCCGGCAACCCCGTCCCGGACCAGCAGTCGCAGATCTCGGGCATGGTCACCAAGGGCGCCAAGGTCGTCATCATCGGTGCCGCCGACGGTTCGCAGCTCGGCTCGCAGGTCAAGGCCGCCAAGGCGAAGGGCGTCACCGTCATCGCCTGGGACCGCAACATCCTGAACACCAAGAACGTCGACTACTACGTGGCGTTCAACAACTACAAGGTCGGCCAGCTGCAGGCGCAGGCACTCCTCGACGGCCTCAAGGCCGAGAAGGGTGACGGCCCCTACAACATCGAGCTCTTCGCCGGTTCGGCGGACGACGCGAACGCCACCGTGTTCTTCAACGGTGCGATGAACGTCCTCGAGCCGAAGATCAAGGACGGCACCGTCAAGGTCACGTCCGGCCAGGAGACCTTCCAGAAGGTCCAGACCAAGGGCTGGCTCGCGCAGAACGCCCAGTCCCGCATGACGGACCTCCTGTCGCAGTACTACTCGGGTGACACCAAGCTCGACGGCGTCCTGTCGCCGAACGACACCCTCGCCCGTGCGATCCTGACCGCGACGAAGGCCGCCGGCAAGCCGAACCCGGTCGTCACCGGCCAGGACTCGGAGACCGCGTCGATCCCGCTCATCATGCAGGGCACGCAGTACTCGACGATCTACAAGAACACCACCGAAGAGGCCCAGGCCGCCATCGACCTGGTGTCCGACCTCTCGAAGGGCAACAAGCCCGACACCAAGATCGACAAGACGAACAACTACAACGGCGTCAAGACGGTCCCGGCGATCGAGCTCACCCCGGTCCTCGTGACCAAGGAGAACGCGGTCGAGGCCTACAAGGGCAACGACACCCTCGAGGCACTCGCCAAGAAGGGCTGATCTCCCCGATCACACGACGACGGCCCCGTCTCGCTCCGGCGAGACGGGGCCGTCCCGCGTTCGCGGCGAGGGCACGGTCGGACGGGAGGCGCGGTCCGGGGCCGACCCGCGCCTCCCGTCCGTCACTGCGTCAGGTCCACTGCCCCTGCCGCGCCCCGACGGTCACCGCGCGCTGCGTGCGCGGCGCGCAGGCGGTGGACCGCCTCGCAGAGCGAGGGCACGTCCACCCGGGCCGTCCCGAACACGACGGCCGGCGTCGTGTCGAAGTACCGCCGGGTGAGGCGTTCGCCGAGGAGCGACACCCGCGACCACGGGATGCTCGGCTCGGTCGACGTCACCGCGCTCGGGAGCATCCGGACCGCCTCGCCGATCTCGACCAGTCGCATCCGGACCGCGTCGTACACGAGGCCCTCGGGCAGTGCGTCGTCGTCGACGTAGGCACGGATCACCCCGCAGGCACGGATCACGTCGTCGAGCCGGTCCCCGACGTCGCGGCTCACAGCGGCACCGCGTCCCGGACGGCGTCGGTCCCCATGCCGGCGGCGTCCACCACGTCCACCCGCACGCCGAGGAGCTGCTCCGCCTCGTCCTGGATCCGCATGAGCGCGAAGATGCCGAGTCCGGGGTCGAGGTCCACCATCAGGTCGACGTCGCTCGCCGGGCCGTCCTCGCCCCGGGCCACGCTGCCGAAGAGCCGGGGGTTGCGGCCACCGAGGCGCTGCACGATCGCGACGAGTTCCCGCCGTGCGGCCATCACCCGTTCGCGGAGGGGCGGCGGTTCCTCGACGGGGTGCAGGTCGATCGCGGCCGTGAACCCCGCTGCGAGCAAGAGCCGCTGCAGTGCGGCGAGGGACGGCTCGCGGCGTCCGTTCTCGTAGGTGCTGATGACGCTCTGCGTGACGCCGGCGCGGTCGGCGAGCTGCACCTGGGTGAGTTCGGCGCGGAGGCGGGCGTCCCGGATGAGCCCGGCTGCCGACACTGGCGGCGCGGGTCGTGGGAGTACTGCGGACATGGGGCCACGATACACAGAATGCGACATTTCTTTACGCACATCCTGCGGTTCGGAGTGCCGCGTCCAGAAGATTGCGACGGGCGATATCGCGGGCCGCGTTATGCCCAGCCAGCGGCGACCGTCAGGAGCGGCGGGAGACGTCCGTCCGCAGGAAGTTCTGCGCCGAACGGGACGGCGTCGGACCGCGCTGCCCCTGGTACCGCGACTGGTACTCGGCGGAGCCGTACGGCTTGTCGGCGGGGCTCGACAGCTGGAAGAAGCAGAGCTGGCCGATCTTCATGCCCGGCCAGAGCTTGATCGGCAGGGTCGCCACGTTCGAGAGCTCGAGGGTCACGTGCCCGGAGAAGCCCGGGTCGATGAAGCCTGCCGTGGAGTGGGTGAGGAGGCCGAGGCGCCCGAGCGAGCTCTTGCCCTCGAGCCGTGCCGCGATGTCGTCGGGCAGCGTGACGACCTCGTACGTCGAGCCGAGCACGAACTCCCCCGGGTGCAGGACGAACGCCTCGTCCGGGTCGGTCTCGACCAGCCGGGTGAGATCGGGCTGGTCGACCGCCGGGTCGATGTGCGGGTACTTGTGGTTGTCGAACAACCGGAAGAACTTGTCGAGCCGGACGTCGATGCTCGACGGCTGGACGAGCGAGGCGTCGTACGGGTCGAGGCCGATCCGGCCCTCGGCCAGCTGGGCGGTGATGTCGCGGTCGGAGAGCAGCACGCGACGAGCCTAGCGGCAGCGGAACGGCACCGGTAAGCTGCGAGGCTGCCCAGCGTCGGGCGGCGTCACACGGCCAGGAGGAACCGACATGACCGCGTACACCGTGCACGAACTCGACGTGCCCGCCACCATGGACGACGACGCCGCGACGGTGCAGGCCTTCCGCGACTGGGTCCGCGTGCAGAACGCCGCCGAGGTCGCCGTCACCCGGTTGCCCGAGATCCTCTGGACGCCCGAGGAACAGCTGCCGTACCTGCTCGACCCCGAGGCACCGAGCCGCCTCTTCGTCGTGCGCGATCCCGACGGCGACGTCGTGGCCGCCGGCTCCTACGACACCAAGCAGGCACCGGGGACCCCGAACTGCTGGATCGCGGTCGCCGTCGCGCCGGACCACCAGCGGCGAGGCATCGGCACGCTGCTGGCCGAGCACCTCGAGGGCATCGCCCGCGACGACGGTCGCACCCAGTGGAAGACGTACGCGGTGTCACGGCAGGTCGGGCCGGCGTCCGGACCGGGGTACCTCGTCCCGCCCACCGGCCACGGCGCCGTGCCCGAGGACGAAGCCGGCGCACGGTTCCTCACCGGGCGCGGCTGGCGCTTCGGGCAGGTCAACCGGATCAGCCGCCTGGCGCTGCCGGCCGACCACTCCGTGGTGCGCGAGCTCCACGACCGCGCAGCGGCCGCCGCCGGACCCGGCTACCGGGTGCACGCGTGGGCCGGGCCGACGCCGGAGCAGTGGCTCGACGGCATCGCGCTGCTCGAGACCCGGATGAGCACCGACGCTCCGGAGGGCGACATGGAGGAGCCGGAGGACGTCTGGACGCGCGAGCGCCTGCAGGAGCACGAGGCGCAGCTGCACCGCTCGCCGCGCACGATGGTCACGGTCGCGGTCGAACACCTCCCGACGACCACCTTGGCCGGTTTCACGCAGCTGGCAGTGCCGGACGCGGTGCACCAGCCGGTCATGCAGGGCGACACCCTCGTGCTGCGGGAGCACCGCGGGCACCGGCTCGGCTGGCTGCTCAAGGTGGCCGGGATCGAACGCGTCGAGCAGGACTTCCCGGGGCGACCCTCGATCATCACGTTCAACGCCGAGGAGAACCGCCCGATGCTCGACGTCAACGAGGCGGTCGGGTTCGTGGGCGTCGGGAGCGAGGGCATCTGGGAGCGCCGCGTCTGACGTCGTGACCTGAGGCGGGCCGCAGCCGGTGCGCGCGACGCACGCCGCGCCTCCAGGCCGACGCGCCTACGATTGGACGGTCATGACCGTCACGTCACCCGAAACCCAGCCAGGAGGCGCGGCGCCGGAATCGGCGCCCGTCACCGCGCGCACATCCACCGTCGCGACGGTCCTCGTCGTCGCCGTCCCGCTCGCGGTGGCGTGCTCGATCCTCGGGATGACGCTCACCGGCGCCTTCACCGCGAACCAGCAACTGGTGTCCGCCGGCGACCTCGTCGAGTACGGGCTGCCCGTCGCGCGCGTGGTGCACGACACCATGGCGGCGCTGACGATCGGCCTGCTCGTCGTCGCGGCGTTCGCGCTCCCGGCGCAGAAGAAGGACCACCGGGCGATGTCGAGCGTGCAGCACCGCGCCGCTCGCTGGGCTGCCGCGACGGGTTCGGTGTGGTTCCTCGCGGCCGTGGTGAGCATCGTGCTGACGGGCGCGAACACCCTCGGCGTCCCGCTGACGAACCCGGTGTTCGCGCGGAACTTCACCCTCTTCGCGTTCCAGGTCGAGATCGGGCAGGCGCTCGTGGTGTCGGCCGTGGCGATCCTCGTCGCGACCGTTGTCGCCGCCTTCGCCACCCGGGTGACGACGCTCGCGGTGGCGACGGTCGCCGGGCTGTTCGCGCTGCTGCCGCTCGCCCTGTCCGGGCACGCGGCCGGGTCGCTCGAGCACGCCAACGCGGTGAACTCGCTCGCGGTCCACCTCGTCGCCGTCTGCGTCTGGGCCGGTGGCCTCGTCGCCGTGCTCGTCCTGCGCACCCGGACGAAGGGCGCCACCGGGCGGGTCGTGTCGCGGTACTCGACGCTCGCGGGGTGGGCGTTCGCCGCGGTCGCGTTCTCGGGCATCGTGAACGCGTCGCTCCGCCTGACCGGCCCGCTCGACCTGTTCACGACGACCTACGGGTGGCTCATCACGGTCAAGGCCGCCATCCTCGTGCTGCTCGGGCTCGCCGGGGTCGTCCAGCGGCGGCGGCTCGTGCCGGGGCTCCTCCGCGCGCCGCTCGACCGCCGCGTGTTCGTGCGGTTCGCCCTCGCCGAGATCGTGTTCATGGCGATCGCCATCGGGGTCTCCGTCGCCGTCTCCCGCTCGCAGCCGCCGATCCCGCAGACGCCGGAGACCGGGGACGACACCCGCTCCGGACTCATCGGGTTCCCGTACCCGCCAGCGCAGACCGTGCAGACCTACCTGACCCAGTGGCACATCGACTGGGTGTGGCTGGCGCTCGCGGTGGTCGGGGCCGGCTGGTACCTGCTCGCCGTCCGGAAGCTCCGGAAGCGGGGGGACAAGTGGCCCGTCGGACGCACGATCGCGTGGCTGCTCGGGTGCGCGCTGTTCATCTGGACGACCTCGGCGGGGCCGGCGGTCTACGGGATGATCCACTTCTCGTCGCACATGCTCCAGCACATGCTGCTCATGATGTTCGTGCCGCTGCCGCTCGTGCTCGGCGGGCCGGTGCTGCTCGCGCTGCGGACCCTGCCGGTGCGGAACGACGGCTCGCGCGGTGCCCGTGAGTGGCTCATGCTCTTCACGCACTCGCGGTACATGCAGTTCCTCGCGAAGCCGGCCGTCGCCGGGGTGATCTTCGCCGGGTCCCTCGTCGTGTTCTACTTCACGCCCGCGTACGAGTACGCCATGCAGTCGCACGAGTGGCACGTGGCGATGATCGTGCACTTCGTCTTCAGCGGGTACCTGTTCTTCTGGGTGTTCGTCGGCGTCGACCCGGGCCCGAAGCGACCGCAGTACCCGATCCTCATCATCGCCCTGCTCGCGACCCTGGCGTTCCACGCGTTCTTCGGCGTCGCGGTGATGACGTCGGAGTCGGTCTTCGCGATCGACTGGTTCCACGCGCTCGGGCAGACCAACGACGCCGCACTCCTGGCCGACCAGCACACCGGGGGCGGGATCGCGTGGGGTGCGTCCGAGCTGCCGATGGTGTTCGTCGCGCTGCTCGTCGTGCGCAACTGGGTCAGGTCGGACACCCGTGACGCGAAGCGCCTCGACCGCAAGGCGGAGCGGGACGGGGACGCGGACCTCAAGGCGTACAACGAGCGCCTCGCCGCGATGCACGACCGCGACTGACGGGGACAGGGCCGTGCGCCGTGCGAGGTCGCACGGTGCACGGCCCTGTGGGTCGGCCCGACCTGCGTGCTACTCCGAGGCGTCCCGGGCAGCGCGGGTCCGGCGGACCATCAGCAGCACCAGGCCGCCGAGGAGCAGTGCGGCCGCGAGGCCGATGCCCGTGCCCATCGCGAGCGGCGACCCGGTGAACGCGAGCGCACCGGTGCCCGACCCGACCGGCGCGTGCGACGGAGTCGCCGCTGCGGTCGGGTCGGCGGTCGGGTCCGCTGCCGGGGTGACCGTGGCGGATGCGGCCACGACGACGACCTCGATCGTGGTGGTCGACGCCGCGAAGGACGCGTCCCCGCTGTAGGACACCGTCACGGTGTTCGTCCCGACGGGCAGCGCGTCGGTCTCGCAGCTCGTCTCGGGGAGCGTCGCCGTGCACAGGACGGTCCCGTCCGCCGCGGTGAAGGTCACCGTGCCGGTCGCGCCGGTCGGCAGGCCGGACGCACTGAGGCGGACCGTGGTGCCGACGACCGCGCGGGTCGTGTCGGTCGAGCCGACCAGCTCGGTCGGCTGCGCGGTCACGACCAGGTCGAAGGGGTCGCCCTCGGCCGGCTCGTAGTTGTCGTCGCCGCTGTACCGGGCGTGCACGCGGTAGGTGCCGCCGGCGAGGTCGGCGGGGACGTCGCAGGTCGTGTCGGGCAGGGTCGCGGTGCAGAGCACGGTGCCGTCGTCGGTGACGTAGTCGATCGTCCCGGTGGCGTCCTTCGGCACGTTCGGGCTCCCGAGCGTGGTGGTCTCGCCGTGCGTCACGGTCACCGTCGTGTCGGTGCCGGGGCCGGACGGGTCGGACGGTCCACTCGGGTCCGTCGGGTCGGACGTGCCCGGCGTGATGGTGGTCGCGGCCTTCCGGACGGTGAGGTCGACCGCCACGGCCGTGGAGCCCTCGTACCGACCGTCGCCCGAGTAGACCGCGGTCACCGAGTGCGTCCCGGCGGCGAGCCCGGAGACGTCGCAGCTCGTGGCCGGCAGGGTCGCCGTGCAGAGGACCTTCCCGCCGGCGCGGAACTCGACGGACCCGGTCGGTGCGGGCCGGTCGCCGTCGACGGCGTCGAGGCCGTCGACCGCGAGGGTCACGGACGCGCCGTACGTCGTGGACGCCGGCGTCGACGTCACGGTGATCGCGGTCGGGACCTTCGAGACGACGAGCGAGCCGTCACCCGTGGCCGAGGCGTGGTCGGCGTCACCCTGGTAGGTCGCGGTGATCCCGCGGGTGCCGACCGTCGAGGTCGGGACGTCGCAGGACGCGACTCCGGAGGCGAGCGTCGCGGTGCAGAGCACGGCGCCGGACTCGGTGTCCGTGAACACGACGGACCCGGTCGGCGTGGTCGCCCCGTCGGACTCACCGGAGGCGACGCTCGCCGTCAGGGTGGCGCGGTCGCCGACGACCGCTGCGGCCGCACCGACCGAGACGGTGCTCGACTGCGGCTGGACCTCGAGGGCACGGGTGACGGTCACGGCCTCGGCGTCGGTGGAGGCGACGACGGTGGAGACGGTGGCGGTGCGGGCGGCGCCGGACACCGTGTACGGGATCGTCAGCGTCGGCAGGACGGTACCCGGCGTGCGGTCCGCCGCGGCCTGGTCGCACGTGACGACCTGACCGGCGGCGGTGCAGCTCCAGCCGTCGCCGCTCGCCGTGGCGACGTCGGGCGTGACACCCGTCGGGAAGGTGGTGGTGGTGCGCACGAGCTGCGCTTCCGAGCCACCGTCGGCCGACACGGTGGGGGTGAGGGTGTACGTGCCCGAGCCGGCGTGCGCGACCTTCGCCGCGCCTCCCGTCTGGGCGGTCAGTACCGGCACCGGACCGGCGACGGTCGTGGTCTTGAGTGCGTTGACCTCGTGCACGTCGTTCGACCCACCGGTACCCGCGACCCATCCGTAGGTGAGCTTGTACGGGTACCCGGTGGTCTGGTCGACCCACGAGGACGGCACGCCCGCGACGTTGCTGCCGCCCTTCAGCGTCGGGAGCGCGCCGGCCAGGACCTGCCGGGTCCCACCGCTCGACGTGAAGACGACCTTGAACGTGCCGGGATCGACCGACACGTCCGTGTTCCCGGTGCCCTGCGCGCGCAGGGTCGAGGTCGTCGGGTTGATGACGATCTCGACGGGGACCTTCGCGGTGGTGCGGTCGGTCACCCCGGTCCGGCTGAGCGTGCCGTTGCCCGCGAGCGGGGTGCCCGCGGTCGTCGAGACGATGCAGTAGCCGTTCAGGCCGTTGCCGGGGCCCCGGACCGTGACGTTGTTCGCGTAGGCGGCAGCGGACGCGTCCGCGGTGCAGCCCGAGCCGCCGAACGCCTTGTTCGAGAAGTTGCCGAACCGGTCGAGGCCGACGCCGAGGTAGGCGTGGGAGAGCCCCGACGCCTTCGTGCCGATGGACGCGTTCTGGCTGTCGGTGATGCTCGCGCTGTAGCCCAGCGAGCCGCCGAGGTACCCGATCTTCTCGGGGACCTCGGGGTTGTACGGGTCGGTCGCGGCGAGGTAGAAGACGATCCCGTCCGCGCCGTTGCCGTTGTACTGGTAGCTGTGGAAGACGGCGTCGATGCCCTTGGTGATCGGGACCGACTGGCGGGAGCCGACGCCGCCGGCCTTGTCGCCCTGCGCGGTCGTCAGGCGGAGCGCCCCGTTGCCGCTGGCGTCACGGACCGAACCGGAGGCGATGCCCTTGCCGTCCGTGGTGCAGGTCGGGATGCTGCCGTCGTTGCTGGTGCCGGAGGCCGGGGCCGCGGTGAGGCACGCCTCGTTCGCCGCGCCGGACTGCGTGGACGGCAGGAGGTAGCCGTCGCCGACCGAACCGGTCGTGAACCCCTCGTTCACGAACGTGGTCTGCGCGGGAGCGGCGGCGGACGCGGTGGACGCACCCGCCCCCACGAGCGCGAGACCGGCGAGGCCGGCGACGACGACGCCGGAGAGGATGCTGCGAGCGCGCGCGACGGCACGCTTCTGGGGTTGTGTACGCACTGGAGCCCTGTTCAGTGAGAAGAGCGGTGCCGACGAGGAGCGTGCGCGCCCGGCTCGTCGGCTCGGGTCCTCACACCGTAGGGCCGGATCGGGTACCCGCGGGTCTCGAAACGACCGTTCGCACCACAACTGGGGACACGCCCGGGCCCGCGAGTCGCGTCGAGCGCTCGCGCTGACCCCACTCCGGGTGACCGCAGAGGCGGTCGGTGCTCAGTCGCCGTGGACGATGCAGACCGCGTCGAGGTCCATCGCGGCCTCGAGCGCGGCGGAGATCCCGGACTCGCCGTCCGCCCCCTCGGGCGTCACGGTGTCCACCCACCACAGCGGCGTCGACAGCGTCGGGGCGTCCGGCAGGATCCGCTCGACCTCGTCGAGGGCGTCCACGCGCCGCACCGCGAGCACGGTGATCACGGGGTGCGTGGCGTCCCGGCAGACCTGCATCATCGGGCCGTCGTCGAGCGCCCGGACACCCCAGGACTCGTCGTGCAGGAGCAGCGCCTCGGCGACGTCGCGCGTCTCCACCGGCCCGCGGCAGAGCAGGGTGACGTCACGGGGCACGGTGACCGCCGAACACGTGCGAACCGTCCCCGACGTGGCCGTCCAGCGTGCCCTCGTCGTGCGCCGGGTCGAGCGGGGCACCACCGACGAGCTGCAGGAACCGGTCCTCGTCGATGCGGTCGAGGAACGCCTCGAGCGCTTCCCAGCCGTCGTCGAAGCGCACGACGAGACCGCCGCCGCCGAACGTCGAGGTGGTCGTGCGCGGCGGGGGCCACACGCCGTCCCGGTCGAGGAACTCGGTCGCCTCGGGTCCGACCACGACCGCCAGCGGCGCGGGTTCGCCGTGCGAGACGGCACGGACGAGGTGGTCGGCGTCACCACGACGCTGCATCACCACACCGAAGACGGGTTCGACGTCCTCGGCGACGCGGTGCACGGCGTCGAGGAGCCGCGGCGCGAGCGTCTGGTCGGCACCGTCCTCGGGGATCGTGAGCACGGCGGACATCGTCTCGACGACCACGCCGTCGAGCAGGTGCGCGGTCATCGTCGCCGAGAAGCCCTCGCCCACGGCGTACGACGTCGACACCGCCGGGGCCTCGTGCTTGGCGTACTGCGTGACGACCCAGCGGTCCCACGGCACGGTGAGCGGTTCGGCGGTGCCCCAGCGCGTCGGGCAGGTGCCGACCGTCTCACACAGGGCCTCGATCGCGGACCCGATGTCGATCGCGCGTTCGGCGTGGTGACGCAGCGTGAGGTCGATGCTGATCTGCCGCACCGAGTCGCGCGCGACGGGGTGCTCCGGCGAGGGCGTGCCGACGAGCTCGGGTCCGCGGTGCACGAAGTCCTCGATGCGGGAGGCTGCGACGCCGGTCCGCCCGTCGCGGAGCGTGCCGTCGGGATCGGTGACGGCCCACGCGGCCCCGTACGCGCCGAGGGCGTGCCGGAGCGCCGGTGTGAGTGCAGAGCCGGGCCCGGTGCGGAGGACGACGAAGCGTCCGGACTCGGATGCCCGACGGAGCAGGGAGGCGAGCGCCTCGGTCAGCCACACCACCGGCGAGGCCGAGTCGACCACGATCGCGGGGCCGACCACGTCGTCGATGAGGGGATGTCTGACCATCCGGGTCCTCCTCGGGTTCGCGGGTCGCTCGATCCACCTGGACGGTACACACGGGGGCGACACCTGTCCGTCAGACGGACCGGCTCACAGCGGAGACACGGGTCCGGCCAGGAGGCGCGGTGCGGGTCGGCAGCGCCACGCTCGGCGGGCACTCGGCTGGCGTCCAGCGCGGAATCCGCTAGGCTTGCGACGTCCCGCTGAGCGGGGTGCGCGAGTGTAGTTCAATGGTAGAACTCCAGCTTCCCAAGCTGGTAGCGCGGGTTCGATTCCCGTCACTCGCTCCAACTAGCATCGTGCTGTGGAGTCCAAGCCGGCATCTGTCCTCAAGGCGATCAGGGCCGAGATCATCGCCGGTACGCTGCCACGCGGCTCCCGCCTGAAGGAAGACGCCCTGGCCGAACGCTTCGGGGTCTCACGGGTCCCCGTGCGTGAAGCACTCCGTCAGCTGGAGACCGAGGGGTTCGTCGAGTCCGAGAAGTTCAAGGGCGTCCGCGTCGCCGACTCCTCGACCGAGGTCGTCATCGAGCTCATGCAGATCCGCCGCGGACTCGAGGTGCTGGCTGCCGAGCTCGCCGCTCGTCGCCAGGGCGGCGAGTGCGCCGACCTGCTGCGCGCCGTCGGTCACGAGGAACGGTCCGACCAGGAGATCGAGGCCGCGCAGTCGCCGCGGTTCGCGTTCCACGGGCTGGTGGCGCGCGCCGCGGGGAACAGCCGACTCGAGACGATGATCGACCACCTGATCCACCAGACTGCCTGGGCCTTCGAGCGCGTGACGCAGGACGAGGTGGCGTCGAGCAGCGATGACCACACCGCCGTCGCCGGCGCGATCCTGCGCGGCGCCTCGGTGCAAGCGGGCCTGCTGATGGACGAGCACCTGCGCCGCGACGAAGCGATCTACCGGGCGCTGAACCCGTAGGAACGTATACGAAAACCCCCGAGGGGCTTGGTCGGCGCCAGCCGTGATGCTTGGATGTCCGGGTGACACAGGCAGCCGTAACGAACCGTCTCGTGTTCGAAACCAGCCTGAAACAGCTTTTCGTATACAAAAGAGTGACCGCACGGTGCACCGCCCTCACTCTTCCCCCGCTGGAGTCACGAATGTCCGCTGTCACCCGCTCCACCGCACCAAACCCGAACCGCGTCCGCCGCCCGACCCGAGGGCGGCATCGGATCCGCCCTCGACTCGATCGGCTTCACCCGGGCCCAGTTCTGGGTCCTCATGCTCATCCTCGCCGGGGAGTTCTTCGACACGCTCGAGCAGAACTCCGTCGGCGCGATGGCCACCAACATCAAGGCCTCGCTCGCCATCGGCGACGTGCAGCTCTCGACGATCAACACCGCCACCGTCCTGGGTGGCCTGGTCGGACGGTTCCTGGCCGGCTGGCTCGCCGACAAGTACGGCCGACGGTTCTCGCTCGGCCTCAACCTTCTCGTCTACACGCTCGGCGGCCTGCTCAGCGCGGTGTCGTTCAACTTCGACATGCTGCTCGTCAGTCGGTTCATCGTCGGCATCGGCGTCGGCGGCGAGTTCATGATCGGCATCGCGATGCTGTCCGAGATGGTGGCCACGAAGTACCGCGGTGGTCTCATCGCGACCATCAACGTCGGTGCCGGCGGCATCGGCAACTTCATCTCCTACGGCCTCTTCCTGCTGCTGCTCGGGCCGCTGGCCGTCCCGCTCGGTGGTGACGACCAGGTCTGGCGCTGGACCTTCGTGATCCTCGCGATCCCCGCACTGTTCGTCGTCCTGTACCGCCGCAAGCTGCCTGAGACGCCGCGCTGGTTGCTCTCGAAGGGCCGTGTCGACGAGGCGAACCGATCGCTCGCGATCCTCGCTTCGAACACGCTCACGCCGCCCGCCGAGACCGCGCCGCCGGTGCGTCTGACGCCGGCGGACCTGCCCCCGGTCGCACTGCACTCCTCGCCCGCCGCGGTCTTCCACAAGCTGATGCTCCGCCGGACGATCGCGATCGGCGTCGCGTCGTGGATGGCCTTCGGCGTCCAGGTCACGCTGAACTTCCTGATGCCGACCCTGCTCGTCGAGCGCGGCTACACGGTGTCGCAGAGCCTGCTCTACACGATGATCATGAACGTCGGTTCGCTCCTCGGGTGCACGGCAGCGGCACTCCTCGCCAACCGCGTCGGACGCCGGCCCCTCATCGCCGTCGCGGGCATCCTCGGCTGCCTCACCGCCCTGGCGTTCGCGGCGTTCGGCAACGACACCGCCGCGATCCTCGTGCTCGGCGCCCTCTTCCAGTTCTTCACGATGCTGACGAACACCACGCTCGCCGCCTGGACCGCCGAGGTCTACCCGACCGCGATCCGTGCATCCGGCGCCTCGATCGTCAACGGCATCGGCAACATCGCCGGAGCGGTCATGCCCTTCGCGGCCATCGCCCTGTACGGCTCGTGGGCCTTCGCCGGTGTCTTCGGACTCGCCGCCGTCATGTACGCGGTGCTCGTGGTCGCGTCGCGCTTCGCCCCCGAGACCCGCGGACGTTCCCTCGAGGACGTCAACGAGAACGCCCTCTCGACCTCCACCGCCTGACCGACGGCACCACCCGCACCACCCCGGTGGGCCGGACATCCCGGCCCACCACCCCACGATCGGAGAACACCATGGACACCCTGAAGATCTCGGCGACCGCGAACGGCCTGAACTACCTGCCCGAGTACGTCGCCGACGTCGGCGGACTGTTCGCCGAGCGCGGCCTGGCCGTCACCGCGAAGGCGTGCGACCCGTGGACCGGCGTGCTCGACGACATCGACTCGCACGAGGCCGACCTCGCGCTCGGCGGCCTGTGGGTCCCCGCGATGTACGCCGGCACCTCGAGGAAGCTCTCCGTCGTGGGACAGCTCAACCACGGGTTCCCGATGACCATCGTCGCCCGCGACGAGACCGCCCCGATCACCCTGGACTGGCTCGCCGGCAAGGTCGTCCTGGCGCCCGGGGCCGGCGGCAGCGCACCGTACGAGTTCACCGCCGGACTCGTCCGCGAGGCCGGGTTCGACGTCGCCGCGACCCGCTTCGTCCGTGACCTCTCCACCGCGATGCTCATCGAGCTCTACCAGGGCGGCCTCGGCGACGCGATCATCCTCGACCTCGTCTCCGCCCAGGAACTCGTCGCCGCCGGTGGGGGCACCATCGTCTTCCGGCACCTCGACGCCGGTGGCGTGATGCCGAACAGCGTCTACTACACGCGCACGGACCGCATGGACGAGCTCGGCGACCGGGTCGACCGGTTCGTCGACGGCATCGCCGCCGCGATGGCCAAGATCACCGCGGGCGACGCCGACGCCGAGATCGCGGCCGTGCTCGCCGCCCGGTGGCCGGAGAAGGACGCTGCCCTGCTGCGGCGGGCCGCCGACGAGATGGCCGCCGGGGGCGTCTGGGACACCGCGGTCGTCGACCGCGAGGCCTCCGACCGCTGGATGCGCATCCTGTTCGACGGCGGGCTCACGACCCACACCCCGTCGCTCGAGGAACTGCTCGGCGCCTCGACCGCCGTCGCCGCGTCGTGACCGTCGTCCTCGGCGCCGCCGACGTCGCCGGTCTCATCGACGCCGTCGACGTCGTCGGGGCCGTGGAGGCCGTCCACGCCGACCTCGGGACCGGCGCGATGCAGCAGCCGGCTCCGGTCGCCCTGACCGGCGCCGACGACGCGCTCTTCCTGCCGATGGCCGTGCGGTCCGACCGACTCGGGCTCGTGGCCGTCAAGCTGATGGCCGACATCCCCGAGAACAGCGCACGGGGGCTGCCCTCGCAGCGGTCGACGATCCTGGTGTCCTCATCGGTGACGGGTGAGTGCGTGGCGGTCCTCGACGGCATGGCCATCACCCGGGCCCGGACCGCGGCGACCAGCGTGGTCGCGACGAAGCACCTCGCCCGCTCGGGCAGCCGGACCCTCGGGATCCTCGGCGCGGGCAACCTCGCCGTCGAGCACGTCCGCGCGTTCGAGGCCGTGCGACCGTTCGAGCGGATCGTCCTCTGGTCGCGCTCGTCGGGAACGGTCGCCCGCTTCCTCGACGCCGTCGGCCCGGACGTCGCCGGGCGGTGCGGGGTGGTGCACGAGGCCCGTCGGGTGGTCGAGGGGTCCGACGTGCTCTGCACCCTCACGCCCTCGGTCGATCCCGTCGTCCGAGGAGCCTGGTTGCACGCGGGCCAGCACGTGAACGCGGTCGGAGCACGTCCGCGCCCGACCCACCGGGAGCTCGACGGCGCCGCGATGGCGCGCGGCACCCTGTTCGTCGACAGCCGTGCGACGGCCTGGACGAAGTCCGGCGACCTGCTCGAGGCCGTCGTCGAGGGGACGGTCCCGCAGGACCTCCACCCCGCTGAGCTCGGCGAGGTCGTCGCCGGGCGTGCCCCGGGCCGGACCACGGACGACGAAGTCACCGTGTTCGACTCGGTCGGGCTCGGCGCGCAGGACCTCGCCGTCGCCGCCCGCGTGATCGAGCTCGCGCGGGAACGGCGCGTCGGGACGGAGGTCGCGGTCGCACGGGTCGGGGTACCGGTTCCCGGCAGGTGACCAGGGTCGGGCGGCAGGGTGCTGCCATGCGCCGTGCTCTCCCCCTGGTCATCGCCGGCATCGTCGCCGCACTCGCCCTGACCGGCTGCAGCGGCGGGAGCCCGGGCATCACCGCGGCCGCACCGTCACCGACGCGCACAGCCCCGTCCTCACCGACGCCGACGCCCTCGCCGACCCCGACCATCACCGCCACCGACCGGGCTGCCGTCGACCGCACCCTCGCCGACCTCGAGCGGGAGTACGACGCCACGGTCGGCGTCGTCGCGACCGACACCACCACCGGCGAGACCGTCGCGTACAACGGCGACCGCCGCTTCGGCTACGCGTCGACCCTCAAGGCGTTCGCGGCGGCGCAGTTCCTCCGCGCGGTGCACGGTGCCGACCGGGACGAGCGGGTGCGCTGGAGTGCGGCGGACGCCACCGCCGCCGGCCACTCCCCCGTCACGAGCGAGCACGTCGCCGACGGCCTGACGGTCGCCCAGCTCGCCGAGGCCGCGGTCCGGCAGAGCGACAACCTGGCCCTGAACCTCGTCCTCGACCGCATCGGTGGCCCCGCGGGGCTCGACCGAGCCCTGGCGGAGCTCGGGGACCGCACCACCGAGGTCGTGCACGACGAACCGGCCCTCAACACGATCGAGCCCGGCAGCACCGAGGACACCACGACCCCGGCGGCGTTCGCGGCGACGCTCGCCACGGTGCTCGACGGCCAGACGCTCGGACGTTCCGACACCGCGCTGCTCGAGCACTGGATGAGCGGCAACGCCACCGGCGACACCCTCGTCCGCGCAGGCGCTCCCGAGGGCTGGACGGTGGTCGACAAGTCCGGCGGCGCGGGCGGCATCCGGAACGACGTCGCACGCGTGACCCGGCCGGACGGCGGCCCGATCGTCATCGCCGTCCTCACGACCCGCAACGCCCCCGACACCGCCTACGACGACGCCCTCGTCGCACGGTCCGCCGCGGCGGTGCTCGACGCGTTCGACGGCTGACGGCCGCCCGGCGTCACACGGCGTCATGCACGACACCTGTCGGGGACGCCGGGCAACTACGATCTGGTCATGTCCTCCCCCGACTCCCCCACGGTCGTCGTCGGCGCCGGCATCATCGGTCTGAGCACCGCGTGGCACCTCGCCGACCTCGGGCAGCGCGTCGTCCTCGTCGACAGCGGCCCCGCCGCCGGTGGCACGACAACCGCCGGTGCCGGGTTCGTGGGCCAGTGGGCAGCCGGGTACGCCTGGTACTGGAACGAGTCCGAACGCGACGTCGAGCAGTACGGCATCGACTTCTACCGGCGGCTGGACGAGTCCGGCCACGGTCCGACGGGCTACCGCCGCAACGGGAACGTCTGGCTGACGGTCACCGAACAGGGCCGCGCGGACCACATCCCGCCGTTCGAGGACCACCCGCTGCGCCCGGCCGGTGCGCGGACGCTCACCCCGGCGGAGGCGGCCGACCTCGTCCCCGGACTCGACCCGTCCGCCGTGACCGCCGGATTCCTCCACCCGGACGGCATCCAGATCAGCGCGCCCGACACGGCCGCCGCGCTGGTCGGTGCGCTGCGGGCGAAGGGCGTCGAGATCCGCGAGCACACCGCGGTCGCGGGCCTGGAGGCGCGGGACGGCTCCGTCACGGGCGTCCGGACCGCGGGCGGCGAGGTCATCGACGCCGCGCGGGTCGTCCTCGCCGCCGGCAGCTGGACGAACGCCCTGCTCGCGCCCCTCGGTCGCGAGCTCCCGACGGTGCGCGTGGTCGCGAGCCGCCTCGTGACGAAGCCGTTCGGCCTGCCGGGCACGCTGCCGACCCTGATGCTCCCCGAGCTCGAGGGGCTCTGGATCCGGGAGCACCGCGGCGGCCTGACCTACGGCGCCGGGAGCGGGTACGAGGCGCTGCACGTCGGTGGCGCGGACCGGGGCACCGATCCCGCGCGCCGCCCGGTCCGGACGGACCTGCTCGACGCCATGCGGACCTCCGTGCACCCGATCGTCGCGCGGCTCCTCCCAGCGGCGGCGAGCGTGCTCGGAGCGGACGAGACCCCGACGCAGGGCGTGGTGTCGATGACCGCCGACCGGAACTTCATCGTCGGCCCGGTCCCCGAGCTCGCCGGGCTCGTGGTTGCGGGCGGGGACAACGAGTCCGGCGTCACCCACGGCCCCGGTCTCGGCCGGATCGCCGCCGAGCTGAGCGTCGCGGGGACGACCACCCTCGGCGACGCGAGCCGGTACGACCCCGCACGCTTCCCGGCCCGTGCGCCGAGCGAGGCCGACGTCGTGGCGATGATGCCGGCCCGACGCGAGGCCGATGCCCGACGAGCCGGAGCGACGGCATGAGCGACCGGACGACGACGCACGTCGTGATCGGCGGCGGGGTCGTCGGTGCCGCCACCGCCTACGCCCTCACGCTCCGCGGCGAGCGCGTCGTGCTCGCCGAGCAGCACGAGCGGGGGCACCACCGGGGGTCGTCGCACGGCGCCACCCGGATCTTCCGGCAGGGCTACGCCGATGCCGAGTACGTCGCACTGACCACCCGGGCGCTCGCACTGTGGGAGGCGCTCGAGGCCGCGGCGGGCGAGGAGCTGATCGTCCGGACGGGCGCTGTCGACCACGGGCGGCCCGCGGTCGTCGACGCCATCGCCACGGCGCTCGCGGACGCCGGCATCCCCCATGAGACCCTCAGCCCGGACGCCGCCGCCGCGCGCTGGCCGGGCATCGCGTTCGAGGGGCACGTCCTGACGCACGCGACCGCGGGGCGGATCCGGTCCGACCGCGCGATCGAGGTGTTCCTCACGCTGGCCGACCGCACGGGGCTCGCCGACCTCCGCTTCGACACCCGGGTCACCGGGCTCGAGGACCACGGCGACGAGGTGACCGTGGCGCTGTCAGACGGGTCCACCCACCGCACGTCCTCGGTGATCGCGGCCGTGGGGTCGTGGGCACCCACGCTGGTGGGCGACCTGCTCGCGGAACGCGGGGCGCGCCTCCCGGCCCTCCGTGTCACGCAGGAGCAGCCCGCCCACTTCCCCAGCCACCTGCCGGACGAGGCCTGGCCGAGCTTCGTGCACTGGGCCGACGGCGACGACGTGTACGGCCTGCTGACCCCGGGCGAGGGCGTCAAGGTCGGGTTCCACGGCACCGGCCCCGTGGTCGACCCCGACCACCGCGACTTCACCCCCGTGCCCGCCGAGGCCGAGCGCCTGCAGGCGTACGTCGCCCGGTACGTGCCGGGTGTCGACGCGACGAAGCCGACGTTCATCAGCTGCCTGTACGACAACTCCCCCGACGAGGACTTCGTGATCGACCGTCGAGGTCCGGTCACGGTCGCGACCGGGTTCTCCGGCCACGGCTTCAAGTTCGCTCCGTTGCTCGGCGACATGATCGCCGACCTCGCGACCGACGGGCCACCACCCCCGGCCCGCTTCTCCCTCTCGAAGCACCACCCCACTCCCTCAGGACCATGACGACCCGACTCCTCAGCGCCATCGCGCTCACCGCCACCGCCGCCGCCGTGCTCACCGGTTGCGCGTCCACCGGCTCGTCCGGCACGGACCCCGTCGACGGGCTCGTCGTCGGCACCACCGACGTCGTGACGTCCCTCGACCCGGCCGGCGCCTGGGACCGCGGGAGCTACACGGTGCAGACGCAGCTCTACCAGCACCTGCTCACCTACCCCGCCGGGAAGACCACGACCAGCCCCGAGGTCGCGAAGTCCTGCGACTTCACCGACGGCACGCACTACGTGTGCGAGATCCGGGACGGCCTCACGTTCTCGAACGGCGACGACCTGACCGCGAAGGACGTGGTGTTCTCGTTCGAGCGCCAGGTGTCCCTCGGGTCGACGAACGGCCCGGGCTCGCTGCTGGCCAACATGGCGTCCGTGTCGGCGTCGGGCAGCACCGTGACGTTCACCCTGAAGCAGGCCGACGACCAGACGTTCCCGTACGTGCTCGCGAGCATGGCGGGGGCGATCGTGGACTCGAAGGTGTTCTCCGCGACGAAGGTGCACGCGAACGACGGGGTGGTGGGCTCCGGGCCCTACGCGCTGCAGGACGCCGCGGACGGCGGGGCGACGATCGCCCTCACCGCGAACACTCGGTACGACGGCGACGCGCCGGCCACGAAGAGCGTCACGATCAAGCAGTACACGAAGTCCGCGGACCTCAAGCTCGCCGTGCAGAAGGGAGACGCCGACGTCGCCTACCGCCAACTGACCCCGACCGAGGTGACGTCGCTGTCCTCGGACGACTCGCTGCAGACCGTGCACGGCGACTCCGGCGAGGTCCGGTTCCTGGCGTTCAACCTGCAGACGATGCCCGGGAAGGACGCCGCGCAGAAGCAGGCGATCCGGCAGGCCGTCGCGGCGACGATCGACCGCGAGGCGATCGCGAAGGACGTCTACCAGGGCACCTACACCCCGGCGTACTCGATCGTGCCGAACGGGTTCCAGGGCGCGACCGAGGCGTTCGAGGACGCGTACGACGGCGCCGACGCGAAGTCGATCCTGCGGGATGCCGGCGTGACCACTCCGGTGCGGCTGCCGATCGAGTACACGACCGACCACTACGGCTCGGGCTCCGACGACGAGTACGCGCTCATCCAGCAGCAGCTCGAGGACACCGGCCTGTTCACGGTCGACCTGCAGTCGGCCAGCTGGGACACCTACGTCGGGAACGTCGGCAAGGGCGAGTACCCCGTGTTCCAGCTCGGCTTCTTCCAGGACTACCCGGACGCCTCGTCGTACCTGACCCCGGCGTACGGCGCGACCGACGTGAACCTGCTCGCGAACCACTTCGACGACGCCACGGTGAACGGCCTCGTCGCGTCGCAGGCCGTCGAGCCGGATGCGGCCGAGCGGAAGCAGCAGATCGAGCAGATCCAGCAGGACACCGCCGAGTCGGTGCCGCTCATCCCGCTGCTCGCCGGGCAGGAGAACGTCATCGGGCAGGAGTCGCTGACCGGGCTGTCGAAGTCGGTCGACGCGTCCGGCGAGTTCCGGATCTGGGAGATCGGTCGCTCGTGAGCAGCTCCCCGCTGCGCGCCGCCGTCGGCGCCCGCATGCCCGCCGGGCTCGACGACCTCGCCGCGCTCGTCGCGGTCCCGTCGGTCCACGACCCCGCCGTGCAGTCGCTCGACGACTGCCACCGGGTCGCGGAGGCGGTGCGGGTCGCGTTCGGCGACCTCGGCCTGGAGGCGCGACTCGCCACCACCGCGGACGGCTCGCGGGCGGTCATCGCGACCCACCCCGCGCCGGCCGGAGCGCCGACGGTGCTGCTCTACGCGCACCACGACGTGCAGCCCGCGGGCGACCTCGCGGCCTGGACGAGCGATCCGTGGACCCTGACACCGCGGGACGGGCGGCTCTACGGCCGCGGCGCGGCGGACTGCAAGGGCGGGATCGTCACGCACCTCGTGGCACTCCGGGCGCTGCTCGACGTGCACGGAGCGTTCCCGGTCGGGCTCGTCGTGGTCGTCGAGGGTTCCGAGGAGCAGGGCACCGACGGCCTCGAGCAGTACGTGTCGTCGCACGCCGCCGACTTCCGGCACGTGGACACCGCCGTCGTGATGGACGCCGGGAACGCCGCGGTCGGGGTGCCGGCGCTCGTGACGACGCTGCGGGGCACCGCGTTCGTCGAGCTCCGGGTCCGCGCGCTGCGGGGCACCGTGCACTCCGGGATGTTCGGCGGGGCGGCGCCGGACGCGATCGCGGTGCTGGTCGCGCTCCTCGCCACGCTCCGGGACGAGGTCGGCGACACCACGGTCGACGGCCTCGACGCCTCGCAGACCTGGGACGGCCTGCCGTACGACGCCGACCGGTTCGCCGCCGACGCCGGGCTGCTCGACGGAGCGGAGCCGATCGGCTCGGCGGACCCGGCGTCCCAGGTCTGGGCACGCCCGGCCCTCACGGTCGTGGGCATCGACGCCCCGGCGGTCGCGGGGTCCTCGCCGGCCGTGCAGGCGACCGCCGGTGCCGCGCTGAACCTCCGCGTGCCGCCGGGTGTCGACCCCGCGGCGGCCGGCGAGCTGCTCGTCGCGCACCTGCTGCGGCGTGCACCGGCCGGCGTCGAGGTGACGGCTCGGGTCACCGGGGTGGGCGCCGGGTTCCGCGCCGAGGGCGGTCCGTCGTCGGCGGCGTTCCGCGCGGCGCTCTCGGAGGCGTACGACGGGGCCCCGGTCGGGTCGCTCGGCGGCGGCGGCTCGATCCCGCTGTGCGCGACGCTCGAGCGGGCGATCCCGGACGTCGAGGTGATCCTGGCCGGAGTGTCCGAGCCGGCGGCGAACGTGCACGGCCCCGACGAGAGCGTCGACCCGTCCGAGATCGAGCACATGGCCCTGGCCGAGGCGCTCTTCCTCGCCTCGCTCACCACCCCCTGACCCCGCGGCGGCCGATCACGCCGCGCGTTGGTGTCCGTGTTCGGTCTCGGCCGTGACCGTTCTGGTGCACGAATCCCGGGTCTCGCGAACCAGAACGGTCACCGACGCCGGCCGATGGCGGGTCCCGTGCAGGTGACGGACGGCGCCGGGCGTCCGGCCGTCGGAACCGCCGCTGCCGTCCGAGCGGGCCGGACCACCCGGGGCGCGCGGGCCGTCCGGACCACCCGGGCCGTCCGGGGCGCACGAGGCCCCCGGGCATTCCGGGGTGCGCGGGCCGTCCGGGGCGCACGAGGCCCCCGGGCATTCCGGGGTGCGCGGGCCGTCCGGGGCGCACGAGGCGCCCGGCCCGTCCGGGGCGCCGGGGCGCGCGAGGCGCCCGGGTCGTCCGGGGCGCGCGAGCCGTCCGGGGCGCACGAGGCGCCCGGCCCGTCCGGGGCGCCGGGGCGCGCGGGCCGTCCGGGGTGCGCCGGCCGTCCGCTACGGTGGTGCCGTGCGCATCGTGGTGGCTCCGGACTCGTTCAAGGGGACCGCGACGGCGGCCGAGATCGCAGCGGCCGTGCGCGACGGCTGGCTCGCCGAACGTCCGGGCGACGAGGTCGTCCTGGCACCGATGGCGGACGGCGGCGAGGGCACGCTCGACGCCTTCGAGACGGCGATCCCGCTGGCCGTCCGGGTGCCGATCACCGTCACCGGTCCCGCCGGCGCCCCCGTCGACACGCACTGGCTGCAGCTGCCCGACGGCCGCGCCGTGGTCGAGCTCGCCGCCACGAGCGGGCTCCCCCTGCTGTCCGAGGTCCTGCCCGACACCGCGACGAGCCGGGGCTTCGGCGAGGCGATCGCCGCCGCCCTCGACGACGGGGCGACCGGGCTCGTGCTCGGCGTCGGCGGCAGCGCCTCGACCGACGGCGGTGCCGACGCCCTGATCGGGCTGGGTGCACTCGTCCACCGGGATCCCGCGGTCCCCGAACACCCGCCGCGACCGCGTCAGGGCGCCGAGCTGCTCGACGACGTCACCGGCGTCGACACCACGTGGATGCGCCGGCTACCGGAGCACGGCGCCGTCGTGCTGACCGACGTGACCTCACCCCTGCTCGGACCGACCGGCGCTGCGGCGGTGTTCGGCCCGCAGAAGGGCATCGCACCAGAACGGATCGCCGCCTTCGACGCCCGGCTGGCCGACTGGGCGCGCTGCTTCCCCGACGTCGACCCGACGACCCCCGGCGCCGGAGCGGCCGGCGGAGTCGGGTTCGGACTGCTCGCCTGGGGTGCGACGCTGGCGGGCGGAGCGGCCGCCGTCGCCGAGGTCCTCGGGCTGCCGGCGCTCCTCGACGGCGCCGACGTCGTGATCACCGGCGAGGGTCGGTACGACGGGCAGTCCGCGGCCGGCAAGGTGCCGAGCGTGGTGCGGACCCTCGCGTCGACGCACGCACCGGGTGCCCGGGCGATGCTCGTGGCCGGTGCGATCGACGCCGCGCTCGACGACTTCGACGCTGCCGCCTCGCTCACCGTGCTGTCCACGCAGACGACGGGCGAGCCGGACGACGCCCTCGCCGACCCGCTGCGCTTCGCCCGGATCGCCGGCCAGCGACTCGCCCGCCTGGCCTGACGCACGGCGAGCCCTGCGCCCGCGCGCGACACGCCCGCATTCCGTGCAGGGGTGCCCCAACGGGACCTCCCACCCGATGGCGCGCTCCACCACACTGGTGGAGGGCCGGAACCGGCCCGGACGCACCACCCACGAGGAGACCATGCGCACCGTCAACGCGTACGCCGCACCGTCGGCCACCGAGCCGCTCGTCAAGACCACCATCACCCGTCGCGACGTCGGCCCGAACGACGTCGAGATCGACATCGCCTACGCCGGCATCTGCCACTCGGACATCCACACCGTCCGCGGCGAGTGGGGCGAGATCCAGTACCCGCAGGTCGTCGGCCACGAGATCGTCGGCCACGTCACCAGCGTCGGGGAGAACGTCACCAAGCACCAGGTCGGCGACCGCGTCGGCGTCGGCTGCATGGTGAACTCCTGCGGCGAGTGCGAGAACTGCGTCAAGGGCGAGGAGCAGTACTGCCTCAAGGGCAACATCCAGACCTACGCCGGCGTCGACCCCGCCGACGGCAGCATCACCCAGGGCGGCTACTCGCAGGCCGTCGTCGTGAACGAGGACTTCGTCCTCCGCGTCCCCGAGTCGCTCGACATCGAGAAGGTCGCGCCGCTGCTCTGCGCCGGCATCACCACCTACTCGCCGCTGCACCACTGGGGCGTCGGCCCCGGCTCGAAGGTCGCCGTGATCGGCATGGGCGGGCTCGGCCACATGGCCGTGAAGATCGCCGTCGCACTCGGCGCCGAGGTCACCGTCCTGTCGCAGACCACCTCCAAGCAGGAGGACTCGCTCCGCTTCGGCGCGACGGCGCACTACGCGACGAAGGACCCGGAGACGTTCGAGAAGCTCGCGAGCTCCTTCGAGCTGATCATCAACACGGTCTCCGCGAAGATCCCGATGGGCGCCTACCTCGGCCTCCTCAAGGTCGACGGCACCCTCGTCAACGTCGGCGCACCGTCCGAGCCGCTCGAGGTCCCGGCGTTCGCCCTGATCCCGCGCCGGCTCAGCTGGGCCGGGTCCGCGATCGGCGGCATCCGCGAGACCCAGGAGATGCTCGAGTTCTGCGCCGAGCACGGGATCCTGCCGGAGACCGAGCTCATCAGCGCCGACCAGATCAACGAGGCCTACGAGCGCGTCCTGTCCTCGGACGTCCGCTACCGCTTCGTGATCGACGCGGCGACGCTCGCGTAACACGCGACCACCAACGCGACGGGAGGCGCGGTGCCAGCTGGCACCGCGCCTCCCGTGCGTCCAGCGGTCTGTCCCCACAACGCGAGCCGGTCGTCCGGCTGGCGCAGCTGACGGGCCGGGCACAGCCGTTCACGCCAGACTCGATGCATGAGCAGCACGGCGGAGGAGGGCCCCGCATCCCTCGTGTCCGTCGCCGGGACGGACACCGACACCGCTGTCGCCGACCTCGCCGGCATGTACGCCGGCCGTGCGTGGCACTCCGGCCGCACCGACGGCGACTACTGGTACCGCTACGTCGGGATCGGCGACGAGCGGATGAGCATCCGACGGTCACAGATGCACGGATCGCTCCGCGGGGACGTCGCCGTCGAGGGCGAGGTCGTCGTCCAGTGGATCGACAGCGGCTCCGCGTCCATCGACGTCGGCCGCGACGAGATCCGCCTGCAGCACGGTGTCCCGACACTGTTCCCGATCGAGCGACGCTTCGACATGGACTACCGCGACTGGGACCAGCGGCTCGTGCACCTCGACCGTGACCTCGTGCTCGACGTCGCGTCGGAGCGGTACCTCGTCGACCGCACGGTCGACTTCGACCGGACGACGCCGCCGACGCCCGCGGCGATCGCCGAGTGGCGCCGAGCGGTCGCGCAGTCCGTGCAGGCACTGCGCACGTCGGGGAACGAGTCGCTCGCCTGGCACGAGGCGCAGCGCGGGGTCGCGTCGGCGCTCCTCGACCTGTACCGGTTCCGCGCCGAGGCGGTCCCGGCGGGATGGGGACAGCACCGCAACGCACGCATCCGGGCGGCCGTCGAGTACCTGCACGCCCACGCTCACGAGCCGTTGACGGTGTCGGACGTCGCACGGGCTTCCGACCTCAGCGTCCGCGGGCTGCAGGAGGCGTTCCAACGCGCCCTGGACCGGTCGCCGATGCAGTACCTGCGAGAGGTCCGCCTCCGTCGCGCCCACGAGGACCTCGTGGCCTCCCACGTCGGTCAGGTCTCCGTCGCGGACGTCGCCGCCCGGTGGGGTTTCACGCACATGGGCCGGTTCTCGGGCGAGTACCTGCGGCGGTTCGGGGAGTACCCGAAGCAGACGCTCCGCCGCTAGCCGACCTCGTCGCCGGACGGCAACGCCGTGCACCAGTCGACGGACCCGGCGTCGACGCTCGCCTCAAGCGCGCCGGACGCCGCGTCGACGATGCTCACGAGCACACCGCCGGCCGACTTCGTCGCCACGGCGACGAACTGCCCGTTCAGGGACGGGCAGACGGCCGTGACGCTCGCGTCGTCGGGGACGGAGACGGGCAGCCTGGAGGCGCGGCTCCCCTCCACGCGCACGATGCGTTGGGCGAGCGTCCCGTCGGCACGCACGTCGCCCACCACCCGCAGGTAGCCGTCGTCGGTGAGCGGGGCGATCCGGCCGAGGTACGCCGCGTCGGTGCTGCCGGCCGGTGCCTGCAGCTCGGTGCGCTTCCCGTCCGTCAGGTCGAGGCGGACGATCCCCGTGCCGGTCTCGACGACCGCCGTGGTGCCGGTGCCGACGAAGCCGTGCAGGTACGTGGCGCTCCCCAGCCGGACGGGGTCGGTCCGCCCGCTCATGTCGACGAGCACGAGGTCGTCGCTGCCGGTGCGGACGAGGGCGCTCTCCGTGCGGGGCACGTAGGCCCACTGCCCGACGCTCATCGGGACCGCCCCCGTCCTCGGCTTCCCGCTCGCGTCGATCGCGGTCGGCAGGTGGGTGCCGGTCATGTCGACGACGTAGAGCCCGACGTTGCGCGACTGACCGGTGGACGTGTCGGCGTACTCGAAGCCGAACGAGGCGCCGTCGTCGGCGGCGTGCAGGGCCGTGACACGTCCCTCAGCGGTCGGGAGCGTCAGGTGCTCGACCGGGAGGTCCTCGTCCTGCACCCCGCCGGCGAGCGGCACGATGTCGACCGACGACCCGGCGTCCGTGCCGCTCACAACGACGAGCGACCGGCCGAGGCGGACGTACTCCGAGATGCCGGTGCCCTCGTACACTGTGGTCGCGCCCCCGGCGTCGAGGGACCGGCGGACGATGCGGTCCTCGCTCCCGGCGGCACCCGGGACCAGCGCGAGCACGTCGGTGCTGCCCGTGCGGATCGACGTGCGGAGGTCGGCGGTCGCGCGCTGCCCCGGCGCCCGGACGCCCGCGACCGAGATCTCGTACGAGCGGTCGTAGGCCAAGGGGCCGGTGAACTCGACCGCGATGGTGTTGCCGCTCGACGTCACGGTGTGGGCCGCTGCCGGACTGACCCGGACGTCCTGCGCCGACACGCGCTCGATCGCCTGGTTCGCGGTGAGGATCACGCGCTGTGCCGGTCGGGACACCAGGCCGGAGGCGTCGTACGACACGTCGCGCAGCCGTGGGCCCTGCTGCGATCCGACGACCGCCGCGGCGCTGCCGACGACGACGAACACCAGGACGGTCGCGACGAGGCGACGGCGGAAGCGGTTCCGGGGGCGTTCTCGCAGCTCAGTACTCATACGGGTCCTCGGGCTGCTCGACGCCCCGCACCGTGGCGGCGCGGATGACGATGCGGGCATCGGCCGACTGGTCCGGGTTGGCGGCGAGCGCTCCGCGGACCCGGACCCACGCGCCCTGGGCCGGGACCGTCCCGTCGGTGTCGACCCCGATCCCGACGGGTTGGGCGTCCACCGCGCAGCAGCTGATCACGAACCGGGTGAGGGTGAAGGACCCGTCCGCGCCCGGGACGACGAAGCCCGTCAGGTCGACCCGCTTGCCGACGAGCGACGTGGTGTCGGTCGTCTGCCGGATGAGGGCGGCCCAGTCCTTGACGCCGTACTCCGAGGTGTCGACCGAGGTGCTGCCGAGCAGGGACACCGCGGCCTGGGACCCGGTGGCGTTCGACAGGGTCGCCGAGTCGACGCTCCGCTGCTGCGCGGTGCGGGCGGACAGCGTCGTCGGGGGCAGGACCAGCATGGCGGCGGTGACCCCGACGGTGACGAGGGCGGCCACGCCGCTGAGGACGATCCGTGTGCGGCGAGCCGCGCCTCCTGGGCGGTGTTCGTGCCCCTCGTCGTGATCGTGCCCGTGTCCGCGCGCGGTCACCACCAGGCCGGCGATCGACGCGGGCACCGCGACGGCCGCGAGCACGACCGTGAAGACCGAGTAGCGCGGGTTGATGTACAGGTCGAGGTGCCCGGCGAGGGCGATCCACAGCGTGCACAGCGCCACCGCGAGCACGGACCCGAGGCCGAGGGACGACGACAGGCGGGACTCAGACGAGGACATTCATCACCAACCCGACGGTCGCGGCGAACAGGACGCAGACGACGGCGAGCAGCACCAGGAAGCGCGCACGGAACGTCGTCCGGAGCAGGGCGATCATCTTCACGTCGATGATCGGCCCGATGATGAGGAACGCGGTGATCGACCCGGGGAGGAACGTCGACGCGAAGGACAGCGCGAAGAAGGCGTCGACGTTCGAGCACAGGGAGACCGTCATCGCGAGGAGCATCATCGCCGCGACGGAGAGCACCGGGTTCGCGCCGATCGACACGAGCGTGGACCGGGGCACGGCGACCTGGATCGCTGCGGCGAGCCCGGCGCCGACGAACAGCGCGGGCATCATCGTCGCGGTCTCGCCGCCGAACTGCGCGGCGCTGTCCCGCCAGCGGTTCCGGGACCGAGGCGCACCGACGGCCGCTCGGCAGCGGGCCTCGAACGCGGGCAGCAGCAGCTCGGTCGGACGACGGTGCGCGGCGACGATCCAGCCGACGAGGTTCGCGATGACGAAGCCGCCGACGATGCGCACGGGCAGGATCCAGCCGGACCACCCGAACGCCTGGGCGGTGCTGATGATCACGAGCGGGTTGAGGATCGGGGCGGCGACGAGGAAGGTGACGGCCTCGGCGGGCGTGAAGCCGCGCATCATGAGGCCGCGGGCGAGTGGCACGTTCCCGCACTCGCACACCGGGAAGAGCATGCCGATCAGGGAGATCACGGCCCGGCGCGGGATCGGCCGCTGCGGCAGGACCTTCTCGAGCGCGCCGACGGGGACCCACACCTCGACGACGATGGACAGCAGGATGCCGAGCACCACGAACGGCAGGGACTCGACGACGACGCTGATCGCGAGCGTGAGGAAGTCCTGCACGACGTTGGGCAGGCCCGCGGTGCCGACGGCCGGCGAGAGCAGGCGGATCCCGAGCAGCACGGCGACGGCGAGCAGCACCAGCCCGGGGCCGGTGAGGCTCCGGGAGCGGGACGCGGCGGTGGGGCGCTGCTGCGGCGGCGTGGTCGTCGTCACCGGGCAAGGATAGGCGACGCGCGGTGCACCGGGGTGGTGGCGCGGCGGCGCTGGGCGCGCGCCGTCCCGCGCTCAGCGCCGCGCGAGCCCGTCGAGGTGCCGGTCGAGCACGTCGATCGCCCAGTCGCCGGACTCCCCCGGGGCGACCCGCACGAGGTGCATCGCGAGCCCGTCGATCAGCGCGTGCAGCCGACGGACCTCGTACTCGCGATCGGCCGCCGGGACGCCCACGAGCTCGAGCACCTCCTCGCTCCACTCCCGCATCTCGACCACGACCAGGTCGAGCGCCGGCCGCAGTTCGGCGTCCGTGAGGGCCGCGTTCGCGAGCGCCAGGTACACCTCGAGCTCGATGACCCGCTCGTCGTCGAGGGGCAGCAGCTCGAGCAGGAGCTGGTGCGCGCGCTCGCGGGTCGGCAGCCCCTCGGGGATCGCGGCGATCCGTTCCCGGGTGCGGTCGAACACGAGCGTGATGGTGTGCTCGCGCAGGCTCGACTGCGTCGGGAAGACGTAGCGGACGGTGCTCGGCGGCAGCCCGGCCTCTGCCGCGACGTTCCGCACGCTCAGCGCGCCGAGGCCGTCACGCGCGAGGACCCGCCACGCCGCCTCGGACACGGAGCGACGTCGTTCCTCGATGTCGATGCTCCTGGCCACGGGCCAATACTCGCACAGTCGTACGAGTTCGTGCTACCGTGGAGTTCGTTGTCGCACAGTCGTGCGACTTGCGGAACGAGATCGAAGGGAGACCGTCATGGCGTGGACAGTCCTCGTCCTGTCGGGCGTGCTCGAGGCGGTGTGGGCCACTGCACTGAGCGCATCGAACGGCTTCAAGAAGGTCGTGCCGACGATCGTGTTCATCGTCGGCATGGCACTCAGCATGGTGGGGTTGGCGTTCGCCATGAAGGAGATCCCGGTCGGCACCGCCTACGCGGTCTGGGTCGGCATCGGCGCATCGCTCACCGTGATCGTCGCGATCCTCCGCAGGCAGGAGGCCGCGTCCGTCGCCCGGGTCGCCCTCGTGCTCGGGCTCGTGGCCTGCGTCGTCGGCCTGAAGGTGGTGAGCTGAGGTGCCGTGGATCGTCCTGTTCGTCAGCGCCGCGCTCGAGACCGTGTGGGCCACCGCCCTCGGTGCGAGCGACGGCTTCACCGAGCTCCGTCCGACGATCGTCTTCGCGATCACCATCGCGGTGAGCCTCGGGGCCTTCGGGTACGTGCTCAAGCACATCCCGATCAGCACCGCCTACGCGGTGTGGACGGGGACCGGAGCGGCGCTCACGGTCCTCTGGGGCATGGCCACCGGCGCGGAGCCCGTGACCGCACTCCGCCTGCTGCTCATCGCCGGGATCGTCGGCTGCGTGGTCGGCCTGAAGCTCGTCCCGGCCCGCCCGGCCGGCCCGGCGCGCCCGTCCGCGGCCGCGGCCCGCGCAGGCGCCGCGGCGCCGCCCGCGAAAGCGACAGAATCCCGCCCGTGAAAGGCGGCACGGTGCCGCTTCGACGGGAGCGACCGCGCGCCGCCCCTGGCAACTGTCGCTTTCGCGGACGGGTCGGCCGCAGCCTGATACGCGACCCGAGACGGACTGGAGGCGCGGTGCCAGCTGGCACCGCGCCTCCAGTCCGTCAAGCGGTCACGCGATCAGACGGACGCACCCGTCCACTCGTCCTCGGCGGCGACGTGGTCGCTGCCCAGGGTGCCGGCGGCCATCGCCGCGGCCACGCGGTCGGCGTGCGACGGCGGGTTCGAGGGGACACCTTCCGGGCGGCCCTCCTCGTTGATCTTCCGCAGCTCGGGGACGATGTCCTCGGCCAGGATGTCGATCTGCTCGAGCACCGTCTTGAGCGGCAGCCCGGCATGGTCGACGAGGAACAGCTGGCGCTGGTAGTGCCCGACGTGGTCCTTCATGGCGGCGTACCGGTCGATCACCTGCTGCGGCGAACCGACCGTGAGCGGGGTCTGCTCGGTGAAGTCCTCCATCGAGGGCCCGTGCCCGTAGACCGGCGCGTTGTCGAAGTACGGGCGGAACTCGTCGATCGCGTCCTGCGAGTTCTTCCGCGCGAAGAACTGGCCACCGAGTCCCACGATCGCCTGGTCGGCGCGGCCGTGCCCGTAGTGCTCGAAGCGCTGGCGGTACAGGCCCACCATCTGCTCGGTGTGCTGGATCGGCCAGAAGATGTTGTTGTGGAGGAATCCGTCGCCGTAGTAGGCGGCCTGCTCCGCGATCTCCGGCGTGCGGATCGAGCCGTGCCACACGAAGGGCGCGACACCGTCGAGCGGACGCGGCGTCGAGGTGAAGCCCTGCAGCGGCGTGCGGAACTTGCCCTGCCAGTTGACGACGTCGTTCTCCCAGAGCTGGCGGACGAGCGCGTAGTTCTCGATCGCGAGGTTGACGCCCTGGCGGATGTCCTGCCCGAACCACGGGTAGACCGGCCCGGTGTTGCCGCGGCCCATCATGAGGTCCATGCGGCCATCGGAGATGACCTGGAGCATCGCGTACTCCTCGGCGATGCGCACCGGGTCGTTCGTGGTGATGAGGGTCGTCGACGTCGAGAGCGTGATGTGCTTCGTGCGTCCCGCGAGGTAGCCGAGCATCGTCGTCGGGCTCGAGGCGACGAACGGCGGGTTGTGGTGCTCACCGGTCGCGAAGACGTCGAGTCCGGCCTGGTCGGCGTGCTCGGCGATCGTCAGGATGTCGCGGACCCGCTGGGTGTCGTCGGGGGTCCGGCCGGTGACCGGGTCGGTCGTGACGTCACTGACCGTGAAGATGCCGAACTGCATGATGCGCCGCCTTCCGCGGAGTCCCTCCGCCTGCGATTTCGATGCGTTTGCATCGACTTGCTCGGTACAACGTAACGCAGGCCGAGGCATTCCCGCCAGCGGCGACTACGCGGCGGCGTCGTCCAGCACGCGGTTCCGCAGCACCTTCGACTCCCGCCACAGCATGTACGCGCCGGTCCACACGAACATGATCGCCACCAGGGCCAGGCAGGGGAAGAGGAAGACGAAGTCGAGCGTCGTCCCGATCGGCGGGGCGCCGGGCATCGCCGACCGCAGCGCCGGGAACGACAGCAGCGTGGCGCTCAGCCAGATCACGTTCGCGAACTCGAGCTTCCGCCGGAGGATCGCGCTGCCGATCGTGACGACGGCCATCAGCGTCGTGAACAGGATCGCCATGATGTAGAACGACACGATCACGACGCTCAGGGTGTCCCGGTGCCCGTCGATCTGCATCGGGACGAGGGTGCGGTCGCTCTGCACCTCGGCGGCGCTCCGCTCGGCGTTCATCACCCACGGCCGGGCGGAGTTCGACATGTCGACCTCGAACGGCACGGCGTCCCCGGAGTCGTCGTCCTGCACGCTCAGCTGGAAGTTCGCGAACGGCTGGTCGAACGGGTACGAGGTGTCGCCCCGGTCGAGTGTCAGCGTCAACGAGGTCGCGTCCACCACCGACTGCCCCGGGAACGTCACGACGCTCGTCGTCACCCCGCCGCTCGAGACCTCGATGCGCAGCGGCTGCGAGATCTCGCCGGCCTTCTCGCCCTCGAACGAGCCGTGCGGGATCGGCAGGACGTTCGCCTGCATCACCCTGTTCGAGAGGTCGACGTCCTGCACGCTCATCCGCAGCGTCATGTAGTCGCCGGACTGGCTGTTCGACCCGCTCACCGGGACGGCGGTCGTCGTCTTGAGCGCTCCGGAGAGGCCGATCACGACGTAGTACACGGCCAGGAGGACCACCGCCACGAGCAGGATGACCGGCGCGGGGTTCCTCCGGGTGCGCTTCGCGGTCGGGGTACCGGGAGCGCCGGGTGCGTCGGTCGGGGCGTCGGTCGTGTGGGTCATCGGTTGCTCCCGGACGGTGGGTCGGTGGTGCGTCGGCTCGGGTCGGTGGCGGGGCCGCTCGGACCGTTCGGTGCGGCGGTCGGACCGCTCGGTGCGGCGCTCGGACCGGTCGGTGCGGCGGTCGGACTGGAGGCGCGGTTCCCGTCCGATGGTCCGGACCCGGTCGGCGAGGCGGTCGCCGCTGCGGCGGGGCCGCTCGTCGCCCGCCGGCCGACGACGGTCGCGGCGAGCGCGAAGAGCAGCATCGCGAGGAGCGGCACCATCGCACCGGGGAACTCCGTCGCGTTGAAGGTCGTGATCTGGTCGGCCAGCTGCGACGCCTCGGTCTCGCCCTTCGCCACGGCCGTGGTCACCGTCATCGCGTTGGACTGCGACGCCCGGTTCGACGCGAGCGAGATCTGCTGGACGGCGGTGTCCGGCGCGTTCACCGGGTCGGCGTACACCCGGACGTCGACGTCCGCCTGCTGCCCGGGGTCGAGCGGGATCATGCACGAGAACGAGCTCGTGGCGACGGTGCAGTCGAGCGGGGAGTCGTCGACCTCGACGTTCACGTTCCGGTAGACCATGCCGGTGGTGATCCGGGCCTCGAACGTGATCGCGACGGTCGCCCCGGAGGCGTTCGGGCCCAGCGTGCCCCGCATGTCGGCCGCGGTGCCGGGCACGATGCGCTGCGTGCCGAAACGGAGGTCCATCGCGAGCGGACCGTCGTCCGTGCCGCCGCTGCCCGCGCCAGCACCGCCGGTGCCGCCGCCGCCGCCGCCGCCCCCGCTGCCGTTGCCGTTGCCGTTGCCGTTGCCGTTGCCGGCGCTCTCCCCCGGCGCGGGCGGTGTGGTCGAGGGCGGCGACGACGGACCGGTGCTGCCGCCCACGTCTCCCGACCCGACCCCCTGGCCGGCGCCCGAACCGCTCCCGGCTCCCGTGCTCGGGCTGCCGGGTGCGGTCGGCGCGGTCGGCGCGGTCCCGCCACCGGCGCCGCCGGGACCGCCCGTGGAACCGCCCCCGGTGCCGGGGAGGCCACCCGCGCCTCCTGGAGGGGCCGGTGTCGCGACCGTCACCGTGAAGGCGGTCGATGCGCGCGCGGACTCGACGCCCCCGTACGTCTGGGTCGCCGTCAGGGCGACCGCACCGAGGGCGAATGCACGCTCCGGCGTGCAGGCGAAGGAGGTGCCACGAGTCGCGGTGGCCGTGCAGACCACGGTCTCGCCCTGCCGGACGGTCACGACGGCGTTCGGGATCACGCCGCGGCCGCGGACCTCGGGTGTGCGGTCCGTCGTCGACGTGCGGTTGCCCGGAGCGGTGATCACCGGCGCTCCGGGAGCGATCGTGCGGACGGTGCTGCCGGACTCGACCGGTGAGACGGCCGCGGTGGTGGAGGACGCCCGGGCCGTGATGGTGAACGCCGATGCGGGGACGGTCCCGGACCGGGCGGCGACCGTCAGCCGGAGGACGTGCCGGTCGCCGGGAGCGATCGTGCCGAGGTCGACCCCGGCGGCGAGGCCGGCGCAGTCGATCGTGGCGCCGTCGAGCTCGCACACGGGGACCTGCAGGCCGCCGGTGTCGGCGGTGAGGAGGACGCCTCTCGCCTCGCCCTCGCCGGTGTTGGCCAGGGTGACCGTCCGGATCGCCGGGAAGCCCGCGTAGAGCTGCGTCGCACCGGCCTGTGTCACGCTGAGGCCGGCCGGCGCCAGGACCGTGAACGTGCTCGTCACCGCCGGGGAGACCTGCCCGAAGCGGTCCGTCTGGGTCGCGCTGACGGTGTGCTGTCCGACCGCGAGCGGCTCGGTCGGCGTGCACGACCAGTCGGGGGTCGTCGCCGGGTCGACGGTGCACAGCGGCTCGCCGTCGATCGTGGCCGCGAGGGTGGTTCCCGTCGTGTCCGCCGCACCGGCCACCTTCGTGCCGGTGATCGTCGGCTGCGTCGTGATCGACTCGTCGCCCGCGGGCGGGGCGGTGATGGTGGGGGCGGCGGGGGCCGGGGGCGCGACGACCGTGATCGAGTAGGGCGCGGCGGCCTCGAACGGGCTGATCTCGGACGAACCGGCGACGGTCCCGAGCGGCGAAGCCGGATCGATCGTCATCGTGATGGCGACCTGGTTGCCGGTCCCCCACGTGCTGGCGCCGCACGCCGCCTGCGTCCCGCCGTTCGTGGGCACGCAGGTGAACTGTCCGAGCCCGGGTGCGGGGACCGACTGCGCAGCCGTGATCGTCGTGTTGGGCGGCGCGGTGATCGTCCAGGTCCCGGTGCCGGCGGACTGGTTCTGCACGATCGCCGTGGCGGTACCACCGGGTGTTCCTTCGTCGGCCGGCCCGTTCGGGACCTGGGTCATGGCGGATGCGGAGGTCGCGGGGACGAGCACCCCGGTGGCGACGAGGAGCGCCCCGAGGGCAGCGGCGACGGTGCCACGGACCCGACGTGCCCGCGTCGGGGTGTGCTCCACCCGCATGTGTTCCCCGTCCACGCCGGCTCCCGAGGCCGGCGTGTGGACGACGCTAGTCGGCCAACGGCCGTCGGGTCCGGAGGCGTTACAGGCCTGTAACCCTTACGGATGCGATGGCTACCGGCCCGGGAGCGCCTCGGAGTCCGTCCGCGCCGCGTGGTGCATGCCGTCGGCGATCCACACGATCGTCACGACGGCCAGCACGCTCGCGCTCGACGCCATCCGGCCCGCGACGAGGATCGCACCGTGGTCGTGTGCCCCGCCCGAGATGCCGTACACGAGCGCCGCGACACCGACCAGGAACGTCACCCCGGTGGCGACGAGGAGGACCCAGGTCACCAACCGACGCGGACCGCGGTGGCCGTCGCGGTCGCCGCGCGCGCCACGGTCGACCCGTGGTCCGAACGCCCGGACGGCCCCGACCCAGAAGAGCGCGATCGCGCACGCGCCGATGATGTCGCTGACCCGGTGCCAGCCGTAGACCACGGTCTGGTTCGCGACGAAGACCGCGTAGGCGGCGCCGACGATCACGACGAGCGGGCGGAACCGACGCGGCGTGACCATGAGCACGGCGAACAGGGCGGCGAGGGCGATCGTGGCGTGACCGGACGGGAACGAGTTCGGCGTGGTCGACTGGGCGATCTCCGGGCGCTCGGCGATACGCTTGACGAGCGTCGAGGTGGCCGCCGAAGCGAGCACGACGACACCGGCTCCGAGCCCCACTGCGAGCCGGCGCCGAGCGAGCGCGACGGCGGCGATCACGACCACGAGCAACAGGATCACCGGTACCGAGATGACGTTCAGGGCAGTGTCCGACGAGAACAGGTCGGATTCCCGGACCCCGCCGAGTGCGGCGTCCTCGACCCGCTGCCCCACCGGCGTCAGCACCGCCACCGCGTAGACGAGAGGCACGATCACGAACCCCAGAGCCGACAACAGTCCCCACCGCAACCGCCGTGAGACGCTCGGTCCACGCGACTCGGGTGCGCTGCGTTCGGGCGTTCGGGTCACCGGGCTGGTCCTCCTCGGGGTGCTGGTCGTCGGTGTCGTCGCACGCCTGTTCACGCGCGTGCGATTCGGACGGTCGGGGTCCGACACGATACCGTTGGGACGCCGGTCGGAGCCTGGGAACCGCGGGACAGCGACCTTCGGATCCGGCAACGCACCGACCGGCCGCGCGCGGGCGAACGCACCGGCGCGCATCGCCGGACCGACGTACACGGCGTCGGCTGCGTACGAGGAGGAAACCGAAGTGGCCATCAAGGAACCGAGCATCACCGCTTCCCCGAACCGCGGTCTCGCGCTCACCGTGGGCGCGCTGCTCCTCATCTGGGGCATCCTCGGGTTCTTCTTCGCCGCCGACGGCGACCCCGGCTTCTTCAGCCGCAAGGGCGGCATGCTCTGGAACGCGTTCGGCGTCAACCCGCCGCTGGCACTGCTGTGGGTCCTGCTCGCGGCCGTGCTGCTCATCGTCGGGCTCGGAAACACGATCGGTTCGCGGAACGCGAACGTGCTCGTGGGCGCCGTCCTCGTCGTGCTCGCGGTCTACGGCTTCGTGTTCGTGAACACCTCGGCGAACGTGTTCGCGCTCAACACGACCGACAACGTCTTCCACGCGATCGTCGGTGTCATCCTGCTCCTCACGGCGTTCGGCGCCGACAAGGAGAACCTCCGCGCGCTGCGTGCGGACACCGCTCGCGCCTGATCCCGCGCGTCCCCGACGCCCCGCCCGCCCCTCGTGGCCGGCGGGGCGTCGTGCGTCCGGGCCGTCGCACGCCCGGGCCGCCGCGCGCCTGGGCCGTCGCGCGGGGGCGGGTCAGTCGCCGTCGTCGGCGTCCGGGGCGGGAGCGGGAGCCGCCTCGAGCTCCGTCGCCACCACCCGGGGCGCCTCGGACATGAACCGCCGGACGTCGAGGTCCACGATGATGTCCTGCGGCCGCAGCGGACGCGTGAGGTACAGCCCCTCGAGCGAGGTGAGCCGTGACAGCGCCACGTACGTCTGCCCGGCGCTGAACACCCGGTTGCCGAGGTCGACCACCGCCCGGTCGTAGGTGCTGCCCTGCGACTTGTGGATCGTCACCGCCCACGCGAGCCGGAGCGGGAACTGCTGGAACTCGCCGACGGTGTCCTTCTTGAGTTCCTTCTTGTCGGCGTCGTAGGAGTACTTGAACTTCTCCCACACCGACGGCTGGACCTCGAACGACTCCCCGTCGACGTCCACCCACACGGTGTCGCGGATCGTCTGCACGACCCCCAGGGTGCCGTTCACCCAGCGCTGGTCGGGGTCGTTGCGCAGGAACATCACGTGCGCGCCGGGCTTCAGCTCGAGGGCTTCGTCCGCCGGGAAGTTCCGTCCGCCGAAGTCGCCGTTGACGTCGGCCCGCGCGGTCCGCACCTTGCCGGGCAGCCGGTCGAGCGCGGCCTTGTTGATGCGCGCCACGGTGTCGTTCCGGGTCGCCAGGGTGATCGCGTCGTCCGGGGCGGGCCGGGCGCCCGCCGCGTTGAGCTGCCCGGCGACGTCCGCTGTCACCCGCCCGTGCCGCACGGCCGTCAGCATCGCGGCGAAGGCATCGTCGCGCTGCCGGTGGACGGTCGCGAGCTCGACGATGTTGAGCTCCGCCTCGAGCCAGACCTTGGCGTCGAAGAACCACATCGAGCGGTAGTGGTCGGTGAAGTACGCGCGCTCGTCCCCGTCGCCCGGCACCGGCGGCAGCTGGTACGGGTCACCGAACATGACCACCTGCACGCCGCCGAACGCCTCGAACTGGCGCCCGCGGGCCTTGCGCAGCGAGCGGTCCATGGCGTCGAGGAGGTCGGCGTTCACCATCGAGACCTCGTCGATCACGAGGGTGTCGATCGTGTTGAGGAGCTTGCGGGTGTCCGGCCCCTGCCGGAGTTCGGCGTCGGCGATGAGCCCGATCGGCAGGCGGAAGAGCGAGTGGATCGTCTGCCCACCGACGTTCAGCGCCGCGACACCGGTCGGCGCGCAGATCACGACCTGCTTCTCGGTGTTCCACGACAGGTGGTTCAGGAGCGTCGACTTGCCCGTCCCCGCACGCCCGGTGATGAACACGTGGTCGCGGGTGTGCTCGATGTACTCGAAGACGGCCCGCTGCTCGGCACTGAGCTCGACGCTCATCGGGTCGCCACCCGGTCGCCGCTGCGCGGTCCGTCGACGGCGGGCTCCGCCACGGCGCGGCGCACCCGGACCAGCACCACCACGACGACGGTCACGACGACGGCGACACCGGCGACCACGAGCAGCGCGCCCGCGCGGGCCTGGTCGACGAGCGGATCCGGTCCCCACGTCCGGCCCATCGCGCCGAACCACGACGCCTGCAGGAGCCCGAGCGGCCCGCGCATCGCGACGCCGAGCGACACCAGACCGGCCGCGACGACCACCGCCCCGGCGATCCGGACGAGCGCCGCGGGCATCGAAGCGCGCCGCGCGCCGACCGCGATCGGCGTGAGCAGGGTGGGGACGGCGAGGAGCCCGACGAGCAGGAACCCGACGTCGATGACGGTGCGGCCCGTCGAGTCGCTGACCGACCACCGGAGTGCGTCGGTCACGAAGAACGCCCACCACGCCGCCGCCAGGACCAGGAACGCCGGGAACGGCTGCACGAGGTACCGCACCGCCTGGTTGTCGACCAGGACGCCCGTCCACTCGCGGACACCGGTGCTGCCGTCGTCGCGGGGGTGGACGGCGGCACGGATGAGTTTCACGGGTGCCGACGCCCAGACGAGCGCCGGCACGACGAGCCCGAGGAGCACGTGCGACCCGACGTTGGCGGACACGAGGAAGCGGTCGTAGGTGTGCAGCGAGCCCGAGGTCGCGACGACGAGCGAGACGATCGCGATGCCGGCGGCGACCGTCCGGCGCACGGGCCAGCGCACACCGGCGCGACGCAGGCGGACGATGCCGGCGGTGTAGGTCGCTGCGAGCAGGACAGCGGCCATCAGCCAGAACAGGTCGATGTTCCACGCCGTCAGCCATCCCCAGGCACCCGGAGCGTGCGGCAGGGCGTCGTCGGTCAGCAACTCGGCCGGCGACGGGTTCGTGGTCTTGCTCAGCGCGACCTGGTCGACGGGGGTCGCGGTGCGGCCGAGCGCCGCGGCGAACCCGCTGGCGACGCCCATCACAGCGAGCTCCGCCACGATCAGGAACCAGAACGGACGACGGCGCTCGGGGGCGGTGCTGAGCGCGCGGATCGCCCGTCGACGCTGCACGACCCCGAGCACACCCATCGCGACGATGGCCGCGATCTTCACGAGCACCAGGACGCCGTACGCGGTGAAGAGGTTCGAGAGCGCCCCGACCCGGATCTGCGCCGAGGCCACACCGGACACGGCGACGAGCACGAAGCACCCGAGCGCGATGCTCGAGTACCGCCCGACGACGACGGCCCAGCGGTCGCCGTCGATCACCGGGCGCAACAGCACGAGCATCACGAGTCCGCCGACCCAGAGCGCGGCGCCGACGAGGTGCAGCCCGAGTGCGGTGACGGCCGCGTCGTGGCTCGCCGTGCCCGCGGCGTGCCCCTGCTGGGCGAGCGGGACGAGCCCGATCATCGCGACCCCCGCGGTCAGGGCGACCATCCCGCGGGAGCGCACGGCGAAGCACAGCACCGTGACGGCCGCGGCGACGAGGACGGTGACGAGCCACGCGAGGCCGAGGTCCGTCCCGGTGAGGAACACCCCCATCGACTGCCCGAACTGCTCGTCGATGCTGATCCTCGAGCCGGCGACGCTGAGGAAGGTGAAGAACGTCGTCACGGCCGACGACACGGTCCAGACGCCCGCCGCACCGGCGGCCACGTCGATCGCGCGGTTCCACTCGGGCGCGGTGCGGGACAGCCCGACGGTCGCGAGTGCGAGACCACCGATCGCGGCCGCGGCGGAGAGGTCGACCACCAGTCGGGCGATCGGCAAGCCGAACCGGACGACGGCGCCGGGGTCGGCGATGAGCGCGGCGTTCGCGCCGCCCCCGATGACGAGGGCGACGAGGAGTGACACGAACCCGACGAGCAGCAGCACGGCGGGGCCGGCGATGCGCGCGATCCGATTCACCCGTCAAGCCTAGGCGCTGCCCCACCCGGCCACGGAATCGAGCGGGGCGACCTGTGGAGGGCGATCCGCGCCTCCTGGATGTGGAGGACCGACCACGGACCCATCGCAGGCCGGGAACGACGAAAGGGACGGCCGAAGCCGTCCCTTTCGTGGCGCGGGAGCAGTCTTACTTGACGGCAGCCTTGAGCTTCGAGCCGGCGCTGACCTTGACCGAGTCGCTCGCGGCGATCTCGATGGCCTCGCCGGTCTGCGGGTTGCGGCCGGTGCGGGCGGCACGGTGGGTCTTCTCGAAGGCGATCCAACCGGGGATCGTGACCTTGGTGCCGTCGGCGACCGAGCCGGAGACGACGGAGAAGAGCGCGTCGACGACGCCGTTGACGGTGGCCTGGCTCTGGCCGGACTCAGCGGCGACGGCAGCGACGAGCTCGGTGCGGTTCAGGGACTTGTCAGCCATGGATGTCCTCCTCGGACTTCTTGCAGTATCGGTCGGACGACTTCTCGTCCGGCGCCCGGAGCGGGTGCTCCGTGCCACGGTGCCGGTGGGCGCGAGACCCTGCGGAACCGGAGTCGAACGTACCAGCCACCAGAGACGAAACCTGCCGACTCGCCCGGATTTCCGGGGTTGTCGGGGTACTGGAGGGGCGGAAGTGACCGATGTGACGAAGATGTCCCCCGAAACGGCCCGGGAACGGCGAACGCCCCGCCACCACTGGGGTGACGGGGCGTCCGCGGAAGCTGGTGCTTACCAGGAGCTCTTCGTGATGCCCGGCAGCTCGCCACGGTGGGCCATGTCGCGGAAGCGGACACGGCTGATGCCGAACTCACCGAGGTGGCCACGGGGGCGACCGTCGATGGCGTCGCGGTTGCGGTAGCGGACCGGCGACGCGTCGCGCGGGAGCTTCTGCAGGCCGACGCGGGCGGCCTCACGCGACTCGTCGGAGCCGTTCGGGTCCACGAGGGCCTTCTTCAGCTCGAGACGACGCTCGGCGTAGCGCGCGATGATCTCGGCGCGCTGGTTGTTCTTCGCGATCTTGCTCTTCTTCGCCATGCTTAGCGCTCCTCACGGAAGTCGACGTGCTTGCGGATCACCGGGTCGTACTTCTTCAGCACGAGGCGGTCCGGGTTGTTGCGACGGTTCTTCTTGGTCACGTAGGTGAACCCGGTGCCCGCCGTGGAGCGGAGCTTGATGATCGGACGAACGTCCTGACCCTTCTTGGCCATCAGATCTTCTCCCCACGGGCGAGGAGATCCTTGACGACGGACTCGATGCCGCGTGCGTCGATCACCTTGATGCCCTTCGCGCTGAGCGTGAGCGTGACGTTACGACGAAGCGAGGGCACGTAGTACGTCTTCTTCTGCACGTTCGGGTCGAAGCGACGCTTCGTCCGGCGGTGCGAGTGCGAGATGTTGTGTCCGAAGCCGGGGGTGGCTCCGGTCACCTGGCACACTGCTGCCATGGTTTCCTCCTGAGGTACCGTGCGACCGGACGGCCGCACCCAAGGTCACTTGCCTGGCGCGCACGCGCTGCGTCGCCGAGCGACGGAGCGAGGGGGTTGTGCGCACCGCCCAGGCCCGCGATCCCTGTCGAAGGGGCCGTGGACACCGCGCGACCGCGGCGTACGCGACGGTCGGAGGGCTTGGAACAACTGGGCTCGCCACGCGGACGCGGAGAACCAAGGGTCAAGCGTACGCGACGACCGGGCGTGTCGCAAACTGCCGCAGCTGCGTGGGTCGCCCTCGAGGCGCGCCCCACCTCCGGCGGGCGCGTTCGTGAGCAGAAATGGTCGGGTCACGGTCGGCCGCCCGACACCTTCTGCTCACCAAGTGAGCACGGCCCGGGCGCCCCGGGCGCCCGCCCCGCGCTACGGCGCCTCGGCCGGCCTCGGCGCCAGCGCCTGCACCATGAGCTCGCCGAGCTCCCGCGGCGCCGTCAACATCGGCCAGTGCCCCGTCTCGAGCCCGAGGATCGCGAGCTCCTCCGTCGCCACGAGCTCCGCCGCCCAGGCCTGGTGGTCGGCCACCATCGTCGCGAGGTCCGCCGCCGGGATCTCGCACGTGATCACCGTCGCCGGGATCGTGTGCCGCGTGGCGTCGGCGTAGTGGAACCGGTCGGACGGCACCGCGGCGGGCTCCGGGATCGCGCGGTGCTCGAACTCCGACCGCAGTGCCGGTGTCATCCCCCGCACGGTCGCCGGCTCCCACACGTCCCACGAGGGCAGCGGCACGACACCGTCCACCACGGGCAGCTCGTCGTTGACGCAGCCGCCCTCGGGTCCCGGGAAGGTGTCGACGTAGAGCAGGTGCGCGACGAGCGAGGGCCGCTGGTCGGCGGCCATGTACGCGATCGGCCCCGCGCCGGAGTGTCCCGCCAGCACCACGGGCTCCTCCGGCGTCGCGACGTCGTCGAGCAGCTCGACCAGGGCGGCCACCTGCTCGTCCAGCGTGTCGCCGTCGCGGGTGACCGCCTCGACCGAGTGGCCCGCTGCTCGGAGCACCGGGGCCACCTCGTCCCAGGCGCTCGCGTCGAGCCAGAAGCCGGGCACCAGGATCACGTGCATGACGCGGAGACTACGCGCCGGTGCGCGCGGCCGTGCAGGACGCGCACTCCCCGAAGATGTCCACCACGTGGCTGGCGTTCGTGAACCCGTTCGCCGCCGCGACCTCCTGCGCCCACCGCTCCACCGGATCCGCCTCGATCTCGACCGTGCGGCCGCAGTTCCGGCAGATCAGGTGGTGGTGGTGCGCGTCGGTCGTGCACGCGCGGTACAGCGATTCACCGTCCTGCTGCAGCGAGTCGGCGTCGCCCTCGGTCGCCAGGTCGGAGAGCGCCCGGTAGACGGTCGCGAGTCCGATCGTGGAGCCGTCGTCCCGCAGGTGCTGGTGCAACGCCTGCGCGCTGACGAACCCCTCGGTGCTGGACAACGCGGTGCGCACCGCTTCGCGCTGCCACGTGTTCCGCTTCGGCTTCTGCACGGCGTTCATGCGGTCGCTCCTTCCTTCCGGCCGGCGGCGGACCGGTGGTCCGCATCGTCGGCCTGGAGGCGCGGTGCGCCTCCGTCACGCTGGTCACGGCGCACGATCCGGTCGCGTCCGCGCTTGTCCTTGCGCCCGCCGACGATCCGGCAGACCACCCAGATCACGAACGAGATCGTCGTGACGTACGGGCTGATGGGGAGCCCCCGCCGAGGGCGAGCAGGATGCCGCCGACGACCGAGACGACGGCGAACACCGTCGACAGGACCGGGACGACGACCGGGTGGGAGCTGAGGCGCAGGGCAGCGGCCGCGGGGGTGACGAGCAGCGAGAGCACGAGCAGCGCGCCGACGATCTGCACCGACACCGCGGTCGCGAGTCCGAGCACGAGCATGAACACGAGCGCCAGCGTCCGGACCGGCACCCCGGCGGCAGCGGCCACGTCGGGGTCGACCGACGAGAACATCAACGGGCGCCAGATCACGAGCAGCGTCACGACGACGATCGCGGCGACGACGACGAGGAACGTCAGCTGGGGGTTGTCGACCGAGACGATCTGCCCGGTGAGCAGGCCGAACTTGTTCGCGGCGCGGCCCTTGTACAGCGCGAGGCAGAGGATGCCGAGGCCGAGGCCGAACGGCATGAGCACGGCGATGATCGAGTTGCGGTCCCGCGCCCTCGACCCGAGCAGCCCGATGAGCAGCGCCGCGATCACCGACCCGACGAGCGACCCGGTCACCACGTTCACCCCGAGCAGCAGCGATGCCGAGGCGCCCGCGAACGACAGCTCCGAGATGCCGTGCACGGCGAAGGGCATGTTCCGGGCGACGACGAACGGCCCGATGAGCCCGCCGACGATGCCGAGCACCGCGCCGGCCCAGATCGAGTTCTGCACGAGCACGACGAGCTCGCCGTAGTCCTGGAAGGAGAAGACCTGCGACCAGATGTCCATCAGATCCGCCCGTCGTCGGGCGTCGCGGCGTTCGGGTCCGCGTCGCAGTGGTGGTCGTGCGCGTCGTTCGCGCCGACGATGACGATCCGCCCCATCGTGCGGACGACGTCGACGGGGGTGCCGTACAGGTCGGAGAGCACGTCCGTGCGGAGGACCTCGTCGGGGGATCCGATCCGGAACCGGCCGCCGGCGATGTAGAGCACCCGGTCGACGACGTCGAGGATCGGGTTCACGTCGTGGGTGACGAACAGCACGGCAGCGTCCTGCTGCCGACGCTGCCGGTCGATGAGCTCGGTGACGCCGCGCTGGTGCCGGAGGTCGAGCGAGATGAGCGGCTCGTCGCAGAGGAGCAGCGCGGGGTCGGCGGCGATGGCCTGCCCGACGCGGGTGCGCTGCTGCTCGCCGCCGGACAGCTCGGCGACCGGGGCGTCCGCGAACGCGGTGGCCCCGACCTCGTCGAGGATGCGATCGACCCGGGACCGTTCGGCACGGCTCGCGGGCTTGATGCCCCACCGGGAGCCGGTCACGCCCTGCGCGATCATGTCCCGCGCCCGGAGCGGGGTCCCCGCGTCCATCAGGCGCTGCTGTGGGATGTACCCGATCTTGCGGTGCCCGCGCCGGACGGGCTGGCCGAGGAACGACATCGTGCCGCTCGTCAGCCGCTGCTGCCCGAGGACCGTGCGGAGGAGCGAGGTCTTGCCCGCCCCGTTCGGCCCGAGCACCGCGACGAACTCGCCCGGCGCCAGGTCGAGGTCGAGGTGCGACCAGAGTGCACGGGAGCCGTACGACAGCCCGGCGTCGCGGAGTTCGAGCACGGCGGAACCGCCACTGCCCGGGGCAGTGGCGGTCCGCTCGGTCGTCGGGTGGGAGACGGTCGTCACTTCTGGAGCGCCGCCTGCACCTGGTCGATGTTCGCCTGCTGCCACGAGACGTAATCCTCCCCCTTCGGGAGCGTCTCCGTGACACCGACGACCGGGACGCCGTTCTCGTCGGCGGCCTTCTTGACCTCCTCCGTCTCCGGGCTCGAGGTCTGGTCGTTGTAGGCGAGGAGCTTCACGGTCTTGTTCGTGAACAGCTTGAGCGTGTCGTTGAGCGCCGCCGGCGGCACGTCGTCGCCTTCCTCGATCGCCTCGGAGAAGGCGTCCGGCGTGACGTTGTCGAGGCCGATCGCGTCGAAGAGGTACCCCGGGACCGGCTCGGTGTACGCGACCTTCTCGCCGCCGTACGTCTTCTCGAGCTCGGCCGTCTTCGCCTCGAGCCCCTCGAGCTTCGTCGTCAGGGCGTCGGCGTTCTTCGTGAAGGTGTCCGCGTCCGCCTGGTCGAGGTCGCCGAGGCGCTTCGCCACGTCGTCGGCGAGCTTCACCATCGTCGGGTAGCTGTAGAACACGTGCTCGTTGAACTCGGTGTCGCCACCCTTGTCGAGACCGGAGAGCTCGACGACGTTGATCGTGTCCGCCTTCGTGCTGGACGCGTCGGCGAGGGTCGTCATGAAGTCGTCGTACCCGCCGCCGTTCTCGATGAGGAGGTCGGCCTTGGACACCGCGAGCTGTGTCGTTGCGCTCGACTCGAACGAGTGGGGGTCCTGCGACGGGTCGTCCAGGATGCTCGTGACGGAGACGTGGTCGCCGCCGATCGCCTCGACGATCGAGCCGTAGACGTTGGTGGAGGCGACGACCCGGACGGTGCCGTCGCCCGAGGCGTCGCCGGAGGCGGAGGACGTCGCGCAGCCCGTCAGGGCGAGCGCGGCTGCGCCGGCGACGAGCGGCAGGGCGAGGAGACGGTTGTGCATGTCGACGAGCGTAGAGCTAGTTGATAACGGTTGTCAAAACCAGTATCAGCCGGATGACGGACGGGAGGCGCGGTGCCAGCCGGCACCGCGCCTCCCGTCCGTTGCATGGTGACGGCTACGGCTTCGTGGCCGCCTCGATCGTGTTCTCCGCGATCGTGTCGTCCTCACGCCCGGGCGTGCGGAGGTTCCACTTCTTGATCACGAAACTGAACAGGAAGTAGTAGATCACCGCGTAGCCGAGGCCGATCGGGATGAGCCAGATGGCCCCGTCCGCCTTGCCGAAGTTCAGCACGAAGTCGATCGCGCCGGCCGAGAACGAGAAGCCGTCGTGGATCCCGAGCGCGTTCACCAGCGCCAGCGAGGTACCCGTGAGGACCGCGTGGATGATGTAGAGCGGGAACGCGACGAACATGAACGAGTACTCGAGGGGCTCGGTGATGCCGGTCACGAACGAGGTGAGCGCGGCCGAGAGCATGATGCCGCCGACGAGCTTGCGGTTCTGCGGCTTGGCGTTGCGCCAGATCGCCAGGGCACCGGCCGGCAGGGCGAACATCATGATCGGGAAGAAGCCGGTCTGGAAGATGCCGGCCGTCGGGTCGCCGGCGAGGAACCGGGCGATGTCACCGTGGTAGGTCGTGCCGCCGGTGGTGAAGCTGCCGAGCTGGAACCACGGGAAGAAGTTCAGCAGCTGGTGCAGCCCGATCGGGATGAGCATGCGGTTGACGAACCCGAAGATGCCACCGCCGATGACGGCGTTGTCCGCCACGGCCTGGCCGGCAGCGGTCAAGGCGATGTCGAAGTACCGGTAGAAGAACGACATCACGACGGCGATGAGGAGACCGGCGACCGCGGTGAGGATCGGCACCAGGCGGCGCCCGGAGAAGAAGCCGAGGAAGTCGGGCATCTTCGTCCGGTGGAACTTCTCCCACAGGAACGCCGACACGAGCCCCATCACGATGCCGCCGAGGACACCGAAGTTGATCGTGGCCTGGTTGCCGTTCGCGTCCTTCACCCCGTCGAGCACGATCGGGGACATGGCCGCGAACACCTGGTACATGACCATGTAGCCGACGACCGCGGCGAGCGCCGTGGTGCCGTCCGACTTCTTCGCCCAGCCGATCGCGATGCCGACGGCGAAGAGCAGCGGCAGCCAGGTGAAGACACCGTTGCCGGCGGCGGCGATGATCGTCGCGCCCTTCTCGAAGCCGGGGATCGCTCCGAGCATGTCGGCCTGGCCGAGGCGGAGCAGGATGCCCGCTGCCGGCATGACCGCGATCGGCAGGAGCAGGCTCCGGCCGAGGCGCTGGGCGTTGGCGAAGACGCGCGACTGCTTCTTCGGGGTCTTCTTCTCCGGCACATCCGTGGCAGTGGTGGTGCTCATCGGAGGTCCTCTCGTCGTTGGGTGGAGCTGTCGGGGTGAGTTGAGTCGTACAGTCAGCGCAGGTAACCTCGGCGGTGTCGCCAGGTCCGGTCCTGTCCGGTCATGACCAGTTCCGTAGTCTGAACCGCGACCACACGCCTGTCAACCCGGCACGCGTTTTCGTAACGAGGAGGAAACGATGGCTGACATCAAGGCCGCTGACATCATCGCCGCGCTGGGTGGCGCCGAGAACATCGACGAGGTCGAGGGCTGCATCACGCGCCTGCGCGTCGAGGTCGAGGACGGGGACCTCGTCGACAAGGACGCACTGAAGGCCGCTGGCGCACAGGCCGTCGTCGGTGGCGGCACGGGGTGGCAGGTCATCGTCGGCCCGATCGCCGACAACCTCGCGCAGGACATCCAGGACGAGCTGTGACCGCCGTCCGGACCCCGTTCCAGGGCCCGGTCGTCTCGCTCGCCGACGTGCCGGACCCGGTCTTCGCCGGGCAGCTCGTCGGCGCCGGCGTCGCGGTGGACCCGACCGGGGTCGAGGGTGCCGTCACGGCGGTCGCACCGGTCGACGGCACGATCGTGAAGCTGCACCCGCACGCGTTCGCGCTGCAGGGTGCCGCGGGCACCGACGTGCTCGTGCACGTGGGCATCGACACCGTGAAGCTCTCGGGCGAGGGCTTCGAGCTCATCGCTGCCGAGGGTGACACCGTCGTCGCGGGCGACCCGGTCGTCCGGTTCACCCCCTCGGTGATCTCGGCCGCCGGCTACTCGCCGATCTGCCCCGTGGTCGTGCTCGGCTCCGCGCCGGACTCGATCGCGCAGGACGCGGTCGGCACCACGGTGCGCGACGGCGACACCCTGTTCGAGGCTTAGCACGCGACACCCTGCCGCGAGACTCGGCTCCGCGGACACTTTCGGGCCCGATCGGTCGCGAATGTGTCCGCCGGGCCGAGTCTGGGCGAGCGGCTACGCGACCGCGTGCGCCGCCGTCGCTGTGACCTCCATCTGCACCCGGTACCGGTCCGAGCGGTACCAGCTCCGCGTGTGCTCCACGGGGCGCTCCCCCGCGTAGGACACCCGGTCGAACTCCAGCAGCGGCGCCCCGGTCTTCGTGCCGAGCAGCGTCGCCACGTCGTCCGCCGCCGGGTTCGCCGCGACGGTCTGCTGCGCGCGGTCGATCGGCGTGCCGTACTCGGTCGCGATGATCGAGTAGACCGACCCGGACAGGTCGTGTTCGAGCAGCCCGGGGAACGCGTCCGCGACGAGCCAGGCGTCGTCGATCGACACCGGCGCCCCGTCGGCCATGCGCAGGCGCTTCACGTGGAAGGCCGCGACGTCGGGGTCGAGCCGCAGGGCCGCGGCGGTGTCGGACGGCGGGACCCGCTCCTCGCGCACGAGCACGACGGTCGTCGGCACGTGCCCCATCGCCCGCATCTCCTCGGTGAAGGACGCCAGGTGCAGCGTCGACTGCACGGGGCGGTGCGCCACGAAGGTGCCCTTGCCGCGCACGCGTTCGAGGTAGCCCTCGTTCACGAGCTGGCCGAGGGCCTCGCGCACGGTGATCCGGGACACCCCGTACTCGGCGATGAGCTGGCGTTCCGACGGGATCGCCGCCCCGGGTGCGAGCCGGACCGTGGCGAGCTCGAGGAGGATGCGCCGCAGCTGCTGGTGCTTCGGTTCGGCACCCTCGGTGATCCGGCTCGTCATGCGGTCCTCGTGCTCCGTCGCTGGTCGTGCGGGTGGTCATGCGCGGACATGACCAGTGCCTGCCACAGTAGCGAGTCCCCCTTGGAACGCCAACGTGCATGACAAGATGACGCGCGTGACAACCGTGGTGATCGTCGACGACGAGACGCTCGTCCGCTACGGCTTCGAGCTGATCCTCGGCGCCGCACCGGACATCGACGTCGTCGCCACCACCGGGGACGTGGACGCCGTGCAGGTCATCCGGTCGCACGCGCCCGACGTCGTGCTCCTCGACGTGCGGATGCCGCGGGTGAACGGCCTCGAGGTCCTCCGCGAGCTGCAGGCCTTCCCCGAACCACCGGCGGTCGCGATGCTCACGACCTTCGACACCGACGAGTACGTCGGTCGGGCGATGGAGCTGGGCGCCGCCGGCTTCCTGCTCAAGGACACCGACCCCGAGGGCCTCGCCGAGTACGTCCGGGTCCTCGCCCGCGGCGGGGTCGTCCTGGCACCGGGCGTCGACCGGACCCGGCTGTTCGCGGCACGTCCGGCAGCCCCCGCGCCGTCCGTCAGCGACCGGGAGCACGCGGTGCTCCGGCTCGTCGCGGACGGCGTGAGCAACCCGGACATCGGCCGACGGCTCGGCGTGAGCACCGGGACCGTCAAGGAGGACATCCGGTCGCTGCTCGCCGCGTTCGGCGTCCCGACGCGCGTCCAGCTCGCGCTGCGCGCGGCCGAGGCAGGACTCCTGGATGGCTGACACGCAGCGGTCGGGGCGCGTCCGGCGGGTGCTCGCGGCGACCGACGGGAGGCTCGACCGCCTCGTCGACGTCGGCCTGCGGTGGGCGCGCACCCGCCGTGCACCGTGGTGGCTGGTCGACGCCCTGTTCATCTCCGCCGCCGTCGCGGACGCCGTGCTCGACATCTCCGGGGCGACCGCCCTCGAGACGTGGTTGTCGCTGCTCGCGGCCGCCGCCCTGTTGCTCCGTCGTCGCTTCCCCGTGCTCGCGTTCGCCCTGACGGTGCCGGGGTTGTTCGTCGGTTCCGCGGTGGTGGCGGCGAGCGTGGCGCTGTTCACCCTCGGGGAGCGCACGAGCCGCCGGTGGCTGATGCTCCTCGCCGCGCTGGTGCAGTTCGTCGGCTTCAGCGGGTTCGTCGGGCCGCCGCAGACCCTCGACGAGATCGTCGTCTCCGTCGTCTACGCGCTCATCTTCGCGCTCGGACCGCTCGCCGTCGGGCTGCTCGTGCAGACCCGCGCGCGGCTGACCGACCAGCTCGTCGAGTCCCGCCGGGCCCGCGAGGACGAACGCCGGCAGGCCGCGGCCGTCGCCCTGTCCCGCGAGCGGGCGCTGCTCGCGCGGGAGATGCACGACGTCGTCTCGCACCAGGTGACCCTGATCGCGGTGCAGGCCGGCGCGATGCAGATGGCCGGACGCGACGAGGCCGAGCGCGGGTTCGCCCGGACGATCCGGCAGCTGTGCGTGATCACCCTGCAGGAGCTCCGCGAGATGGTGCAGGTGCTCCGCGCCTCCGGCGGCACCGACCGCGAGATCGCGCCCCAGCCGGTGCTCACCGACCTCCCCCGGCTCATCGCCGAGAGCGGGCTCGAGACGAGCACGACCGTCGACCTGCCGGACACCCTCGCCCAGCCGCTCCAGCGCGCGGTGTACCGGTTCGTGCAGGAGGGGCTGACGAACGTCCGCAAGCACGCCCCCGACGCGACCGTGCGGGTGAGTGGTCGGATCCACGGCGAGCACGTCCTCGTCGACGTCGTGAACGGCCCGGCGCGTTCCGAACGCCTCGAACTGCCGGGGTCCGGGCTCGGGCTGATCGGGCTCGGGGAGCGGGCGTCGCTCCTCGGCGGGAGCATGGAGTCGGGCCCGCAGCCGGACGACGGGTTCGCGCTGCACCTGCGGCTGCCGGTGGAGCACGTGCCGGCTGCCCGGGCGGTCTGACGGTCATCCTCGGAGCCAGCCCGGCCTGGCCGATCGGCCATCGCGGTTCACGCCGTGGAGCGATGCCCCGGCGGGGGCGATCGGCTGGGATGGGACCGTGGCACCAGCAGCGCTCCTCGGACGACTCCGTCGATCCCCCGTCTCCGTCGCCGTGGCGGTGGTCGCGGTCGCGCTCGTCGTGACCGCACGGATGGCGCACTCCGAGCCGGACTTCCCGCACCACCCGCCCGTCGCGTGCCTCGCCCTCGTGGCGGTGGTCCTGACGACCGTCCTCGCCGAGCGCTCCCTCGGATCACTCCGGACCCTCGTGATCGGGGTCGGCGCGCCGCTGCTCGGGGTCCTCGCGACCCTCCTCACCGTCACGATCGGTTCGGCGCTGGGCGAGGCACACGCCGAGTTCGCCGTCGGACAGCCGCTCTTCGCCCCCTCCGTCGTCGCCGCCGCGTTGCTCGGGGCCGCGTCGGCGGCGATGCCCGCGCAGCGCCGCTGGCGGACACGCGCCGCGCTCTGGACCGTGGTGCTGACCCTCGTGCTCTTCGCGGGCCACGGGTCGGACCTGGCCCGCGCCCTGGCGACCCTGCTCGGGACCGCAGCCGGCGCGTGGATCGTGCGCCGCGCCTCCAGGCCCCAGAGCCGCACCACCCGCGTCACCGCACGGACGGTCGTGGTGAGCGCCCTCATCGCGCTCGGTGCCGGCACCCTGGTGACCCCGATCGTGCCGGACCCGGACGGCGTGCTCTCGCCGTTCGCCGACGCGATGCCGGACCGTTCCGTGGTCGTCGTCGGGGTGCTGCTGCTCCTGGCCGCCTGGCTCGTGCACCGCGGTCGCCGAACGGGCATCGCGCTGGCGATCGGCGTGCTCCTGACGCTCACGGTCGTGCTCGCCGACGTCTTCCTCATCGAGCCGGTCAAGGACGACGCGGTGCAGTGGCAGGGGCTCGGACTCGACGCGATCGAGTGGCAAGTCACCCTGCTCGGCGCGTGGATCGTGCCAGCCGCCGTGCTGCTCGCCGTGCTCCTCCTCCGACCGCGGCTCGTCCGCGCGCGGTTCCGGGCCGCCGGTGCACGCCGTGACGACCTCGTCGAGATGCTCCGCGACGGCGACGCCGGGACCCTCGGGCACATGGGGACCTGGCGCGGGAACGCGACCTGGACCCACCCGGACGGACGCGGCGCCGTGGCCTACCGGGTGCGCGGCGAGGTCGCCCTCGCCGTCTCGGACCCGGCGTGCGCCACCGCCGACCGCGCCGAGGTCCTCGCCGGCTTCACCGCGTTCTGCGAGCGCAACGGCTGGGTGCCCGCGTTCACGAGCGTGCACGAACCCGTCCGCGCGATCCTCGGTGCCGAGGGGTGGACCGCGCTGCCGGTGGGCGTCGAGTGCGTGCTCGACGTGACGACGTTCGACCTGCGCGGCAAGAAGCGGCAGGACCTCCGGACCGCGTCGAACCGGGCCGACCGCGAGGGTGTCCGCGACGAGTGGACCACCCTGGACGCGCTCGACGCCGGCCGTCGTGCCGAGGTCGAGGCGATCTGCACGCGGTGGGCCTCCGATCGGCGTCTGCCGGAGATGGGCTTCACGCTCGGCGGGTTCCGCGAGCTCGACGACCCGGACGTCCGGCTCATGCTCGCCGTCGACGCCGACGGGCACGTCACCGCGGTCACGAGCTGGCTGCCCGTCCACGAGCGGGGAGCGCTGACCGGCTACACGCTCGACGTCATGCGCCGCGGTGACGACGGGATGCCCGGGGTGATGGAGTTCCTCATCGCCCGGACCGCGCTCCGTGCCCGCGAGGCCGGCCTCACCACGATCAGCCTCTCCGGCACGCCGCTGGCCGCCCACGCCGGGGCCCGGTCGCTGGTCGTCCGTGGGTCGGTGCTCCTCGCCCGCGTGCTCGAGCCGGTGTACGGGTTCCGGTCGCTGCAACGCTTCAAGGAGAAGTTCGGCGCGCGGCACGAGCCCCTGTGGTTGGTCGTCCCGACGCCGTTGCACGTGCCGCGGGTCGCCCGGGCCCTGGCGTCGGCGTACGTGCCGGGCCTGCGGCCGAAGCACCTGTGGGCGCTCCGGCAGGCGCACCGTGCGGCGGCGGACGCCCGAGCGGTGGCCGAGGCCCGTGCCGCGGGTGCGGCGCGCTCGTGAGTCCGACCGAGTGGCTGCTCGCCACCCAGCTGCAGGCGCCGTCGAAGCTCGTCCCGGTGGACATAGCGTTCGCGGTGCTCGCCGTCGCGGTGCTGATTCCCGGTCTCCGGCACACCCGGTCCGGGTCCGCCTGGCGTGCCGTCCGGCTGCGCGCCGTGGTCGCCGTCGGGGCCGCCGTCGCCGTGCTCCTCGTCTGCTGGGTCCTGAGCGACGTCCTGAACCTGTTCGGCGTCGCCCTGAGTCCAGTCACGCGGATGTGGGTCGCGATCGCCACCGCCGCACTCGCCCTGGCGGTCACCGGCATCGTGCAGGGCGGTCGCGGACGCCGGGTGCTCGCCGCCGTGCTCGTCCCGGCGGCGCTGCTCGTCCCCGCGCTCGGGGTGAACGTCGAGTTCGCCAAGTACCCGACCCTCGGCACCGTCGTGCAGAGCGACCCGTACCCGGCGCTCGACCTGCACGCGGCCCCAGCAGCCGCGCTCCCGGCGCACGGCGAGGTCCGGACGGTGGACATCCCCGGGACCCGCTCCGGCTTCCCGGCCCGCCCCGCCGTCGTCTACCTGCCGCCGGCCGCGCTCGTCCGGGACCCGGCACGCCTGCCGGTCGTCCTCGCGTTCGCCGGGCAGCCCGGGGCACCGAGCGACATGTTCACCGCCGGGCAGATGGGGACCGTGCTCGACGCCTACGCGGCCGCGCACCACGGATCGGCACCGATCGTCGTGTCCGTCGACCAGCTGTCGGCTCCCGGTCGGAACCCGATGTGCGTCGACTCGACGCTCGGGAATTCCGCGACCTACGTCACCGAGGACGTGCCCGCCTGGATCACCGCGCGCCTCCCCGCGACGCCGGACCGGCACGCCTGGGGCCTCGTCGGGTTCTCGCAGGGGGCGACCTGCGCGATGCAGTTCGTCACCGCCCACCCGGGGTCGTTCGGCGCCGCGCTGGCGATCTCCAGCGAACTGCAGCCGATCGACCAGAACCCGCGGCACAGCGCCGACCAGGCGTTCGGTGGGTCGGTGGCCCGCTGGAAGGCCGCCGCCCCGATCGCGCAGATGCGGGCGAACGGGCTCGGTGGTCACGCGCTCTGGCTCACGGCCGGGTCCGCCGACCACGAGTTCAGCCGGAACGCCCGGGCACTCGGCAGTGCGGCCCGGACGGCGGGCGCGGACACCGTGGTCGCGTTCGCGCCGGGGAGCGGGCACGACTGGAACACCGTGCAGTGGTCGCTGCGCACGGAGCTGCCGCACGAGGCCGACACCCTGTTCGGGGCCCTCGGGTGAGGCCCGTCGTGCTGGCGGTGGTCGCCCTCGTGGCGGTGCTGTTGCTGACGGTGGGGCCGGTCGCCGTGGCGCCGGTCGCCGCCGTGCTCCTGCTGCTCTGCGTGGGTGCTGCTGCCCTCGCGACCGGGGACGACGGCTCGGGGCCGTTGGGCTCCTGACCGGTGCGCTCGGGGCCGTCGGGCTCCTTGCCGGTGCGGGTCAGGCGTTCGCGACGAGCCAGGCCCGCTGCGTCCGCGAGAGCGCCCGGTCGGCCCAGACCTGCCGCTCGACACCGTCCGGCAGCGTCGATGACGTCGAGCCCTGCCACACCAGCTGCAGCCCCGCGCGGTCGAGCACGGCCGCCGAGGCGGGGTTGTTCGTCAGCACCCGCCCGGTGACCGCGACGTCGGGAGCGACATCCGCCGCGGCAGCCACCGCCGCGAGCGCGATCTCCGTCGCGTAGCCGTTGCCCCACGCCGCCGGTGCCAACCGGTAGCCGAGGTTCCACACCCCGGCCGCGGTCATGTCCACGCCGCCGACACCGAGGAACGCGTGGTCGGCCGCGGCGCGGACCGCCCACGAGCCGAGCCCGTGTCGTGCCCGACCGCCGATCTTGCGCTGGACGAGGTCGACCGTCGAGGCCCGCACCGCGTGCCGTCCCGCGGGGAGGTGGGTCCACGTCCGGGCGTCGGAGAAGACCGCGTGCACGTCGTCGATGTCCGCCGGCGACAGCGGGGTGAGCAGGAGGCGATCCGTTCGGATCTCCTGCGAGGGCATCAGGAGCTGGTGGACCATGTCTCGATCATCCCGCCGCCCACCGACATCCGTGTGAACACCACGCGACGAATGCGGGAGTCCGCAACGGCGGTGGCGGTCAGTCGAGCAGCAGCGCCGGCTCCTCGAGCACCGAGGCCACGTCGTGCACGAAGCGCGATGCCACGTCGCCGTCGACGACCCGGTGGTCGAACGAGGCGCCGATCGTCGTCACCATGCGCGACCGGACCTCGCCGTCGACGACCCACGGCTTCGGCTTGATCGTGCCCATCGCCACGATCGCGACCTCGCCCGGGTTGAGGATCGGGGTGCCGGTGTCCATGCCGAACACGCCGATGTTCGTGATCGACACCGTGCCGTTCGCCATCTGCGCCGGGGTGGTCTTGCCGTCGCGGGCGGTCAGGGTGAGCTGCTCGAGGGCCTGGGCGAGCTCGAGCAGGGACATGTCCTGCGCGTCCTTGATGTTCGGCACGATGAGGCCACGCGGGGTGGCCGCTGCGATGCCGAGGTTCACGAAGTGGTGGACGATGATCTCGCGGTCGGTCCAGGTGGAGTTCACCGAACGGTTGCGGCGGACCGCCCAGATCACGGCCTTCGCCACGAGGAGCAGCGGCGACACCTTCACGCCCGCGAACGTCGGCGAGGACTTCAGCCGCTTGACGAACTCCATCGTGCGGGTGGCGTCCACGTCCACGAACAGCGAGACGTGCGGTGCGGTGAACGCCGACGTGGTCATCGCGGTCGCGATGGCCTTGCGGACGCCCTTGACCGGGATCGTCTCGCTGCGGACGTCGCCCCACTCGGGGGTCTCGATGTTGCGGAAGACGCTGGCCTGCTTCGCGTGCCGGATGACGTCGTCGCGGGTGACCTCGCCCGCGAGGCCGGTCGCGACGATCTCGCTCAGCTCGACGCCGAGGTCCTTCGCGAGCTTCCGGATCGGGGGCTTCGCGAGGACGTTCGTCGCCACACCGTGCTTGCGCGCGGAGCCGGACCCGAGGGCGGAGATCGCCTCGGCGGTGGTCTCCTCGCCGGGGTCGGTGGCGGCTTCGGCCGCTGCAGCAGCGTCGGCACTGGAGGCGCGGCTCGCCTCGGCCGCGAGCGCTGCGGCCCGGCGGGCGCCCGGCTTCCGGCGGGACGGCGACGAGGTCGCGGAGCCGTAGCCGACGAGGACGGCGCCGGAGGACTCGTCCGTGCCGACGACGGAGGCGTCGACGGCGACCGGCTGGCCGGGCGCGGCTGCGGGCTGCGCGGGAGCGGCGGCGGGTGCCGGCGCCGGCGCCGCGGCCCGCGGCGGGGTCGGCGCGCTGACCGGAGCGGGTGCGGCGGGGGTCTGCGTGACCGGGGCGGCGGGAGCGGCCGGTGCCGGCGGGGTGGCGGTGACGTCCGGCGAGGTCGGGACGCTCTGGTCGACGTGCGCCGCGCCTCCTGGGCCGGCGACCGGCGCACCGGACGCGACCTGCGCGTCGGACTCCACGCGGATGATCGGCTTGCCGACCTCGACGGTGTCGCCCTCGGAGACGAGCAGGCCGGTGACGGTGCCGGAGAACGGCGACGGGAGCTCGACGAGGGACTTCGCCGTCTCGATCTCGACGAGGACCTGGTCGACGGTGATCTCGTCACCGATCGCGACGCGCCACTGCACGATCTCGGCCTCGGTGAGGCCCTCACCCACGTCGGGCAGGGGGAATTCGGCGACGGCCACTACGGCTCCTTCGGCGTTCTGGTCGAGCTCGGACAGGGAGGTCAGTAGGCGAGGGCGCGGTCGACGGCCTCGAGGACGCGGTCGGCGTCCGGCAGGTGCAGGTGCTCCAGCTTCGACACCGGGAACGGGACGTCGAACCCGGAGACCCGGAGCGGCGGGGCCTGCATCGTGTAGAACGCCTTCTCGGCGACGGTCGCGGCGATCTCGCTGCCGACGCTGACGAAGCCGGAGGCCTCTTGCGCGATGACGAGACGACCGGTCTTCCGGACCGATGCCAGGAGCGGCTCCCAGTCGATCGGCGAGATCGAGCGGAGGTCGATGACCTCGCAGCTCGTGCCCTCGCCCTCGGCGATCTCCGCCGCCTGCATGAGCGTGGCGACCATCGCGCCGTGGCCGACGAGGGTGACCTCGGTGCCGGTGCGGGCGACGCGCGTCGTGTGCATCGGGACGTGCCCGTCGACGAGGTCCACCTGACCCTTCGGCCAGTAGCGCGACTTCGGCTCGAGGAAGACGACCGGGTCCTTCGAGGCCACTGCTTCCTGGATCATCCAGTAGGCGTCGTTCGGCGTGCTCGGGCTGACCACGCGGAGACCAGGGGTGTGCGCGAAGTACGCCTCGGGCGACTCCTGGTGGTGCTCCACGGCGCCGATGTGGCCGCCGTAGGGGATGCGGATGACGACGGGCAGCGACATGTGCGCCGGCAGCCGGTTCGCCATCTTCGCGAGCTGCGAGGTGATCTGGTCGAAGCCCGGCCAGACGAAGCCGTCGAACTGGATCTCGACGACCGGGCGGTAGCCGCGCAGGGCCAGGCCGATCGCGGTGCCGATGATGCCGGCCTCGGCGAGCGGGGTGTCCCGCACACGCTCGGGGCCGAACTTCTCCTGCAGGCCCTCGGTGATGCGGAACACACCGCCGAGTGCGCCGATGTCCTCGCCCATCAGCAGGACCTTGTCGTCCGCCTGCATCGCGGCGGCGAGCCCGGCGTTGAGCGCCTTGGCCATCGTCAGGGTCGGGGTGGGGTCGCTCGGGACCTCGCCGGCGCCCGGGTGGGAGCGCAGGGTGTAGTCGAAGAGCTGCTCGGTGGTGCTCATGCGTGGGCGCCCCCTTCGAAGCCGGCCTCGTACTGTTCGAGCCAGGCCTTCTGCTCGGCGATCAGCGGGTGCGGCTCGCGGTAGACGTTGTCGAACATGACGTCGACGGACGGCGGTGTCAGGGCCACGGTGCGGCGGCGGACGTCGGCGGCGATGTCCTCGCCCTCTTCGTCGAACGCGGCGAACCGCTCGTCGGTCGCGCCCTTGGAGCGCAGGTACGCCTCGGAGCGGACGATCGGGTCGCGGCGGACCCAGTCCTCGAGCTCGCCCTCGGCGCGGTAGCGGCTCGGGTCGTCGGAGCTGGTGTGCGCGCCGATGCGGTACGTGTCGGCCTCGATGAACGCCGGGCCCTGGCCGCTGCGGGCGTGGTCGGTGGCGACGACCGAGGCCGTGTAGGAGGCGAGGATGTCGTTGCCGTCGATGAGGACGCTCGGGATCCCGAAGCCGCGCGGACGGTCGACGAGCGGGGTCGGCGACTGGACCGACACCGGTACCGAGATCGCCCAGTGGTTGTTCTGCAGGAAGAAGACGACGGGGGCCTTCGTCGAGGCCGAGAACACGTACGCCTCGTTCACGTCGCCCTGGCTCGTCGCGCCGTCGCCGAAGTACACGATCGAGCACGCGTCGCGGTCGGGGTCACCCGTGCCGACGTCGCCGTCGAGCTTCTGCCCGAGCGCGTACCCGGTGGCGTGCAGGGTCTGCGAGCCGATCACCAGGGTGGAGATGTGGGTGTTGCCGCGCTCGTCCGGGTCCCACCCGCCGTGCGTCTGGCCGCGGTACATCGCGATGATCTCCATCGGCTCGACGCCGCGGTGCATCGTGACCGCGTGCTCGCGGTAGGACGGGAAGACGTGGTCCTGCGCACGGAGGGCGAAGGCGGAGCCGGTCTGTGCGGCTTCCTGCCCGTGGCTCGGCACCCAGAGGCCGAGCTGACCGGTGCGCTGGAGGTTGTGACCGGCGTGGTCGAACCGTCGGGTGAGGACCATCCGGCGGTGCATCGCCAGCAGGGTCTCGTCCGGGATCGCCCGCGCGGCGGCGGCGAACTCGGCGTTCTCGTCGGTCTCCACGAACCGGCCCTCGGGGTCGAGGAGCCGGACGGTGGTCGTCGCGGGGGCCGCGGCGCGGAATGACATGCGGGCCAGCGTAGCGGCAGCGACTACTCGGCTGCCTGGAGGTCCCCCACAAGCGAGCGTGCTGTTTCGAGGAGCGTTCCCACAGCCTCGTGCTCCCCGATCGAGATGCGGATGCCCTCGTTCCCGAAGGCCCGGACGATGATGCCGGCCTGCTCGAAGCGCTCCGTCGCGTGCGCCGTCAGCTCGCCGGTCGGCAGCCACACGAAGTTGCCCTGGGCGTCGGGCACGTCCCAGCCCTGCTCGCGGAGCGACGTGACGACGCGGTCCCGCAGGACAGCGATCTCGGTCACACGCTCGAGCAGTTCGGACTCGCGTTCGAGGCTCGCGAGTGCCGCCGCCTGGCCCTGCGCCGTGACTGAGAGCGGGATGGCGCAGGCGCGTACGGCATCGAGCACGTACGCCGGGCCGAGGGCGTACCCGACGCGGAGTCCGGCCAGCCCGTACGCCTTCGAGAAGGTGCGGAGCACGACGAGGTTCGGGTACCGCTCGAGCAGCGGGGCGCCACGGACGGCGGTCGGCTCGGTGACGAACTCGGCGTAGGCCTCGTCGAGGACCACGAGCACGGTCGCGGGCACCTGCGCCATGAACGCCTCGAACTCCGCGCCGGTCACGATCGGGCCGGTCGGGTTGTTCGGCGTGCAGACGATCACGAGGCGGGTGCGCTCGGTGACGGCGGCGGACATCGCGTCGAGGTCGTGACCGCCGTCGGGGCGGTTCGGCACCTGCACGCTCGTGGCGCCGGCGACCGTGACGACGCCGGGGTAGGCCTCGAAGGAACGCCACGCGTAGACGATCTCGTCGCCGGGGCCGGAGGTGGCCTTGGCGAGTTCGTGGAGGATCGCGACGCTGCCGGGGGCGACGTGGACCTCGTCGACGGTGGTGCCGAAGCGGTTCGCGAGCACGGCTCGGACGGCCAGGGCGGTGGCGTCGGGGTAGCGGTTGAACGCGGTCTGCGCATGCACGGCCTCGACGACGCCGGGCAGCGGCGGGAACGGGTTCTCGTTGCTCGACAGCTTGAAGGCGTCGGCCGCGGCCTGGCGCCCCTGCTTGTAGGCGGGGAGAACGGCGATCTCGGGCCGGATGTGCACGCGCTCGTCAGTCACGGGATCAGGCTACCGGCCCGTCCGCGGGTACCGGAGGGCATCATGGACGCATGCGATTCCTCGTCCGCCTCGTCGTCAACGCCGTCGCCCTCTGGCTCACCACGCTGATCGTCAGCGGCGTCTCCGTCACGCCCTTCGGCGACGGCGGCACCACGGCCACCGTGCTCACCTACCTGCTCGTGGCGTTCGTGTTCGGCCTCGTGAACGCGGTCATCGGCACGCTCATCCGGATCGTGGCCTTCCCGATCTACATCCTCACGCTCGGGCTCATCTCGTTCGTCGTGAACGCGATCCTGCTGCTCATCGTCGCCGGGATCTCGGACGCCTTCGGCTTCGGGCTGCAGGTCGACTCGTTCGGCTGGGGCATCGTCGGCGCCTTCGTGCTCGCGGTGTTCGCGTGGCTGATCGGGCTGTTCGTGCGGCCGGTGCTGAACCGCCCGCGCGCGTGACGCTGGCCGACGACCCGTCGGCGAGCACCCCGTCGGGGTGGGCCGACGACCGGACCGGCACCGCGCCTCCCGACGGCAGCAGCGTCGCGGACGGACGCTCCCTGCGCCATGATGTCCCCATGACCCCGGACGCCGACGCCCCCTTCCGGGTCTCGTTCGTCTGCAGCGGCAACATCTGCCGCTCCCCCATGGCCGGCATCGTCTTCGCCCAGCTCGCGGCGGACGCCGGCATGGCCGACCGGTTCCAGGTCGAGTCCGCCGGCACCGGCGACTGGCACGTCGGCGAGCCCGCCGACGAGCGCACGATCGCAGCACTCGCAGCGCGCGGATACGATGGCAGCAGGCATCGCGCCCGTCAGTTCGATCCGGACCGGTTCCCGGACCTCGACCTGGTGGTCGCACTCGACCGCTCCCACGAACGCATCCTGCGCTCGTGGGCACCGACCATGGACGACGCCGCGAAGGTGACGCTCCTGCTGCGGTACGACGACGCCTGGCCCCAGCAGACCGACGTACCGGATCCGTACTACGCGGACCGGCACGAGTTCGACCGAGTGCTCTCGACCGTCGAACGGGCCTGCCGGGCGCTCTTCCGCCAACTCGAGCCGGCAGTCCGTCAGGGAGCCCCATGACCCCCCTTCCCCCGCAGCCGATCAGCCCGCTCGACGGGCGCTACTACCCGATCGTGCACACGGTGGGCGAGCACCTCTCCGAGGCCGGGCTCAACCGCGCGCGCATCGTGGTCGAGGTCGAGTGGCTCATCTTCCTGACCGACCACGCGATGTTCACCACGTCGCCGCTCAGCGTCGACGACAAGGCCGCGCTCCGCCGGGTCGTGGAGACCTTCGGCCAGGAGCAGATCGCCGAGCTCGCCGAGATCGAGGCCACGACGCGGCACGACGTCAAGGCGGTCGAGTACTTCGTCCGTCGCCGTCTGTCCGAGCTCGGGCTCGACGCGATCGCCGAGCTCACGCACTTCGCCGCGACGAGCGAGGACGTCAACAACCTCTCGTACGCGCTGACCGTCCGCGACACCGTCGACCAGGTGTGGCTGCCGGCCTACCGCGCCGTCGTGGCGAGGCTCCGCGAGCTCGCCGACGAGCTGAAGAGCGTCCCGATGCTCTCGCACACGCACGGGCAGCCGGCGACGCCGACGACGCTCGGCAAGGAGCTCGCGGTTGTCGTGTACCGCCTCGAGCGGGTGCTGTCCCAGATCGAGGGCGGCGAGTACCTCGGCAAGTTCTCCGGCGCGACCGGCACGTTCTCGGCGCACCTCGCGGCCGACCCCGAAGCCGACTGGCCCGCACTCTCCCGCGAGTTCGTCGAGGGTCTCGGGCTCACCTGGAACCCCCTCACGACGCAGATCGAGTCGCACGACTGGCAGGCCGAGCTGTACGACCGGGTGCGCCACGCGAACCGGATCCTGCACAACCTCGCGACCGACGTGTGGACCTACATCTCGATGGGGTACTTCACGCAGATCCCGGTGGCGGGTGCCACGGGCTCGTCGACGATGCCGCACAAGATCAACCCGATCCGGTTCGAGAACGCCGAGGCGAACCTCGAGATCTCGTCGGCGCTGTTCTCCACGCTGTCCGAGACGCTCGTGACGTCGCGGCTCCAGCGTGACCTCACCGACTCGACCACGCAGCGGAACATCGGCGTCGCGTTCGGGCACTCGCTGCTCGCGCTCGACAACCTGCGCCGTGGCCTCGGTGAGATCGCCGTGAACGAGGTCCGTCTCGCCGAGGACCTCGACCGCAACTGGGAGGTGCTGGCCGAGGCCATCCAGACGGTCATCCGCGCCGAGGTCACCGCCGGGCAGTCGAACATCGAGGACCCGTACGCGATGCTCAAGGAGCTCACGCGCGGGAAGCGCATCGGGCAGGCGGAGCTCGTCGCGTTCGTGAACGGCCTGGACATCTCGTCCGGCGCGAAGGCCCGGCTGACGAACCTCACCCCGGCGACCTACACGGGCCTCGCCGACGAGCTGGTCGACCACCTCGACGTGTAGCGCGCCGCGCGCGGCGCTCGCTTCGTGAGCAGAAATGGTCGGGTCCCGAGCAGGGACCCGACCATTTCTGCTCACCAAGCGCCGGACTGGAGGCGCGGGGCGGCCCCGCCGGCAGCGTCACCGGCTCAGGTGGTGACGTCCAGGGCTTCGGCGACCAGCGCCTCCAGGACCGTCCGGACCACGGGGCGGACCGCACGGTCCGGCCGGACGAGCGCCTCGATCCGCCGCCCCGCGCGGACGTCGGCGAGCTCGGCGAGGTGGAAGCGACCGGACGCCCGGGTCCCCGAGGTGTACCGCGGCACGAGCGCCACCCCGTGTCCGGCGGCGACGAGGTTCTCGATGACGGGCAGGTGGATCGTCCGGAAGCCGACGCTCGGCGGTGTGTCCGTCGCCGCCGCCATGGCCGTGAGCACCCGGTCGATCGGGTAGCCCTCCGGCACCCCGATCCAGGACTCCCCGACGACGTCGTCGATGCGGACGCGCTCACGGGCGGCCAGCCGGTGGTCGAGCGGGAGCGCGACGTCGAGCGGCTCGCGGAGGAGCGGGACGGTCTCGAGCGCCTCCCGGCCGGCCGGTGGGGCGCCGTCCGGCCGGTGCCCGATGACGACGTCGTGGTCGGCGGCGAGGGGGCCGAACGCGTCCTCGCTGACGTCGACGTCGACGAGCACCAGGTCGATGCCGGGGTGCTCGCGCATCCGGGTGAGCAGGCCGGGCAGCAGGAGTTCCGCGGCCGACGGGAACACAGCGAGGTCCACCCGCCCGGTCGCGCCGCCGAGGTGCTCCTGCCACGCCGCGTCCACCGTGGCGATCGCCGTCGCCACGCCGCTCGCCAGCCCGGCGAGCACCCGGCCGTGCTCGGTGAGCCGGACCCCGCGGCCGACCCGTTCGACGAGGGGGAGGCCGACCTGTCGCTGCAGGGCCTGGAGCTGCTGCGAGACGGCGCTGGGCGTGCGGTGCGTGGCCTCGGCGACGGCGGTGACGCTCCCCCGCTCGGCGAGTTCGCGGAGGACGGCGAGGAGCTGCACGTCGAAGCCGACCATGCAGGTAGCCTACAACGTCGATGCGGAACTCTTCGCTGGTGCTGAACGGTGCGTCTGGGTCACGATCGACCCGTGCGCACCCGTGACCGTCTCCTCGCCGTGGTCGTCGCCGTCGTGTGGGGGCTCAACTTCCCCGCGACGGCCCTCGCCCTCGAGCACTTCCCGCCGTTCCTGCTCGCCGCGCTGCGGTTCACGCTGCTCGCGGTCCCGACCGTGCTGCTCGTCCCGCGCCCGAGGATCCCGTTCGGCCGGCTCCTGCTCGTCGGCTTCGGGCTCGGGGTCCTGCAGTTCGCGTTCCTGTACCTCGGCATGGCCGCGGGGCTCCCGTCCGGGTTGGCGTCGCTCGTCCTGCAGGCGTCGGCGCCGTTCACGGTGGTGCTCGCCGGGGTGTTCCTGCGCGAGCGGCTCACCGGTCGGCAGGTGATCGGGGTCACGATCGCGGTGGCGGCCCTGGCGGCGATCGCCGTGCACCGGGCGCAGGCGGCGGCGCTAATGCCCGTCGTGCTCGCGCTGTGCGGGGCGCTCGGGTGGGCGATCGGCAACGTCGCGACCCGGCGGGCCGGGGCGGCCAACCCGCTGCACCTGACGCTGTGGTGGTCGATCGTGCCGCCCGTGCCGATGGCCGTCCTTTCGTTCGTCGTCGAGGGGCCGTCGCGCATCGGGAACGCGCTCGGGACGGCGTTCACCGCAGAGGCGCTGCCGGCCGACCTCGGGCTGCTCTACATCGTGCTGGTGGCGACCCTCGTCGGGTACGGCATCTGGTCGCGGCTGATGGCGGCGTACCCGTCGAGCACCGTCGCGCCGTTCTCGATGCTCGTGCCCGTGGTCGGGGTGTTCGCCTCGTGGGTGGCGTTCGGGGAGGTGCCGGACGCGGTGGAGATCGCGGCCGGGGTCGTCGTGGTGGCCGCCGTGCTGTGGTCGTCCCGGCCCGCGCGGTCCCGCCCGGCACGGGTCCGCCCGACACGGGCCCGCCCTGCGCGGGTCCGCCCGGCGTCGTCGCCGGTCGAGGTCGCACCACACGCCGCGGACGCTCCGCCGAGGTCGCACGACGTGCCACCCGCCGACGGGCTGGGCGGCAGCTCGAGCGACCTCGGCGACCCGCCCCCGCCCCCGCCGGCACCGGCACCGACGCCGACGCCGGCGCTCAGCCCCGGTGCTGCCGACGCTCCGCGATGATCCCGGCGAGTGCGCCGCGCAGGTGCGGGTAGCGGAACTCGTACCCGGCCTCCACCAGGCGCGTCGGCACCACCCACCGGCTCTTCAGCACGAGCTCGGTCTCGGTCCGGATCGCGAACGATCCGAGCTCGAGCATCCACCGCCACGTCGGGATCCCGAAGCGTCGCCCGACGGCGTCCCGGATGGTGGCCATCACGGTGCGGTTGTCCGACGGGTTCGGGCTCGACACGTTGACCGCGCCGTCGATGTTGTCGTGGTCGCGGACGAAGCGGATCGCCCCGAGGACGTCCGCGATGTGCACCCAGCTGAACCGCTGCCGGCCCCGGGTGTGGCGGTTCACGTGGTACGTGCCGGCACGGAGCCGGGAGCGCGTCGGCAACCACGGGCCGTCGTACTGCGGCCCGCCGAGTCCCGCCTGCGCCAACCGGAGCAACGGCACGAGGGCGCTGCCGTCGCCGAACACGATCGCCATCCGGAGCGCCACGCGGCGGGTGCCGGGCAGGTCGACCGCGGACAGGGCGTCCTCCCACGCCTTCGCGACCGAGACCGAGAACCCCTCGCCGAGCTCGCCCGTCGCCTCGTCCTGGGGGCGGTCGTCGGCGTGCCGGTAGATCGTCGCCGTCGAGGCGTTCACCCACAGCGGCGGCGGGTGCTCGCTCGTGCGGATCGCCTCGGCCAGTTCGAGCGTGGTGTCGACCCGGGAGCGGATGATCTCCGCCCGGTTCCGGCGCCCGTACCGGCAGTTGACGCTCTTGCCGGCCATGTTCACGACGAGCGCGGCCCCGTCCACGAGCTCCCGGATCCGCATGGTGTTGCCCCACACGGCGTCCCCGGTGCGGCCGATCGTGACGACCTCGTAGCCCTCGTCGCGGAAGGCGTCCTGCAGGTACTGCCCGACGAAGCCGCTCGCCCCCGCGATCACGGCGCGGCCCTTGTGGTCGCTCATCTCATCCCCGTCCTGTGTCCGGCGCGATCTCGTACCGGAACGCCCCCTCGTACCGGTACAGCGTGCCGACCAGCGGGGCCGAGAGCACCAGGGACACGCGCTGCTGGTCGGCATCGTCATCGAATCGTTCCACGAGCGTCACATGCGGTGCGATGCGGCTCGGGAGGCGCGTCTCGCGTCCCAGCGCACGGAACGACACACGGGTGGAGACCAGGCGCAGGGCGCCCGCGTCCGGCCCCTGCGCGTCGACCTCCGCCCGGAGCAGGGCGCTGACGCGCCCACGGCGACCGAGGTGGTCGACGAGCCCGTCGGGTCCGGCGGTGATGGCGTCGACCATCGTGCGGGAGCCGGAGCGGAAGCGGAAGGTGCGGTGCGCGCGGACGGCGACCCGGACCTCCTGGACCGCCTGCCCGCGACCGACGCGAGCCGGGCGGTTCTCGACCGTGAAGGGGACGTCCCGTTCCCAGACCGGGAACATGACGGCGTCGCGGGCGAACCACGCGAGTACCGGCCAGAGCCAGCGGCGGGGCGTGCCGACGACGTCGAAGAGGCCCTCGCCACGGCCGACGTGTCCGGGCGGGATCGCGCCGAAGTAGGTCGACAGTCGCGGGTGCAACCGGGCCAGCACGTCGGGCGGTGTGGACAGCTCGTATGGCGACCGGGTCACGTCCCGATCCTGGCATGTCGTCGGTGCGGATCCCTACGATGATGCGCATGGGACACGACCACGGAGCAGGGCACTCGCACGGGCACGCGTCCGAGCGCGCACTGCTCATCGCGTTCTGCATCTCGGCGACGATCCTGCTGGCCGAGGTCGTCGGTGCCGTCGTGACCGGATCGCTCGCCCTGCTCGTCGACGCCGGGCACATGGTCGTCGACACCGGCGGGCTCGGCATCGGCCTCGTGGCGACGCGGCTCGCACGACGCTCGCCGACCGCGCAGCGCACGTGGGGCTTCCAGCGCGCCGAGGTGCTCGGGGCCACGGCGCAGGCGGCGATCCTGCTCGCCGTCGGCGTCTACGTGATCATCTCGGCGATCCAGCGGCTGTTCGTGCCGGCGGAGATCCACTCCGGTCCGCTGCTCGTGTTCGGGATCATCGGCCTCGTCGGCAACCTCGTGGCGTACGCCGTGCTGCTCCGGGCCTCCGGCGAGGGGTTCACCTCGCGGGCCGCCCGGCTCGAGGTCCTCAACGACACCCTCGGCTCCGTCGCGGTCATCGCCGCCGCGGTCGTCCTCATGCTGACCGGGTGGGAGCGTGCGGACTCGGTCGCGGCGATCCTGATCGGGCTGCTCATCCTGCCGCGGGCCATCCGGCTGCTGCGCGAGACCGCCAACGTCCTGCTCGAGTCGACGCCCCCGGGGCTCGACCTCGACGACGTCCGGGGGCACATCCTCGAACTCGACCACGTCATCGCCGTGCACGACCTGCACGCGACCCTCGTGGCCACCGGGGTGCCAAACCTGACCGCGCACGTGGTGGTGGACGACGAGTGCTTCTCGACGGCGCACGCCCCGCGGATCCTCGACGAGCTGCAGCAGTGCGTGGCGGAGCACTTCGACGTCCCCGTGGAGCACTCGACGTTCCAGCTGGAGCCGGCGTCGCACCGGCGGCACGAGCACGAGGTGCACGCCTAGGCGGTGCCCGCCGCGCCACCGTCGCCCGGGGACGAGGTCAGCAGCCGCCGTCGCTCGTGGGGAACGCCGTGATCACGCGGTCGGTGGTGGCCGACACGATCACGCGGACGAACGGCTCGGCCGCGGGGCGAGACCCGTCGTCGAACCGCACGGGAGCGGCGAAGCAGACCTTGCCGTCGCCGGCGTCCTGCGGGTACCCGGTCGCCGGTGCCTCGAGGGCGGACTGCACCGCGGTGAGCATCGCGTCGTCCCAGTCCCGGGAGCCGTGGCCGGTCACGACGTCCTCCCAGTCCGCGGTGTGTCGGACCCGGATGTGCTCGTAGCCCTGGCCGGAGTTCCCGCACTGCAGCACGACCGTGCCGAGCGCCTCGGTGTCGTACCGGGCCACGGTCTCGCGGGTGCTCCGGTCGCAGCGGTCGAGGACGGCGTCGCCGGGCAGGTCCGGGCCGGTGCGGGTGATCGTCACCGTGCCGTCCTTCGTCGCGCCCCCGCCGGCGGTCGCACTCGGGACGACGGTGGCCGCCGTGCCCCCGAGCACCGGGTCGTCCGCACCGCGCTGCGCCGTCAGTGCGACGCCACCGGCCACGAGGCCGGCGGCCAGCACGGCGGCGACGCCGGTGATGACGGAACGGTTGCGCTTCTGGGACACGCGCCCAGTATGCCGGACGGGTGTCGCGCCTCCTGGACCGGCCGCGGGACGCAGTCGAACCACGTTCCCGACATCGCACCGCGCCCCAGCGGTGGTGCGATGTCGGAAACGTGGTTCGGCGTGGCCGAACGCGCAACGTGGCCGAACGCGCAACGCGGGACGCGGACCAGCGCTCAGGCCCGCGCCGCCAGGCGGGTCCCGGCGACGACGGCCAGTACGACCACGAACACGACGTACCCGAGCAGCACGGGCAGCGTCGGCAGCACGAGGAGCGCAGCCCCGACCGCCACCACCGGCACGGTCAGCCCGGCGTAGGCGATGAGGAAGGTCGCGGCGAGGACGCCGCCGCGACGTTCCGGGCCGACGAGGGCGCCCGCGCTGCCGATCGACGCGCGGAACAGCAGCCCGACGCCGGCTCCCGCGACGACCCCGCCGCCGATGAACCCGGCCACCTGCAGCACCACCGCGGCACCGGCCAGGACGACCAGACCACCGACGAGCAGGACCATCCCGAGGCGGATCTGCGCCCGCTGCGACAGCCGGGCGAAGACGATCTGCGACACCGCGCTCGCCGCGAACACCCCGAACGTGGTGGCTCCGGCGGCGAGCCGGTCGGTCACGTGGAAGGTCGTCCCGAGGAAGGTCGGCGCGACCGAGGTGAAGAGTCCCTGCACCGCGAGCGCGGCGAACGCGGCGGTGCCGGCGGTCCAGAACGCTCCGGCCTGCCCCTCCGGCGCCTGCAGTCGCTGCGGGCGGTAGGGCACGGGCGACGTGGGACGGTCGACGGTCTCCGGGGCGGCGAGCACCACCACGAACGCGACGGCCAGCGCCACGACGAACACGACGTACGGCACCATGAGCGGCTGCCCGACGAACTCCGCGAGCGCTCCACCGACGAGGGCGCCGAGCGACAGCCCGCCGAGGTTCACGACCCCCGCAACCACGCCCGCCCCACCGGCCGACGACTGCGAGCCCGTCGCCCGGACCCGCAGCTCGCCGAGGTGCGCGGTCGCCGTCGCCGTCAGGAGCCCGACCCCGAGCCCGGTCACGAGCCGGGCGACGATGAGGCCGCTGACGTCGTTCCAGAGCAGGAAGAGCACCGCTGCGACGAGCTCGAGCGCCACCGACACGAGGATGAGCGGGCGCCGTCCGTGCACGTCGCTGAGGTGTCCGGCGAGGTACAGGGACCCGACGACGCCCACGCCGTACGCCGCGAAGACCACGGTCGTCGTGAAGGTCGGGAAGCCGTCGCGTGCCTGGTAGATGACGTAGAGCGGTGCGGGCACGGTCGCGAACGCCATCACCGCGAGGAACGCGAACGCCACGGCCCAGAACCCGACGCCGTGCCGACGGCGCGTGTGCGCTCGTCGTCCACGCGGGGCGGCGACGCGCTCGCTCGCGGTGGCGACGGTCGACGACGTGGGAGCGGATGCGGTGGCGGTTGACATGCTCCGATCGTGCCGCCGAACACCCATCGAGTCCAACGGATGCTCTTGATGTCGTCCATCGACCTGATCGATACTGAACCGGTGGAGACCCGCCTGCTCGAACAGTTCGTCACCGTCGCCGCCGAGGGCAGCGTCACCCGCGCCGCCGAACGGCTCTGGGCGGCGCAGTCCACGGTGTCCGCGGGGATCGCGTCACTCGAGCGGAGCTTCGGGGTCCGGCTGTTCGACCGCACCGGACGGCACCTCGTGCTGACGACCGCTGGTGAGGACCTGCTCCCCCACGCCCGCGCCGTGCTGGAGTCCCTCGACCGGATGCACGACCTCGCGACCGTCGACGACGCCGACCTGCGGGGACGGGTCCGGCTCGGCATCTTCACGAGCATGGACATCGTCGACCTCACGGGCGTACTGCGGCGGTTCCGGCAGCGGCACCCGCTGGTCGCGGTGGAGCTCATGACCTCGCCCTCCGGGACGACCGGGCTCGTGCAGGATCTGGTCGCCGGGCGGCTCGACATCGCCTACACGGGCCTCCCGGCGGTCCCGGCCGGGGTCGAGGTGGCGCCGCTCCGAGAGATGCCGTTCCGGGTCTTCACGGCCGCCGACCACCGCTTCGCCGGTCGTCGCTCGGTCTCGCTCGCCGAGCTCGCCGACGAGCCGTTCATCGACACCGCGCACGGTTTCGGCAACCGGATCATCCTCGACACCGCGCTGGAGCGGCTCGGGATCCGGCGGCGGATCGTCGCGGAGATGAACGACATGCCCGCGGTGATCCGGTTCGCGTCGGCCGGCCTCGGCGTCGGCGTCGTCCCGGACTCCGGGGTGCGCCACGACGGTGCGGTGCTCGAGCTCGAGGACGAGGTCGACCCCCTGCGCATCGGCCTCGCGATGCGGACGAGTCCGGAGCCGAACCGAGCGGTGCGCACGCTGGCGCGCGACATCGTGGCGGCGCGCGTCGACGTCGCTGCGCAGCCGGGCTGAGCGGCCGGATCCCGGTCGTACCCCACCGACGGACTGGAGGCGCGGGTCGTCCCCGCCACGCGCCTCCAGGCCGTCAGTCCCCCCAGATCTCCCCGACGATCGCACCCAGCAGGTTGTCGGTCGGGAAGTCGCTCTGCGTGATCTCGATGGAGAGGTTGCCCCGGACGAAGAACGTGCCCGCGACGTCGGCTCCGCTGTCGGTTCCGGGTCGGAAACTGCAGACGCGCCCCCCGAGGCGGTCGGCGCAGGACGGCGAGTACTCGTTGACGGCCTCCGCGACCATCCGGTTCCCCTCCGACGTGACGGGTCGGACGGTCACGCTGATGCCCGCCGCCACGCCTTCGTTCTGCCACTGGCAGTTCAGGGCCTCGTCCGGATCGACCAGTCCGTTGATACGGTCGTTCCCATCGGGTTCGCGAACAGGTCCTTCCGCGGTCCAGATCTGGGACGTGCTCCGCGCTGCACCGAAGAACCGCGCGTAGTCGGACTGCGGGACAAGCAGGTAGCAGTCCCCGGGGATGCGCACATCCGCTTCACTCGCCGCCGTCGGGGTCGGCGTCGGACGCGGTGTCGGGCGCTGCGTGATCGGCGCGGACGTCGGGGTCGTCGCGGACGGTGCGGGCTCCGGTGCGCGGCTCGTCGTCGGCGCGGCGACGGGCGACTCCTGCTGGGACAGCGACAGGGCCACGGCGCCCGTTGCGGTCCCGATCGCCAGCAGGCCGATGACGCCGAGCGCGATGCCCGGACGGAACCGACGCCGCTTCGGACGCGGGGTGGCACGTTCGAGGACGTTCTGCTTCATCGAGACGAGCATGCGCTGCAGGTCGTCTCCCTCGGGGGGCTCAGTGTTCATCGTGCATCACCACCTTCTTGAGTCGGCGTCGGGAGCGGGAGACCCGCTGGGTGACCGCACCGACGCTGAGGCCCAGCATCTCGGCGGCCTCGGCGTAGGAGTGCCCCTCGAGGAGGCACAGTTCGCAGATGCGTCGGTCGGTCTCGGGCAGCGCGGCGATCTCGTCGCGGACCCAGCGGAGGCGCTCACGGGCCTCGGCGTGGTCGTCGGGTGCGGCGAGCTGCTCGGGGAGCTCGTCGGCGCGACGGCGGGCCTGCTTCCGGCCGGTGTTGAACGCGTGGTTCCGGCACACGACGAGCAGCCACGGGAGCATCGTGTCCGCCGGGAGCTCGAGGGTCTCGGCACGCTGCCAGAGCGTCAGGAAGGCGTCCTGCACGATCTCCTCGACGTCCTGGCGGTCGTCGACGAGTGCCCAGGCGTAGCGGGTGAGGGTCGCGGCGTACCGGTCGAACGCCCGGGCGAGCGCGCTCTTGTCGCCCCGTGCCACCGCACGGACGATCGCCTCGTCCGTGTCGGTACCGGTCGTCACGTCCACATCCCACCTCCTTCACTCCAGAGGTGTCGGCTGCACGCGCGATCGTGACAGGACCGTGGCGAAAACGTGATCCCGGGCGTGTCGGTCGCCTGAGCGGTTCAGGCGTCGAGCAGGTGCGCGATGCCGGCGACCGAGCGCTTCGCCGCAGCCGAGGTCGACAGGTACCCGACGAGGACGATCCCAGCTCCGATCCCGACGACGATCCACCACATCGCGTGCGTGGCCACGGCGAACCCGGCGCCGACGGTCGCGACCGCACTCGCGCCGGTCACGGTGCCGGCGAGTGCGACCCCGAGCGACACCCCGGTCTGCCGGCTCGTGGACGCGACGGCCGCAGCGGACCCGGACTGCGCGCGGGGCATGCCCGAGACGGCCGTGTTCGTGATCGGCGCGTTCACCATGCCGAACCCGAACCCGAACAGCACGAAGGCGACGACGAGCACCCGCATCGGTGTCGTGGCGTCGATCGTCGTGAGGATCGCCCCGGCGCCGCCGACGCCGATGCCGGCGAGGACGAGCGGGACCCGGGTGCCGATCGAGCCGACGAGCCGCCCGGACAGCGGCGAGACGAGCATCGTCGCGACCGCGGCGGGCAGCGTCCACAGGCCGGCCTGGAACGGCGACATGCCCCGGACCTCCTGCAGGTAGAGCGCGTTGAGGAAGAGGAACGCCCCGTTGGCGCCGAACGCGCCGATCGCAGTGACGACCGCGGCCGAGAACGGGATGCTCCGGAAGAACCGGACGTCGATGAGCGGTTCGCGGCGACGGCGCTCGACGGCGACGAGCACGACGAGCGACGCCGCGGCGAGGACGAACAGCCCGAGGGCGGCCGGTGACGTCCAGCCGAGCCGCGGCCCCTCGATGAGCCCGCCGACGAGCGTCGCCAGGAGCACGATCACGAGCACCTGGCCGACGGGGTCGAGCCGTCGGGGCTCCGGCGACTTCGACTCGGGGATGAACAGGAACGTCAGCACGATCGCCGCGATGCCGATCGGCACGTTGATCCAGAAGATCGCGCGCCAGCCGACGGTGTCCGTCAGCGCGCCGCCGACCAGCGGACCGAGCCCCATCGACACACCGACGACGGCACCCCAGACGCCGACGGCACGGGCACGCTCCTTCGCGTCGTCGAAGGTGGCCGTGATGATCGACATCGCGACCGGGTTCATCATCGAACCGCCCACCGCCTGGACCATGCGGAAGACGACGAGCCAGCCCACCCCGGGCGCGAGCGAGCACAGCAGCGACCCGACCGTGAAGAGCGCGAGCCCGATCTGGAAGGTGGTGCGGCGGCCGATGCGGTCGGCGGTGGAGCCGGAGAGCAGGAGCAGGCTGGCGAGGACGAGCGTGTAGGCGTCGATCGTCCACTGCAGCCCGGAGATGGAGCTGCCGAGTTCACGCCCGATCGAGGGCAGGGCGACGTTCACCACGGTGGCGTCCATCGAGACGATGAACAGGCTCATGCAGCAGACCGCGAGGATGAGGTACCGGTGCCGGTACCGCTGCGGCAGGCCCGGGTCGCCCTGGAACGGCCGCCGTGACGGCACCGCGGGGGCGGCCTCCGACTCAGTGGAAGTCGTTGCCGTCTCCTTCACCCGGGGTCTTGTGACCACCGAGCATGTCGTTGTCGTCCTGGTCGCTCGTCGACGCGAGCTGCAGCATCGCGAGGACGACCACGACGACGATGAACGCGATGCCGAGGAAGATCGCGGCGAGCTGGAGCTCACGCGTGGCGAGCAGCACGACGAGCCCGGTGAAGACCGCGACGATCGCGGAGATCCCGAGGAGCTCGACCGGGCGCAGGCGGTCGCGACGGCTGGGGGTGGTCATGCGTGTGGTGCTCCGTCCGGGGTTGCGGCCGGGGCCGCCGTTCCCCACTTGTGCGAGAGGCCGGCGATCACGTGGAAGACCGCGGTGATGGCGAGGTAGGCGCCGAGCAGGCCGACGAGGACGATCGAGGCGTCCAGCGTGCCGGTGACCCGCTCGACACCGCCGAGCTCCTGCGAGTAGTCGGGCGGCGTCACCAGGAAGGCGACGGCGAGCAGCAGCGTCAGGCCGCCGACGGTCGTCCAGTCGCGCGCGAACGGCGAACGCCCACGGGCGCGGAGCCCCTGCGTGAGCTCGAGCGCCCCGGTGAGGACGGCGAAGGCGACGACGACCGCGATGAACGCCGGCAGGCCGAGGCCGTTGCACGCGAACGCGGCGACCGCGGCGACGAGGGTGATCACCGCCTGCAGGAGGGTCGTCCGGCGCGACCGTCCGTCCGCCGGGAGCCGAGTCGCGCCCGCGAGCAGCAGCACGAGTCCGTCCACCGCCGCGAACCCACCGAACAGCAGCAGGCCGTAGCCCGCCGCGTGGTTGGACGAGAAGGTGATGACGATGGCCACGATCGCGGCTGGCACAGCCCGGAGGACGGGGATCGGCCAGTACCGCGCGCGCTGGCCGGAGTCGTCCACGGAGTCGGACACGAGACCTCTTTCGGGCATGCGGATCGTGGTTCGATCCTACCGCCGCACGGTGCAGCGGCCGACCGCGCGGGGCGATCGGCCGCTGAGGATGCTCGAACCAGCAGGCGTCGGCGAGGGGTCAGCGGGGCGTCGACCCGACCTCGTCCTCCGCCGCACGTCGGCGCGCACGCCGCCGCGCGAGCCACCAGCACGTCGCCCCGGCCGCCACACCGACGGCCGCCACCGCCGCGACCACGCCGAGGTCCTCCGTGCCGGTGTAGGCGAGCGCTCCGGTCCGGGCCGGCCCGGCGTCCCCGCCGTCTCCACCGTCCCCTGCGGGACGGGCCCCGCGGTCGTCGGGCGCCCGGTCGCGCGGACCCGTGTCAGCGTCCCCGCCGTCACCCGGCCCGTCGGGGCCGCCGTCGCCGCCGTCACCACCGCCGTCGCTGCCGGGGACCACCACGATCCCGACGCCCGGCGAGGGGTCGCCGCCGTCCGGATCGCTCGGCGACGTCGCGGTCGCGACGTTCACCACGTCCGACCCGTCCCCGGAGTACGCCGGGTCGAGCTGCGCCCGGACTCGGAACGACACGGTCTCCCCCGCGGCGAGCGCGGCACCGGAGCGACAGGTCACGTCCTGCCCCTCGGCCGTGCAGTCGTCCGGCGACCCGACGAACCGCATCGCACTCGGCAGCTCGTCGACCGCCCCGACGTCCTCGGCGGTACCCGGGCCCCGGTTGCGGGCGGTGATCGTGTACTCGACCTCGTCACCGGGCTCGACCGCGGTCGAGGGGGACACGGACTTGTCCGTCTCGACGTGTGCGTCCACCCGGGCAGCGACCGTGGTGCTCGCCGCCGAGGTGTTGTCGTCCTCGTTCGTGTCGGCGGTGCGGGGCGCCGGTCGGATCGTGGCGACGCTCTCGAGCGTGCCCTCGGCGTCGTCGGCGGTGCGGCCGCGGATCGTCACCGTGGCCGTCCCGTCGCGCGGCAGGCCGAGATCGGTGGCGACGTCGCCGGTGCCCGATTCGGTCCCGCACGACGACCCAGCGGCCGCCGAGCAGGTCCACGTGACGTCGCGCAGGGCGTCGGGCGCGTCGACCTCGAGCGCGCTCGGGTCCGACGCGTTCACGCCGGCGTTCCGTGCGGTCACCGTGTACTCGACGTCGGCACCCGCCGGGACGCTCGGCGCGAGGTCGTGCGTGACGGCGACGTCCGTCGGGGTCCAGACGCGCAGGGCGTCGACCTCGTGCACGTTGACGTGGCTGCCCGTCGCCCCCGCGAAGCCGAGGCGGAGCGTGCTCGGCAGCGGTGCCTGGCCGTCGCCGTGCAGGGGGACCCGGTCGAGCACGGTCCGCATCCGGTCCCCGTCCTGCAGCCGGACGGTGACCGCGAGTTCTCCGGCGTCACCGGGGAGCAGGGTTACGCGGACCTTCCGGAGCGTCGCCCCGGCGGTCTCCGTGCCACCGGGAGCGGGGGCAGCGCCGACCCAGCGGTAGCCGAGCACCCCGTCGCCGGAGCCACGGATCGACACAGTGTCCGGGCGCGCCCCGGGACCGGAGTAGTTGATCGGCGTCGAGAAGTTGCCGTAGTGGTCGACCGCGATGCCCGCGAAGCCGCCGGGCACCCCGGGCAGGTCGCAGGAGAGGCCACCGCCCTGGGACGTCTCGCGTCGGCACGCGTACCCGAGCCCGGCCCCGAACGACCCGACGCCCTGCTCGGCGGCGCCGTCCGCGAGGAACAGCAGCAGGCCGTCGGCACCCGGGTCGTCCACGTCGCGGTACATCGCGTAGCTGAACTCGATCTCGAGCCCGAGGTCGGACGGGAACGTGTCCTGCATCGACCACGCTCCCGCCTGGTCCTTGACGTCGTCGGTCAGCCGGAGCCGACCGTCGACGATCGCCGCGTCGCCGTGCAGGGCGCCGCCGGCAGCGGTGGAGAACTGGTTCTCGTAGGGGAAGGCGAGCTCGTCGGCCGAGGAGGCCGACGGCACGAGGCCGGGTGCCGCGAGGACACCGAGCGCGGTCAGGACGGACGCGACGGCCGCGACGCGGCGGAGCCGGCGTGACCTGGCGGGCGGTCGACCGCCCGGCGGGGTGTTGGGAGCTGTCATGCCCCGATCGTCGCGACCGGAGGGTCCCCGTCAGGCGGGCATCGGCCGATCTGTGGAACGCGTCCCCGCGCCTCCTGGCTGTGGAGGAAGAGTCCGGCTCAGCGCAACCAGACGGTGGTCTCCCCGGGGAGCACCCCGTCGCCGAGCGGACCGGACGACACGACGACCTCGCCGGCGGGCAGCTCCACCGGCTCGGTCCCGAAGTTCGTGACGGAACGCCACCCGTCGTGCCGCGCGAACGCCACGACCCCGTCCGGCGCCTCGATCCACGCGAGGTCCTCGCCCCGCTGCAGGTCCCGTCGGGCAGCGGTCGCCGCGCGGTACAGGCAGAGGGTCGACGCGGGGTCGCCGTCCTCCGCCTCGACCGAGGACGCGCCGAAGTCGGCCGGCTGCGGCAGGTGCGGTGCGACCGCCCCGAACCCGAACGACGGCCCGGACGTGGTCCACGGGATCGGCACGCGACACCCGTCCCGCCCCTTCACGGTGTGCCCGGTGCGGATCCACTTCGGGTCCTGCAGCGCCTCGTGCGGGATCGCCGCGGCTTCTTGCAGCCCGAGTTCCTCGCCCTGGTAGACGTACGACGAACCGGGCAGCGCCAGCATCAGCAGCGTCGCCGCCCGCGCCCGCCGGAGCCCCCGTGCACGATCGAGCGACGGTGTCGTGCCGTCGGTCATGAGCCACGCATCGGTGTCCGTGCCGTCCGGCAGGCCGTACCGGGTCGCGTGCCGGACGACGTCGTGGTTCGACAGCACCCAGGTGCTCGACGCGCCGGACTGCGCCGACGCCGACAGGTTCCGGTCGATGATGCCCCGGAACGCCGCGTCCTCGAACGGCGCCTCGAGCAGGTCGAAGTTGAAGGCCTGCCCGAGCTCGGTCGGCCGGGCGTAGAGCACGCGGCGCGGCGCGGGCGCCCAGGCCTCCGCCACGGCGGCTCGCGGCGGGTCGTACTCGTCGAGCACCCGGCGCCACGCCGCGAAGATCTCGTGCACCTCGTCGCGGTCGTAGAGCGGGTCGGAGCCGTCGAGCGGCAGGTGGTGCTCGTCGGACGGACGGTACGGGGTCGACAGGTCCTTCGCCAGGCCGTGCGCGACGTCCACCCGGAAGCCGTCGACCCCGCGGTCGGACCAGAAGCGCAGCGTGTCCTCGAAGTCGGCACGGACCTCCGGGTTCGACCAGTCGAGGTCCGGCTGCTCGGGCGCGAACAGGTGCAGGTACCACTGGCCGTCGGGCACGCGGGTCCAGGCGCTGCCGCCGAAGTTCGACACCCAGTCGCTCGGCGGGAGCGACCCGTCGGCACCGGCACCGTCCCGGAACACGTACCGAGCGCGCTCGGGCGAGCCGGGGCCCGCGGCGAGCGCGGCACGGAACCACGCGTGCTCGTCCGAGGTGTGGTTCGGGACGATGTCCGCAATCAGCCGGATGTCGTGCTCGTGGAGGGCACGGACCAGTGCGTCGAAGTCGTCGAGTGTGCCCAGGCGATCGTCGACGTCCCGGTAGTCGGCGACGTCGTAGCCGCCGTCCGCCAGCGGGGAGGGGAAGAACGGCGACAGCCAGACCGCGTCGACGCCGAGCGACGCCAGGTAGGGCACGCGGCTCGTCACGCCCGCGAGGTCGCCGAGCCCGTCGGCGTCCGTGTCCGCGAAGCTCCGCGGGTAGACCTGGTAGACGACGGCGTTCCGCCACCAGTCCGGGTCGGTCGTGCGGGGCGTGCTGGCCGGCGTCCGAAGCGTGCTCACGTCGCCAACGTACCGACGATCCACGGGACCGGGAATAGGGGTCCACGCGCACGCATTGGTTGTCGATGACACCTTTCCGTCACAGAACCAGTAAGGATCCCCGATGACGAACGTCCTCGCCCTCGTCGGCAGCCTCCGCGCCGAGTCCATCAACCGCAAGCTCGCCGAGGCGGCTGCGCACCACGCCCCGGAGGGCATCGAGCTGTCGACCTTCGACGGCATCGTCGACCTGCCCTTCTACAACGAGGACATCGACGGCGACACCCCGCCCGCCTCGGCCGTCGCCTTCCGCGACGCGGTCGCCGCCGCCGACGCCGTCCTGCTCGTCACCCCCGAGTACAACGGCACCATCCCGGCCGTCCTGAAGAACGCGCTGGACTGGGGTTCGCGTCCGTTCGGCGCCTCGCCGCTGTCCGGCAAGCCGCTCGCCGTCATCGGCTCGGCCTTCGGCCAGTTCGGCGGCGTCTGGGCGCACGACGACGCCCGCAAGGTCGCCGGGATCGCCGGCGCGAAGGTCCTCGAGGACGTCAAGGTCGCCATCCCGCAGTCGGTGGTCCGGTTCGCCGAGACCCACCCGCGCGAGGACGCCGAGGTCACCACGCTCGTCCAGGGCGCCCTCACCGCGCTCGCCGAGGCGACCGAGGAGCAGGCCGCAGCCTGACGACGTCACGCACGTGACGACGGACGGGAGGCGCGGTGCGGGCCCGCACCGCGCCTCCCGTCCGTCCACGGGTGCGGGAGACCGCATCCCGTGAGATCCCTAGACGCTCTAGCAACGAGACGGGCTACCCTGAACGCCATGTCCACGCAGGAGATCACGGAAGCGTCCGGGTACTGGTTCCCCGATGACGACGCGACCCAGCGGGGCGTCACCGTCCTGAACGCCCTCCGCCGGTACCGCGCCGCCGAGACCGCGATGCGTCGACGCACCCGCGACTCGATGGGCATGGGCGAGACCGACCTGCTCGCGGTGCGCTTCCTGTTGCAGGCGCAGCGCGCCGGACGCACCGTGAAGCCGAAGGACCTGGCGGCGTACCTCAAGATCTCGTCGGCCTCGACCACGATCCTCATCGACCGCCTCGTGAAGTCGAACCACGTCCGCCGCGACCCGCACCCGACCGACCGCCGCGCGCTCGTGATCACCCCGACCACCGAGACCGACGAAGAGGTCCGTGCGACCCTCGGCATCATGCACCGTCGGATGATGGGCATCGCCGAGGGCCTCTCCCCCGAGGACGCCCGCGTCGTCGCCGTGTTCCTCGAGCAGATGCGCTCCGCCGTCGACCAGGTCGACCCCGCCGTCACGCACTGATCGGACCACGGGGGACGCGTCCTCTGAGCGGACGTCCTGCCGCACCGCGTAGACCGGTCTGGTACCGGTCACCAACGCGGAAGGAACCGATCATGCACGCATCGGACAAGCTCGCCAAGAACCTCCAGGCGGTCCTCGTGGACCTCATCGACCTGCACCTGCAGGGCAAGCAGGCCCACTGGAACATCCTCGGGACCAACTTCCGGGACCTCCACCTCCAGCTCGACGAGATCGTCGACGCCGCACGTGAGTTCGCCGACGACACCGCCGAGCGCATGCGCGCCCTGTACGCGGTCCCGGACGGCCGCTCGAGCACCGTCGCGGCGTCGAGCCACCTCGACCAGTTCCCCGAGGGCGAGATCACCACGCACGACGCCATCGACCAGGTGACGCTCCGCCTCTACCAGGCGACCGGCACCATGCGCGACGTCCACGACGAGGTCGACGAGGAAGACCCGACGACGGCCGACCTGCTGCACGGCTTCATCGAGCGCCTCGAGCAGCTCGCGTGGATGGTCTCGGCCGAGAACCGCGCACCGAGCACCCCGCTCGCCTCGGCCACCACGCCCGCGGTCGCGGACGCCTCGGCGCACGCGTAGCGGCCACCAGGTGGACCTCGGGATCCAGGGCAAGACCGCCCTGGTCTTCGGCGCGGACTCCGGCATCGGCTGGAACACGGCTCGCATCCTCCTCGCGGAGGGTGCGACCGTGGTCGTGTCGGACCTCGACCAGTCGCAGCTCGACAACAGCGCCGACCAGCTCGAGGCGCCGTACGGCAGGCTGCACGCCTTCGCCGCGGACGTCACGAGCGCCGCGAGCCTGGCCGACCTGCACACCAGGGTGCGCGACGCCGTCGGCGAGATCGACATCCTCGTGCAGTCCTCCGGCGTCACGGGCGCCCAGGGCCTGTTCCACGAGATCGACGAACAGGGATGGCTCGACACCATCGACGTCGACCTGATGGGGCCGGTGCGGATCACGCGTGAGTTCATCGGCGACCTGCGCCAGGGCGGCTGGGGTCGCCTCGTCTACCTCGTGTCCGAGGACGCGTCGCAGCCGTACGACGACGAGCTCCCCTACTGCGCGGCCAAGGCCGGGGTGCTGTCCTTCGCGAAGGGCCTCTCCCGCACCTACGCGAAGGAGGGCCTGCTCGTGAACACCGTGTCGCCGGCGTTCATCCACACGCCGATGACCGACGCGATGATGAAGAAGCGCGCCGAGGAGACCGGCCAGACCTTCGACGAGGCGATCGCGTCGTTCCTCGACGACGAGCGCCCGTACATGGAGCTGCAGCGTCGCGGCGAACCGGAGGAGGTCGCGAACGTCATCGCGTTCCTCTGCTCCGACCTCGCCAGCTTCGTGAACGGCTCGAACTACCGGGTCGACTCCGGCTCGGTCGCAACGATCTAGGAGACGCCATGACCGACTTCCGCTACCTCGTCGTCGGCGGCGGGATGGTCGCCGACGCCGCTGCCCGCGGTGTCCGCGAACTCGATGCCGACGGCTCGATCGGCATCATCAGCGAGGACGTCGACCGGCCGTACGCCCGGCCGGCGCTCTCGAAGAAGCTGTGGACCGACCCGGACTTCAGCTGGGACGAGAAGGTCGACCTGCACACCGAGGAGACCGGCGCGACGTTCGTGCTCGGGACCGCGGTGACGGCGATCGACCGCGCGGCGAAGACCGTCACGACCTCGGACGGGCACACCCACGGCTACGAGCGACTGCTCCTCGCGACCGGCGGCAAGCCCCGCGGGCTCCCCGGGCTGTCGCCGTCCGACCGGGTGCTCGACTACCGGAGCGCCACCGACTACCGACGCCTCCGTGAGCTCGCCGACGCCGGGGCCCACGTGGCCGTCGTCGGTGGCGGGTACATCGGCACCGAGATCGCGGCCGGCGTCGTGCAGAACGGCGCCCGGGTGACGCTCGTCGACCCGGACGAGGTCGTCGGCGGCCGGATGTTCCCGGAGGACCTCGCCCGGGCGTTCCAGCAGCGCTTCGTCGACCACGGCGTGGAGCTCCGGCTCGGGCGCCGGGTGGACCACGGGTCCGAGCACGAGGGTGGCGTCACGCTGACCCTCGACGACGGGTCCGAGGTGTCCGCCGACGCGGTCGTGGTCGGACTCGGCATCGAACCGGCGACCCGGCTCGCCGCCGACGCCGGGCTCACCGTCCGGGACGGCATCGTCGTCTCCTCGACGCTCCTCACCGACGACGACTCGGTGTTCGCCGCTGGCGACGTCGCCGAGTACCCCGACCGGATCCTCGGCACGCGCCGGGTCGAGCACGTCGACAACGCCCAGCAGCAGGGCCGGCAGGCGGGGCGCAACCTCGCCGACGCCGACGAGACCTACGACCACACGCCGATGTTCTACTCCGACGTCTTCGACATGGGGTACGAGGCGGTCGGGCAGGTCACCACGAAGCTGCGCACCGTCGAGGACTGGCAGGACCCGACGGTCACAGGTGTCGTCTACTACCTCGACGACGACGACCTCGTGCGCGGCGTCCTGCTCTGGAACGTCTGGGACAAGACCGACGAGGCCCGCAAGGTCCTCGCCGAGGCCCACGCGCTCACGCCGGACATGCTGATCGGGCGCATCACGCCGTAGCGTCGCGTCCACCCTGGAGGCGCGGTGCCGGCTGACGAGACCGGCACCGCGCCTCCTGTGGGTCGCGTCCGTCCGCGGGCCGGCCCGCGGGATCAGCCCGCCTTGCGCGTCTCCGGAGCCACCTCGTCGACGATCTCGCGGCGATCCGCCGGGTCGACCGGCAGGTCGTCGCCGTCCGCCATCGCGACCGCGTGCGCGGACTTCGCCGCCTCGAGCGTCTCGTCGTCGTTCTTCGCCATGCCGAGCAGTTCGACGAAGCGCGACTTGACGAGCATCCAGGCCTCGCGCGGGCCGAGCCGCGACAGGTCCGACGCCGTCGAGTCGTCGCGGACGCGCTGCAGCGAGGACACGCCGCGGTCGGGGAGCCGGCCGGCGACGTGGTCCACCGCGAGCCGTGCCACCGCGTCTGCCTGTGCGTGCATCACCGAGTGCGCGCCGTCGACGACCTCGCGCAGCACCGCGTACGGGAACACCCGGGCGAGCCGACGCACCCAGTCCCGCGGGACCATCGCGTCGTGCTCGCCGCGCACGATGAGCGTCCGTGCCTGCACGTGGGCGGCGCGCTCCTCGATCGGGAAGGCGATCATCCGCGGCAGCACCTTCGAGAACCAGTGCCAGCCGCACAGGGCGTACGCCGTGATGCCGTGCCAGCGGACGGCCGCCGGCTCGTGCAGCGTGGACCGGAGGAACCGGAACGCCGACTGCCGGACCGTGCGCGCGTGCGAGTCGACCACCGGGCTGATGAGCACCAGGTCGGAGATGTCCGGACGACGCGCTGCCACCTCGGTCACGACCTGGGTGCCCATCGAGTGGCCGACGAGCACCGGGTCGACGAGTCGGAGGTCGTCGATGACCTTCTCGACCGCGTCGGCGTACCGCTCGATCGAGACCTTCCCGCGGAAGCGCGGGACACCGGCGAACCCGGGCAGGTCGAGGGCGTGCACGGGGCCGTTCTCGTTGAGGTGCGGGGCGAGCCGCTCGTAGTAGGTGGCGGCGATGCCGAGCCCCGCGACGAGCAGGAAGGCGCGGTCGCCGGGTTCGCCGACGGAGCTGACGCGCACGTACGTGCCGTCGACCGCGACCCGGTCGACCTCGACCGTGACGTCGGCGTTCTCGGCCTCGCCCAGTCGCTTCGCGGGGTCCGGTGTCGTGTCCGTGTGCTCGTCGTCCACTTCGGTCTCCTCGGGTCGGGCGTCGCTCCTCGGTTCGGGCGATCGCCCAGGATACCCGCGGCGCCGCCGATCCCGCCGTCGGCGCCCCGTCAGCCGCTGAAGGTGTTCGCGGGGAACCCGTGCACCCGCGTCGGCACTGCGAAGACGGCACCGGAGTGCGGGTGCGCGCCGAGCTGCTCCTCGGTGAGGTTCTCCCGCGCCGAGGCGACGAACAGCGTCGACATGTCCGGGCCGCCGAACGCCACCGACGTCACGTTCGGCACCGGGAGCTCGACGGTCTCGAGGTGCGACCCGTCCGGACCGTACCGCTCGACCCGACCGCCGCCGTAGACCGCGCTCCACGAGCAGCCCTCGTCGTCGCGGACGAGTCCGTCGTGGGCGGACCCGACGACGAACGGCTCGAGCTCGCCGAGCTCCCCGTCGGGGCCGTACGACCCGCGGTAGATCGTCGACGCGCTCGTGTCCGTGACGTACATGACCGTGCCGTCCTCCGACCACTCGATGCCGTTCGTCACGCCGAAGCCACCGCGGAGGAGTCTCGTGGTGCCGTCCGGCTCGATCGAGTACAGGGCACCGTCCGGCTCCCCCGTGGTGAGGTTCATGCTGCCCACGAGGAACCGGCCGAACGGATCGCACTTGCCCTCGTTGAACCGGAGGCCGGCCGTGGCGTGCTCGACCCGGGCGATCTCGCGCTCGACGACGCCCTGGGCGTCCGTCACGACGACGGAGTCGCCGAGGGCCGCGACGAACCCACCGCCCGCGCGGGGCTGGAAGCTCGCCAGCGGGGGCGGCAGCTGCACCGTGGTCGTGGTCGTGCCGTGGGCGTCCGCGGTGGTGAGGGTGCCGAGGGTGATGTCGACCCACCGCAGCTCGTTCGTCCCGGGGTCCCACACGATGCTCTCCGCGAGGACGGCTCCGGCGTCGGAGAAGACGGTCACGGGTCCGGTCGTCGCGCTGCTGCTCATGACACCGGTCTACCGGCGCCGCCTCCGCGCGCGTCCACCGTGTCCGTGTCAGAGGCGGGCGTAGCGGGCGCGGAAGAAGCTGAAGACGCCGAACGCGAGGAACCCGATGCCGATCGCGACGAGCACGAACACCCCGCCCGGCATCGAGCGCAGCGCGTCGAACGCACCGTCGAGCCCGGTCGCCTGGTCGGGGTCGCTCCGGAAGCCGGCGACCGCGATGAGCACGCCGACGACCACCACGGCGATCCCCTTCAGCACGTACCCCACGACGCCGAGCACGGTGACGACACGGTCGAGGGGCTGCCGCGGGCGCACCAGCTGCTTCCAGAACGAGCGCCGGCAGCCGATCACCACGAGGCCGACGCCGATCGCGACGGCGACCGCGGCGACGAGCAGCAGGAGGAACACGCCGCCGGGGGTTGCGAGGGCCTTCGCCGCAGCGCTCCGCGACGACCCGCTCGAACTCGTGCCGGCTCCGACCGCGTAGGACGCTGCCGAGTAGGCGATGAGCCCGTAGACCACGGCCTTCCCGACGTTCTTCAAGCGGTTGCCCCAGGCGCGGGCGCTGTCCGTCCTCCCACCGACCACGGCTTCGAGCACCAGCCGGATCGTCAGCGCAGCACAACCGACGGCCATGACCCAGAGCAGGACGACCCCGCCGGGGACCGCGGCGAGCTGCTGCAGCGCACCCGACTGGTCGGTCTCGCTGCCCGACGACGCGTTGCCGACGCCGAGCAGGATCGCCAGGTAGCCGATCAGCAGGTGCACGATGCCGCTGCCGACGAACCCGGCGCGCGCCGTCAGCTCGAACCACCGGCTGTCGGCCACGCGCTTCGCTCCACGACCGGTCTTCCGGGCCGCCTGTTCCGCCTGTTCACTCACGCCATCGAGCGTGCCCGACGGAACGGGCCGTGTCCGGCACGGGCGGTGACACCCGGCCGTCTGGCAGACGGGAGGCGCGGTGCGGGCCCGCACCGCGCCTCCCGACCCGGCGTGGCGGCGACGTCAGTCGCCCTTCACGTTGACGACCTGCCGCAGCGTGTGCCGGATCGACACGAGCTCCGAGGCGTCGGCCATGACCTGGTCGATCGGTTTGTACGCCGCCGGGATCTCGTCGAGGAACGCGTCCGTGTCGCGGTACTCGATGCCGACCATCGCCTCGCGCAGCTGGTCGTGCGTGAACGTCCGCCGGGCGGCGCTCCGCGAGAACAGCCGACCGGCACCGTGCGGCGACGACTCGAGCGACGGCTTGTTGCCGAGGCCCTCGACGACGTACGACGCGGTGCCCATCGACCCCGGGATCAGCCCGGGCTGGCCGGCCGTCGCCTGGATCGCACCCTTCCGGGACACCCACACCGACTTCCCCCAGTGCGTCTCGCGCTGCGTGAAGTTGTGGTGGCAGTTGATCCGCTCCTGCTCGTCGACCGGGGTGCCGACGGCCTCGGACAGCTGCCGGACGACGCGGTCCATCATCTCCTCGCGGTTGAGGAGCGCGAAGTGCTGCGCCCACCGCAGCTCGGCGATGTACCGGTCGAACTCCGGGGTCCCCTCGACCAGGTACGCCAGGTCGGGGTCGGGCAGCTCGATCCACCAGCGCTGCATTGCCTTCTTGGCGACCGCGATGTGCCGCTGGGCGATCTTGTTGCCGACGCCCCGCGACCCGGAGTGCAGGAACAGCCAGACGCGGTCCGCCTCGTCGAGCGACACCTCGATGAAGTGGTTGCCGGACCCGAGCGTGCCGAGCTGGTTGCGCCAGCCGCCGTGCGCTCCGGCGGGGTCGAACCCGGCGGCCTCGGCCATCGTCTCGAGCTCCGCGATCCGGGGCTCGGCCGTGGCGACGATCTTCCGGTTCGACGCACCGGCCGACAGCGGGATCGCCCGCTCGATCTGCTCGCGCAGCTCCTGCAGGTCGTCGGGCAGGTCGGCCTCGGTGAACTGGGTCCGGACCGCGATCATGCCGCAGCCGATGTCCACGCCGACGGCTGCCGGCATCACCGCGCCGAGGGTCGGGATGACCGACCCGACGGTGGCGCCGAGGCCCAGGTGGGCGTCCGGCATGAGGGCCAGGTGCGGGAACACGAACGGCATGCGAGCGGTCGTGCGGGCCTGCTGCTCGGTGTTCTCCTCGAGCATCGAGGCCCAGCTCAGCAGCCGGTCGGTGATCTTCTCCATTGCTTCGTCTCGCTTTCGTGACGGTCTTCGGTGACGGTCCGGGGCGAGGTCCTGCTGCCGTCCGGCACCACGAGGCGTGGCGTTCGGAGGGCAGCGTCGTGGAGAGGACGCCCCGGGCCGGGTGGGCACGGGGCGTCGGGTGACGTCGCGTGCCTACGCGGGATAGCGGTCGGACTGCTGCTGGTTGCGCTGTTCGGGCAGCACGAGGAGCGTGTCGAGCTGGAGCTCGACTCGCTGTTCGTGGTGCTGCACGGTGCGCACGCGCGGTCCTTCCGGTGGTGCCCGGGACGGGCGGTCCTGCCGATGGGCAGGAGGACGACAGTAGTGCGACACGCCCGAGGTGCACAAGCGCGACACGCCCGGGATGCGCTGGACCTGATGGCCGAGGGGTCAGGCGCCCCCGCGCTCGTCGAGTCGTGCTCGCAGGCGCTCGAGTGCCGGCACGGCCGCCACGAGCGCTCGCCGGTCGTCCTCGGAGAGCGTGTCCATCGCGTCGACGAGGACCCGCTCGGCGGATGCGTCGTAGTCCGCGAGGCGGCGTTCGGCGAGGCCGGTCAACCCGACCTCGGTACTCCGCCCGTCACCACGCGCGAGACGACGCTCGACCAGGCCGTCCCGCTCCATCGCCTGGACGAGGTTGCTCACCGTCGACCGCGCGAGCCCGAGCGACCGGCCCAGCGCGGTGGGACTCGACCACCCGTCCTCCCCCAGACGCCGGAGCACCTCGATCTGCGCGTCGGGGATGACGGGCAGGGCCACCGAGCGGCGGGCCGTGGCGAGCAGTGTCCGACGGAACGGGCCGATCTCCGCGCTCAACCGCCGCGCGACCCGGGGCAGGTCGGGGTCGTCCGGTCGCTTGTCCACACTCCCAGGGTAGTCACCGCAGATGCGCTTGCAACAAACGCACTTCGGGAGCAAACTCGAACCATGGACATCATCACCAGCGTCGAACACCCCGTTCCCGAGCAGGACCTCTCCGGCATCGTCGGGTACCGCTTCGTCTACACGTACGCGAACGGCTGGCAGTACGAGATGTACGTCAAGAACGCGACGACGATCGACTACCGCATCCACTCCGGCATGGTCGGCGGACAATGGGTGAAGGACCAGCAGGTCGACCTCGTCGCGCTCACCACCGGCGTCTACAAGGTGTCCTGGAACGAACCGACCGGCACCAGCGTCGTCGTCACGGTGGTCCCCGGTGAGCGGGTCCTGCACGGCACGATCTTCTTCCCGCACTGGGTCGAGGAGGACGGCAGCAAGACGGTGCTGTTCCAGAACGACCACCTCGACCGCATGCGCGAGTACCGCGACCAGGGGCCCACCTACCCGATCTACGTCGTGCCCGAGTTCGCGCACATCACCCTGTTCGAGCACGTCGGCGAGGACGACGAGACCGTCGTCGACACCGCGCCCGGCGACCTGCCCGCAGGCTTCGCCGACCGGTCCAACTGATGCGCGCGTTCGCCCCGGTGACGCTCGGGCACGGCGGTCGCACCCTCCGCGGCTGGCAGCTCGGCACCGTCTCGCGGGACGCCTCCGCGGCCCTGCTCGTGCACGGCTTCGGCAGCACGGACACCGGCGGACAGCAGCTGTTCGTGCAGACCGCGCGCACCCTGGCCGAGCACGGCTCCGTGGTCCGGTCGTACAGCCGGCTCGGGCACGGGACGAGCGACGGCGACTTCGCCGACATCACCATCGGCGACGAAGTCGACCAGGTCGTCGCGATGATCCGCGCGCTCGCGGCGGACGCGGCCGGGCCGGTGCACGTCGTGGCGCACAGCCTCGGGGCGGTGGAGTCCGCCATGGCGGCCGCACGCGTGCCGGAACTCGTCGCGACGCTGACCCTGTGGTCACCGGCCGGTGTCGTCGTGGACGACATCGCACGGCACGACCGGATCCAGGGCCAGCCGCTCGCCCGCGCACGGGAACAGGGCTGGTTCGACTTCGGCGGCATGGCCCTCGGCACGGCGTTCATCGACGAGGTGACGGCCGGCCTCGACGTGTACGCGACGATCGACCGCTACACCGGTCACGCCGAGGTCCTGCACGGCACCGCGGACCAGATCGTCCCCGTCCGGTACGGGCAGCGCTACGGCGAGGTGCTCCCCGGGGCGACGTTCACCGCGGTGGAGGGCGCCGACCACGGCTGGTCGTCCGTCCCGTGGCGACGGACGTTGCTCGACCACCTGGTCGCCTCGACGGGCGGCGGCGCCCGCTGAAGGCTCCTCCACAGCCTGGAGGAACGGCGGGCGTCCTCCACAGCGGGGTACGCCCGCCTGATGGTCGGGCCCAGGGCGCGGGCAGGCTGGGAGCATGACCGAGCGGACCCGAGACACCCCTGACGTGATCGACGACGAGGAGCGCACCGACGGCTACGCACCGCTCCGGTCCTACGGCGCGATCGGCGACGGTCGGACGGTGGCGCTCGTCGCACGGGACGGCCGGATCGACTGGCTGCCCATCCCCTCGATGGACTCGCCGCCGGTCTTCGCGAGCATCCTCGACGCCGAGCACGGCGGACACATCGCCCTCCGGCCGGTCGACGCCGACGCCGAGGTCTCGCGCGAGTACCTGCCGGGCACGAACGTGCTCGTCACCACCTGGACCACGCGGTCGGGCTCCGTGACCGTGACCGACGCGATGGTGACCGGCGTCGCGGGACGCCTGCCCTGGGCCGAGGTCGCCCGGTGCGTGCAGGGTGTCGACGGCACGGTCGAGATGGAGTGGGCGGTGGTGCCGGGGACCCTGCTCAACACGGCCGAACCGAGACGTCTCGACACCGCGAACGGCGCCGTGATCGGCATCGACGGCATCACGATCGCCATCGTCGAGCAGGGTTTCGAGCCCGTGCACGACGACGGCCCCCGGTTCTCCGGCCGCTTCACCACGGCCGAGGGCTCGAAGCACATCCTGACCATCGTCGGGACCCACGACGAGCCGATCTTCATGCCCCGGCCGGAGAGCGCGCTCCAGGCGATGGACCGGACGATCGACAACTGGGCGACCTGGTCGGAGGAGTTCTCGTACGACGGGCCGTGGGCCGAGCCGGTGCAGCGGAGCGCCCTCGCCCTCAAGCTGCTCATCTTCTCGCCGACCGGCGCGATCGCAGCGGCTCCGACGACGAGCCTGCCCGAGGACCGCACCGGCGGCAAGAACTGGGACTACCGGTTCGCCTGGGTACGCGACCTGTCGTACACGGTGCACGCGCTGACCCGCTTCGGGCTGCGCGAGGAGACCCACGCCGCGGTGTCCTGGGTGATGCGCACGATCGCCGAGCACGACGAGGACATGCCGATCTTCTACGAGCTCGACGGCTCGAAGAGCGACGGCGTCGAGGAGCGCGACGTCCCCGGTTGGAACGGCATCGGCCCCGTGACCATCGGGAACCGCGCCGGCGACCAGCTGCAGCTCGGGGTGTGGGGCGACGTCTTCGAGATCCTGCGCCAGTACGTCCGCGCCGGCAACGTCCTCGACCGGAAGACCGCGGCCGTCCTGCAGGAGCTCGCCGACGACGCCTGCCACCGGTGGGAGGAGCCGGACTCGGGCATGTGGGAGCTCCAGGACACGCAGCACTACGTCTCGAGCAAGATCGGCTGCCGGCAGGCGCTCGACGCCGCGGCCGAGCTGCACGAGGCCGGGATGATCGACGGGCCGCGCGACAAGTGGATCGAGAACCGCGAGCTCATCGAGCAGTGGGTCGCCGAGCACGGGTGGGACGAGGAACGCGGGTACTACGTGATGCACCCGGGCTCCGACAAGCTCGACACGTCAATCCTGCTGCACGCGATGAGCGCCTTCGACCGGGGTCCCCGCATGGAGTCGACCATCCGGGCGATCGAGGAGCAGCTGCAGCACGGCCCGCTCGTGTACCGGTACTCGGGCATGGAGTCCGAGGAGTCGCCGTTCGTGGCGTGCTCGTTCTGGCTCGCGGCCGCGATGGCCTGTGTCGGACGGGTCGACGACGCCCGCGACCTCATGGACGAGATGGTGGAGCAGGCGAACGACGTCGGCATGTTCAGCGAGATGATCAGCGAGGACGGCACGTTCATGGGCAACATCCCGCAGGGGCTGTCGCACCTGGCGCTCATCCAGGCAGCGCTCACGATCGAGGAGGTCGCTGGCGAGGAGCGCTCCGGGGAGTGATCATGGAGGGGTCATGAACGACGTCGATGCACGCATGGACCGGTTGCGACGGGCCGCCCGCTACCGGTACCAGCAGCTCGTGGACAGCGAGATCGAACGCGGCTCCCTCGACCCCGACGAGGTGCGCGAGGAGCGACGGCTCCTGAAGGCCGCCGACGTCGCGGCGCACGCTCGGGCCCAGATCGAGGAGGCCGAGCGTCGGGGTGTCTTCGAGGGCAACCCGTACCACGGCAAGCGGCTCCCGGGGAACGACGGACGCCACGACCCCGACTGGTGGATCAAGGCGAAGATCGAGCGCGAGGAGATCACCGGCATCGCCCCGCCCGCCCTGGCGCTGCGGAAGGAGGACGCCGAGCTCGACGAGCACCTCGACGCCCTCTCCGCCGAGTCCGACGTCCGTGACGTGCTCGACGACTTCAACGCCCGCGTGAAGGAGGCCCGCCGGCAGCTCCTCGGTGGGCCGCCGGTGGTGACCCCGCTCCGAGACGTCGAGACCGAGGTCGCCGGCTGGCGGGCGCGTCGGCACGAGCGACTGGCGACCGAGGCGCAGGCGGCCGCGGACCGGGCCGCTGCCGAGGCGGACCAACCACGGCGATGGTGGCGCCGACGTCGGTGAGGTGACCCGCGCCTCCTGGACCGCCCCCGGACACGGGAACGACCGCAGCACCGCGCTCGTGGCGCGGTGCTGCGGTCGTCCCTGGCGTGGGGGTGTTACTTGATCTTGGCGGTGATGGTGGCGGTGCCGACGAGGAGGCCGGACTTCACGGCGTCGGTCTTGAAGGTGCTGTTGAGCAGCTTCGCGGCGTCACCCGAGACGTGCACCGTGGTGCCGGTCAGGATCGCGTTGTCACCCTCGAGCTGCAGCGGCTTGAGCGTGCCACCGTGCAGCGAGAACAGGTACGCGTTGTTCACCGCGACCTTGCCGTTGACCAGCACGTCACCGTAGAGCTTGGACGAGCCCGGGTTCACGACGAAGTTCTCCAGCGTGACCGTCGTCTCACCGGCGGTGAGGGTCAGACCCGAGTCGTCGTGGTTCAGCAGACCCTGCACGTACGGACGGTAGTCACCGTCCGGCGACCAGTACGTCACCGAACCGGACGTGATCGGGAACGACACGGACCCGTCGGCGAGCTTGGCGTCACCGGAGACACCCGGGGTCAGCTTCAGCGCGGTCAGGGCGTCGGTGAAGCCGGAGTCGAGCTTCACGGCGGTGTCGCCACCGAGGACCTCGGGCACCGACGCGACGGGGCCGGGGATCTTCGACGAGGACGACGACACGGTGTGCACCGACGGGGTCGAGGCCTGCGCCGAGGTGATGCCGAACGCGGCACCACCCAGCACGAGCGCACCCGTCGTGGCGAGCGTGATGGAGGTCTTCAGGGACTTGCGCATGGGTTGGGTCCTTTGCTGTCTCGGGGGCTCCGGCCGGTGGCGACGTGCTCCTGTGCACGCGCCGTGCTGTGTGCTTGCTGTGGCCCGGCCGTTCGTGACCGGAGAGCGCCCTGGGCGTTTGCCCTTGTGACATGCATTCGGCACCCCCTGCCGAACGGTTTGGAACTTTTTCTGGGATTCCCCCGCGACCGCCTCCGTACCGTGGGGGCATGGCCCCCGCATCCCCCTCGAGCACCGACCGGATCCGCGCGATCGACGCCTGGTGGCGCGCCGCGAACTACCTCACCGTCGGGCAGATCTACCTGCTCGACAACCCGCTGCTCGACCGCTCGATCACGCCGGACGACGTGAAGCCCCGGCTGCTCGGACACTGGGGCACCTCGCCGGCGCTCAACCTCGTCTACGCGCACTGCAACGCGCTCATCGCCGAGACGGACCGGCAGCTCCTGTACATCTGCGGGCCCGGTCACGGCGGTCCCGCGATGAACGCCAACGCGCTGCTCGACGGCACGTGGGGCGAGCTCTACCCGGACATCACGCCGGACCCGGACGGGCTGCGGCAGTTCTTCCGGCAGTTCTCCTTCCCCGGTGGGATCCCCTCGCACGCGGCGCCCGAGACCCCGGGGTCGATCAACGAGGGCGGCGAGCTCGGCTACTCCCTCGCGCACGCGTACGGAGCGGCACTCGACAACCCGGACCTCGTCGTCGCGTGCGTCGTCGGCGACGGTGAGGCCGAGACCGGGCCGCTCGCCGGGTCCTGGCAGGCGCACACGTTCCTCGACCCGGTGTCGGACGGCGCCGTGCTGCCGATCCTCAACCTGAACGGGTGGAAGATCGCGAACCCGACGGTCCTCGCACGCATCCCGCACGACGACCTGCACGCCTACTTCCGTGGGCTCGGGTACGAGCCGATCGTGGTCGACTCCGCCCGCGTCGACGACGACCCGTTCGCCGTGCACGCCCTGTTCGACGGTGCGCTCCGGCGTGCACTCGCGACGATCGACGACATCCAGGCCGCGGCCCGCGCCCAGGCGCAGCGAGCGGCCGCCGGGCAGCCGGCCGGTGCTGCGGACCTCCGACCGCGCTGGCCGATGATCATCCTCCGCACGCCCAAGGGCTGGACCGGCCCGAAGGTCGTCGACGGCCAGCAGGTCGAGGGGACCTTCCGCGCCCACCAGGTCCCCCTGCCCGCCGTCCGCGAGGACGACGACCACCGCCGGCAGCTCGAGGAGTGGATGCGGTCCTACCGCCCCGAGGAGCTGTTCGACGACGACGGCCAGCCGATCGGCATCCTCACAACCATCCGGCCCACCGGCGACCTGCGGATGAGTGCGACCCCGCACGCGAACGGCGGCCGGCTCCGCACCGCACTCGACCGCCCCGGGCTCGAGGAGTTCGGCGTCCCCGTCGGCGAGGACGCGAGCGCCACCGGCACGCTCGGCCCCTGGCTCGCTGCCCTCATCCAGCGGAACCCCTCGTCCTTCCGGCTCTTCGGCCCGGACGAGACGGTGTCGAACAAGCTCGACGCGGTCTTCGACGTGACGTCGCGGGTCTGGCGTGCCCAGCGTGGCGTCGGAGACGAGCACCTCGGCGCACACGGTCGGGTCACCGAAGTGCTGTCCGAGCACCTGCTCGAGGGGATGCTCGAGGGCTACGTGCTGAGCGGCCGCCACGGTGTCCTCAACACCTACGAGGCGTTCGCGCACATCATCGACTCCATGGTCGGCCAGTACGCGAAGTGGCTCGAGTCCTCGACGGACATCGACTGGCGTGCACCCGTCTCGAACCTGTCGATCCTGCTGTCGTCGCACGTCTGGCGCCAGGACCACAACGGCTTCTCGCACCAGGACCCGGGGTTCCTCGACGTCGTCGCGTCGAAGCAGCAGGACCTCGTCCGCATCAAGCTGCCGGCCGACGCGAACACCCTGCTGGCCGTCGCCGCGCACGCACTGGAGACGACCGACCGCATCGAGGTGATCGTCGCCGGCAAGCACCCCGAGCCGGTCTTCCTGTCGCTGCCCGACGCGGTCGAGCACGTCGCCGCGGGGCTCGGGGTCTGGGACTGGGCCGGCACCGAGGAGTCCGTCGGTCGCGTCGACGTCGTGCTCGCCTGTGCCGGGGACGTCCCCACCGTCGAGGCCGTGGCCGCCGCGGACATCATCCGCCAGCACGCTCCCGAGGTCGGCGTCCGTGTCGTGAACGTCGTCGACCTGCTGTCCATCGGCGACCCCCGGAAGCACGAGCACCCGGTCCCCGACGAGCGCTACGACGAACTGTTCCTGCCCGGCACCCCGACCGTCTTCGCGTTCCACGGGTACCCGTCCCTCGTGCACCAACTCACCTACCGCCGGAACGGGCACGACGACCTGCACGTGCACGGGTTCCTCGAGCAGGGCACGACGACGACCCCGTTCGACATGCTCATGCGCAACGAGATGGACCGGTTCGCGCTCGCGCACGACGCCCTGACCCGAGTGGACGCGTCGGCGCACGACGCGCTGCGCACGCGGCTGTCCGAGGCCCGCACGGCGGCCCGCGAGTACGCGTACACGAAGGGCGAGGACCACCCGAGCGTCGGGGCGTGGCGGTTCTCGGGGTGGCCGCAGGACGAGGCGGCATCGGAGGGCACGGGTGGCGACCCGGGCGAGGGGGAGACCGAGGGGGCTGCGCCCGGCAACTGACGCGCGTCCGCGCACTCCTCCACATCCAGGAGGCGCGGATCACGTTCCACAGGACCGGTCACGCTCGGCGCGTGGCCGGTCCTGTCGCGTCAGGGTGGTCGGCATGGATGCAGGCTGGACGAGCGCGAGCGTGTCGTTGCTCAGCGCCTTGGTGGCGGTCGCGAGCGTGGTGGTGACGGTGGTCGAGGGGCGTCGGGCGCGGCGGAATACAGAGTTCTTGGGGCATCGGGACCACTGGTGGCAGCGTTGGTCGTGGGTGGTCGCACGTGCCGTCTCAGAGGACGAACGGCAGCGGGATGCGGCGGCTCTGATGACGGACGCTCTCATGTCCCGGCCCTGGGTCACCGATGACGACGAGTGGGTCCGACGAGCGCTCGACGACCACGAGACGATGGCTGCGCGACGGCGCCGATCTGGGAAGGAACGACAGGACGATGATCTCCGACGAGGATGACCGGTCCTTCAAGGCACGGCTCGACCGGATGGAGCGGCGCACGCCCAAGCTCCTCGCGCACCCGCACTACGGGCCGCTCGTCCGTGCGGCCGGTGACCTCGAACGACTCGAGGAGATGCGCATCGAGTGGCGCGAACGACAGGAACGGGCACGAGCACGGAAGCTCCGGTGGGAGGCCTCGATCAGCGAGGGCTGACCGAACGCCGCGCGGCCGGTGGCACGCTGGACGGGTGAGCGACCTCGTCATCCCGGCCCCGACCCTCCCGACCGTCCCCACCACCACCGGCGGACGCTTCCCCGTCCGGCGGGTGTTCTGCGTGGGCCGCAACTACGCCGCGCACGCTCGCGAGATGGGCCACGACCCGGACCGCGAGCCGCCGTTCTTCTTCATGAAGCCGGCGGGCGCGGTGGTGACCGACGACGCGGACACCCCGTACCCGTCCGTCACCGAGCGCCTCGAGCACGAGGTCGAGCTCGTCGTGGCGATCGGTCGCGGCGGAACGGACATCCCGGTCGACACGGCCCTCGACCACGTCTGGGGCTACGCCGTCGGGATCGACCTCACGCGGCGCGACCTGCAGGCCGAGGCGAAGCGGCTCGGCCGCCCCTGGGACACCGCCAAGGGCTTCGACGCCTCGGCCCCGGTCGGCGCGATCGTCCCCGCAGCCGACGTCGACCCGACCTCGGGCACGATCGAACTGCGGGTGGGCGGCGAGCTCCGACAGTCGGGGGACCTCGCCGACCAGATCTGGTCCGTCGCCGAGACCATCGCGGAGCTCTCGCGGTTCGTGTCCCTCGCGCCGGGCGACCTCCTGCTCACCGGCACGCCGGACGGTGTCGGGGTCCTCGCCCGCGGGGACCTCCTCGAGGGCACGATCGCCGGCGTGGGCTCGGTCCGGACCGTGATCGTGTGATCCCACGCGTTTCCCCCGTGTGTCGGCGGCCTGGGAGGGCTCGCAGCACCACCGAGTAGCAATGTCTCGACGCCGCTGCGGGGTGCGCGGTGTCGCCACACTGGGGACACCCGACCGCGACGGGGCGGGGCGGCGTGTCCGGAGAACGGAGGTGCCGCCGTGCAGGAACACGACCTGCTCGCGACGTCCTGGACATGGGCCGGGACCGAACCGATCGGCGAGCGCATCGACGCCGTCGGTGCTGCCGGCTTCGCCGGACTCTCGCTGTCGCTCGGTGACCTGCACGAGGTGCGGGCGACGATCGGGTTCGCCGCCCTCCGCCGCATGCTCGACGGTGCGGGGATCGTCTGGGTCCAGCTGGGGCCGCTCGAACAATGGTGGACCTGCTCGAGCCACACCACCGACCAGGACGCCGACCGCGGTGTGGTGCTCGAGGCCGCCGCGACCCTGAGCGCCTGGCAGGTCGTCGCGCGTGCGGACGTCACGCTGCCGGGCGTCTCGCCGTCCGCCATGGTCGACGACTGGAACGAACTGGCCGGGCAGGCCGCGAAGGTCGGTGCGCAGCTCGTCCTCGAGCCCGAGCCGTGGTCGAACCTGCCGACGGTGGAGCGCGCGTCCCGGTTCGTCACCGCCGCCGGTCACCCGAACGGCGGGCTCCTGGTCGACGTGATGCACGCACTGCGCGGCGGGTCCACGCTCGCCTCCATCCGCGAGGGCGTCGCGCCCGCGACGCTCGCCGCGGTCGAGCTGAGCGACGGCCTGCTCCACACGCCGGCGGGCATGACCCTCGCCGAGGAGGCCCGCGAAGCTCGCCACCTGCCCGGAGCCGGCGCCTGGGACGTCCCGGGGTTCGTCCGCACCGTGCGCGACCTCGGGTTCGACGAGCCGTGGGGTGTCGAGGTCCGGACGGCAGCACACCGGGCGATGCCGATCGGGGACGCCCTCCGGACCGCTGCCGCGGCGACACGGGCGGTGCTCGACGCCGCCGACGCCTTCGGGACGCCCGCCGTCCCCGCGATGCCGACGACCCCGGCGCCGACCTCGGCGGTGGACTTCGAGCCGCCGGCTGCTCCCCCGTCGAGCGACCGTCGCCGCGATGCCGACTCAGGAGCTCCGGCGTAGCGTCATCGGCATGACCGACCAGCCAGCACACGACGACGACCTGCTCCGCCGCTCCCAGGAGTCCATCGACGAGGCGAAGGCGGCTGCGGCCGAGGTGGTCGAACCGGACGAGGACGACCTCATCGACGAGGACCTCCCGGTCGCCGACGACGCCGAGCCCGCCGACGGTCCCGCGCCCGCTCCCTGAGTTCCCCCGGCCGGTGGTCTCCGGCGCTCAGTCGATCTCGACGACCCGCACGGTGACGTCCGACGGTCGACGTCCCAGCAACGCCGTCCCCTCGGCGACCACCGCGTCGCGGACGCTCCGGACGAGCCCGAGCGTCGGGACCCGCCGGTCGGTCGTCACGACCACGCGGATCCGGGCGCCCTCGCGTCGATCCTGCACGAGGACCGCGCCACCGTCTCGGGGCAGGTCGAGCACCGAACGGACGTCGCGGACGAGCGTGGCGAGGTTCGGCCCCGGCGGCAGCACCGAGCGGACCCCGGGGACCCCGAGCACGACCGCGGTCAGTCCGCGCGAGACACTGCGCACGTCGTCGGTCACGGTCGTCCTCCCTCGATGAGGTCCGCCACCCGCACCTCGAGCGACCGCACCACGAAGGGTGCGTGCGCCGCGAGCGCGTCCTCGATGATCGACCGGAGTGCCTCGGCGCGGAGGTGCACCGGCCCGTCGGCGCTCGCGGCGATCGACACCTCGACGTCGACCGATCCGCCGGCCGTGCCGACGTCGCCCGTGAACCGGGTCCGTCGGACGACCACGCCGGGTACCTCGTCGCCGAGCGCCCGCACGAGTCCGCGGAGTGCGCCTTCGGTCACGACGAGCGTCGACGCGGGGTCGTCGTCCGGGACGGGGATGTCCCGCCCCGCGTGCGCCGTCGTCCGCACCGACGCGAGCACGCTGGCGATCCAACCGGCGTCGGCCCCGGCGGCCTCCGCGGCCTCGGCGTCGAGCAGGTCCCGCGAGGCCGTCCGCAGCGACTCGAGCCGCACCAACGCGGCGGCTGCCTCGGGGTCGCCGTCGATGTCCGGCCGCGCCGGGGTGCGGTCGGTGTCCAGGTAGTCGGAGAGTTCCTCGAGGGTGAACGCGCCGAACCGTTCGTCGTCGGTCATCGCCACCCCTCCATCTGCTCGAGGACACGACGTCGTGCCCGCGCCAGCACCCCGCGCACCGTCGCCTGCGGCATCCCCGTCGCCTCGGCGATCTCGGCGTACGACGCCCCACCGATCTCCTGCATCACCCAGACGGCACGGTGCGCGTCCGGGAGTGCCTGCACGATACGCGCGAGTTCCTGGACCTGCAGCCGCGTGCTGACGACCTCGTCGACGGGGCGGTCGTCGGCCGAGTCGACCACCGCTTCGAGGTCCAGGTGTGGATGCCGCCGACGGAGGCGGTCGAGCGCCTTGTTCGCCGCGATCCGGAACAGCCAGTTCCGCACACGGTCGGGGTCGTCCACCCGGTCGATGCGCTGCCAGGCCTGGAGCGCCGCCTCCTGCACGGCGTCCTCGGCCTCGCCGTCGCCGTGTCCGAGGATCCGAGCGGCGTAGGCGCGCATGTGCGGGCCGTAGCGGCGGATCAGCACCCCGAACGCGACCGTGTCGCCGTCGGCGCTGCGCGCGACGAGGGAGGCGTCCGACAGGGACGCCAGGGCGTCAGCGTCGCTCAGGGTCGGCTCCTCGTCGATTTTCTTCGGTTCTCGCGTGACGATCGCGGTCGTCGTCACGTCTTACGTACGGGTCTACCAGGAGCGCGGTGCGTGCCTGGTGCGAAGCGCGTCGTGACCGGTCATCCCTGAACGACCGGTCACGGCGCCCCGACGGCGGCCCGTGCGTCCCCTGATCCGGCGCACGGGCCGTCTTCACCCGTCGATGCCCCGGGTGCGTCGTTCTCCAGGTGCTACTCGTCGACCTCGTCACCGAGGAAGTCCGCGTAGGTCACCTCGGACTCCGTCACCGCGACCCCCGGGTCCACGGGTGTGCGCGCCGATCGGTCCCTTGCGATCGTGACTCGTTCCTCCGCGGTGAACGGGGGCAGGTACTTGCTCGCGCTCATGCTCGCGCCCTTTCGTCCCGGCGAACGTAACAGCCCGTACCGGAATCCCGGGGGATGACCCCCGATTCGTCCCCCGGTCGAGGATGGAACGGGGGACGGAAGTTCGCCCCGGGCTGACCCCATGCGGATGCATGCTCACGATTCCCGGACGACGTCCGCGGGGTCCTTGTCCACCCGCCACCCACGCCACGAGGGCTGTCGCAACCGGCCGTCCGACGTCCACTCGGCGAACTCGACCTCGCCCACGCGCTTCGGCGTCACCCAGTGCGCGTCGCGGGCATCGGGCCGAGGGACGTCGACGAACGGCGAGGTCTTCCGCTCGAGCGCGCCGAGTGTCGCGCCGATCTCGTCGAGGTCGCGGTCGCGGAAGCCGGTGCCGACCTTCCCGATGTACTCGAGCCCGTCCGGCCCCGGGACGCCGAGGAGCAGCGAGCCGACCCCACCCGCACGCCGACCACTCCCCGGTTTCCACCCGCCGACCACGACCTCCTGCGTGGCGTGGTGCTTCAGCTTGAGCCACGCCTCGGATCGCCGACCCTCGGCGTACTTCGACGTCCGCTTCTTCGCGACGACCCCTTCGAGTCCCTGCTCCGCCGAGTCCGACATCGCCCGGGCGAGGTCGCCCTGGTACGCGGGCGGGACGTCGATCGCACCGCCCGGTTCGACCACCGTCTCGAGCGCCTGGCGACGCGCGTCGTACCCGAGGCGGGTGAGCTCGTGCCCGTCCGCCTCGAGCACGTCGAAGAGCAACAGCCGGACCGGTGTCTCCCGTCGCGCCGCCTCGACCTCGCGCGACTTCGTCAGTCCCATCCGGTTCTGCAGCAGCTGGAACGAAGGCCGCCCCCGATCGTCGAGGGCCACGATCTCGCCGTCGAACACGCCGTCCACCCCGGCGCGGTCGCCGAGTTCCCGGAGCTCGGGGTACTGCACCGTCAGGTCGTTGTCGTTGCGGCTGCGGAGTGTCACCGAACCGTCCCGGACGGTTGCGAGCGCGCGGATGCCGTCCCACTTCATCTCGAACGCCCAGTCCGACTCGTCCAGCGTCGGCTCGCCCGTCGCGAGGGTCGCCTGCATCGTGCGGCGGTCAGCCGGAGTGGTGTCCGACGCGGCCGTCCGGTCGATGCGCGCGGTCGGGTCGCCGCCGGCGGGTGCGGGCCGGGAGGCGCGGCTCGTCCCCGCCCCGTCCCCGCCGTCCGCCAGGCGGTCCGGCTGGTCCTTCGTGCGGTGGATGAGCCAGTTCTTCTCGTCGCCGTCGCGCCCACGACCCCGCCCGCGGGTGTGCAGCAGCGCCAGTCGGCGAGCGCCGCCGGTCCGGCCGTGCAGCGTGACGATGACCTCTTCGCCCTCGCGCCACTTCTCGAGCTCGTACGTGCCGTCGTCCCAGATCGTGACCGTCCCGCCGCCGTACTCGTCCTTCGGGATCGTGCCCTCGAATGCGCCGTACTCGAGCGGGTGGTCCTCGGTCTGCACCGCCAGGTGGTTCTTCCCCGGGTCGGTGGGTTCACCCTTCGGCAGCGCCCAGCTGACCAGGACCCCGTCGTGCTCGAGCCGGAAGTCGTAGTGGTCGCGTGTGGCGTGGTGTTCCTGGATGACGAACGTCGGGGTGCCGTCCTTCCGCACCGTCGGCGCGTCCTCGGGCACGGGTTCCGGGGTCTTCGACGCGTCGCGCTTTGCGCGGTACGCGGCGAGCCGGTCGCGCGCGGGCTGCTCCGCGTCGTTCGCCTGCTGGGTCCGGTCGCTGTCCCAGTGACCGTGGTCGTCCCGTCCGACCGCCAACGAGGCGGAGGCGACCGGGTGCAGGTGGTCGCCCCGTTCCTCCAGGCGTTCGAGGACCTCGTCCAGGGTGAGCTGCGCGAGCCCGCGTTCGGTGAGTTCCTTCCAGGTGCGCGGCGCGGCGACCGTCGGCCGGTCACGGCCGCGCAGGGAGTACGGCGCGATCGTCGTCTTGTTGCCGTTGTTCTGCGACCAGTCGACGAACACCTTGCCCGTCCGCTCCGCCCGGCTCATCGAGGAGAGCACGAGGTCCGGCAGGTCCTGCTCGAGCGCCTTCGCGAGTTCGTGCGCCACCTCGGAGACGTGTGCGGTGGAGGCCCCGCCGTCGAGCGCGGCGTAGAGGTGGATGCCCTTCGACCCGGACGTGACCGGGTACGGGTCGAGCCCCATGCCGTGCAGGATCTCGCGTGCTGCGAGGGCGACCTCGACGCACTCGGGCAGCCCGACACCGTCGCCGGGGTCGAGGTCGAGGACGAGCCGGTCCGGGTTCTGCTGCCCGCCGCGGGGGCCGAACCGCCACTGCGGCACGTGAAGCTCCAGCGCGGCCTGCTGCGCCATCCACACGAGGGTCGGCAGGTCGTCGACGATCGGGTACTCGTTGTCGTGCTCGGCGTGGTGGATGGTGTGGTGCCGGACCCAGTCGGGCGCGGAGTCCGGCAGGTTCTTCTCGAAGAACACCTTGCCGTCGACGCCGTTCGCCCAGCGTTTCCGGGTCACGGGGCGGTCCTTCACGTGCGGGATCATCCACGGCGCGACCCGCTCGTAGTACTCGATCACGCGTCCCTTGGTGGTGCCAGTCTCCGGGTAGAGCACCTTGTCGGTGTTCGTCAGGGCGATGCGGCGGTCCCCCACCAGGACCACGGTCTTGCGCGCGGTCGGACTCACAGCGCCACCCCGGTCGCCCCCGCCACCGTGAGGGTCGTCCCCGACGTGTACGACGACTCGGGGCCGGCCAGGTACACGTACGCGCTGCCGAGCTCGACCGGCTGTGCAGGTCGGCCGAAGGGCGTGTCCTGCCCGTAGGAGGCGATCTCGTCGCCCGGGTAGCTGATCGGCTGCAGCGGCGTCCACACCGGGCCCGGGACGACGGTGTTCGCCCGGATCCCCTTCGCCGCGAGCTGCCGCGCCAACCCGTTCGTGTACGTGATGATGGCGGCCTTCGTCGCCGCGTAGTCGATCATCCGGTCCTGCGGTTGGTAGGCGGACACCGAGCTCGTCGTGACGATCGCACTGCCGGGCGCCATGTGTGGAACGGCCGCACGCACCAGCCAGAACAGCGAGTACAGGTTGACCTTCATCGTGCGGTCGAAGTCCTCGGTCGACTGCGCCGTCACGTCGTCGTGCACCTTCTGGTGGCCGGCGACGAGGACCAGCGCGTCGAGCCCCCCGAGCTCGCTGACCGCGTCCCGCACGAGTGTGTCGCAGAACCCCTCGTCGGTCAGGTCGCCGGGGAGCAGCACGGCCTTCCGCCCGAGGTCGCCCACGATGTCCCGCACGGCTTCGAGGTCGTCGCGTTCCTCGGGCAGGGCGTTCAGGGCGACGTCCGCGCCCTCCTTCGCCATCGCGATCGCCGCTGCCCGCCCGATGCCCGAATCGGCCCCGGTGACGAGCACACGGTAGCCGGGCATGCGGCCCGTGCCGAGGTAGCTCGTCTCGCCGTGGTCCGGTGCCGGGTCCATCGCGCTCGCCAGTCCGGATCCCTGCTGCGTCTGCGCCGGGAAGGGCGGACGGGGAAACTGGTCGCGCGGGTCCTGCTTGTCGAGCTGGCTCATGGGCCCATGGTGCTCGCGCCGCGGCCACCGCGGTTCAGCGAAGCGGGATCTGTGGAGAACCCGTCCGCTGCGGGCGCTCCCGTGGAGAGACGGGCATCATGTGCCCATGAGGTCGATCTGGAAGGGCTCCATCGCGTTCGGGCTCGTCAACGTGCCGATCAAGGTCTACGCGGCAACCGAGACGCACGACGTGTCGCTGCACCAGGTCCACGACGAGGACAAGGGCCGCATCCGGTACAAGCGCGTCTGCGAGTTCGGCCACGAGGTCGAGTACGCCGACATCCAGCGCGCCTACGACGACGGCGACAAGACGGTGGTGCTCACCGCCGACGACTTCAAGCAGCTCCCCGAGGAGCAGTCGCACGAGATCGAGGTCCTCGAGTTCGTCCCCGTCGACCAGGTCGACCCGATGATGTTCGAGAAGTCCTACTACCTCGAGCCCGACTCCCGCTCCCCCAAGGCGTACGTGCTCCTGCGCGAGACCCTCGCGAAGACCGACCGGCTGGCGATCGTGCAGTTCACGCTCCGGCAGAAGACCCGGCTCGGCGTCCTGCGGGTGAACGACGACGTGATCCTGCTGCAGGGGCTGCTCTGGGGCGACGAGGTCCGCGCTGCCGACTTCAAGGGGTTGGACGCAGCGGTGAAGGTCAGCGCGAACGAGCTGAAGATGTCGTCGTCGCTCGTCGACAGCATGTCCACGGACTTCGACCCCGACCGCTACACCGACGCCTACCAGGTGGAGCTGCAGCAGCTCATCGACGCGAAGCTGGAGTCCGGCGACGACATCGACACCGAGAAGACCTTCGGTGAGCGCTCCGAGGACGACGATGATGACGAGGGTGGCGACGTCATCGACCTGATGGCCGCCCTGCGCGCGTCGGTGGACAAGAAGCGGTCCGGTTCGGGAGGCACGGGGTCGCGTTCCCGGAGCGGGTCCCGTTCCACGAAGCAGGACTCCACGGCCGACGAGTCACCGGAGAAGGCCCCGGCCGAGAAGGCACCCGCGAAGAAGGCACCCACGAAGAAGACCCCGGCGAAGAAGGCCCCCGCCAAGAAGCCGGCCGCCAAGAAGCAGGCCAGCTAGCCGGACCGCCCGACACGAGCAGGAAACACGCGTCGGCCAGACTTGACGCATGACTCCAGAAGAGCCTGGGGCCTTGTCGTCGCCACCCGCGACCGATGGCCCGCCCGTCACCGTCTCCATCACCCGGCTCGTCGAACCCGAACGGATCCCCGACGTCACCCGCTGGGTGCAGTCCGGCGTGAACCTCGCCAACCGCTACCCGGGCTTCCTCGGCTCGGGCTGGGTCCGCTCGCACGCGACGAGCCGTGAGTGGCACATGCTGTACCGGTTCGCCGACCACGACTCCCTCGCCACGTGGGAGAACTCCGACGACCGGCTGCGGTGGCTCGACCTCGGCCGTGACCTCGTGGTGGAGTCCCGCGTCGAGAAGCGCACCGGGATCGAGGGGTGGTTCGACGCACCGGCCGATGCCCCGGCGTCGAGCGCACCGCCGCGGTGGAAGCAGGCCGTGAGCATCTGGCTCGGGTTCTTCCCGGTCAACCTGGCGTTCACGTACCTCGTCAGCTGGCTCGTCCCCGCGTTCGGCGCACTCCCCGTGCTGCCGCGCGTCCTCGTCACGACGCTCGTGCTCACGCCGATCATGACGTTCTGGGTGCTGCCGTTCGTCACGCGGATGATCCGCCCGTGGCTCCTCGCACCGCCGAGGAACAGCTAGCCGAGCACCGACAGCTGGTCGAGCCGCTCGAGGATCACGCCCTCGCGGAGCGCCCACGGGCAGATCTCGAGCGCCGGCAGGTCGAAGATGTCCAGGCAGGCCTCGGCGACGAGGGCTCCCGGCACCACCTGGTGCGCCCGGCTCGGCGACACCCCGGGGAGCTCGGCCAGCTCGGCGACCGACATCGTCAGGAGCGCCGGCAGCTTCGCGCGGAGCACGCCGCCGTCGAGCGCGCGCGGAACGAGCGGCCCCGCACCCGAGGGCGCCGCGCCGCAGATCCGTGCGATCGACCGGAACGTCTTCGAGGTCGCCACGGCACGGTCCGGCCGCCCGGCGCGCAGCAGCAGCCCGGCGTCGCGGGCGATCTCCACCCGGATCTCGTGGCGGATCCGGCGCACGTCGTCCTCGGTCGGGGTCCCCGCCGCGAAGTACGACCGGGCGAGCCGCGCGGCGCCGATCGGCATCGACCACGCGACGTCGGGCGCTTCGTCCGCTCCGCCGGCGATCTCGAGCGACCCGCCGCCGATGTCGAACACGGCCAGGCGACCGGCGGACCACCCGAACCACCGCCGCACGGCGAGGAACGTCAAGCGCGCTTCGTCCCCGCCGGACAGCACGGCGAGCTCGACCCCGGTCGCCCGTTCGACGTGGGCGAGCACCGCGTCGGAGTTCACGGCGTCGCGGACGGCCGAGGTCGCGAACGCGAGCATGTCCTCGCACCCGCGGTCCTCGGCGACGCGGACGGCGTCGGCGACGAACGAGGTCAGGGCGTCGACGCCCGCCTCCGTCACCGCGCCGGCGTCGTCGAGGTGCTCGGCGAGGCGCAGCGGTTGCTTGAACGACGACGCCGGCAGCGGGGCGGCACCGCCGTGGGCGTCCACCACGAGCAGGTGGCCGGTGTTGGACCCGATGTCGAGGACTCCCACGCGCATGCCACAACGCTAGTGGCCCCGTCGGACGGGCACGGCCCGGGAGGCGCGGTTCAGCCCCGCAGGAACGACTCCAGTTCCGCGGTGGTCGGGTACGACGCCTGCGCGCCCGCCTTCGTCGCGGCGTACGCCCCGACACCGACCGCGAACCGCGCGGCCTCGACCAGCGGGTCCCCGGCGGCGAGGCGGAGCGCCACCGCACCCATGAACGCGTCGCCGCAGCCCGTGGTGTCCACCGGGTCGACCCGCACGGCGTCGATCGACACCGGCTCGGCGTCACCGTCGTGCACGATGCAGCCAGAGCCGCCCCGGGTCACGATCGACCGTCGGACGCCGTGCTCCCCGAGCTCGGCGGCCTCGTGCTCGTTGACGAGCAGGACGTCGGTCAGCTCGAGCAGCTCCACCGGGACGGCACCGAACGGGGACAGGTTCGTGAGCACCGTGACCCCGGCGGCGTGCGCTGCGCGGGCGGCGGCCAGGACGACGTCGATCGAGACCTCGAGGCAGAGACCGAGCACGCCGGCACCGTCGAGGGCATCGGCGGGGACGTCGTCCGGGGTCAGCGTGCCGTTCGCGCCGGCGGAGATCACGATGGTGTTCTCCCCTGCGCGGTCGACCGTGATGACGGCGGTGCCGGTGGCCACGCCCTCCCGGACGGCGACGTGCGTCGTGTCGACACCCGCCGCCGCGACGGAGTCGCGCAGCAGTCGACCGTTCCCGTCGTCGCCGACCGCGCCGATCATGCGCACGGTGCCCCCGAGCCTCCCGGCAGCCACCGCCTGGTTGGCGGACTTGCCGCCCGGCAGGATCGCGAGGTCGGACCCCTGGAGGGTCTCACCGGGCTTCGGGAAGCGCTCCGTGCGGACCACCAGGTCCGCGTTGAGGCTCCCCACGACGACGATGCCGGTCATGCGGCGGCTCCTGTCTCGGCCGAGGCCGGGCGCGGGATGAGGAAGGACGTGGCGAGTGCCGCGCAGGTGATCACGGCACCGAGCAGCATGCCACCGGAGTACCCGGCGGTGCCCGCGGACCCGCCGGTCCCGAGCGCGATCTGCAGGGCCGGCAGGACGGCGAAGCTGATGCCGGCACCGAGGTTGAACGCACCGGCGTTGAGGCCGGGCAGGAAGCCGGGGTTCGACTCCGGCGAGAGCACGATGCCGAGCCCGTTCAGGATGATGTTCGCGATGCCGGCGTACGTGATGCCGATCAGCACGGTCGCGGCGATGAGCACCGGCAGCGAGTGCACGCCGACGAACGCCATGACGAGCGTCGCGACGATGCTCCCGACCAGGCCGACGCGCAGCACGGCGCGGTAGCCGAGGGTCGGCGCGAGCCGGCCGGCGAAGGGTCCGACGACCCAGCCGACCAGCGCGTACGGGGTGAGGAACGCGAGCGAGGCGAGGTCGGCCTCCATCCCGAAGCCCGCGTCCGGGTTCTGCGCGAGGCTCGTGACGAGGCCGTTCACGACCGCGAACACGCCCGTCATGGTGAGCAGGGTCGTGACGAGCAACGCCCAGGTCGCACGGCGCTTGAGGAACCGTGTCTCGACGAGGGGCTCGCGCACCCGCGACTCGACGGCCCAGAAGACGCCGAAGGCCACGAGGGCCAGGACGATGCCAGAGGCCACGAGCCCCCAGTCGGCGGCTGCGAGCTTGCCCGCCTCGTTGAACGCGGTGAGCAGTGCGCCGACGCTGACGACGAGCGGCAGGACACCCCACCAGTCCATCCGGGTGCCGGCCGACGGCTTCGACTCGACGCCCCACGCAGCGACCATCAGCGCCGCGACGACGGTGACGATCGCGATGACCCAGAAGATCCCGCGGAACCCGAAGTGCGTCGCGATCCACCCACCGGCGAGCGCGTCGACGCCCGCGATGCCGCCGTTCACCGCGGTGAGCAGGCCGAGGGCGGCGCCGTAGCGCTTCGGGTCGGCGATCTCGTTGCGGAGGATGAGCAGGCCGATCGGGACGACCGGGCCGGTGACGCCCTGGATCATGCGGCCGACGAACAGCATCGGGACGTTGACCGCGAGCGCCGCCACGATGCTGCCGACGAGCATCACCGCGAGCATGCCGAGCAGGACGCGCTTGCGGCCGACGATGTCGGACAGGCGCGGCAGGAAGAGCGAGAACAGCGCCGCCAGGGTGAAGAACAGCGTCTGCGACAGGCCGATCGTGGCGTCGTCGGTGTGCAGCTCGCGGGCCATCGTGACCAGGGCGGGGCTGAGCATGCTCGCGTTCAGCTGGAACGCGATGCAGGCTGCGAGGAGTGCGGCAGTGAGGGCGCCGATCGACTTCTTCGTCGATGTGGTGGTCATGGGGGTCAGTGCTCCGTGGTGGTCGTGGTGGCTGCGGTCCGGGGCGTCCAGCCGGTGTCCGGGGTCTCGCCGATGCGCTCGAGGGCGTCGACGACGAGGTCCCAGAACCGGCCGTGGTCGAGCTCCATCGCGGCGCTCGTGCGGCAGTCCTCCGGCGCGGGCGCGCGGAAGTCGGCGACGGTCATGCCGAGGGTCAGGGTGCCCTGCGTCTCGACGTGGATCGGGACCTTCACGGCACGGACGACGGTCGGGTCGATGACGTACGCGACGGCGCAGGGGTCGTGCACGGGCGGGGCGTCGAAGCCCTGCGCGTCCTTGTACGTCTGGCCGAAGAAGTCGAGCAGCTCGCCGACGAAGGCGGCGGGGGCCGTGCCGACGGCGGCGATGCGCTCGGCGACCTCGGGCGTCGCGAGCGCCTGGTGCGTCAGGTCGAGGCCGACCATGACGACGTCCCAGCCCGCGTCGAAGACGATCGAGGCGGCCTCGGGGTCGATGACGATGTTGAACTCGGCGACCGGGCTCCAGTTGCCGACGTGCACCCCGCCGCCCATCAGGACGACCTGCTTGACGCGCTCGACGATGCGGGGCTCCTTGCGGGCCGCGAGGGCGATGTTCGTCAGGCCGCCGGTCGGCACCAGGGTGACCGTGCCGGGCTCGTGCGCCATGACGGTCTCGATGATGAGGTCGACCGCGTGCCGCTCGTCCAGCTCGAACGACGGCGAGGGGAGCATCGGCCCGTCGAGACCGCTCTCGCCGTGGATGTCACCGGCGACCTCGATCTCGCGGAGCAGCGGACGGTCGGCACCGGCGGCGAACGGGACCCCGGTGATCCCGGCGATGCGGGCGACGGCGAGGGCGTTGCGGGTGACCTTCGGGAGCGTCTGGTTGCCGACGACGGTCGTCACGGCGAGGAGCTCGATGTCCGGGTTGCCGTGGGCCAGCAGGATCGCGACGGCGTCGTCGTGGCCGGGGTCGCAGTCGAGGATGATCTTCTCGGGCACGCGGGGCGCTCCACTTCTTCGGGGATCAGGAGGTCGAGGCTCGACGAGGTGGGGATCCGCGGCGAGGATCAGCTCCCGCGGCACGTCAAGCGTTTGACATGGAAACACGTCAAGCGTTTGACGTCAAGTCATCGGCGGCGGACCCGAACTGCGCGGTCCACGCTCGGTAGCATCGACGCGTGCCATCCTCCGCCGCCCCCGGCCGTCGTGTGACCGCTGCGATGGTGGCCGAGCGCGCGGGGACGAGCATCGCCACGGTGTCGCTCGTCGTGAACGGCAAGGACCGCGGCCGGGTCTCCGTGCCGATCGCCACGAGGGTGCGCGACGCCGTCGACGAGCTCGGCTACGTCGTCGACCACGCTGCAAGTTCCCTCGCGCGGGGCAGCGGCGACCTCGTCGTCCTGATCGCCCCCGACCTGTCGAACCCCTTCTTCGCCGAGGTGATCCGCGGCGTGCGCGACACCGTCGGCGACCGCTTCCAGCTCGTGCTCTCCGTCACGGAGCGCGGGGCCCAGCCGGTGGCCGCCGACGTCCGGCGGTTCGAGCGGCTCCGACCGGCCGGCATCCTCGTGGACGCGCCCGCCGCCGACGAGACGATGACCGCCACCGTCCCCGTGGTGCTGCTCGATGCACCGGGCGGCCCCGAGGCCGTCAACTACGACCTCTCCCCCGGTGTCCACGAGCTCGTCGCCCACCTGCACGAGCGCGGGCACCGGCGGGTGGGGTACCTCGACGGGACCTCGCGGGCTGCGACGTTCGGCGTCCGTCGGGAGCTCTTCGAACAGGAGTGCGCAGCCGTCGGCATCGAGGTCTCCGAGGTCACCGCCCGCGCCGACCTCACGGTGGACGCCGCGGCCTCGGCGACCGAGTACGTCCTCGAGGCCTGGCAGGACGACGACGTCACGGCGGTCGTCGCGGCTGCCGACACCCTCGCGTACGGGGTGCTCCGGGTCGCCGGGCAGCTCGGCATCGCGGTCCCCGGCGAACTCGCCGTCGCGGGGTTCGACGACCTGCCGTCGTCCTCGGTCACGGCACCGGCCCTGACGAGCGTCGCACTCCCCGGCGCGGACCTCGGCCGGGCCGCGGCGCTGCGGTTGCTCGCGACGCTCGACGGCACCGCGCCGGAGGCCGCGGCGCTCCCCACGCGCCTGGTGCGCCGCGCGAGCACGGGCGCGTAGCGCGCCGCCGCGGCGGCGCGCGGGCGACGCGCGCGGTCGCGGACTGCGGCGGTTCGTGCCGCGAGAGCGACGATGTGCCGCGACCGCGCGGCGATCACCCCGCGGAAGCGACAGGTGCCCGCCGAGATCCGGCGGCAGCCTGTCGCTTTCGCGAGCGGGGCGCGGTGGGCGCGCGCCGTGGCGGACGGGAGGCGCGGTGCGAGCTGGCACCGCGCCTCCTGGCCGGCGGTGGTCCGGACCACCCCGCCGAAGCGACAGGTCGGCGCCGCGGTGGCGGGTCCGTGCCGGGGAAGCGACAGTCCCCCGCAGGGATCCTGCGGGGGACTGTCGCTTTCGTGGATCGCGCGGTCAGCGCTCCGAACGGTCCGGACCGGCATCTGCCGGCTCCGGCTGCGGCTCGGCCGCGCCGGCCGTGTGCCCCGCGCGCTGCGCCCGCTCGAGCTCGTCGGCCTCGGCTCCGCCGACCGCCTCGCCACGGGCGACCATGCCGGCCGTGTCGGAGAGCCTGATCTGCGGGAGGAACAGCGCGAGCAGGAACGCCACCGCGATGAACGGCAGCAGGTACCAGAACACGGGCGCCAGGGAGTCGGCGTACGCGTTCACGATGCCGTCCTGCACCGCCTCCGGCAGCTTCGCCACGGTCGCGGGGTCGATGCTGCCCGCCGACGACGCCGCGTCGGTCGCCGATCCGCCGGCGCCGCGGAACACGTCGGTGAGCGACGTCGTGAGCCGCGCCGTGAAGAGCGCACCGAAGACGGCGGTGCCGAGGGAGGCGCCGACCTCGCGGAAGTAGTTGTTCGTCGACGTGGCGGTACCGACCTGCTCGGCGGGCACCGCGTTCTGCGCCACGAGGACGACCACCTGCATGATGAGGCCGAGGCCCGCACCGAAGACGAACAGGTACGCGCAGATGAGCCAGATCGGGGTGTCCGCCGCGAGCTGGGTCATCGCGAGCATCGCCAGGGCGACCAGGATCGTCCCGATGATCGGGAACATCCGGTAGCGACCGGTCTTGGTGATCAGGTTGCCAGACGCGATCGAGGTCCCGATCAGGCCGACCATCATCGGCAGCATCAGGAGACCCGAGACCGCCGCCGAGGTGCCGGACGCCATCTGCAGGAACGTCGGGACGAAGCCGATCGCCGCGAACATGCCGATGCCGAGCACGAGGCCGATGCCGGTCGCGAGCAGGAAGGTGCGGTTCCGGAAGAACGACAGCGGCAGGACGGGGTCCGCCGCACGCGACTCGACGAGCACGAGGAGCGCTGCCGACACGACGAGACCGGCGAACCAGGCCCACGTCTCCGGGGCGTCCCAGCCGTGGTCCTTGCTGCCGCCGAACTCCGAGAAGAACACCAGGCACGTCGTCGCGGCGGACATGAAGAGCACGCCGAGGACGTCGATGCGCTTCGTCGCCTTCTTGCTCGGCAGGGTCAGCGCGAACCACGCCACGAAGAACGCGGCGATGCCGACCGGGATGTTGATGTAGAACGCCCAGTTCCAGGTGAGGTGGTCGACGAAGAACCCGCCGAGCAGCGGGCCGCCGATCGCCGAGAGGCCGAAGATCGCACCGAGCGGGCCGAGGTACTTGCCGCGCTGGGAGGCCGGCACGATGTCCGCGATGATCGCCTGCGACAGGATCATCAGGCCGCCGCCGCCGAGGCCCTGCATAGCGCGGAAGACCACGAGCTGGGTGAAGTCGCCGGCGAAGGCACACCCGGCCGACGCGACGGTGAACAGGGCGATCGCGATGAGGAACAGGTTGCGACGGCCGAGGACGTCACCGAACTTGCCGTAGACGGGCATCACGATGGTCGAGGCGAGCAGGTACCCGGTCGTCAGCCACGCCTGGTGCGCGACGCCGCCGAGCTCGCCGACGATGGTGGGCATCGCCGTGGAGACGATGGTCTGGTCGAGGCTGGAGAGCAGCATCCCCGCGATGAGCGCGGAGAAGATGATCCAGATCCGGCGCTGCGTGAGGAGCAGCGGTCCGTCGGAGCCTGGGCGGGCACGCTTGGTCGTGCCCGGCGCGGTGGCGCTCATTCGGTGGTGTCCTGTCCGGTCGTGATGGCCGCCCTCATCAGGCGGAGGTTCTGGGTGAGCAGCTCGTCGAACGCGGGGCCAGTGGCTTCGTCGAACGCGTCGTCGAAGTAGGTCTCCGCCGTCACCTTGAGCAGCCCTGCGGCGGCCTCGGTGACGAGCCGCGCACGGCGGTCGGTGGCGTCGCCCCAACCGAACCGCGCTCGTACGGCGTCGGTGATGCGGCCGAGCTGCACGTCGGTGGCCGAGAGGAACCGGGCGACGAGCGCCGGCTCCCGTTCGAAGACCCCGCGGACGAGGACCTCGTCGGCGCGGTCGATGCCGGCCCGGTGGAACTGGTCGATCGCCAGCGCGACGATGGAGTCCAGCGGCTCGAGGTCGGCCGCGACGACACCGCCGGCGGCGTACGCGTCGATGGCTTCGACGTCCGCGTTGATCTCGATGCCGAGCACGGCGTCGTCCTTCGACGCGAAGTGGTTGAAGAACGTCCGCCGGGACACCCCGACCGTCTCGCAGAGCTGCTCGATCGTGAAGCCGTGCAGCCCGTGCTCGATGGTCGCCCGACGTGCCTCGACGATCATGCGTCGGCGCAGCGCGCGGGTGCGTTCGGTGGTGCTCACCGGACAAGAATTGCACTATCGGACTGAGAGTGCAATGTGGAAGTGGGGTACCGCTAGAGCGCCTTCTCGAAGCAGAACGACCACGGCATCGTCGCGGCGTACGGCTCGTACACCGGGATCGGGGTCCAGCCGGTCTTCTCGTAGAGCGCCACGGCCTCGGGCTGCTTGTCGCCGGTCTGCAGGATGAGCCGCGCGGCGCCCTCCTCACGCCCGACACGCTCCCCCTCGGTGAGCAGCGCGGTGGCCGCACCCTTCCCGCGGGCGGCGGCGAGGACGATGAGGCGCTTCAGTTCGACCTCGTCACCGAGACGCCGGACGGCGATGTGCCCGAGGGCCTCGCCGTCCTCGTCGATCGCGAGGATCGAGGTGATGACCGTCGCCGGGTCCACGGCGAGCGCCCGGCCACGCTCGGCCGTCACCGCCGGGTCCTCGTCGCCGTTCGCGGCGCCGTAGCGCTCGTGCATCTCCTCGTCCATGCGGGCGCGGAGCGCCACACCACGGGGGTCGTCCCACCGAACGCGTTCGATCGTGATCACGACCGACGATCCTGTCACGGATGCCAGCGTCGGCGCGACGTGTGCTCCTCGTAGGGCTGGGGATCGGGGTAGGTCAGGAGCTCGACGGTGCTGCCCCACGGGGTGCGGACGTACACGAACCGGTTCCGGTCGCCGGCTTCGGGCCCCGGGAGCGGGCGGGGTGCGCCGAGCGCGGTCGCCCCGGCGGCCACGACCCGGTCGAGCGTGGCGTCGAGGTCGTCGACGTACAGCGCGAGGTGCTGCCACCCGAGGTCGGAGGGCACCGCCGGGGTGTCCTGCTCGACGTGGTCGAAGGCGAACAGCTCGATGCCGGGGCCGTCGGGCAGCGCGAGCATCCGGATCCGCACCTCACGGGCGTCTCCGGGGACACCGAGGCGCGACGTCGTCGCCTCGCCGCCCTTCGGAGGCCGGTCGGCGGGGAGCGTGTCGTAGAGCACCTCGGCACCGAACGCGTCGACGAGGAACGCGCTGGCCGCGTCGACGTCGGGCACGGTCAGTCCGATGTGGTCGACGCCGCGGACGCTCATGCGCCCGCCCCGCTGCCGGCGGCTCCCCCGGCGCGGCTCGCCAGGTCCGCGATGGGGCCCCGGCCCGCCCGCAGGTCGGCGAGGACCGCTGCCGCGTCGTCGTACACCCGGACCGCCCCGGCCCGGCGCAGTTCGTCGCCGCCGATCCCGCCCGTCATCACGGCGACGCAGGGCACACCGACCCGTCCGGCGGACTCGACGTCCCACATCGCGTCGCCGACCATCACGGCGGCATCGGCGGACACGCCGACCTTCCGGAGTGCGACCTCGATGATCCCGGGGTCCGGCTTGGCCTGTTCGACGTCCTCCGAGCTCGTGACGGCGGTGATCCACGCCTCGGCGTCGAGCAGTTCGCGCAGGCGCACGAGCTCGTCCTCGGGCGCGCTCGTGGCCAGCACGACGGCGTGACCGGCCTCGGCGACGGACCGGAGCAGCTCACGGGCACCCGGGAGGAGCCGCAACCGCGGCATCTGCTCGGCGTAGTACGCGGTGTGGAACTGCTTGACGGTGTCGCGCTGCTCGTCCGTGGCGTCCGGCAGCAGCTCCTCGAGCAGCTTCGCCGAGTCCATGCCGATCGCGCGGTGGATCCGCCAGGCGTCGACGGACTCGCCCGCTGCCGTGCACGCCCGCCACCAGGCGTCGATGTGCGGGTAGTTCGAGTCGACGAGGGTCCCGTCGATGTCGAAGAGGACGGCGGTGGAGGGTGCGTCGGGCATCCCTCCACCCTGCCCTGGAGGCGCGGATCGCCTCTCAGGGGCGCGTCACGTCCGTCAGACGGTGATCGACTCGCCGGCGGGCAGGATCTGCACCGGCACCGGTCCGAGACCGTCCGGGCCGAGGAACCGCGCGGCGGACTGCTGCCCGAGTTCGCTGAGCATCGCCTCGTGGATCTGCACGGCGTGCTCCGGGGAGACCGCGCGGACGTAGTCGACGGCCTCGGCGGTGCTCGTCCACGGGCCGCTGGTCGGCAGCAGCAGGGTCCGCACCGGGACGCCGGGCACGAGGTAGGCGTCGCCGGGGTGGAACACGGCGCCGTTCACGAGGTAGCCGACGTTCGCGATCGTCGGGATGTCGCCGTGGATGACGGCGTGCTCCTCACCGAAGACCTGCACCGAGAACGGGCCGACCTCGAACGCGTCACCGGCCGAGACCGCGGCGACGCGGCCGTCGTGCGCGCCGAGCTGGTCGACGATCGCGGCGGGCCCACGGACCACGAGGGCGTCGTTCGCGGCGAGGGCGGCACGGACGGCGTCGACGTCGAAGTGGTCGAAGTGCTCGTGGGTGACGAGGACGGCGACGGCGGCCGTCGCGAGGTCGGCGCCCTCCGGCGTGAACGTGCCCGGGTCGATGACGAGGGTGGCGCCGTCCTGCTCGAGGACGACGGTGGCGTGGTTGTACTTCGTCAGCTCCATGTCGACGAGTCTACAACAGTGTTGTACATCGACGTGGTCGATCCGGATGAGAGGGCGTTCACCGTTCGAGTCTCGCCGCGATGCGGTCGAACAGTCCCGGCACCCTGGCGAGTGCCGCACGCTCGGCCTCGGACAGCTCGGATCCGATCACCGACGCGAACGCCCCGGCTCGGGCGCTCCGTTCCCGGAGCATGACCGTGCGGCCCGAGTCCGTCAGCCGGATCACCGAGACCCGCCGGTCCCCGTCGGAGACGCCTCGCTCCACGAAGCCGCGCTCCTCGAGCTCCGCGACGGTCCGCGACTGTCCCTGGTGCTTCACGCCGCGGGCCCGGGCGAGCTCGGCGATGGTCTGCGGCCCCTGCCGGTCGAGCAGGCCCAGGCTCGCGCTCTGCGCCTGCGGCAGCTCGTCGGTGAGTGCCCGGGTGGCCCGCACGATCCGGCCGATCGACTCGCGGAGCTCCTCGGCGAGGTCGTCCGGGGTCGTCGTCATGCCCTCGACCGTACCGCCGGATCCCTGCGACGGCGGTCTACCGGAGTCCTGCGACGGCGGCCTACCGGAGCGCGACCCAGACGGGGAAGGCGGCGGCGGCACTCCAGGCCTGCGGGCGGCAGGCGGCCGGGTACGGGGCCGGACGTGTGACGGCGGACGCGTCGTCGCCGGCGTGCAGCTCGGGCATCCGGAAGTCGAACGCCACCGCCGCGGCGAGCAGCTGCTCGGACAGGACCCGGGCCTCGTCGTGGTGTCCGGACCGGATGAGGCCCGTGATCACCACGGCGGTGTCGTGCGCCCAGACGGTGCCCCCGTGGTAGCTGAGCGGCCAGTACCCGGCGGCGGTCGTGGAGAGGGTCCGGAGGCCGAAGCCGCTCGCCAGGTCCGGGCTCACGACGCGTGCTGCGACGACGGCTTCCTCGTCCGGGGTGAGCAGGCCGGTGCCGAGCAGGTGGCCGATGTTGCTCGTGGCGGAGTCGACGGGGCGCTTGCGGGCGTCGAGGGCGATCGCCGGGTACCGACCGATGTCGTCGGCCACCCAGAAGGCGTCGCGGAAGCGATCGGCCAGGCGAGCGGCCCAGGCACGCCACTCGTCGCCGCCGGGACGGCCGAACGCATCGAGCAGGTCGGCACCGTGCACCGCGGCCTCGTGCGCGTAGCCCTGCACTTCGCACAGGGCGATCGGGCCGTCGGCGAGGGTGCCGTCCCGCCACTGCACGCTGTCCCCGGAGTCCTTCCAGCCCTGGTTCGCCAGCCCTCGGCCGGACTCGTCGACGTACTCGAGCAGCCCGTCGCCGTCCGCGTCGCCGTGGTCGCGCATCCACGCCAGGGCGCGTTCGAGCGTCGGCAGGAGCGCCTCGACCTCGGCGTCGGGGAGCCCCGCACGCCAGGCGTCGTGGAGCAGGCACGCCCAGAGCGCCGTCGCGTCGACGGTCCCGTAGTAGAGCGGTGGCAGGGAGATCTCGTCGTTGTCGACCGGCAGGGACGCCTGGCGCAGCTCGTGCATGATCTTGCCGGGCTGCTCGGCGGTCGCGGGGTCGTCCGCGGTGCCCTGCAGCGCGGCGAGGACCCGGAGGGTGCCCCCGGCGGTGCTGGTGTCGACGGGCAGCAGGAAGCGGGCGGCCCAGATCGCGTCGCGGCCGAACAGGGTGAAGAACCAGGGGGCGCCGGCCGCGATGAACTCGCCCTCGGGCCGCGCCAGCCGGAGTGCGTCGAGATCGTCGGTGGCACGCTCCAGCCAGCGCCGGAGCCGGTCGTCCTGCACGCCGGCCGGGACGTCGAACGGGCGCGGGGTCGTCACGCCGGTGACGACGGCGTCGGGCGTCTCCACGGCGCAGTCCCACGCGAGGTCGACCTCGTGCGCGCGCTCCGTCCGCCAGCGCAGCACGACGTCACCGTCCTCGACGCGGACGGATGCTCCGGGGGCGTCGAGCCGGACCCGTACGGAGCCCGAGGTCCACGATGCGGTCTGCTCCGAGGCGTCGGCGGGGACCGGCTGGGGGCCGTGACCGGCCTTCACCGCGTCCATCCCGGCGGCGTCCGGGGTCAGCCTGACGGTCACGACGAGCTCCGCGGTGCTCGCGCCGGGCCCCTGGAGCCGATCGGTGACGCGCAGACGTTCCGCCACCCCGTCGATGCGCACCGTCCGACGCCGGTCGAGGCGGACGTCCGGATCGGCGCCGGTACCGTCGAGGCCGCGCAGGAGTCCGGTGAAGACGACCTCGCGGGCACCGGCGGGCACGACGGCGACCGGTTCCACCGCGGAGTGCTCGACGCTGACGCGCACGGCGGAGACGAACCGCTGGTCACCGGTCCAGTAGCCGTGCACGGGGTTCGCGCCGATGGCACCGTCCCGACCGGACCATGCCTGCGTCGGTGCCGCGATGACGGCGACCTCGTCGTGGAGCAGGGGCTGCAGCGTGGCGGTCGTGGCGGCGGCGGTGGTGGTGTTCGTGGTGGTGGAGGTCATGGGGCTTCCTCGTCGACGGGTTCGGGGGACGGGGTCCAGGCGCTGGGTGTCCAGCTCGGTAGGGATCGGGGTGCGTCCGGCAGGCGACGCACGGGCAGGGGCTCGGCACGGATGCCGGTCGGGTCGCCGGGGGCACGGGTGATCCGCACCGCGCCGCCTCCGTCGTGGTCGGTGACGGCTTCGACGAACGTGGCCGAGCGCCCACGGTGGACGACACCGACGCCCTCGTCGAGCTCGATGCCCGCCGGGAGGTCCCCCGCCGCGACGGCTGCCCGGAAGACCGGCGACCGGTGCGGGTCCGAGTCGGTGTGGACACCGAGCGAGCCGGACACGAAGCCGAGTCCGTCGGCGAGGACCGACGGCTGCGGGCCGTGGCTCTGCGTGACGCCGCCGGTGTGCCAGCAGAGCGCGCCGGCCGAACCACCGGCGAGCACCACCCCGGCTCCCCAGGCCTCACGCAGGACCTCGTCGAGACCGTGGGCACGCCACACGGCGAGGAGGTTGACCACGGAGCCGCCCGAGACCCAGACGACGTCCGCACCGAGGACGGCGTCGCGCAGGGACGGCACGTTCCGTCTCGGGAAGAACCGCAGGTGCGACGCCTCGACACCGGCCGTACGGGCCGCTGCGAGCTCTGCCCCCTCGACGGTCCGCTGGTCGCCGCCGGCGGTGTTCACGTGCAACACGCGTGGCGGCCGACCGGCGGGGACGCGGGCGAGCCGGACGGCCTCGAACAGGAGCGGACCGTAGGCCGAGTCGTCCCACTCGCCGCCGACCAGACCGCCGCAGGTGGCCAGGATCGTGGGTTCGGTGGCGGTCACGTCGGGGTGCTCATTCCTTGACCGCCCCGTCGCTGCCGTTCATGATGCGCTTCTGGAACACGAAGAACGCGACCGCCACGGGGATGGTCATGACGAAGGCCGCCGCGAGCTTGACCGGGAACTGGTTCCCGGCGCTCAGCGCGCCCGACGCCAGTGATGCGACGCCCTTCGTGAGCGTGGTGAGGTCGGGCGACGAGGTCGACACGATGAAGTGCGCGAGCTCGTTCCACGAGCCCTGGAACGACAGGATGGTGATCGTCACGACGGCCGGACGCGCCATCGGGAGCACGACCGACCAGAAGGTCCGGAACGTGCCGGCACCGTCGATCTTCGCCTGCTCCTCGACGCTCACCGGGATCGATTCGAAGAAGTTCTTCATGATGAACACCCCGGCGGCGTCCACGAGCAACGGCACGATCATGCCCGAGTACGAGTCGTACATGCCGAGCTGGTTGATCACGAGGAACTTCGGGATGAGCAGAACCACGCCCGGCACCGCCATGACGGCGATGAGCAGGGCGAAGACGGTCTGGCGACCCGGGAACCGCAGTCGCGCCAACGCGTACCCGGCGAGGGAGTCGAAGAAGATCCGGCCGAGCGTGACGAAGACCGCGACGATGATCGAGTTCATCGCCCAGATCCCGAAGTCGGAGTTCTCGAAGAGGGTCTGGAACGCCGCGCCGGTCCAGGTGACGGGGAGCGCCAGCGGGTGCAGGGAGGCGTCCTGGTCGGTCTTGAACGCGTTCACGATCGCGACGTAGAACGGCAGCAGGTAGACGACGGCGATCAGGACGCCGAACACCAGCAGCACCACGCTCCGCGGCGTGAGCCGACGTGGCCGCCGGCCCGGGCCGGGTGCCTGCGTGACGGTGGTGGCGCCGAGGTCCGGCACCGCGCCTCCTGGCACTGCCGCCCTGGAGGCGCGGGTCGGCTCGGTCCCGCCGCCTGCGGTCGCCGGGGTGGGTGCGCTGGTCATCGTGTGCTCCCCTTCTCGATCCACCGCATCCGACGGCGGGACACCGGGCGGTCGCGCAGCGCCCACCGCTGCAGCAGCGTGAAGACGACGATGATGCCGAACAGGATGAAGGCGATGGCTGCGCCGACGCCCCACTGCTGGCTCTGGAACGCGGACGTGTACGACAGGAACGCCGGCGTGAGCGTCGTGTTCGCCGGGGCGCCCTTCGTGCCCGTGTAGATCTGGTCGAAGACCTGCCACGTCCCGATCAGCCCGAGCGTCAGCACCGTGAAGAGCGTCGGGCGAAGCTGCGGCAGGGTGACCCGCCAGAACCGCGTCCAGGACCCGGCGCCGTCGATCATCGCCGCCTCGTCGACCTCCGGCGAGAGGTTCTGCAGCGCCGCGATGAACAGCAGCATGAAGGTGCCGCTCGTCGTGAACACCGCGAGCAGGATGAACGCGGTCATCGCGACCGACGGACCCGCGAGCCACTCCCACCACGAGATGCCGAGCATCGTGTGGTCGGCGAGGAAGGCCGGTGGTGTGCCTGCGCCGAGGTGGAACAGGCCGGTGGGCTCGTTGAACCAGTTCGGTCCGTTGATCCCCGCCCAGCTGATGATCTTGTTGACGGCTCCCGTCGACGAGAACAGGAACAGCCAGAGGACGGTGATGGCGACCGAGCTCGTCACCGAGGGGAAGTAGAACGCGGTCCGGAAGAACCCGCGCCCGCGCAGTGCCCGACCGCTGACGAGCAGGGCGAGCCCGAGCGCCACGGCGGTCTGCAGCGGGACGACGAACACGACGTACCAGAGGTTGTTCCGCAGCGCGGTGCCGAAGTTCTGCTCGTCGAGGCCCCCGCCGCCGAGGATCTTGGCGTAGTTCTGCCCGCCGACGAAGGAGACGTCGGACGAGAACGGGCTGCCGACACCCCGCCAGTCGGACACGCTGACCCAGGCCGCCATGACCACCGGCACGGCGAGGAACAGGCCGAGGACGATGATCGTCGGCGCGGTGAACAGCCAGCCCGAGACGGCTTCGGCACGGTTCTTCCGGGACACGTCCGTCAGCCCTTCAGCGCGGCGGCCATGTTCTTCTGGACGCCCTCGAGCAGGGTCTTGGTGTCGGTCGTCCTGAGGCTGCCGAGCTTCGAGTCGAAGTCGGCGATCACGTCGGCGGTCCCGGACGCGTTCGGCAGGCCCTGGGCGGCGTCCGCCTGGTCGAGGAACGCGGCGTACTGCGGGTACTCCTGCTTCCAGGTGCCGGCGGCCGACTCGACCGAGGGCATCACACCGAACGCCTTCGCGAAGGCGAGCTGCTGGTCGGTGCTCGTCATCTTCTCGACGAAGGACAGCGCTGCCTTCTGGTTCGGGGAGTCCTTCGCGATGCCCCAGCAGTTCGTGAACTGCAGCGTGCCGGCACCCTTGGGGCCCTTCGGCAGGGCGACGACCTTGTAGTCCACGCTCGGGTAGCTCGACGACATCGCCCCGGTGAGCCAGTTGCCCTCGATGGTCATCGCGGCCTTGTCCTTGCCGAACGCGTCACCTCCCCAGCTCTCGCCGAGGTCGCTCGAGAACTTCATCGAGCCGTCGTCGAGCAGGCCCTTCACGTAGTCGAGGGCCTCGACGTTCGCGGCCGAGTCGACCGTCGCCTTCGTCTGGGCGCTGTTCGTCAGGGCACCGCCGGCCTGGGTCATGAACGCCCCGAGACGCTCGATCTGCGGGCTGGTCGTGAGTCCGACCCGTCCGTCGCGGGTGAGCTTCTCGGAGACCGTCCGCAACTGGTCCCAGGTGGTCGGGACGTCGCTGTCGGTCAGCCCGGCGGCCTTCCAGTCCTTCGTGTTGATGAACAGCGCGAGGGTGGAGAAGTCCTTCGGCGCGCAGTAGAGCTGGTCGTCCACGGTGAACGACTTCGTGAGCGTCGGGTAGAAGTCGCTCGTGTCCTCGAGCTGGTCGCCGTAGGCCAACAGCGAGCCGTTCGCGGCGTACCCGGCGAGGGACGACGTGCTGACGTAGAACACGTCGGCGGGCTTGCCGGCCGCGAAGCCCTGGGCGAGCTGCTGGTCGAGGTTGTTCGCCGGCTGCACCGTCGCGTCGGTGCCCGAGGACTTCGACCACGCGGCGGCGGCGCTCTTCACGGCGGCGGTCTCGGCGTCACCCGACGAGCCGATGAGGACGGTGAGGGGGTCGTCGCTCGAGGTGAGCTTCGCGGCGCCACCGCCGGAACCGTTGCCGCCCGAGCTCGAGAAGCCGGAGCCACAGGCGGAGAGGGTCAGAGCTGCGGTGAGCGCCATCGCTCCCGCGGTCAGCATGCGTGCTGTGCGTCGTTGCATCAGGGGGACTCCTCGTCGAGTGCAGTACTTCGATCGTTCAAATTTGATCGATCAAACGAGTCGACCATACACCTGCGAGGCGCTACGGTGAACCCCATGTCGCATCCCGCCACCGTCGCCGACGTCGCCCTCGCCGCGGGCGTCTCACGGCAGACCGTGTCGAACGCGTTGAACCGGCCCGAGGTCGTCCGCCCCGCGACGCTCACCAGGGTCCGGGCCGCCATCGACGACCTCGGGTACCGACCGCACGCATCCGCCCGTCGGCTCCGCACCCGCCAGAGCTCCACGCTCGGCGTCCGGCTGGAACCGGTGCACGGCATCTCCGGCGCCGTGCTCGACCGCTTCCTGCACGCGCTCGTCGAGTGTGCCGACCTGCGCGGGATGCGCATCCTGCTCTTCACCGCCACCGACGTCGACGACGAACTCGCACACATCGAACGCCTCGTCGAGGGCTCGGACGTCGACGGGTTCGTCCTCACCTCGACGTTCCACGGCGATCCCCGCGCGGCGTGGCTCGGCGCCCGGGACATCCCCTTCGTGACCTTCGGCCGGCCGTGGGGTCTGCCGGACATGGACGCCGCGCCGCACCCCTGGGTCGACGTCGACGGGTACGCGGGCGTGCACGTCGCGACCGAGCACCTGGTGGCGCAGGGGCACCGCCGGATCGGGTTCCTGGGCTGGCCGAGCCCGTCCGGACAGGGTGACGAGCGCCGACGGGGCTGGCGGGACGCGATGCGCGCGGCCGGGCTGCCCGACGACCCCGGGCTCACGTGCGAGGACGACGTCACCGCGGCCACCGGCACGGTCGCGGGGGCGGTCGAGGACGGCGCCGGGTTCGACGCCCTCGTCTGCGCGTCGGACACCCTCGCCCTCGGAGCCCGGTTCGCGCTCGGGGCGGCGGTGCCGGTGGTGGGCTACGACGACACCCCGGTGGCCGAGGCGGTGGGCATCTCCAGCGTGGAGCAGCCCCTGGTCGAGGTCGCCGCGGCCGCGGTCGAGCTGCTCATGGGCACCGGTCGGACCGTCCTGCCCGCGTCGACCGGACACCGTCTGCTGGGTCCGCGGGTGGTCTGGCGGAGCTGAGACCGCGCGACCACACCCTGCCGCTGCGCTACCGACCGACGCCGTCGCGCCCGACCGACCCGCTCGACACCGTGCCGACGTGGAGGATGCGCTCGCGGATGACGTCCGCCGCACGGTCGTCGGCCGTCACCACGACACGGACCGCCGGCCCGTCCGCAGCGGGGACCGTCCGGCCGTGCTCGGCCCCACCGACCACCACGTCGAGCGGCGTCGTGCGGACGGTGGGCTCGACCTCGCCCGCCGCGACTGCCGCCGCCAGCGGGTCGTGGAGCGGTGCGCGGCGGACGTGGTCGACCGACTCGTAGAAGTCGACGTAGCTGCGCAGCATCGTGCCGAGCGCGACCCGGAGTGGATCGCCGGCCGCCGTGAACCGGTCGGCATCGGCGTCGTCGAAGCGGTGCTGCCGGGTGACGTCGAGCGGCACGAGCACGAGGTCGAATCCGGCGCGGAGGACCCGCCTGGCGGCCTCGGCGTCGTTGTGGACGTTCGCCTCGGCGGTGGGCGACACGTTGCCCGCGTCCCACACGGCACCGCCCATGATCGTCAGCGTGCCGACGAGCTCCGGCAGACGCGGCTCGGCCTCGAGCGCGACGGCGAGGTTCGTGAGCGGGCCGATGGCCAGGACGTCGAGCTTCCGGTCACCGGCTGCGTGGTCGCGGGCCAGCCGGACGAGGAGCTCGGCGGCGGGGTCCTCCGCGGCCGCGACACCCGGCGGGAGGTCGACCCCGCCGATGCCGTTCGCCCCGTGCACGTGCGGTGCGCCGCCGCCGTACGAGCCGCCGATCGGGTCGTGCGCGCCGACCGCGACGGGCACGGTCCGGCCGCACAGGGCCAGCAGCGCCGCGGTGTTGACGGCAGCGGTCGCCGCGTCGGTGTTGCCGGAGACCGTACCGATGCCGACGAGGTCGACGTGCGGGACGTCGAGCAGGTACGTGAGGGCGAGGGCGTCGTCGACGCCGGTGTCGCAGTCGAGGAAGAGCGGGACGGTGGGCGTGGTCACCCGGTCATCCTCCCATCGCCGGCGGGAACCGCCCCGGACACGATCCGATGACGATCGGATCGGTCCGCGGACGCCGACGACTACGGTCGGCTGCGGGGCCGCCGACCGGCCCGTGATCGCGGCACCAGGGGGAGCACATGCGACGGATGACGACCACGGGGAGCACGGTGATCGCGATCGCGCTCGCAGCACTGGCCCTCACCGGCTGCGCCCAGGGCTCGACCGGCGCCGACCCTGCCCCGACCGGGACGACGTCCGCCACCGCTCCGAGCGCCTCGCCGACCACGCCGGGCTCGACCCCGCGTCCGACCTCGACGATCACCCCGGTGCCCGGGGTCGACGACGACGCCGGCCGGATCCCCGACTCGTGCGAGGCGCTCATCACGGCGGGCAAGTGGGACTCCTCGTTCGCGGGCTCGCCCCTGAACGACCCCACGGTGGTCGGCGACCCGGTGGTGGTGCCGAAGGACGAGCTCACCCCGGTGCTCCAGCCGGACGGCAAGCAGCTCTCCTGCGTCTGGAAGGACCCGCGGGCGGACATCTCGTTCCTGTCGATCCGGGTCGCGACCGTCGACTCGACCAAGGCGTACCCGCACCTGAAGACGGCACTGGACGGGTACGACTGCTCCCTCGACGGCTACGGGTACCGCTGCCAGAAGATCACGCAGAACGCCGAGTACCCGGTCACCGACGGCGACACGTACTACACCCGCGGCGACGTCGGCATCCACGTCCAGCAGTCGAACACGCCGACGTCGGGCCTCCTCGACGACGTCATCGCACACGTCTTCTAGCGGTCGGCGGGCCGCGACCGGATGTGCGCCCGCTCGCCCTGCGGCCCGTACAGGCACAGCACCTCGGTCACCTCGTCCGTGGTGTTCCCGACCCAGTGCGGCGTGTGCGTGTCGAACTCGACGACCTCGCCCGGCCCGAGGTCGAAGTCACGGTCGCCGAGGAGCAGCCGGAGCCGTCCGGACAGCACGTAGAGCCACTCGTAGCCCTCGTGCGTCCGGAGGGATCGATCGGTGTTCGCGGGCTCCGGCGGGATCAGCTGCTTGAAGGAGCGCACGCCGCCGGTCCGTCGGGTGAGCGGCACCACCACCCGGCCGCCGTGCAGCTCCGGCGCGAGGTGCACGCGTGGATCCCCGGTCCTCGGCGCCCCGACCAGGTCGTCGAGGGGCACCTGGTACGCCCGTGCGAGCGGCAACAGGAGCTCGAGCGTGGGCTTCCGCTGACCCGACTCGAGCCGCGACAGCGTCGACACCGAGATCCCGGTCTCGGCGGCGAGCGCCGCGAGCGTGACGGCACGGCGCGTCCGCAGCGCGCGCAGTCGTGGGCCGACCCCGTCGACGACCTCGGCCGTCGTGCGCGAGGTGATCCGTTCCTCCCGATCCGTCGCCATGCCGACCATGTTGCCAGACCGGCAAGGATGTTTGCCATCTGGGCGCGTGGGTCCGCAGGATGCAGGCATGCGTGATCACTACGACGTCATCGTGGTCTGCGGAGCAGCCGCCGGCCTGTCAGCAGCACTCGTCCTCGGCCGGTCGCGACGGTCCGTGCTCGTCGTCGACTCCGGCGAGCCGCGGAACGCCCGCGCCGAGGGGGTCCACAACTACCTGGGGCGCGAGGGCGCCTCGCCAGCGGAGCTCGGCTCGGTCGGCCGCGACGAGGTGGCCGCCTACGGCGTCGAGGTGACGACCGGGAGGATCGTGGCCGCGTCCGCCACGGACGGTGACGGTGTCAACCCGGTCGGCTTCTCGGTCACGCTGGAGTCCGGCGCGGTCGTCGCGACACGCAGGGTGGTCGTCGCCTCCGGCGCCGTGGACGTCCTGCCGGAGGTCCCGGGCCTCGCCGAGCAGTGGGGGCGCGGTGTGGTGCACTGCCCGTTCTGCCACGGGTGGGAGATCCGCGACCAGCGCATCGGCGTGCTCGTGACGTCGCCGATCGGGGCGCACCAGGTGCTCATGTTCCGCGCGCTGAGCGAGGACGTGACGGCCTTCGTCACGGACCCGGCGCTCGTCGACGACACCACCCTGGCCGGTTTTGCCGCCCGCGGTGTCCGGGTCGTGACGGGACCGGTGCGCGAGGTGGTGTCCGACGGTGATCGGCTCACCGGTGTCGCGCTGGCGTCCGGCGAGTTCGTGGCGCTCGACGCCCTGGCCGCCGCGAGCACGGCGGAGGCGCGCATCGGGTTCCTCGAGGGACTCGGGCTCGAGGCCACCGACCAGTTCATGGGTGACCACCGGTACGCGAGCACCCTGACGGTGGACGCCTCCGGACAGACGAGCGTGCGGGGCGTGTACGCGGCCGGGAACGTGGCGGCGCCGATGGCGACCGTCATCGCGTCGGCGACGGCCGGGACGCAGGCGGGCGCGGCGGTGCACGGCGACCTCGTGCAGGCGGACCTGGCGCGCGCGCTGGCGACCGCGTCCGCGCCGGCGGGTCAGTCGACGCGGTAGCCCGCCTGGGCAGCGAGGAGCGGCGCGAGCGTGTACAGCTGGTCGGCGGCGATCGTCGCGCCGCGGAACCCCTCGAGCCGCTCCACCCGGTCGAGGTCGGCAGCGCGGAGGTCGACGTGCTCGATCCGGGTGTTCGACCCCTCGGCCGCGCGGATCCTCGTCCCCTCGAACGACACCCGCAGCAGTCGGGCGTCGGCGATGTCGAGCTCGTCGACGACGCAGTCGCGGAACACCACGTCGGTGAGCGTCGACCCGCGGAGGTTCACGAACCCGAGCTTCATCCCGACGAACTCGACGCCGTTCAGCCCCGCGTCGTACAGCTCGGCGGAACCGATGCGGCCGCCGGCGATCCGGACCTCGCGCCAGGAGCTGCTCGATGCCCGGAGCACCGGCGCGTCGAGCGTCTCGACGACCGAGTCACGCACCCGCAGTCCCCGGAGGTCGGCGCCGTCGACCCGGAGGGTGCCGATCACCGACTCCTCGATCTCGAGGTCCGGCAGCCGCTCCCCCGCGAGGTCGAACACGTCGATGCGCTTCCCCTCGATCCGGTCGCCCGTGAGGACGTCGCCGGGGCCGGGCGTCCAGTCGTCGAGGTCCGTCGGTTCGGTCAGGGTGATGCGCGGGGCGTCGGTACCGGAGCTGCGGGGCATGCGATCAGTCTGCCGCGTGGGACCGACGTCGCAGCGTGCTGTCGAGGACGTAGTCCTTCGCGGGGCCGTGTGCCTCCCACCGGACCGTCCACCGTTCGGCGTCCCCGGCGAGCACCCCGGAGTAGTCGTCGGGCGCGCACGCGTGCGACACCGCCGATCCCCAGACCCAGTCGTGGAACACCCGGCCGTCGGCGAAGTGCACGGTCCAGCGGTCGTCCGGGCTCCGGCGCACCCGGAGCGTCCGTGCCACGGGGACGGTCCGCCCGTCGAAGGCCATCGTGCCGGTCTCGTCCCAGCGGACCTCGTCCGGGGCCTCGCGTGTCAACGTGGTCGTCCCGGTCACGAGGCCGTCGACCCCGGCACGCCGATCGTGGACCGTGCGGCGCAGGGTCCACTCCCCGAGCAGGTCGATGGGCTGCAGCACCCGCCCAGGCTAGCCGCGGAGGGCCTCGGTGCGGGCAGTGCGGTGCTCCTCGTCGGAGATGACGCCGCGGGCGCGCAGGTCGTCGAGCTCGGCGAGCCGCTGCTCGAGCGTCTTCTCGGGCGCGAGCGTCCGGCTCTGCATGGCCTGGTACGCCAGGTCCTCCTCCATGGTGAACGGGTTCTGGCCCCGCTTCGCCATCCGGGCGCTGCGGAGGACGATCGTCACGACGATCGCGACGACCCCGAGGCCGATCACGGCCGAGCCCACGCCGAACAGGACCCCGAACGCGCCGAAGTCGCCGAAGCCGAAGCTCCCGAACCCGCCGTCGGAGCCACTGCCGAACTGCGAGACGTCCGGCCCCTCGAACTCGACGGAGGCCATCGGGCTGGACAGCATCGCGAACATCATCGGGCCCCCTCGTGGACTGGTGGTGCGATCGTAGTCCGCGCGAGCCACCGCACGCTGCCCCGCGAAGGGGCCACCCTCACCCGCTCAACGGCCCCGACCCCGGCACCCGCGCCCCGTCCGCGAACCCGGCCACGAGCTCACGCAAGGCCTCCTCGGAAGTGTGCCGCGCCTCCCATCCGAGCACCGACCGCGCCCGCTCCGTCCGCATGATCGGCACCTGGGCCGCGATGTCCACCCACCCCGCGTCCGTCGGCTGCAACCGCAACCGCCACGTGAGCGTGACGAGCCCACGGATCAGCCACATCGGCGCCCGGATCGCCCCGAGCATCCCGAACGCCCGCGCCATCCTCGGCGGGTTGAGCACGGGTGTGGCAGCGATGTTGAACGCCCCGCCGGCACGTCGGTCGATCGCGCGCCAGAAGGCATCGGCGACGTCGTCGGCGTGCACGGCCTGGAACACGAACGGCAGCGGCAACGGCAGGACCGCCCAGCGGATCCACCGGACGATCGACATCGGCACGAGTCGTCCGAGGAACAGTCCGCGGAGCTCGGCGGCGGCGCTGCGCTGGAAGACCAGTCCGGGGCGGAGCCGGGTCACGACGATGTCCGGGTGGCGAGCGGCGAAGGCGTCCATCGCCGCCTCGTTCTCGGCCTTGTGGATCGAGTACGTGGCGGTCGGGATGCCGGTGACGGGGAACTCCTCGTCGACGGGCGTCCGCTTGCCGTCCACGTCGACCCCGCGGTACGCCCCCACGGACGAGGCGACGACGACCTGGGGGACGCCGACGCGCGCCACGGCCTCGAGGACGTTGGCGGTCCCGGTCACGTTCGTCCGGTACTGCGCCGGGATGTCGTGCGTCGGTTGCAGGGCCCAGCCGAGGTGGACCACCGCGTCGGCACTCCGGAACACGGCGGCCAACTGGTCGACCGCGTCCGGGGCGCCGATGTCGACGGCGTGCCAGACGGCCGTCCCGTACGGCTCGGCACGGAGGTCCGGCAGCCGCCGAGCGATCCCGACGACCTCGACGGAAGTGCCCTCGGCACGGACCGCTGCCAACCGCCGCAGCACGGCGGTCCCCAGGTTGCCGGTCGCGCCGACGACGACGATCCGCATCAGGCGGCGGCCAGTGCGGGGTCGAGCACGACCTTCACGCAGCCGTCCTCCTTCTTCTGGAACACCTCGTACATGTGCGGGGCGTCCTCGAGCGAGACCCGGTGGGTCGTCAGGTCGAGCGTGCCGAGCGGATCCGACGGGTCCTGCACGAGCGGCATGATGTCGTCGATCCAGCGCTTCACGTTGCACTGCCCCTCGCGGACGGTGATCTGCTTGTCGAACAGCGTGAACATCGGCATCGGGTCCGCTCGACCGCCGTAGACACCGCTCAGCGAGACCGTGCCGCCACGGCGGACCAGGTCGATCGCCGCGTGCACGGCGGCGAGCCGGTCGACACCGGCGACCTCGATGGCCTTCTGCGCGATCGCATCGGGCAGGAGTCCGGCGGCGCGCTGCGCGAACCCCGCGACCGGGTTGCCGTGCGCCTCCATGCCGACCGCGTCGACGACACCGTCGGGACCGCGACCGTCGGTCAGGTCGATGAGCTGCGGCACGACGTCCTTCGTCAGGTCGAACACCTCGGCACCGTGCTTCGCCCCGAGGTCGCGGCGGACCTGCTCGGGGTCGACGGCGAGCACCCGGTAGCCGAGGTGCGCACCGATCCGGGCCGCGAACTGTCCGACCGGACCGAGGCCGAGCACCGCGAGCGTCCCACCCTCGGGCACGTCGGCGTACTGGACGGCCTGCCAGGCGGTCGGAAGGATGTCGCTGAGGAACAGCCAGCGGTCGTCGGGCGTGCCGTCGTCCGGGATGACGATGGGCCCGTAGTCGGCGTGCGGCACACGGAGGTACTCGGCCTGTCCGCCGGGGACCTGGCCGTACATCTTCGTGTAGCCGAACAGCGAGGCGCCCGTCCCGTACTCGGCGGTCTGGGTGGTCTCGCACTGCGACTGCAGGCCGTTGCGGCACATCCAGCAGTGGCCGCACGAGATGTTGAACGGGACGACGACGCGGTCGCCCACCTTGAGGTTCGTGACGGCGGAGCCGACCTCGTCGACGATGCCCATCGGCTCGTGGCCGAGGACGTCGCCCTTGTCGATGTAGGCGCCGAGCACCCGGTAGAGGTGCAGGTCGGAGCCGCAGATCGCGGTCGAGGTGATCCGCACGATCGCGTCGGTCGGCTCCTGGATGGTCGGGTCGGGGACGGTCTCGACGGACACCTTCTCGGTGCCCTGCCAGGTCAGTGCGCGCACGTCGCGTTCCTCTCGTGGTCGCTTCGGGCCGGCCAGGAGGCGCGGCTCGTCTCCCCACGTCGGTACCCGCCCGCCCCGTGGTGCGTTCCCAGCCCCGTCCGGTCAGCGCGTTCCGTGGCGGACGCGAGCCGCGCCTCCTGGCCCGCCCGCGGCGACCCCGGTGGCCGACCGGCCAACCGGATCGTCCCGCCAGCCGATGTGCCCGACCGGCCGGTCGACCGAAGCTGGTGCCGATGGACCACCGCACCACCCGCCGCTCCCTGCTCGCCGGAGCGGGCGCCCTGCTCGCCGCCGGGGCGCTCTCCGCCTGCTCGCCGACCGGACCACGACGGGAGGCCGTCGCGACGCACCCGCCGACCCCGACGCGTTCCCCGACACCGACGCCCACTCCGACGCCGACACCGACGTGGGTGCAGCCGACGATCTCGAGGACGCCGCTCCCGGCGGGCACCGTGACCGGACTGCCGGCGGGGACGCCCGGGATCGCGTGGACCGTCGACGACGGAGCGTCCTCCGCCGTCGTCGGTGCCTACGCCCGCTTCGCCGCCGCGACCGGCACTCGGTTGACGTTCTTCGTGAACGGGGCGCGGCCCTCCTGGACGGAGCACGCCGACGTGCTCCGGCCCCTCGTCGAGTCGGGGCAGGTGCAGATGGGCAACCACACCTGGGACCACCCGGCGCTGACGAAGCTCGGCGACCAGGCCATCGAGGACGAACTCACGCGCAACCACGAGTTCATCGAGCGCACGTTCGGCGTCGACGCGCGCCCGTACTTCCGGCCGCCGTTCGGGTACCACGACGCCCGGGTCGACGCGGTGGCCGCTCGGGTCGGCTACACCACGCCGTTGCTCTGGTACGGCACGCTCGCGGACTCCGGAGACATCGGTGCCGGGCAGATCGTCGGGTTCGCGGACCAGTGGTTCACGCCGTGCCGGATCGTGATCGGGCACGCGAACTTCCCGGGGACGATCGACGCGCTCCCCCGGCTGGGCGCGCTCGTCCGGCAGCGTCGGCTCGGGACGTACACGTTGGACGACGTGTTCTCACGCTGACCGCGGACCCGGCGCGGGACCGGGGCCGGGGTCGCCGGGGTCGGCGGGGTCGGCGGGGTCGGCGGGGTCGTGCCGGGTGGCCGTGACCCCGGGTCCTGCTCCGATGAGTGCCAGCGCGCGACGGGCCGCGGTGCGGACCTCGGCAGCGGTCGGAGCCGGTTCGAGGCCCAGCAGTCGCCGACGGTGTCGCTCCCCGAGGAGCAGCGTGAAGAGCGCTTCCGCCTCGCCCGGGTCCGCACCGGCGCGGACGAGCGCGGCCTGCGCCGTGAGCGGGCCGGCCTCGTGGAAGCCCCGGGCGAGTTCGGGCGAGCTGACGGCCGTGGCGATGACCAGCCGGTGCAGCGCGACCGCGCGGTCCGAGAGCAACGCCTCGACCACGGCGGTCGCGGTCGACTCGAGGTCGGGGTGCGCGTCGTCGCTGTACCCGTGGTGCCGCTGGACGACCGCCCGGAGCAGGGCCGCCTTGTCGCCGAAGGCCGTGTAGATCGTCCGCTTCGTGACCTCGGCCGCTGCGGCGACGCGGTCGAGCGAGACGTCCGCGAAGCCACGCGCCAAGAAGAGGTCGGTCGCGACGTCGAGCACCCGCTCGTCGCGTGCAGCACGCTCGTCCGCGGTCGGTCGCCCTCGCTTGCCCATGGTCCGAGTGTACCGGTAATGATACGTTGGCGTTTCATTAGGAGAGGATGCGCAATGGACGACGTGATCTGCCACGTGGCGATCGCCGACGACTGGGAGATGAGCCGCGGGTTCGGCGTGTACGAGGTCGCGACCCGGAACGTGCCGCTCGAACCCGGCGACCACGTCCGTGTGACCACCCCTGCGGAGGTCGATGCGATCGTGGCCGAGCGCTACGCCGACCTGTCCATCCCACTGCTCCGGATCGACCTGAGCGTCGCCGGACTCCGGGCCGGCGGCGTGGAGGTCGCCTGGCACGAGGGCACACCCCGGGTCCTCGGAGGCATCCCGATGGACCCGGACGTCGTCCTGGCCGAGACGCCCATCAGTCCGCGGCGCTGACCGCGGGGACCACGTCGAGTCGCCGACCGAAGCACACCGAGTTCGTCGACCCGGCGTAGGCGCCGAAGAGCGGGATGGCCGTGTACCCCTCGCGCTCGTAGAACCGGATCGCGTCGGGCTGCGCCGTGCCGGTCTCGAGGACCACCGAGCCAGCGCCCGCCCGCACCGCTTCCCGCTCGAGCCGCCGGAGCACCGCCGTCGCCACACCGGTCCCCCGAGCGGACGGCGCCGTGTACATCCGCTTGATCTCCACGACCCCGGCACCGAGGACGTGGTCCGGGAGCGGCCGGAGTCCGCCGCAGGCGATCGCGGAGCCGTGCTCGTCACAGGCCAGGACGAACACCGGAACGTCGGCCGCGGTCGGCGGGACGCCGGGCTCGTGGTCGCTCGTTCCGTACCGCTCGTCGAGCTCCTGCCGCTGCGCTCGGCGGAGCCGGTCGGCGTCCGGGTGGTCGAACGGGACGGTCGTGATGGTCCAGCGCATGGCGATCCTTTCGGTAACGACCGTTACGGTAACACCTGTTACGCTTCCGGTGTGCCCCGGACCCGAGACGATGCCGCCCAGCGGACCCGGCTGTCCGAGGCCGTCTTCACCACCCTCGCCGACCTCGGTCCGACGGGCCTGACGCTCCGTGCGGTCGCCGAACGCGCCGGGTGCACGACGGGGCTCGTCCTCCACACGTTCCCCGACAAGCGCGCCCTCCTCCTGCACGCCCGGGACGTCCTGCACGACCGCACGAGGGTCCGTGCCGACGCGCTCGAGGCGAACGCCCCGGATGCGGCATCAGCAGTGCGAGCCGTGGCCGGCGGCGCACTCGCGGTCGATGCCGGACGCCTCGCCGAGGCGCGGGCGTGGGTCGCGTTCCTCGCCGCTGCGCTCGGCGACCCGGTGCTGCGTGATCGGCACGTGACGAACAGCCGCGCCTTCGCCGAGCGACTCGCTCGACTGCTCGCGCTCGCGACCGGCCTCGCGGGTGCGGTGTGTGACGACCGCGCGGCTGCCCTGGCCGCGACCGTCGAGGGGATCACCGCGTTGGCCGCGGGCGACCCGGAGCGGTGGAGGCCCGAGCGACAGTTCGCGGCACTCGACCTCGTGCTGGACGCGGTGCTGACGCCCTAGTCCCGCCGGCCCCGGCCCGGCGGGCGGTCCGGCTCCTCGGGTAGGCCGGGCTGCGCGGGGCGGCCCGGCTGCGCGACGCGCAGCTCAGGTCGCTACCGGATCGGCGAGGACCGCCCGCAGCACCGCCTCGTGCTCACTCCGGTCCCCCGGCCCGGCGCTCCCCGCGAGCATGATGAGCGCCTTCCACAGCGCCCAGCCCCGAGCACGCGCCCACGTGTCCCCGTCGAGACCCACCGCGTCACGGAAGTCCCGGCGGGCATCGCCGTCGAGGAACGTCCACGCGAGGACGAGGTCGCACGCCGGGTCGCCGACGCCGCACGTGCCGAAGTCGATCACCGCGGAGAGCCGACCGTCCGCGCCGACGAGCAGGTTGCCCGGGGCGACGTCACCGTGGAACCACACGGCGGGCCCGCCCCAGACCGAGGCCGTCGCAGCGTCCCAGACCGCTTCGCAGGCACGGCGGTCGACGGCGTCCCCGAGCGCGTCGAGCGCCGCCACCACCTCGGCCGCGTAGTGCGACGGGTGCGCTCCCCGGTGGAACGAGTGCGCCCCGGCGACCGGCCCGTCACCGGCCGGCACGGCCCGGAGCTGCCGGAGCACCGCGCCGACGTCGGCGGCGAAGACCCGTCGGTCGAGGTCCGTCGCCCGGAGCGCGACCGTGCCGTCGATCCAGCGCCGGACCGACCACGGGAACGGGTACCCGTCGGCGGGGACGCCCAGGCCGACGGACTCCGGCACCGGGACGTCGAGCCGCGACGCGAGGTACGGCAGCACCCGCTGCTCCTTCTCGACCGCCGCCACGTACCCGGCGGCGCTCGGCAGCCGGACCGCGAGCTCGCTGCCGAGTCGGTAGGTGCGGTTGTCCCACCCCTGCGGATCGACCTCGCGCACGGGCAGCCCGGACCACTGCGGGAACTGCGCGGCCACGAGCCGTTCCACGAGTGCGGGATCGATGCGGGGTCGGGGCACCTCGGTGTGCATGCCCCCAGGCTAGGCTCCGGGCATGGCCACCGTGTCCGAGCTGCTGACCGCGAACCTCCACGACGTCTTCGGGAACCGCGACGCCGCCTCCCGCCGTGCCGCGATCGAGCGGACGTACTCCCCCGACGTGACCTTCACCGACCCGGAGGGCACCGCCGTCGGCTGGGACGCCCTCGAGCAGAAGGCCGCCGAACTCCTCGAGACCGTGCCCGGCGCCTTCCAGTTCGTCGAGGAGGGGCGTCGCTACGTCTCGGAGACGCACGGCGCACTCGCGTGGGGCTTCGGCCCGGTCGGGGCGCCCGCCGTGCGCGGGATCGACGTCGTCGAGGTCCGCGACGGTGTCGTCGTGTCGCTCACGACGTTCTTCGCGGAGCCCACCGAGTCCGACTGAGGGCACTCGCCGCGTCCGACCTGACGGCCGGCGGTCGCCTCAGCCGCGCAACCGGTCGCGTTCGGCCGCCGGCAGGTGCTCGGTCGCCGTCGACCGCGCCGCCGGGCTGAGGAACCGCCCCTGCCGCTCGAGGAACGCCACGAGCGCGTCCTCCGACGCCCGCTTGCCGGTCTCGCGCAGCACCCACCCGAGTGCCGACTGCACGGTGTCGCTCCGCTCCCGCACGAGTCGCCCCGCGATGGCGAGCGGCACCTCGGCGTCGCCCTGCTTCACGAACGCCAGGGTCGCGACCAGAGCGATCTGCCGGACCATCGCCACGTCGGACTTCACGAGCGCGAACAGCGGTCCGGTCGAGCCGCCGACGAGCGGGGCGCCCACGAGCTCCTCCGCCCCGAGGTCGACCAGCACCGTGTCGTCGAAGCGCTCCGCCTTCGCCGCCGACAGGTACTCGTCGGTCAGCTCAGGGTCCGGGTGCTCCCGCATCGCCTGCACCATCAGGAGGACCGCGACGAGCCGTGCCCCCGCGTCCTCGCTCCAGAGCAGCGCGGACCGCTCGCCCTCGCCGAGGTCGGCGAACTGCCGCGCGACGCGTCGCGCCGCCGGCACGTCACCGCTCGTCCGTGCGAACGCCGCGAGCACGGCCTCCGCATCCGCCGGGTTCCGTCCACCACCGGCCTGGAGGCGCGTCACGCGACCTCCCCGTCCGTCGCCTCGTTCCGCGGCAGGGCCCGGCGACCACGGCGCAGGACGATCACCGCGACCACCACGAGGAACGCGGCGAAGAGCCAGGTACCCACCTGCGGATCGACGAGGCGGGCGATCCACGCGCCTCCTGGAGAGCAGACCGCGGCCGTGATGCCGATCGTGAGGCCGACCCGCAGCTCCACCGCACGGCGCCGGAGGTTCGCCACCGTGCCGGAGACCGACGTCGGCACCATCGTGAGGAGCGAGGTGCCCTTCGCCAGCAGGTCGCCCGCGCCGAGGACGACCTCGAGCCCCGGCACGATGACGACCCCGCCGCCGACCCCGACGAGCCCCGACAGCACGCCCGAGAGCAGCCCGAGCAGCAGGAGCACGATCGCCTCGACGACCCCGAAGTGCACGTCGCCCCCACGCGTCGGCACCGTCGTGAACAGCGAGACGAGCACGACCGCGATGAACCCGACGAAGATCCACGGCAGGACGCGCAGCGGGAGCGCCCGGAGGAGCCGCGCACCGATCGGGGCCCCGATGACGCTGCCGACCGCCAGGGTCAGGGCCGCGAGCCAGTGCACCTCGCCCTGCACGGCGTAGGTGATCGCACCGACGACGGCCGCGGGGGCGATCGCCACGAGGGACGTCGCCGAGGCCCGACGCTGGTCGAGGTGGAGGAACGCCATCAGCGCGGGCACGACGATGACCCCGCCGCCGACGCCGAACAGGCCGGAGAGCACCCCCGCGACCACCCCGATCGCTACCAACACGAGCACCCGGCCGCCGCGCTTCTCCATCCCGACAACCCTACGGCGCTGGAGGAACGGCTCGGCCGTCAGGAGGCGACCGCCACCGCAGAGTCGTCCTCGTGCACCAGCTGGTGCACGCGCTGGTACGAGACGCCGAGCACGACCGCGATGTCGCGCAAGGTCATGCCGTCACCCTGCAACGCCACGGCGATCGCCCGGCGGAGGGAGAGCGCACGCGCTTCCTTGGCTTCGGCCTCTGCCCGGAGCGCGGTCGCTTCTTCGAGGGATCGGGCGAGGGCCGGCTCGAGCTCAGCGCGGATGACGACCACGACGTCCGTCTGGTCGACATCCGCCACGAACGCGATCGCCTCGCGCTGCGCTGCGGCGGCGAGGTCGAGTCGCTTGACCTGCGAGATGGCGCCCGGGTGCTGGTCGTTCTGCACGACCCACCAACCGCCGTCTCGGTGCGCGTGTGACGTGTAGGTCATCGCCACCACCCCTTTCCGAGCTCCTGCTCCGAGTACTCCCGACGATCACACCCGTGTGGTTGGTCGACTCGACCTCACGATGATCCAGGCCTGCTCTGCCCGCGGCGATCTTGATTCGTTTGAGGACCGCCTGACGCTTCACAGCGTATGTCTAACGCCCTTGACGCATCAAGTCAATAGCGTTAGACGACGCCAGCGGCTTGCGTCAGCGGAAGTGCAGCAGCGTCAACGGGTCGAAGAGCGACCCCGCCCGCCGCGTCTCCACGTGCACGTGCGGCCCCGTCGACTGCCCGGTGTTCCCGGACCGCCCGATCTCGCTCCGCACGGACACGATCTGCCCCTGCTTGACCTCGATCTTGCTGAGGTGCGCCGTGAGCACGGTGACGTTGCCGTAGGTCACGACGATGTAGTTGCCGTACGAGGCGTTGTTCGCGACGGTGCTCGTCACGGTGCCGGTCCCGGAGGCGTACACGGGCGTGCCCACCGCGACCGGGGCATCGGCACCCTGGTGGTAGCGCGGGACGTGTCCGGCCCCGCGGTCGTCGCCGTAGCGCCCGGAGATCTTCGTGCTCGCGACCGGCCACATCATGCCGGTGACGGGCTTCGTCGACCACACTCGGGTGTCCTTGCCGCCGTAGAGCACGACGTTGCCGTCCACCTGCACCATGAGCGTGCCGGCGCCCGCCGTGCCGGTCCGCGAGTTCCAGAGCGTGACCTTCTTCTGGGCGGCGTCGCGACCGACGACGGCGAAGTTGCCGTCCTTGCGCAGCTCGGCCCACGCGCCCTTGTGGCCGGCGGTGCCGGACTGCCAGACGACCTTGCGGTTCACCGTCTGCACGAGGTTGCCGTCGGCCTGCATGGAGAGACGACGGGCACCGCTGGTGTCGGAGCTGAGCACGGTGCCGGAGTAGATCGAGTTGCCGGCGGGGACGGTGCCCTGCTGGCTCGTCCAGTTCACGATCGCGGTCTTGCCGGAGTAGAGCCCCATCGTGCCGTCGGCGCGGACGGCGAACGACGTGGACTGCGCGGTGCCGGCCGAGGCCCAGCGGACGATCCGCTTCCCGCCCCGCAGCAGGTCGACGGCTCGGTTGCGGCCGATCGTCACGATCGCGCCGGGCTGGTTCGAGGTGTTCGATGCCCAGAGCACCTGGTTCCCGACGCCGTACTCGACGAGGTTGCCGTCGCCCTGCAGGATCAGCCGGAACTGCCCGTTCGGCGAGGTCACCGAATCGCCGGGCTGGAGGGTCGTGCCGGCCGGGACGGAGCCCTTGTAGACGACGGCGGCGGACGCCGGTGCGGCGATCCCGACGACACCGCCGGCGACCACGGCGATGGCCACGACCGCGGCGGCGAGTCGAGGGAGTCGGCGTGCGTGCGCGACGGAGGACGGTGTGCTGGTCATGGAACCCCTGATCTGGAACCGGCCGAGCCCCTGCGCGGCCGTTCGGCGACGTGCTCTCGACACGCCGCCGAACGATGGTCACCTTTTCGTGACGAGTCCACAACCCCGTTGCCCGGACCGGACAACCCCAGTTCCGGGGGCAACGACCGTCGTCACGGGGCCTGGAGGAACTCCTTCGGCGACCCCAGGAGCGCCTCGAGCTTGTGGAACGACTGCGTCCAACCGGCGATGTTCATGTCGCGCATGACCTCGGGGAATGGGCCCTGGGTGAGCGTGACGATCGTCCCGTCGCCGTCCTCGGCGAACTCGAGCGTGAGGGACAGCGGCGTCCCGTCCTCGATCCCGGGGATCCCCTGGGCGGTCGAGGTACCGACGATGATCCGGTTCTCCTCGATCTGCTCGAGCACCGAGGTCACGGGCGACGTCCACTCGGGGTTGTCGTTGCTCACCATCGTCAGGTTCCACGCCCCGCCGGCCCGGGCGTCGACCTCGACGGTGGCTGCCGGGACGTGGAAGCCGAGCGGCCCGAACCACAGCGCGAGCAGGGTGGGGTCGACGAAGGCGCGGTAGACGTCCGCGACGGGGTACGCGAACCGGTGCGTGGCGTGGGCGGTGAACTGTTCGGTCATGACTGCTCCTGGTGATCGACGGACGTGACGGTCGGTGCGGTGGATGCGCCACCCACCGGGGCGGGCGGTCGCTGGGAGGCGAGCAGCGCCTCCAGGCTGTCGAACCGGCGGTCCCAGTCGGGCCGCAACCGGCCCACCCAGGTGCCGAGCTCGTCGACGGCCTCCTGCCGGAGGCGGCACGTGCGCCAGGTGCCGTGCCGTTCGCGGGTGATGAGGCCGGCGCGTTCGAGGATGCCGAGGTGCCGGGAGATCGCCGGCGCACTGACGTCGAACGGCGCCGAGAGGTCGGTGACGGTGGCTTCGCCCTTGCCGAGTCGTTCGACGATGCGGCGGCGGATGGGGTCGGCGAGCGCCGACAGGACGGCGTCGGTGCGGTCGGTCTCCATCGTCGCCTCCTCGGTGAACTCTGCGGTTAATTAACCGTTGGGTTCAGTATGGACGCACGCGCACATCGGCACAAGGGGAAGATGGACGCATGCCGAACCCCGCGTTCACGCCGCCCACCGCACACCCCACCCGCCCGTACATCCGCGGCACGTTCGGCACGGCGGCGGCCACGCACTGGATCGCGACCGCCACGGCGCAGTCCGTCCTCGAGCGCGGCGGGAACGCCTTCGACGCAGCGGTCGCGGGGGCGTTCGTCCTGCAGGTCGTCGAACCGCACCTGAACGGCCCCGGAGGCGACCTCACCGCGGTGTTCGCCACCGCCACGGACCCGACGCCGACGGTGCTCGTCGGGCAGGGTCCGGCCCCGGCCGGTGCGACGCCGGAGCACTACCGCGCCGAGGGCCTCGACCTCGTCCCCGGTTCCGGTGCCCTCGCCGCCACCGTCCTCGGCGCCGTCGACGCCTGGCTCCTGCTGCTCCGCGACCACGGCACGTGGGAACTCGCGGACGTGCTCGCACCGGCGGTCGGCTACGCACGCGACGGCCACCCCGTCACGCCCGCGGTGGTCCGGACGATCACCGCCGTGCGGGACCTGTTCCGGCAGCACTGGCCCACCTCCGCAGCGCAGTGGCTGCCAGGAGGCGCGGTGCCCGTCCCCGGGGAACTGGTGCGCAACGAGGCGCTCGCCTCGGTGTTCGAGCGGCTCGTCGCCGCCGGTGCCGACGCCGACACCCGGACCGCCCGCATCGACGCCGCCCGCGGCGAGTGGGCCGAGGGCTTCGTCGCCGAGGCGATCGACCGGTTCGTCCGCGAACCGCACCGGCACGCGTCCGGGACCGACCACGCCGGGGTGATCCGGGCGTCGGACCTCGCGGCGTTCCGGGCGTCCTACGAACCCGCGACGACGGCGGAGTTCCGCGGCTGCACGATCGCGAAGACCGGCCCGTGGGGTCAGGGCCCGGCGCTCCTGCAGACCCTCCGGCTGCTCGAACCGCTCGACGACGCCCGGCTCGACCCCTCGACCGAGCTCGGCGCGCACACGATCGCCGAGGCCCTGAAGCTCGCGCTGGCCGACCGCGAGGCGTTCTACGGTGACGGGGACGTGCCCCTCGACGTGCTGCTCTCGGACGAGTACACCGACGCGCGCCGGGCACTGATCGGCGAGCGTGCGTCGGCCGAACTGCGTCCGGGGACGGTCGACGGGGTCGTGCACGCCATGCCGCCGGTCCGGACGTCGTACGCGACCGGTGCCGCGGCGGGGCTCGGCGAACCGACCGTGCAGGTCGCTCGGGACCGGACCCCAGCCGCGGCTGCCGCACCCGCCGCGCCCGCCGCGCCTGCTGCTCCCGCCGCTCCCGTCGAGGACCGCGGCGAGCCGTTCGTCGCCCCGGACGGCGAGACCCGCGGCGACACCTGCCACATCGACGTCGTCGACCGCTGGGGCAACATCGTCAGCGCGACCCCGTCCGGTGGCTGGCTGCAGTCGTCCCCGACGATCCCCGAGCTCGGCTTCTGCCTCGGCACCCGGCTGCAGATGACCTGGCTCGAACCGGGCACGGCGTCGACGCTGCGCCCCGGCGAGCGCCCGCGCACCACACTCACCCCGACGCTGGTGCTCCGCGACGGCGAACCGGTCGCCGCGCTCGGCTCACCCGGCGGCGACCAGCAGGACCAGTGGCAGCTGCTGTTCCTGCTGCGGTGGATCGTCGGCGGGTACTCCCCGCAGCAGGCGATCGACGCCCCCGCGCTGCACACCACGTCGTTCCCGGGGTCCTTCTGGCCGCGCACGTGGGAACCGGCGGGGCTCGTGGTCGAGGACCGCCTCGGGGACGACGTGATCGCCGGCCTCGAGGCCCGCGGGCACGTCGTCACCCGGGCGGGCGACTGGGCGCTCGGTCGACTGTCCTGCGTGACGCGGGACCCCGCGACCGGCGTGCTCGGCGCTGCGGCGAACTCGCGGGGCGCGCAGGGCTACGCCGCCGGACGCTGACCGCCCCGAGGGGACGGGGTCAGAGCGTCGGGACGACCACCGCGCGGCCCGAGAGCTCGCCGGCCTCGAGCTTCCGGTACGCCTCGAGCGCGTCGGACAGGGCGTAGCGCTCGACGTCGGGGACGATCTGCCCCGCACGGTACATCGCGACGACCTCGTGCAGGTCCTCGATGGTGCCCCAGTACGTGTTCGTGATGGTCGACTCGTACGGCGTCCGGAAGAAGTTCCACTCGGTGGTGCCACCGGCGATCCCGACGACGGTGAACCGGCCACCGATGGCCATGGACGCCTGGGCGACCGTGATCGTCGGCGTCGCCCCGACGAAGTCGAACGCGGCGTCCACCCCGCGGCCGCCGGTGATCTCGCGGATCGCAGCGGCCTGGTCCGGGCCGCCCGGCACCGTGATCGCCCCGCGGGCAGCAGCGCGGTCCATGGCGTCCTGCTTCATGTCCGTCGCGATGACGGTCGCACCGGTGAGCGCCGTGAGGATCTGCACGGCGATCTGCCCGAGGCCGCCGAGTCCGACGACGAGGGCGTACTTGCCGCCGCCGGCCAGGTTCGGCAGGGAGTTCTTGATGGCGTGGTACGGCGTGAGGGCCGCGTCGCTGAGCGGTGCGGCGGCGACCGGGTCGGCGTCGCCGAGCGGCACGAGGTTGCGCGCCGGCACGGTGACGTACTCCGCCATGCCGCCGTCGCGCCCGAGGCCGATGCCCATGTACGGGTTCGTGGCGGCGTTCTCGCAGTAGGTGTCCTGCCCCTTCGAGCAGTACGAGCAGTGCCCGCAGCCGACCGGGCCGTAGACGAGGTAGGCGTCGCCCACCGTGAAGCCGGAGACGCCGTCGCCGAGTTCCTCGACCCAACCGGAGTTCTCGTGCCCGAGGACGAACGGGGGCTGCTGCGCGCCCGGCTGCCCCGCCTGGAACTCGCGGTAGACGGCGACGTCCGAGTGGCACGCACCGGCACCGGCGACCTTGAGGAGCACCTCCCCCGGACCCGGGGTGGGCTTCGGGACGTCCGTGAGGGACGGGAACGTCTGGAACTGTTCGAACACGACGGCGCGCATGGTGGGTCTCCTTTGAACACCCCCAGATTACACCCGTCGTTCAGGGCAACACGTGTCGCGCATCCGGCCGGACCGCCGCACGACCGGCGAAGAGCCCGCGGTCACACTGTCCCCCATGCGCCCGATCGTCGGGCAGACCTGCGTCTTCCCCGAGAGCCGGTGCGAGAACGGTCGTTCTCTGATTGACTCGGCGTCGGCGGTCCCGATCGGGACCGATCCCCCACACGAAAGGAGCGGCCATGCCCACGCGCACCGCACGCACTGCTTGGAACGGCGGCCTCGAGGACGGCACCGGCCAGGTCGAGCTCTCCAGTTCGAAGGTCGGCACGTACGACGTCTCGTTCCCCAAGCGCGCCGCCGAGGACGCCGACGGCACCACCAGCCCCGAGGAGCTCATCGCCGCCGCGCACTCCGCGTGCTACGCCATGCAGTTCTCCGCCGTCCTCGGTGAGGCCGGCGGCACGGTCGAGGCCCTCGATGTCAAGGCCGACGTCTCGCTCGGCCCGGACAGCGCGGGCGGGTTCAAGCTCACCGGCATCGTCCTCACCGTGAACGGCGAGGTCTCCGGCATCGACGAGGCGGCCTTCCTCAAGGCCGCCGAGGGCGCCAAGGCCACCTGCCCCGTCAGCAAGGCACTCACCGGCGTCGACATCACGCTGCACGCGACGTTCGAGCAGTAGGCGAGCGACGCGGGAGCCGTCACCCAGTGACGGACGGGAGGCGCGGTGTCGGCTGGCACCGCGCCTCTCGTCCGTCGGTCACCACGTACGCTGGCGGACGTGATCCGACGTCTCTTCGCCACCCCGACCGGCATCGCGTTCTGGGCGGGACTCGTCGCGGTGGTCGCGGGACTCGTGGTCGCGGCCACCGCGCCGCCGGCCGCGTTCGGATGGTTCGCGTACGCCCCACTGTCGGACTACGCCTTCGTCCCGGGGACCAACTCGTGGCAGCGGGTCGTCGGGCAGCTGCTCGTCGTCGTGGGCGCCGTGGTCGCCGCGTTCGCCGCCGGTCGGCTGAGCGTCCGTCGCCCGCGCTGAGGCGTTCAGCGCGCGTCCGGACTCGGCGGAGCGCGCCTGGCACGATGGCGTGATGGCCGAGCAGTCCCTCCCCGGAGCCAGACCCGGGCGTCCACCACGGCCACGCGTCCGGAGCCTCGCGCAGCACGACATCCGCGACGCCCGGGCACGCCTCCGCGGCACCATCTACGAAGAGGTCGCCCCCGACACCCGACCGCTCGAGCAGTACTCGCCGGTGCAGATCGTGGACTTCTGCCTCGACCTCGCCGAGGTGATGCTCGCGTCCGGTGCGGACACCCGCAGCGTCGAGACGGCCGTCGTCGCGGTGTCGACGAAGTGGAACCTCGCACCACTCGACCTCGACTTCTCCGGCAGCTCGGTGACGATCCAGTACGCACCGGCCGACCACCCGCCGCTCGTGAAGGTCCGCACGGTGCAGTCCGACGGATCCGACCTCGACCGCCTGGCGCGGGCGAACCAGATCGTCGACGACCTCGTGCACGACGAGCGCGACATGACCTCCGCCGTGAGCGCCCTGGTCGCGGTGCTCCGGCTCCCGCCGCGCTGGCCGCGGTGGACGGCCGACGTGGGGCTGTCGATCCTCGGCATCTCGATCGCGATGCAGGCCGGCGGTGGCTGGCGTGCCGGACTCGGCGCCTTCGTGCTCATGCTCGGGATCATCGTCTCGGGCCGGTGGCTGACCGGCCGGGGCTTCCCGCAGTTCTTCGTCTCCGGTGCGCAGGGTGCGGTGGCGTCGGCGATCGGCACCCTCGCGATCTGGGCGGGTGTGCTGCACCCGGGGCAGGCGGCGACGATGGTGGCCGCGCTCGTGGTGCTCCTGCTCCCGCACCCGTCGCTCGTCACCTGGGCGCAGGACGCGATCTCGGGCTTCCGGGCGATGGCGGTGGCCCGGGCGTTCTACATCGGGCTCGTCATCGCCGCGATCGTGGTCGGGGTGCCCGCGGGCATCGCCGTGACGAAGTGGCTCCGGATCGAGGTCGACCCGTCCGGCATCGTCACGCAGACGCTGCCGCTGTGGGCGTCACTGCTGCTCACCGTGGTGTCGGCCGCGGCGAACTGCTTCGTGCAGCAGGCCAGCGCGCGGGTGATCCCGGTCGCGGTGGTCTTCTCGGTCGCCGCCGGTGCCGCGCTGCGGGGCCTCCGGGAGCTCGGCATCCCGTTGCTCGGTGCGACGTTCCTCGCCGCCGTGCTGCTGGGCGTCCTCGCGACGATCGCGGCCGCGCGGATGCGGACGGCGGTGGCGGCGATCTCCGTGCCGGCGTTCTGCGGCGCCCTGCTGCCCGGTGTTGCGGTGTCGAACGCGCTGCTCAACTTCATGTCCGGGTCGTCGAGTGCCGCGCTGGACTTCGTCGCGGCGGTCTCGGTCGCGCTGGCGATCGGGGCGGGGCTGGTCCTCGGCGGCCTCGTGGCGACGCCGGGGGCGCGGCGGGCGCTCCGGCGGTCCCGACGGGTGGTCGTGCACTCGGTGCACAACGACACGACGGCGATCAAGGTCATCCGCGACTCGGGCTACGACCCCGGCAACGGCTCGGTGCCGCGGGGGCCGCGCCCGCGCTGACGGGCTGGCGCCGGCGCCGCGCCGGCCGGCCGGCCGGCGAGCCGGCCAGCCGACGACTTCGCGGGCTGGGCGACATCTCACGGGCCTCGACGCGCGTGAAGTGTCGCCCAGCCCGTGAGACCGCGAGGCCGCGGGGCTGCGCACCGCCGCGCGGCGTCAGAGCTCCCAGCCGCCGTCGCTCCACGTCGAGAGCCGCCGGGCCGCCTGCGGCTCGTACCGCTCCATCCAGCCCCGCTCGAGCCGCGCGACGGCCCGGTCGAACGCCGGCACGAGGTCGAGGTCCGACCGCAGCAACGCCTGCAACTGGAGTCCCTCGTACAGCGCGATGAGCTGCTCGGCCCCTCGGCGCGGGTCCATCGTGTGCGGCGCCCGACCGACCGCGATGTCGTGCTCGAGGCCACGCTTGATCTGCGCGTAGAAGAGCTGGTAGCGCGACCGGAGGTACGTCGCCATGGGGTGCTGCGGGTTGCCCGCGACCGAGAGCAGCGCCACGAGGAGCCGCATGAGCGCCGGGTCCTCGGCGTTCGACGCGACGATCCCGCGCAGGAGCTGGACGGTCGAGCCGTCCCCGACCTCGCGCGCGACCTCGTCCATGCGGCCGCCGTTCCACCGGTCGACGGCGGCGAGCACGAGTCCGTCCCACGAGGGGAAGTGCTGCCGGAGCTCCTCGACGGTGATCCCCAGTCGCTGGGCGACGAGTCCCGCGTCGGCCTCGTGGAAGGGCACGTCCCGCAGCAGGTCGACGGTCGCCCCTACGATCGTGATCCGCAGGTGCAGGGTCGCGGCCGCGGCGGCTGCCGCCTGCGTGTCCGCGCTGGTGTGTTCGAGCATCGTGCCCTCCGTCGGTCCCCGGACGTCCTGTCCGTGTCGCCCCTGGGGGCAGGTCCATCCAAACGGAGATCGGGGGACACCAGAATCCCCGGTCCGGGTGTCGGCATGTCGGGGGACAAGCGATGCGGTTCGCAGCGCGTTCGCGGTCATCCGTGTGACGATGCCGTCATGACCCCGAACGACCCCACCGCGCAGGGACTGGCGACCATGGCCTCGGCCGGCTTCGAGTTCGGCGGCGACCCGGATCAGGTCGCCCACGACGTCCGGACCATGTGGGAGCAACTCGGGCGGCCGACCGGCGCGTTCGACGCCGCGGCCCGGGCGATCGCCGCACTCCCGCAGCGCCCCGAGGTCCCGATCGCCGACCAGGCCCGGCGCCGCGCGTTCGAACGGGCCGTCGGCATCAACCCGGTCGAGGTCGAGCTGGCCGCGGCACTCTCCGCGCGCGAACTGCTCGAGCGTCTGGCGCGCACCTGCACCGCGCCCTGCTGACGACCGATTGACGGACTGACGGGAGGGACGGTGCCAGCTGGCCCCGTCCCTCCCGTCCGTCGCCGGGTCGCGACTACGGCGTCGGCATGCCCCCGTCGACGTGGAGCGTCTCACCCACGACGTACGACGACTCGCCGCTCGCCAGGAACACGTACGCGGGCGCGAGCTCGGCCGGCTGACCCCAGCGGCCGAGGTAGGTCTGCTCACCGGCGGACGGCAGGGCCTCCGGCGGCTGGCCACCGGCGGGCTGGAGCGGGGTCCAGATCGGCCCCGGTGCGACGGCGTTCACGCGGATGCCCTTCGGCGCGAGCTGCGCGGCGAGGCCCTTCGCGAGGTTGTTCACGGTCGACTTCGTCGCCGCGTAGTGCACCAGGTGCGGCGACGGCGCGTACGCCTGGATCGAGGTCGTGTTGATGATGGTCGATCCCGGCTGCAGGTGCGGCACGGCCGCCTTCGTGATCCGGAACGTCGCGTAGACGTTGGTCTTGAACGTCTCGTCGAACTCCTCGTCCGAGATGTCCTCGATCGAGGACACGTTCTGCTGCTTGCCCGCGTTGTTCACGAGGATGTCGAGCCCGCCGAGCTGCTCGACGGTGTCCGCCACGAGCTGCTCGCAGGTCGCGAGCGAGGTGATGTCACCGGGCAGGGCGACGGCCTTGCGACCGGCGGCCTCGACGAGGGCGATGATCCGGTCGGCGTCCTCCTGCTCCTCGGGGAGGTACGAGATCGCGACGTCGGCACCCTCTCGTGCGTAGGCGATCGCGACGGCGGCCCCGATGCCCGAGTCACCGCCGGTGATGAGCGCCTTGCGGCCGGTGAGTCGACCGGAGCCGCGGTAGGTGTCCTCGCCGTGGTCGGCCGGGACGTTCTCCGCCATCTCCTCGTCCGTGCCGGCACCCTCGAGGTACTGCTCGTCGGGCTTCTTGTCGGCGTACATCTTCGTCGGGTCCTGCATGCTGTACTGGTCGATCTGCTGGTCCGTCATGCCGCCGACGGTACGCACGCGGTGCCCCCGCACCGTCCAGGAGGCTGTCCCCCGTTCGGCCGACAGGCCCCCGTCGGCGGGGCTTGCCGAGGGCATGTGACGCGTCACCGACGAATGTCACGGTCCGGTGACGACCAGGCTCCGATTCGGTAACACCCGTCGTCCAGACGGGTCGGGCGTCGTACCGTCGAGTGGTGACCTTCCGGACCGTGCTGGCGTTGAGCGCCGCCGTGCTCGCCTTCTCGGCCGGCACGGTCGCCGTCGACGGCACGGTCGGGACCGGGGTCGCAGCGACCCCGGCGAGCGCGGCCGAGCTCGGTCCGGACCCGGTGCACCACGAGCCCGTCCGGGTCACGAACGCGAAGCTCAAGCGGGTCGACTCGATCGAGCTCGACGCCGAATCGCTCGTGTTCCGGCGCGGCGACAAGACCGTGACCGAGGCGTCGATGCGTGACTCCCGCACGACGGTCAGCCTCCTGAACCGCCTGCTCGGCACCGCGTCGCGCACGCAGACGGCCGAGGGTGACGGCGGCGCGTGCTTCCCCGCCGGGACGACCTACACGTGGGGCGGGGCGGTCCGCGTGGCTGCCCTGACGTCCCCGGCCGCTGCCGGCAACGCGGTGGAGATCCGCGTCCTGCGCGAGACGGTGCGGTCCCGCTTCGGCGGCGACGTCGAACTGACCGGACCCGACGGTGTCCAGGTGGGCGACGACATCCGCACGGCGATCCGGGACGCCCCGAAGTCCGACCGGATGTCGTTCGGCTCCGCGGACGCCCGCGCGTTCCAGCTCCTGCTCGAGCCCGGGTGGGCCCCGCAGCACGACACCGCGAGCCCGCCCGACAGCCGCGGCACGGGCACCGAGACGGACACGAGCACGCCGTCCGACACGGACGCTGCCGCCGACCTCGGGACGAACGGCGTCTCGGCCCTGACCGACGACACCACGGTCACGGTGCTCGGGTCGCCGATGCCGGTGCACGCCAAGCGCACCTGCTGACCGACCCCGGTCAGACCCGCAGCGTCGCCACGACCGGGAAGTGATCGCTCGCGAACCACGTCTCCGGGCCGTCGTGGTCGATGACGACGCGGTCGACGCCGGAGATCCCCCGGGTGAACACCCAGTCGATGCGCTCCCCGGAGTCGACCGGCGGCTGCCAGTCGTTGAAGGTGGCCGTCCGGTCCGCCGGGTCGCCACCGACCAGCCAGGCGTCCTCGAACCCGGCCTCGACGAGCACCCGCGACGCAGGCCCCGCTCCGGCCGGCTCGTTGCAGTCCCCCGCCACGATGACCGGGCCGTCCGCCGTGCTCAGGCGTTCGACGATGAGCGCCGCGCTCCGCGCCCGGACGTCGTCCCCGTGCGGTCCGACCTCGTGGTCGAGGTGCGTCGTCAGGAGCGTGAACGCCTCGCCCTCGGCGTCGAGGAACCGCGCGTGGTTCGCCACTCGGGGGAACAGGCTCCCCCAGGTGTTCGACACGGGCTCGTCCGGGGTGTCCGAGAGCCAGAAGGCGCCCTCGTCGATCGGCCGGAGTCGGCTGCGACGGAAGAAGACGGCCGCGTGCTCACCGGCCGTGCCGCCCTCGCGACCCTGGCCGACGTCGCCGTGGTCGGGCAGACCGGCGCGGAGGTCGTCCAGCTGGTGCGCGAAGGCCTCCTGGACGCACACGAGGTCGGGGTCGTGCCGCCGGACCACGTCGAGCAGTACCGGCAACCGGGCGGGCCAGTCGTGGGCCGGATCCGGGTTCTTGACGTTGTAGGTCATCAGGGTGATCGGACGCGCTGCGTTGCTCACCCGTCGAACCTACCGACGGGCACGCTCAGGGCACCATGACCCGCCGCAGTGCGATGACCCCGTCGCGCGCCCGGGTCTTGGCGGTGCCGACCGGGACCCCGAGCCGCGCCGCGACCTCGGGCCCGGTCATCCCCACCAGGTGCCGGAGGACGACGGCGTCGCGCTGGCGCCCGGGGAGCGCGGCGACGGCGCGGCGGAGCTCGGCACGGTCGAGGACGCTCTCGGCCCGCTCCACGCTCGAATGGTCCACGAGGTCGGCGTCCCTGGTGCCGATCCGCAGGTCGCGGTCGCGGTCCGCCCGGCTCTTCCGGACCCGGTCGATCGCCCGGCGCTGCGCGATCGTGCGGATCCACGCGATGGCCGAGTGGGCCGGGTCGAACCGGCCGGCGATCTGCCAGATCTCGAGGAAGACGTCCTGCACGACCTCTTCCGCCTGCCACGCATCGACGAGCTGGTGGCGGACGTACCGCTCGACGAGCGGTCGGAAGCGGTCGTGCAGCCGGGTGAAGGCGGCGCGGTCACCGGCGGCCACCGCGAGGAGGAGCATGCGTTCTTCGTCGCGCTTGGCGAGGAGTTCGTCGTTCACGACTCGAATGTCACATACTGTAAATGTACTCGCAAGTACACTCCGAGCATGCGCCCCGAATACACCCCGAAGACCCTTCGACGCACGACGCCCAAAGGACTGGCGACCCGCAGCCGGATCGTCGCCGCCGCGGCCGACCTGATGCTGACGCGCGGCATCTCGGGGACGACGCTCGACGACATCGGCGCCGCCGCCACGGTCGGACGGTCGCAGATGTACCACTACTTCGCCGACAAGCAGGAGCTCGTGCGCGACGTCGTCCGGCAGCAGACCGACGCGATCATCGCGCACCAGGGGCCGGACTACGGCGACCTCACCACGTGGGACGCCTGGCAGCGGTGGCGGGACCGAACGGTCGCCGACGCCGAGGCCGGCGGCTGCGTGGGCGGCTGTCCGCTCGGGTCCCTCGGGACCGAGGTCGCCGAGCGCGACGCCGACACCCGCGACCTCGTCGCCGCCGGCTTCGCCCGCTGGGAGCAGGGGTTCCACGACGGCATCCGCACGATGCGCGAACGCGGGCTGCTCGGACCGGACGCCGACCCCGCCGCGCTGGCGACGACCGTGATGGTTGCGCTACAGGGCGGGCTGCTCCTGGCGCAGGTCCAGCGGGACGTCCGCCCGCTCGCGATCGGGCTCGACACCGCGATCACGACCATCCGCCGGCACGCGACCGGCTCCGGCGTCAGTTGATGCAGACGCCTGCCTTGCCGTAGCTCTTCACGTCGGTCGACGACGGCTTCGGCTCGGGCGCGGCGGGCTTCGAGGCCGCGGGCTTCGAAGCCGCAGCGCCGGATCCGGTCGAACCGGCATCGGACGATCCGGAGCCGGCAGCGGGGCTCGAGGCGGCACCACCGGCAGCGGCGACCGGGGTCACCGTCTTGCCGTCCGACCCGAGCACCAGCGTCACGCCGGTGACCGCGTTCGTCCGCACCGCGACGGCACCGGGCACGACGGCCGCGACCGCCTTCGCCTGCTTCTCCATGCCGGCCGGGTACTGCACCTGGGTCGTCTTCGTCAGGTCGGAGGACCCGGGTGCACCGACCTGGAAGCCGCGCGCGGTGAGGACGGTCCCGGCGGCTCCTGCGGCACCCGTGACACCGCTGCCGTTCAGCACGGTGACCGAGGTGCTCGCCGGCTGGGCGCGACCGGCCTTGCTGTACTCCGCGGGCTCACCGACGAGGCCCTGCACGAAGGCCGGCAGCCCGACGGTGTCGACCTCGACGATCGACAGCGGCGAGCCGTTGACGGTGATCGTCGGGGTACCGAGCGTGGGGATCGTCGCCGACTGGATGTTGCCCGGGCGCAGGTTCCGCATCTGGGTCGCCAGGTTGACCAGGTCGGTGTCGGTCTGGATCGAGCCACCGACCGCCTTGAGGATGTTGCCCATCTTGATCGGGTTGAGCAGCGTCCCCGCGGAGAGCACCTTGCGGGCCTCCTGCGAGAGGAAGTACTGCTGCCGGACGTTGCGGTCGAGGTCCCCGTTGGGCAGCCCGTGCCGCTGTCGGACGAAGGACAGCGCCTGCTTCGCGTCGAGGGTGGACTTGCCCTTCGGCAGGTTCACGCCCGAGTACGGGTCGTTGACGGCGTTGTTGAGGCAGACGTCGACCGGCCCGAGCTCCTTGACCACCTGGTAGAAGCCGAGCAGCGAGACGCGCACGTAGTGGTCGATCGTCAGGCCGCTGAGGTTCTGGATCGTCTTGATGAGCAGCTTCGCGCCCCCGGTGTCCCCGCCGCCGTTGAGGGTGCCGAAGTAGAACGCGCTGTTGAGCTTGCCCTTGCCGACACCCGGGATGTCGACGTACGAGTCGCGCGGGAACGAGATCATCGTCGCCTGCGAGCCGTCCTCGTTGATGTGCAGGACGATCATCGTGTCGGTGTTCGTCGCACCGCCGTCCGACTCGGTGCTGAGCTCCGCCATCTCCTCCGGCGTCGCGTTGTCCGGGCGGTGGTCGTCGCCGACCAGCAGGATGTTCTGCGCCTGGCCGTCGACGTCGTCCTTCGTCGCGGTACTCCCGGTGATCGCGTTGATCTTGGTGACGCCGTTCGACAGCGATCCGTAGGCGTACGCGGCGTAGCCGCCGCCGAGCAGGAGCGCCATGGTGAGCACACCCGCGACGGCGGGCAGGACCACCCCGCCACGTCGCTTCTGGCGGCCGTGCCGCGGTGGCGTGAAGCCGCGGCGGCCACGACCGGTCGTCTGCTCGGGCTCGTTCGTCACCCGGAAACCATAACGGGCGTGTGTGCCGACAACATCAAACCGTCCTGGCAGGTCGCCGCGATCCCGCCGTGACCGACCGGCGGACGGGAGGCGCGGTGCCAGCCGGCACCGCGCCTCCCGTCCGTGTTCGGTCGCGTCTCAGGACGCGAGCTTGCCCTTGTTGGTCTCCCGCGCCCGCAACACCGTGATCCCGGTGATCGCCGCGGCCGCCATCACGTAGAACGCCGGCGCGAACGTGTTGCCCGTCGCCGTGATCAGCCAGGTGGCGAAGTACGGCGTGATCCCGCCGAAGAGCGCGACGCTGATGTTGTACGCGATGCCCATCGACCCGTAACGGATCGCGGTCGGGAAGAGCTCGGCCATCGCAGCGCTCACGGCACCATCGAAGGCCGCCATGAACAGCCCGAGGAGCACCATCGCGCCGGCGGCAGCCCAGAAGTTGCCGGCGTTCATGAGCATGAGCGTCGGGTAGGTGAGCACGAGGAAGCCGCCGCAGCCGGCGAGCATCACGGGCTTCCGGCCGATCTTGTCCGAGAGCAGCCCGAAGAACGGCACGAGTCCGGCGATCACGATGAACCCGATGACGACCACGCCGTACGACACGAGCGGCGAGTAGCCGAGGTCGGCCTGCAGGTACGACGGCATGAACGTCTGCAGGATCCAGTGCCCGACGGCCTTGAGGACGACGAACCCGACGCAGAAGAGCAGTGCCTTCCACCCGGTGCGGAGCGATCGCCGGAGCGGGTTCTTCGCGAGGTCGCCCTTGGCCTTGAGCGCGCGGAACTCCGGGGTGTCCTCGAGCTTCGAGCGGAGGTAGAGCCCGACGAGCCCGAGCGGCAGCGCGATGAGGAACAGCACGCGCCAGCCCCACGACTCGAGGGCGCCGTCGCCCGCGATCGCCGTGAACAGGAAGACCAGTCCGCCACCCACGATGAACGCCGCGAAGCCGAAGACGTCGATGAAGCTCGTGACGAAGCCGCGTCGGTTCGAGGGCGCGGACTCGGCGAGGAGCGTGGTCGCCCCCGCTCCCTCACCACCGGCGGCGAAGCCCTGCACGAGCCGCACCACGACGAGGAGGATCGGCGCCAGCAGCCCGACGCTCTGGTACGTCGGCAGGATGCCCATCACCGCGGTCGCGCCGCTCGTGATGAGGATGACCGTCGCGAGGGTCGTCTTCCGGCCCACCCGGTCGCCGAGCGAGCCCCAGAAGAGTCCTCCGAGCGGACGCATCACGAACCCGGCGCCGAACACGGCGAAGGCCGAGAGCAGCGCGACCTGCGGGTCTCCCTGCTTGAAGAAGTACAGCGAGATGACCGTCGCCAGGGTGCCGTAGAGGCCGAAGTCGAACCACTCCACGAAGTGGCCGACGCCGGCCGCCACGATCACCTTCCGCATGCTCCGGCGGCGGGCGTCGTCGCCGAACACGTCCGGGACGGGGGCGTTGGCGGCGTCGGCGCTGGTGCGCGTCTGGGTTCCGTCGCTCATGGGGAGACCTCACACTTCGTTGTCGAGAGTTGGTTGACGATAGCACTCGCCGGGCACACTTTGCCACACAGTGGGAAAGTGTCGCCAGCAAGTGATACCGTCGCCGCCATGCAGTCCCGTGAACAGCACCACGACGTCGTGGTCGTCGGAGGTGGCCTCGCCGGTGTGAGCGCCGCCGTCGCCGCCGCCCGCCTCGGCTCCAGCGTCGCCCTCGTCACCAACCGCCCGGTCCTCGGCGGGAACTCCTCGAGCGAGATCCGCGTGTGGGTCGTCGGCGCCACCGCCCACGGCACACAGCGGTTCGCCCGCGAGACCGGGATCATGGGCGAGCTGTTCCTCGAGAACCAGTACCGGAACCCGCAGGGCAACGCGATCTACTGGGACCAGGTCGTGCTCGACCTCGTGCGCGCCGAGCCGAACGTCCACCTGCACCTCAACACCGACGTGCGGACCGTGACGACGGTGGACGACGAGACCGGCGCACCGCGCATCGCGTCCGTCACCGGCTGGACGATGGGCTCCGAGATCGAGACGACGTTCACCGCCCCGGTGTTCCTCGACTGCACGGGAGACGGGCTCGTCGGTGCCCTCGCCGGGGCGTCGTACCGGATCGGGCGCGAGGGCCGCGACGAACACGGCGAGGAGTGGGCGCCCGAACAACCGGACGACGAACTGCTCGGCAGCTCGATCTTCTTCTCCACGCACGACACCGGCCGCCCGGAGAAGTTCGTGCCGCCGTCGATCGCGAAGGACCTCAGCACGACGCCGATCCTGGCGAACCGGGCGATCAAGACCGGGGACAACGGCTGCAACTACTGGTGGATCGAGTGGGGCGGCGAGCTCGACACCGTCACCGAGAACGAACGGATCCGCGACGAGCTGTGGGGCGTCGTCTACGGCATCTGGGACCACATCAAGAACTCCGGCGCGTTCGACGCCGACTCGCTCACCCTCGACTGGGTCGGCGCGATCCCGGGCAAGCGGGAGTACCGACGGTTCGTGGGCGACCACACCCTCACCCAGCAGGACCTCCTCTCGCAGCGGACCTTCCCGGACACGGTCGCGTTCGGCGGGTGGTCGATCGACCTGCACCCGGTCGAGGGCGTCTACGCCGAGACCGCTGGGGCGCAGCAGCGGTACACCGACGGCACGTACGACATCCCGTTCCGCTCCCTCTACTCGGCGGACGTCGCCAACCTGCTCTTCGCCGGCCGGAACATCTCCGCGTCGCACGTCGCGTTCGGGTCGACCCGCGTGATGGCCACCTGCGCCACCCAGGGCCAGGCCGCCGGGACCGCCGCGCACCTCGCCGCCCGTCACGGCGTCACGCCGCGCGAGCTCGGCACCGACCACGTCGCAATGCTGCAGCAGACGCTCCTCCGCGAGGACGCGCCGCTCATCGGCGTCCGGGCCCACGACGGGGCGGACCTCGCCCAGCGCGCCCGGATCAGCGCGAGCAGCGAACTCGTCCGGCTCGACACCACCCCGTGGGCGACCGAGGACACCTTCGCGCTCGACCGCGACGCGGCGCTGGTCGTACCGGTCGACCCCGTGCTCGGTTCCGTCGCGTTCCGGACCGTCGCCGGCCACGACACCGACGTCACGATCGAGCTCTGGACCACGGGCCGGCCGCAGAACTACGCCCCGATCGCGCACGTCTCGACGCACACCGCGAGCGTCCCCGCCGGGGCGGGCGAGGCGGTCGTCGACCTCGGGTTCCGGCCGGACGAGCCGTGCAACGCCGTGGTCGTGGTCCGCCGGACCCCCGGCGTGCGCCTGGTCCTCACCGACGGGCACCCGTACGGCGTCCTCGCGCTCCGCGCCCGCACGGCCGACGACGAGCAGTTCGACGACCACATCCCCGAGGAGGCCGACCAGCCGGTCACCGACTGGGAGGCGCGGGCCCTGCGCGGACGCTCCTTCGCGTTCACGGCAGCCGACGCGTCGGACGCGTGGCGCGCCTCCCGGGTCGCCGACGGCTACCAGCGCCCCTTCGGCGGACCGCACCTGTGGTCGTCGGAGCCGGACGACGGTGCGGCGACCCTCACCCTCGACTGGGCGGAGCCCGTCGACGTCCGCGAGGTCCGCATCGTCTGGAACGACGACGTCGATGCCGACCTCATCAACCTGCACCACCACCGCACGCCGTGGGACGCGGTGCCCACCCTGGCCCGCGACTACCGGATCGAGGCGTGCGTCGACGGATCGTGGCAGGGACTCGTGACCGTCACCGACAACCGGCACCGGCACCGCGTGCACGACGTCGCGCCGACGCGGACCGCCTCGCTCCGCGTCGTCGTGACCGCCACGAACGGTTCACCGTTCGTGTCGGCGAGCGCCGTGAAGGTCTACTGACCCACCGCACCACCCGCAGCACCACCACGATCAAGGGAGATCGCCATGCGCCTGCGCGCACTGACCATCGCGACGGCCGTCGCACTGTCGCTGTCCGGGTGGGACGCGACGCACGGGGTGTCGGGCGTCGCCCTTGAGGACGTCGCGCTCGACGGCGCACCCCTCACCACGGCACAGGTGCGGACGAACCAGTTCGTCAGCGGTGTCACGGTGTCCTGATCGACTCCACGGGACAGAATGGGCGGATGGCCACCACCCCTCCGAACCAGAGCATCGAGCGCGCCGCGGCGGTCCTCGGCGCGCTCGGTGCCGCCGACGGGGCGATGCGCGCCTCCGACATCGCACGGGCGATCGGCCTCGGCACGTCGACGACCGGGCGGCTCCTCGCCACGCTCGAGTCGCTCGAGTACGTGCGACGCGACCCCGAGTCGCAGGGGTACTCCGTCGGACGGGCCGTCCTCGAGCTCGCCAGCCAGGGGCTCAACCACAACCCTGTCCACCGCGAGAGCCGGGCCGCCGCGCAGGAGCTCGCGCACCGCATCGGCCTCACCGCGAACGTCGGGGTGCAGGACGACGCGGCCTGCATCTACCTCTGCCACTTCGAGGGCTCACTCGCTCCGAAGTCGCACACCATGATCGGCATGCGGCAGCCGCTGCACGCCTCGGCGCTCGGCAAGGCGCTCATGCTCGACCTGTCACAGGCCGAGCGGGAGGCCCTGCTCGGCGCGGACCTCGCGCGCTACACGGACCACACGATCACGTCGCACGACGCGCTGACGGCGGACCTCGAGGCCTCCGCGAAGCGCGGCTGGTGCGTCGAGAACCAAGAGGTCGCGCTCGGCCGGTTCTGCATCGCGGCACCGATCCGGAACGCGTCGGGGCGCATCGTCGCGGCGCTGTCGATCTCCGGGCGGGTGACGCAGCTGCGGGACCGCGACACCGCGTCGCTCGCCGAGGACCTCATCGAGGTGGCCGACCGCATCAGCGTCGGCCTCGGCATGATCAGCGCGGTCGCGCACTGACGGACGGGAGGGACGGTGCGGGCCCGCACCGCGCCTCCTGGCCGTCAGGTGGTTGCGCCGGTCGCGTCAGTCGCGCTCGTCGCGTCAGTCGCGCTCGTCGCGCCGGTCGCGCTCGTCGCCTCAGTCGCGCGACGGCAGCAGGTGGATCGCCTCCATGGCGAGCTCGGCGGCGATCGGGTCCTTCGCGACGACTGCGGCCTTGAGCTTCTCGAGCTCCGGCAGCACGACCTCGGCCGGCACCAGCTCGGCCAGCTCCGGCACCCGCAGCTTGAACGCGAGCCCGTCCGTCGTCGCCTTGCAGAGCTGCTCGAGCGACGGGTTGCCGCAGTGGTCGGCCCACATCGCGTAGATGTCCGCGCCGTGCTGGGCGACCTCGCCCTGGTGCCGGGCCTCGACCTGCGCCGTGACGTCGTCGAGGGTCTTCACGACCTTCTTGCGCTGCGCGTCCGTGAAGCGCGGCGTCGCGAGGCGGGCGACACCGCCGTAGATCACGCCGAGCGTGCGGTAGGCGTCGAGGAGCTCGTCCTTCGTCGGGGCGGCGACGCGGGTGTACCGGTTCGGCGCCATCTCGATGAGTCCGGCACGGGCGAGCTCGGCGAGGGCTTCACGGATGGGGGTGCGGGAGACACCGAGCCAGGCGATGAGGTCGTCGTCGTTGAGCCGTTCGCCCGGCTCGAGGGTGCCGTCCATGATCGCGTCCCGGATCTTGTCCTGCACGGTGTCACGGAGGAGCTTCCGCTCGGCGGCGGGCTGCGTCGAAGGAACTGGCATGCGCCCAGCGTGTCACATGTGATGGGCCGGACGCGACAGGCGCGACGGCCACCAGGCCCGGCGCCCGAGGTCGTACGCCAGCGCCGGGACGAGCAGCGAGCGGACCACGATCGTGTCGAGCAGCACGCCGAAGGCGACCACGAACGCGATCTGCACGAGGAACAGGATCGGGATCACGCCGAGCGCCGCGAACGTCGCCGCGAGGACGACCCCGGCCGAGGTGATCACGCCGCCCGTGACCCCGAGCCCGCGCAGGACGCCCTCGTGCGGACCGTGCCGCAGGGCCTCCTCGCGCACCCGGGTCATGAGGAAGATGTTGTAGTCCACGCCGAGCGCCACGAGGAACACGAACGAGTACAGCGGGACGCTCGGGTCGGCCCCGGGGAAGTGGAACACGTGGTCGAACACGAGGGCACCGACGCCGAGCGCCGCGGCGAAGGACACGATGACGCTGCCGATGAGCACGAGCGGCGCCACGATGCTCCGGAGCAGCAGCATCAGGATGAGCAGGATGACCGCGAGCACCACGGGGATGATCAGCGTGCGGTCCCGGATGCCGGTGTCGTTCGTGTCGACGGCGGTCGCGGTCGCGCCACCGACGATCGCGCCGGGGTCCACCCGCTCGACCGCCGTGCGGAGGGCACGCACGGTCTGTTCGGCGGCGTCGGAGTCGGCCGGGTCGGACAGGGTGGCCTCGAGCAGGACGTCGCCGCGGGAGACGGTCGGGGTCCCACCGGCGGCGCCGCCCGGGTTGCCGCTCGTCGTCACGGGGACGGTGCCGGACGGGGCGTCCTTCGCGGCCGCCACGACGCTGTCCACGCCGTCCACGCCCGTGATCGCAGCGGCGAGCTCGTCGGTCTCCGCCGCGGCGCCGATGACCTGTGCCGGGCTGCCGGACCCGCCCGGGAAGTGGTCCGCGAGCACGTCCTGACCGTCGCGCGCCTGCGAGCTCCCGATGACCAGGTCGCTCTGCGGGACCCCGTCCGCCTTGAGTCCGACGAGGCCGGTGCCCATCGCGAGGAGCCCGACGGTGCACACGATCCAGACCACCCGGGAGCGGCGCGCCACGAGCCGACCCACCCGTGCCCAGAGCCCGCGGGCGTCGGGCCCGGTGAGGACGGGGTGCGCGCTGCCGTACTTCGGGCGGAGCGGCCAGAACGCCGCGCGCCGGAACGCCAGCAGGAGCGCGGGCAGCAGGGTGAGCGCGGCGAGGAGGCTGAACGCGATGCCGATGGCCGCGACGGGACCGAGCGCCTTGTTCGAGTTGAGGTCGGAGAGCAGCAGGCAGAGCACGCCGACGATCACGGTCCCGCCCGAGGCGAGGATCGGCTCGAGGCTCCCCCGCAGGGCGGCCTTCGTCGCGTCCCACCCGGTGCGGTGGTCGCGCAGTGCCTCGCGGAAGCGTGCGGTGTAGAGGAGCGCGTAGTCGGTCGCGGCACCGATGACGAGGATCGACAGGATCCCCTGCACCTGGCCGTTCACGGTCACGATGTCGGCCTTGGCGAGCCACCACACGACGAGGATCGACGCGCACAGGGCGAACGTCGCGGTACCGAGCACGAGGATCGGCAGGAGCGGTGAGCGGTAGACGATGATGAGGATCACGAAGACCGCGGCGAGCGCCACACCGAGCAGCAGCCCGTCGATGCCCGCGAAGGCCTCGGTGAGGTCGGCGGTGAAGCCCGCCGGACCCGTGACGTAGCCCTGCACCCCCGACGGCAGCGCGTCCTCGACGTCGGCGCGGACGGCCTCGACGGCGTCACCGGTGTCCGCGCTCTGGGTCAGCGTGGCGACGATCTCGACCGCGTCGCCGTCCTCGCTCGGGATCACCGGGCTGACGCCCTGCACGTCGTCGCGGTCCCCGAGCCGGTCGGCCAGGGTGGTCGCGGCACGCTGGTCCGCAGCCGTCATGCCGCCGTCGCGCTCGAGCACGATGATCGCCGGTGCGCCCGACGCCTGCCGGAACTCGGACGCGCGTTCCTGCACCTTGGTGGCGTCCGCCGATGCCGGCAGGAACGACGTCTGGTCGTTCGTGGAGACCTCGGAGATCTTGCCGAAGAACGGACCGCCGACGGAGGCGATCGCGAGCCAGACCACGATGACGAGCGCGGGGAGGACGATGCGGAGGAAGCGGGACACGTCCGTGAGCGTACTCCAATCGTCAGCATGCTGATTACTAGAGAGGGCGAAGGAACGGGATCCGTAGACTCGGAGCATGGACGACACCCCCGACGCATGGCCGCTGGGGCGTCTCCTCTCCGCCGCTGCCCGGGCGATCGAACGGGACTGGGACGAGCGTCTGCGTGCGATCGGCCTCCCGCACGCGGCGCTCATCGCGATCGACATCCTCGTGCGGACCGGCCCGACGGGCGCGGACACCCTGGCCCGGACGGCACGCGTGCAGCCGCAGACGATGTCCCGCACGCTCGAGCGGATGGAGCGCGACGGCCTCGTCGAACGCTCGCCGCACCCGGATGACCGGCGACGGCGGATCGTCACCGTGACGGAGCACGGGCGCGAGGCGTGGGAGACCGCCCGGCACATCGAGCGTGACGTCTTGCCGGACGACGCCGCACTGCGGGGCGCCCTGACCCTGCTGCTCGAGAAGCACCGGCCGAACCGAACACCTAGCGGTTGATATACCACATACGGTAGACTCGCGGAGTCGGTAGCACGACCGACCCGACCCGCAGGAGACCCGATGTCCGAGCACCGAGCAGCCCGTCAGGCCGCCGAACGAGCCGAAGCAGCCGATGCGGCCGAACTGGCCGAGGCGGCAGCGCAGGCAGCATCGATCGCCGCCGCCGACGCCAGCACCGACGCGGGCACCGACGCCCCCGCACCGCGGGCACCCCGGAGCGGATCGAGCGCCCGCAGGCCACACAGCAGCGGCTCGAGCCGGAGCGGGAGCTGGAGCAGGAACGGCCGGAAGCGGCGCCGACGCCGCCGGAAGCGCCCGTTCCTCGTCGCCGTCCTCGGCACCGCCGGCTCGCTCGTCGCCGTCGCCACGGTGCTCGCCGTCGTCGCCGGCCTCTTCATCGCGGGCCTCGTCCGCAGCTTCGACGCCGACGTCCTCGCCGACCCGTTCCCGACCGGCGCGCGCCCCGCTCCGACCGAGGGCGCGCAGAACATCCTGCTCATCGGATCGGACTCCCGCCAGGGCGCCGACCCCGACGGCGACCGCGCTGCCGGTGGTCGCTCGGACACCCTGATGCTCGCCCACGTCCCGGCCGACAAGCGGGCCGTGTACCTCATGTCGATCATGCGCGACTCGTGGGTCGAGGTCCCCGGCCACGGCACCGCGAAGATCAACGCGGCGTACTCCTGGGGCGGGGTTCCGCTGACGGTGCAGACGGTCGAACGCCTGCTCGACGTGCGCATCGACCACGTCGCCGAGATCGACTTCGCCGGCTTCTCGGGCATGACCGACGCGCTCGGCGGGGTGACGGTGCAGTCACGGACGGCGTTCTCGGCCCGCGGGCACGAGTTCACTGCCGGCGCGAACCACCTCGACGGCGACGCGGCCCTGGCGTTCGTCCGCGAGCGGTACGCCTTCGCCGACGCCGACCACACCCGCGTCCGGAACCAGCAGGCGTTCATGCGCGGGATCGTCGACGGACTCCTCTCGCGCGACACCCTCACGAACCCCGGGCGCGTGCAGGACTTCGTCCGGGCGACGAGCGAGTACCTGTCGGTGGACGCCGGTCTGACCGTCCGCACGATGGTCGACCTCGGCTGGTCCCTGCGTGACGTCCGGCCGTCGGACCTGCGGACGTTCACGATGCCGACCGCGGGCGGCGGGACCTCGGCGGACGGACAGTCCTACGTCGCGGTGAACACCATCGCCGTGCAGTCGCTGTCCCAGGCGCTCCGGTCGAACGACGTCGCCGGGTGGCTGGCCGACAACCCGCAGTAGCCGGACGCAGCAGGACGCCCGGTGACCACTCGGTCACCGGGCGTCCTGTCGATCGGAGGAACGATCAGGCGGGGAGCTGGAGCTCCTGGCCGGCGTAGATCAGGTTCGCGTCGTCGATGGTCGACGTGTTCGCGGCCCAGAGCTTGTTCCAGCCGCCGTCGATGTGCAGCTTCGTCGCGATGCTGTCGAGGGTCTCGCCCGACACGACCGTGTAGGTCTTGCCGCTCGTCTTGACGGCCGCGGGCTTGCTCGGGGCAGCCGGAGCCGCCTCGGTCGCGGGGGCCGGGGTCGACGGCGCGGCCTGCTGCGGGGCGGCCTGCTGCACCGGCGCCTGCTGCTGCGGGGCAGCCTGCTGGGTCGGGGCGGCGGGAGCCGGAGCGGCGGCCTGCGGGGCGGCGCCGGTCGTGCCGCTCAGCCCGAGCTGGGCGGAGCAGGCCGGCCATGCGCCCCAGCCCTGCGAGGCGAGGACGCGCTCGGCGACGGCGATCTGGGTCGCACGGCTCGCGGAGGCCGGGTTGCCCGTGCCGCCGTTCGCCTGCCAGGTGCCGAGGTTGAACTGGAGGCCGCCGTAGTAGCCGTTGCCGGTGTTGATCGCCCAGTTGCCGCCGGACTCGCACTGCGCGAGGGCGTCCCAGGTCGAGCCGGATGCTGCGTTCGCGGGCGCCGCCGCGAGGCCGACACCCGTCGCGGCGATGCCTGCGAAGGCGAGGCCACCGACGATGGTGCGGGTACGAGAAAGCTTCTTCATGGTTGATTGCTCCACCGGGACCACGGATCGAGAGCCGATCGCCACTGCCCGTCCCGACCGATCGCGGTCGTGTCGTGGGGTGCGCCACCGGGGGCAGTGGTCTCGTGCCGGTGGCGCCTCGGTCGGCCACCATAGGAAACTCTTCACCGTTATCAAACCGAGACAAACGGTTCTACCCGTTGGTGCTATGTCTCCGGGGACGGAACCTGTACGCGTGGATCCCCATGGGCATGGTCATCGCGGCGGACCCGGGTACGTCACCTTGGCAATTCCCTGGCAATGACGACCAGGAGGCACGTGGCGGCGCCGACCCGCGCCTCCCGTCCGCCGGTCGGTCACCCTCGGGACAGCAGCGTCACCGCTTCCAGGTGGCCCGTCTGCGGGAACATGTCGAGCACCCGCGCGCGCCGCAGGCGCAGCGACGGCATCCGCGCGAGGTCCTTCGCCAGGGTCACCGGGTTGCAGCTCGAGTAGACGACGTGCCGCACGTCCGACTCCTCGAGCCAGGTCGACAGCGTCTCGCCGATCCCGCGCCGCGGCGGGTTGACGACGACGAGCTCGGGGACCGCGTCGGGTCGGGCACGGAGCGCGTGCTCGGTCGCGTCGTCCGCGGCGAAGCGGACGCCCTCGAGGCCGGCCTCGCGCGCCGACTGCCCCGCCGACCGGACGGCCTCGCGGCTGGTCTCGATGCCCGTCACCGCGCGACCGGGGCGGACGGCGTGCAGGGCGAAGCCGCCGACGCCGCAGTAGAGGTCCCACATCGACGCGGGCGCCACCTCGTCGATCCACGCCGAGGCCTGGGCGTACAGCTCGGTGGCCACGTGCGTGTTCGTCTGGAAGAAGCTCTGCGGGCGGAGGTGCATCGTGACGTCACCGAGTCGCATCGAGAGCGTCTCCCGCTCGGTGAGCACGATCTCCCGCTCCCCCTCGGTGACGGCCTTGTGCTCCGGGAGCAGGTTCACGGTGACGACGACGGCGTTCGGCAGCACCCGGTGGAGCGCGTCGAGGTGCTGCCGGAGGCGCACCAGCTGTCCCTCGGAGCGCAGGACGAACCGCACCATGAGCTCCCCGTCCGGCGACTCCGTCACGAGCACGAACTTCAGCTCGCCCCGGCGGGTGGCGACGTCGTACGGGATGAGCCCGGCGTCCGCGATGAACCCGGCGAGGATCGGGAGCGCGTGCTGGATCCCGGGCGTGCAGATGCCGCAGTGCCGGAGGTCCACCCCGCGCTGCCGGTGGTCGAGGATGCCGACCGTCGGGTGCTGGACGGTCCCGCCGACCACCATCTTCGCCTTGTTGCGGTACGCGGACTCGGGGCTGGTGATCGCGGGCAGCCACTCGACCGAGCCCGGACCCCCGGCGGCCTCGACCGCGTCGTGCAGGAGTTCGCGCGTGCGGAGTTCCTTGTCGAGGACCTGCTCGGCGTACGGCTGCCCCATGAGCGTGCACGAGCGGCACACCCCGCGGTCGAAGTAGTCGCACTGCATGGCCGAGTCAGGATACGGCAGCGGCCGCCGGTCGCGATCAGCGCATCAGCCACTCCGCCCAGGCCGCACGGCAGACGCGGTCGGCTCGCGACGCCACGGCACGCGTTTCGTCGCGCTCCGCGGCGGAGGCCGACGAGATCGCGTCGCACCAGGACGACACCGAATCGTCGCCGAGGTAGCGGTCGTCCGGGTAGAGGTCGGCGATGCTCGAACCAGCGGGACCGACCGCGGGCGTCCCGACCTCGAGCGAGCGGATCGCGATGCCGGACTGGAAGAACCGCTTGTAGGGCACGACGACGGCGTCCGCAGTGGCCAGGAGCTCGTCGAGCCGGTCCTCGTCGACGAAGGCGTCCGTCACGGACCACCCGTCGACCTCGGGCCACCGTCGCCCGACGATCTCGAGGCGGTGCGAGTGTCCGATCTCCTGACCGATCCCGGCGAGCAGCGCGAGGTCGCGGTCGGGCTTGAACTGCCCGAGGACCCGGACCACCGGACGGTCGCTCGACATCGACACCGTGTCGGGGACCGCGCGTGGGACGACGGGGTGCGGCAGCAGCTCGGGCTCGGTGCCCGGACAGTCGTCTCGCAGGGCGGTCGCGGCGGTCCCGCTGTGCACGATCAGGCGGACACCACGCGCGAGCGCACCGAACCGACGCGCGACGACGCCGTACCCGCGGGCTCGCACGAGCGGGTGGGGATCGTGCACGACGAGGGCCGCCTCGGCCCGTCGGCCGAGGACGACGCGCATGATCACGCGATCCAGGTGGCCGAGGACCGGCCACGTCACGATGACCCGGGTCCCACCACGACGGCCATCCCGGCGAGCGGCCCACAATGCGAGGAGGTACCGCCGCACCCAGCCGGCACCCGAGCCTCCTGCGACGCTCGGCTCGTGCACGTCGGTGACCGACACCCGTGCTCCGGAGGCGCTGAGTGTCGCAGCCAGCCCGTGGGCGTAGTGGTGCAGCGCACCGCCGAGTGTGTTCACCACGATGACGTCGCGTGCACTCATGCGACGACTCCGATCGGGCGGGTCGGCACGTCGGCGACGAGTCGTGCCTGCTGACCGTGCAACCAGGCGTCGGCAGCGAGTCGGCCGTCCCGCTCGGGCAGCGCAGCTCGCACCTGCTCTCGGTCCAGCGGCGCCCGCAGGGCGCTCGTGATCGCTCGCGCGAGTCGCCGGGTGAACGCCGGGGCCGTCGGCGGGACGACGCCGTGACCGTGGTCGCGCAGCCAGCCGGCGAGCCCGGTCTGGTCGGTGGTCACGATCGTCAGGCCAGCGGCGAGGGCTTCCTTGATCGGCAGACCGATCTGCTCCCGCCAGCGTCCGTCGGCGACCGAGGGAGCGACGAGGACCGCAGACGAGCGGACCACGGCGGTAGCGGCAGCGTGCGGGAGTCGTCCCGTCACTCGCCGTGTCGACGGGGACGAGGCGGCCCACTCGGCTGCCAGTGGCTCGAGTGGCCCTGGCCCGATCAGCACGATCGTCGCGCCGGGAACGGTGCGTTCGACGGCGGGCCAGGCATCCATCAGCTCCCGCACGCCCTTGCGCTGCTCCATCGCCCCGACGAACACGCATGTCAGCGGGCTCGGATCGACCGGGGCATCGTCGGGGCGGGGCAGTTCGAGTGTCGACGACTGTTCGATCGCCGCGGTGAACGGGAGGGACGCGTAGGTGGCTCGTGCGTCGTCGCTCGCGAACGCGATGCGGTCGATGGTCAGTCGAGCAACGGCGCCGACGAGCAGACCCACGAGCCGGACGACGACGCCCGGCACCCGGCGACGCCCGCCCACGAGGGTCGCGAGGTCGTTGTTCTCCATCGCGTACGTGACCACCCGGTGCCGACGACGCCGGAGCACCCCCGCAGCGCGGAACCCGGCCGCGAGCAGCACGTGCTTCGGCCAGAACCGCATCCACAGCGGTTCCGGGACCTCGAGCGTGGTGGCCGTGGTGGTCAAGAACCGACGGAGCGCTCCCGTCATGGTCACTCGCTGGATGGCGGGAGCGAGGTCCGTCCCGGCGAGGTCGTAGTTCACGTCGAGGTAGAGGAGCTCTGCGGGTGTGCCGCGCAGGTGGCGCTCGATGTGGGCGGCCCGCAACTCGGGGACGATCCGCATGCTCCCCACCGATGCGCTCACGCCGCCACCGCCTGGCGGGTCGCGACGCCGGCCTGCTCGGCGAGGGCGTGCTCGTACGCGCCGCAGACGCCCGACCACGTGTACGCCGAGCGGGCCCGGTCACGCACGCTGCCCCGGAGCAGCTCCTGCTCGACGGGGTCGGCGAGCAGGTCGAGGACGGCATCGGCGATCGCGCCGGGGTCGGGCTGGACGAACCGGACGCCGGTGCCGGCGAGGACCTCGCGGTTGTACACGGTGTCGCGGGCCACGGTGGGCGCCCCGCAGTGCATCGCCTGCACGAGGGCCGGGTTCGTGCCGCCGACGCTGTGCCCGTGGAAGTACGCGCCGGCGTGCTGCCACAGTGCGAAGAGCCGGTCGTCGTCGGACACGTGGCCGAGCCAGGTCGCGTCCGGGTTCCGGTCGGCGAGGTCCTGCGCGGCGGTGTCGAGCTCCCCGCCGTAGCCCGTCGACCCGACGATGACGACCGGGTGGCGCTCGGCGATGCGCTCCGCGGCGACGAGGAACTCGGCCACCGTGTTCTCCGGCACGAACCGCGCCACCACGAGGGCGAACGGTCGCCCGGCGAGGTGCGCGTCGTCGGGGTGCAGCGGCAGGAGGTCGGACTCCGTGCCGCCGTAGGGGATCATCACGCCGGAGCGGCCGAACTCGTGGCGCCAGTAGTCCCCGATGGCGTCGGCGTCGAAGACGAGCCGGTCGGCGAACCGTGCGGTGGCCCGGGCGCCGGTCTTGAACACCGCCTTGGCGAGCCGCCCCCACTTCGCGCGCTCCCACTCGATCCCGTCGACGTTGACCACGGTGGGGATGCCGGCGAGCCGCAGGAGCGGGAGCCAGTACCCGTTCGCGCAGTTCATCACGAGCGCGACGTCCGGCCGTCGTCGGATCGTGTCGAGCACGGCGGTCAGGCCGTACGTGAGGGTCGAGAGCGACCGCGACTCGAGGCCACGGGTCGTGCGTCGGGTCACCCGGTGGTCGAGCGACGGATCGTCCACCCGCTCCTGTCCGGGACGGCCGTAGACCGTGACGTCCCAGCCGACGTCGGCCAGGTGCGGTGCGATGTGCCGCACGGCCGTCTCGAACCCGCCGTAGTAGGACGGGTACCCGCGCGTCCCGATGATCGCCACACGCTTGGACATACCCGCTCCCTCGTTCACCTGATGACTGCAATGATATTCTACATTGCAGTTCCAGGTGGCGGAAGAGCGGGTTACTCGGCAGCGGCGTCCTGGATCGTGGTCGCGATCCGGTAGATCGACGTCGTCGCGGCGAGGAACAGCGTCGTGCCGTCGTCGCCGCCGAAGCAGAGGTTCGCGGTGACCTCGGGGACCGCGATCTCGCCGAGTCGGGTGCCGTCCGGGTCGAACACGACCACGCCCCGGTGCGACGAGGACCACACGTTGCCGTGCACGTCGACGCGGATGCCGTCCGGAGCGCCCTCGCCGGGCTCCAACCGTGCGAACACCCGACCGTTCTTGAGCAGGTCGCCCCGGTCGCCCCGCCGGTCGTACGCCCGGATGACCGGGTCGTCGCCGGACGAGCTCGCGACGTAGAGCACCTGCTCGGTCGGGTCGAACGCCAACCCGTTCGGTTCGTCGAGGTCGGTGGCGACCGGCCGCAGGTCCGCACCGTCCGGGCCGCAGCGGAACACCCAGTGGTCGCCGTACTCCCGCTCGCCCGGGTGCCCCTCGCGCGGCTGGGTGATGCCGTACGCCGGGTCGGTGAACCACACGCTGCCGTCCCGCGCGACGACGACGTCGTTCGGGGAGTTCAGCCGGACGCCGTCCCACGCGTCCACGATCGGTGTGACGATCCCGTCCCGGTCGCGCTCGACCCGTCGGTTCCCGTGCGAGCACTGCACGACGCTGCCGTCGCGGTCGAGGGTGCGGCCGTTCGTGAACTCGACCCCCTCCGCGTACACCGACGTCTCGCCGGAGTCGGCGTGCCACTGCAGGATCCGGTCGCCCGGGATGTCCGACCACCGCAGGGTCCGGCTCGCGGGGATCCAGCACGGCCCCTCGGCCCAGGTACTGCCCGTCGCGATGCGCTCGACGGCGCCGGGGTCGGGGACGAGATCGGTGAACGACATGTGCTCTCCTTCGAACACCTCGACCCTATTCGCCCGTGCGGTCGATGATCTCGGTCATCGCCCCGGCGGCTCCGTCCGCGTCTCCGTCGGCCACCGCGCGGGCGAGTCGGACGTGCAGTCCGACGTCGTGGAGACCCGGCCGGATCCCGGCCCGGTCGTCGAGTGCGCGCGCGACCACGCGGTGCAGCCGCCCGTACATCGCGTTCCCGGACAGCTCCAGCACCAGTCGGTGGACCTCGCGGTCTGCCTGGAGGAACGTGGCCGCGTCGTCCGGACCCGTGGCGGCGGCGAGGCGGTCGGCGGCGGCGAGCAGCGCCTCCAGGTCGGCACGGTGCGACGCGTCGGACGCGCGCCCGGCGGCGGCCGCCGCGGCCACCGGCTCGACCGCGCGGCGCAGCGCGCGCAACTCCCCGAGGACGACCCCACGCTCCGGACCGGCGAGCCGCCAGCCGATGACGCGCGGGTCGAGGACGTCCCACTCCGACGCGGGCAGGACCCGGAGCCCGACGCGACGACCGGCGCTGAGGAGGCCGAGGCCGACGAGGACGCGGACGGCCTCGCGGACGATGCTGCGGCTCGAGCCCGTGCGGGTGACGAACCCGTCGATGCTGTCGCGGTGCCCCGTCGGCAGCGATCCGTCGACGATCGCGGCGCCGAGCCCGTCGAGCACCCGGTCGAAGATCACCGCTGGGAGACCGGGCTGACCACGAGCTCGTCGACGCGCATGTGCGACGGGGCCTCGAGCACGAACGAGACCGAGCGGGCGATGTCCTCCGGCTGGAGCATGACCGCGCGTGCGGCCGAGTCCGGCACCGAGGGGCGCTGGTCGAGGAAGTCGGTGGCGACGTCGCCGGGGCACAGGTGGGTCGCGCGGACGCCGTGCCCGGCCTCCTGCTGGTTGAGCGTCCGGACGACAGAGCCGAGCGCGGTCTTCGACGCCGAGTAGGCGACCCCGGCCCCGGGTTGGAACGACCAGCCCGCGTACGACGACACGACCACGACGATCCCGCCGGACTCGCGCAGCGCGGGCAGCGCCGCGTCGACGACCGTGACGACGGCGGTGAGGTTGGTGTCGACGATGGCGCGGAAGTCCGACAGCGACTGGTCGTCCCACCGACGCTGGGGGCTGTTGAGCCCGGCGGCGAGGACGAGTCCGTCGAGCCGCCCGTACTGCGCGAGCAGGGTGTCGCGGGCAGCGGTGACGTCCTCCGGGTCGTTCGCGTCGAGGGGCAGCACGTCCGCCGTCCCACCCTCGGCGCGGATCTCGGTCGCGACCTCGGCGAGTCGGTCCGCCCGGCGTCCGCTGAGCACCACCGTCCAGCCGTCGCGGGCGGCCGCACGAGCGCTCGCCGCTCCCATGCCGCTGCCGCCGCCGGTGATCCAGAGCACGCGTGCGTCGTTCATGGGGGAATAGTATGCCTATTGCTGCGACCGGACCACGGGCGCACCGACGACGGGAGCGACGATGCACCTCGACCTGACCGACCGCGTGGTCGTCGTGACCGGAGCCGCGCGCGGCATCGGCGCCACGATCGCCGCACGGTTCCACGCGGAGGGGTGCCGGGTCGTCGCGCTCGACCTGGCGTTCGACGAACCCGCTGCCGCGGACGCGCCCGCGGCCGGGGACGGGGCCGCCGCCGGCGCCGCGCTGCCGGTCGACCGGGTGCGCTGCAACGTCGCCGACCCCGACTCCGTCCGCGCCGCCGTGGACGAGGTCGTCGCCCGGCACGGCACGATCGACGTGCTCGTGAACAACGCCGGCATCAACGTCGAGGGAGTGGTCGGCGACCTGCAGTGGGACGACTGGCGCCGATGCATGGACGTGAACCTCGGCGGGACCTTCCTGATGAGCCAGGCCGTGGCACCCGTGATGCAGGCCGCCGGGCGCGGACGGATCATCAACGCGGCGTCGTTCGCGGCGATCGTGCCGAGTGTCGGGAGCGCTGCCTACGCGGCGTCGAAGTCGGCGGTCGTGGCGTTCACCCGGGTGCTCGCATCGGAGCTCGGCCCGTGGGACATCACCGTGAACGCGTACGCCCCGGGGATGGTGCCGACGGCGATGAACGGCTTCGCGACGATGCCCGCCGAGGCCCAGGACCGCCTGCTCGACACTCTGTCGCTCCGTCGGTGGGAGACGGCCGACGACGTGGCCGACCTGCTCGTGTTCGTGGCGAGCGACGCCGCCGGGTACGTCACGGGGACGCTGCTGGACGTGTCCGGCGGCAAGTTGGCGACCCAGATCCCGGCGCGGGCGCACGGGCGCTGAGTCCATCGTCACCCGGGGTGGTCAGCGCAGCATCCGCTCCAGCAACGCCCGCAGCGCGCCCCGCTCCCCCACGGACAACCGGGTGGTCAGGGGCAGCAGCGACTCCCGGATCGCCGCCTCGAGCGATCGGGCGACGTCGAGCCCGGCATCGGTGATGACGACGTCCACCGCCCGGGCGTCCTCCGCGTTCGGCACCCGCCCGAGCAGCCCCTTGGCCGACGCGCGCGCCACCAGCCCGGTCATCGTCGACTTCTCGAGGCCGAGGTACTGCGCCAGGTCGCCGATCCGCATCCGCCGGTCACGCAGGATCGCGAGCACCCGCAGCTGCGTCAGCGACAACCCGGCATCCGCCGCGATGCCGGTCAGGGCACCCATCGTCCGGAACGCACTCTCACCGAGAGCGTCGACGAGCCGCTCGTCCTCCGTCATCTCCTGCATGCCGTCAGCCTACTTGACTCACTTCGTGTTACGAACTACTTTGTTCGCAACACGAACCTTTCAGGAGGCAGTCATGCACGCAGCCGTCGTCGCCGAGTTCAGCCGGTCCCCGGTCTGGCAGGAGTTCACCGACCCCGTCCCCACCGCCGACGAGGTGGTCGTCGACGTCGTCGCCGCCGGACTCCACCCACGGGTGCGGTCCCAGGCCGACGGGTCGCACTACACCAGCGAGGGGGCGCTCCCCCTCGTCCCGGGCGTCGACGCAGTCGGGCGGTTCCCGGACGGGACGCTCCGCTACTTCGCCGTCGCGAGCGACACCCGCGGCACGATGGCCGAACGGGTCGCCGTGGACCCGCGGGCGAGCGTCGTCCTGCCCGAGGGTGCCGACCCGGTGGCGGTCGCCGCCGGCGCGAACCCCGTGATGTCCTCGTGGGTCGCGCTCCGACACCGCATCGACTTCGCGCCCGGCAGCCGCGTCCTCGTGCTCGGCGCGACGGGTGCCTCCGGCTCCGCGGCGGTGCAGGTCGCGAAGCACCTCGGCGCCGAGCACGTCGTCGCGAGCGGACGGGACGCGACACGACTCGGAGCGCTGCCGGCAGTCGGCGCGGACGTCGTGGTCCCGCTCGACGACGTCGACGCGGTGGGTGCGGCAGCCGCGGACGTCGACGTCGTGATCGACTACGTCTGGGGCCAGCCCGCCGCGGACGTCATGCGCGCACTCGTCACGGCGCGGCAGGAGCGCGGACGCCGGCTCGACTGGGTGGCGATCGGCTCCACGGCGGGCCAGGAGGCGCGGATCCCCTCCGCAGCGCTCCGTGCGTCCGGCCTGACCATCGTCGGGAGCGGCCAGGGTTCCGTCGGTCGGGCGGCGTTCGTCGCGGAGCTCCCGGGGATCGTGGCGGCGATCGCCGACGGCACGATCCGGGTGGACGCGACGGCGGTGCGCATGGCGGAGGTCCAGGCGGCCTGGGCCGGACAGGTCGGTGGGTCGACGGGCAGAGTGGTGCTGGAAGCCTGATCCTCGATCGGCCTCCCTGTCCGCCCACTCAGGAACTCCACATCCCCCTCTCCGTAGGCTGTGAGGGCCCAGTGAGCCGGACTGCAGCCCGACCCCGAGGAGGTGCCCGATGGTCATCGTCCTCGTCGCGTTCGCGATCGTCACCCTGATCGTCCCCGCCCTGACCCCCGTCCTCGGCCGCCGCGTCTTCACCGTGGCGGCCCTCGCACCGGCAGCAGCCGCGGTCCTGACCGTCGCGCAGACCGGTCCGGCGTTGCACGGCGCGGTCACGGAGCGGTTCCAGTGGGTGCCGCAGCTCGACCTCGCGATCGCCCTGCGGATGGACGCCCTCTCGTGGATCCTCGCCCTCGTGGTGAGCGTGGTCGGTGCCCTCGTGCTCGTGTACTGCGCCACGTACTTCGGGCCGGACGAACCCGGACTCGGTCGGTTCGCCGGGGTCCTCACCGCCTTCGCCGGGTCGATGTACGGGCTCGTGGTCGCCGACGACGTCATCGTGCTGTTCGTCCTCTGGGAAGCGACGACGGTCTTCTCCTACCTGCTGATCGGCCACGACTCGGTGAAGCGTGCCAGTCGCGCGGCGGCGATGCAGGCGCTCGTGGTCACCACCGCCGGTGGTCTGGCGATGCTCGCCGGTCTCGTGGTGCTGTCGGTGACCGCCGGGACGACGTCGCTCTCCGGGATCGTCCAGGACCCTCCGTCGGGGACGATCGTCTCGGTGTCCGTCGTGCTCGTCCTGCTCGGCGCGCTGACGAAGTCCGCCATCGTGCCGTTCCACTTCTGGCTCCCCGCCGCGATGGCCGCCCCGACCCCGGTCAGCGCGTACCTCCACGCCGCGGCGATGGTCAAGGCCGGCATCTACCTCGTCGCCCGGCTCGCGCCCGCGTTCGCGCTCCTCGGCGGGTGGCGCGAGACCATCACCGTGCTCGGGGTGCTCGGCATGCTCATCGGTGGGTACCGTGCGCTCCGGCAGACCGACATCAAGCTCCTGCTCGCCTACGGCACGGTCGCCCAGCTCGGGTTCCTCGTGCTCGCGGCCGGGTGGGGTGCGCCCGAGGTCGCCCTCGGCGGGGTGGCGCTGCTGGTGGCCCACGCGGCGTTCAAGTCGACCCTGTTCCTCGTCGTCGGTGCGATCGACCACGTCACGGGTACCCGCGACCTCGCGCGCCTGAGCGGCCTCGGACGCCGGATGCCCTGGCTCACCGTCGTGGCCGTCCTCGCACTGCTGTCGATGGCGGGCATCCCGCCGACGATCGGCTTCGTCGCGAAGGAGGCCGTGCTCACCGGCTTCATCGACTCGCTGCACGGCCCCGACGCCGGGTGGGCGTGGTTCGCGCTCATCGGCGTGACGATCGGCTCGGTGCTCACCGTGGCCTACTCGCTGCGGTTCCTGTGGGGCGCCTTCGCCCGGAAGCCCGGCGTGCCCGACACCGAACCGCACGGCCTGCACGGCCTCGGCGTCGTCCCGTCGGTCCTCGCGCTCACGGGTCTCGCGCTCGGCCTCGCGACGCCCCTCGTGGCGCACGGCATCGAGCCGGCCGCGCACGCCGCCGCCCTCCCCGGCGAGGTCCCGCACCTCGCGCTCTGGCACGGTCTCGAGCCGGCGCTCGGCCTCTCCGCGGTGACGCTCGTCGGCGGTCTCGCGCTGTTCGCCCTGCGCCGCCCGGTCGAGGCGCTCCAGCACCGCCTCGCGGGTTCCCCCAGCGCGTCGAGCATCTACCGACACCTCATGCGCGGGCTCGACCGGGTGGCCACGGGCCTCACCGCCGGGGTCCAGCGCGGTTCGCTCCCCTACTACCTGACCGTCATCCTGTCGGTGTTCGTCGCCGGGGCGCTCGTCAACCTGGTCATCGGCGGGCCGTGGGCGTTCCACGTCCGGTTCGCCGACTCGTGGGGACAGATCCCCGTCGTCCTCGTCATGTCGATCGCCGCGATCGCCGTCCTCACCGCCAAGACCCGGTTCGCCGCGGCGGTGCTGGTCGGTGTGACCGGGTACGGCATGTCCGTCCTGTTCGTGCTGCACGGAGCGGTCGACCTCGCGCTGACCCAGCTCGTGGTCGAGACGGTGACGCTCATCGCGTTCGTGCTCGTGCTGCGCCGGCTCCCCCCGCGGATCGCCACCGCGAACCCGTCCCGCTTCCGGGTCGTGCGGGCGCTCTTCGCGGGCCTCGCCGGGCTGACCCTCGCGATCGTGGTCGTCGTCGCCGCATCGGCACGGACGGCCGAGCCGCTCTGGCCGGACCTGCCGGCGTTGACGAGCTCGTTCGGGCACGGCCTGAACGTCGTGAACGTGGCCCTCGTCGACCTCCGAGGCTGGGACACCCTCGGCGAGCTGACCGTCGTGGTCGCCGCCGCGACGGGCGTCGCGAGCCTGATCTTCGTGAACTCCCGCGAGGACACGCTCCCCCGCCTCCGCGACCTGCCGGCCCGGCTGACCGCCGACCGCGACGAGCGCACGGACGGCGAGCCCCGCGCCTGGCTGCCGACGAGCGCCGCGATCCCGACCGGCCGCTCGGCGCTGCTCGACGTCGTCGTCCGCCTGCTGTTCCACGGCCTGATCGTCCTGTCGGTCTACCTGCTCTTCGCCGGGCACAACGCGGCGGGCGGCGGGTTCGCCGGCGGTCTCGTCGCGGGCATCGCCCTCGCGGCCCGGTACCTCGCGGGTGGCCCGGCCGAGCTCGGCGCCGCAGCCCCGGTCCGGGCCGGACGCCTGCTCGGGCTCGGCGTCGCCACGGCCGCGATCACCGCCCTCGTGCCGATGTTCTTCGGCAGGGAAGCCCTGTACTCCGAGTTCTTCGAGGCCACCGTCCCGGTGCTCGGCCACGTCGAGTTCGTCACCGCCACGTTCTTCGACATCGGCGTGTACCTCGTGGTCGTCGGCCTGGTGCTCGACGTCCTCCGCAGCCTCGGCGCCGAGGTCGACCGGCAGCGACTCGAGGACGCCTCGACGCCCGTGCAGGACATGACCGAAGCCCCCACCCCGGAAGGGAGCGCCACGTGACCGTCACCCTCGTGCTCGTCATCGCGATGGCGGTGCTGTTCTCCTGCGGGGTCTACCTGCTCCTCGAACGCTCGCTGACCCGGATGCTGCTCGGCTTCCTCCTGCTCGGCAACGCCCTCAACCTGCTGCTCCTCGTGATGTCCGGTGCTGCCGGCAACCCGCCGATCGGCAAGAGCTCCGAGGGCATCACGGACCCGCTCCCCCAGGCGTTCGCCCTGACCGCGATCGTCATCACCTTCGCCGTGAGCGCGTTCCTGTTGGCCCTCATCCACCGCTCGTGGAAGCTCTCCCGCGCCGACGAGGTCGAGGTCGACGAGGCCGACGTCGCGATCGGTCGGGAACGCGACGAACCCGCCGACGAAGACCCCGAGACCACCACCGACGCAGAACAGGAGGCGACCCGATGACCTGGCTCGTCCCGCTCCTCGTCCTCGTCCCGCTGCTCGGCGCCGCGGTCGCGCTCGGACTCCTCAACCACCAGAAACTGCAGCGCGCGATCACCGTCGTGGTGCTCGTCGTCGCCCTGGCCGTCGCCGCGACCCTCATGGTGCTCGTCGACCAGCACGGCACGATCGTGGTGCAGGTCGGCGGGTGGGACGCGCCGTACGGCATCTCGCTCGTGGTCGACCGGCTGAGCGCGCTGCTCCTCACCGTGAGCGCGAGCGTGCTCCTCGTCGTCCTGCTGTTCTCGATCGGCCAGGGGCTCGCGGCCGACGACGGCGAGGCGCCGGTCACGATCTTCTACCCGACGTACCTCGTGCTCGCCGCCGGCGTGCTCGACTCCTTCATCGCCGGGGACCTCTTCAACCTGTACGTCGCGTTCGAGATGCTGCTGGTGGCGAGCTACGTGCTCATCACCCTCGGCGGCAGCGAACAGCGCGTGCGGGCGGGCACCACCTACATCGTCACGAGCCTCATCGCGTCGGCGATCTTCCTCGCGGCGATCGGCCTCGTGTACGGCGCCACCGGCACGGTCAACATCGCCCAGATCAGCGAGCGGATGGCTGCCCTGCCCGAGCACGTGCAGCTGCTCCTCCACACGATGCTGCTCATCGGGTTCGGCATCAAGGCCGCCGTGTTCCCGCTGGCGTTCTGGCTGCCGGACTCCTACCCGACCGCGCCGGCCCCGGTGACGGCGGTGTTCGCGGGCCTGCTCACGAAGGTCGGCATCTACGCGATCATCCGGCTCGAGACGATCATCTTCCCGAGACCGCAGCTCAACACCGTGCTCCTCATCGTGGCGATCCTGACGATGGTGGTGGGCGTGCTCGGTGCGGTGTCGCAGACCGACGTGAAACGACTGCTGTCCTTCACGCTCATCAGCCACATCGGGTTCATGGTGATGGGCGTCGGCCTCGGTTCGGTCGCCGGGACGGCCGCCGCGGTGTTCTACACGGTCCACCACATCGTCGTGCAGACGACGCTCTTCCTGGTCTCCGGGCTGATGGAACGCGTCGGCGGCACGACCTCGACCCGATCGCTCGGCGGGCTGCTCAAGGCCGCCCCGCTGCTCGCCGCGCTCTACCTCGTGCCGGCGTTCAACCTCGGTGGCATCCCGCCGTTCTCCGGCTTCATCGGCAAGCTCGGCCTCTTCCGTGCCGCGGCGATCGACGGCTCACCCCTCGCCTACGCGACGATCGCCGCCGGTGTCGTGACGAGCCTCCTGACCCTGTACGCGCTCATGCGCGTCTGGGACGCCGCGTTCTGGCGTCCGAAGCCCGCGGCCGAGGCAGCGGCCCCGCACGCGAGCACCGCAGAGCCGCACGCCCACCTGCGGTCGCCGGAACCGGCGCCGCTGACCGTGTCCGAGGACACGGGCAAGGCGTTCCACCCAGGAGGCTCGGTGACGGTCACCGACGCACCCCACGCGAGTCGCGCCTCCAGTCCGGAGACCGCACCGACGGCCACGCAGGACGGCGTCGGCGAAGCCCCCACGCGCGTGAAGCTGCCGCGCATGCTCGTCGGCGTGACGACCGTGGCCGTCCTCGGGTCGGTCGCCCTGACCGTCGTGGCCGGCCCGCTGTACGGCTACGCGACCCGCGCGGCGGAGTCGCTCGAGTCCCCGGACCGCTACGTGCAGGCCGTGCTCGGGGGGACGCGATGACCGCGGACAGCACCCGTCGGATCACGAACGCGCGGCGCATCGCCGTCGCGTGGCGCTACGACGTCCCGCTCGTCGCCGGGCTGACCGTGCTCTGGGCGCTGCTCTGGGGTTCGTGGACGCCGCTGACCCTGCTGTGCGGGATCGTCGTCGCGCTGCTCGTGACGCAGTTGCTCCCGCTGCCGCCGGTGCCGCTGTCCGCCCGGTTCTCGATCCCGCACGCCGCGTGGTTCCTGGTGGTGTGGTCGGGACTGGTCGTGCTCGCCTCGTTCCGGGTCGCCTGGGTCGCCCTCCGCCCACGCGGGGTCCGGCGGAGTTCGATCACGCTCGTCCAGCTCCACACCACCTCCGAGATGACGTTCACCCTGGCGACGCTCGCGATCTCCCTCGTGCCGGGGTCGTACGTCGCCGACGTCGACCTGCGACGCCGCCGGCTGCTCCTGCACGTCCTCGACACCGAGCGGGTCGAGCAGGTCGACGCGGCCCGCCGTGAGGCCCTCGGCATCGAGACGCTCGTCATCCGGGCGCTCGGGTCGAAGCAGGACCTCTCCGAACTGTCCGAACCCCTGCCGGAGGTCACGCGATGAGCGCCGCAGTCGTCGTCATGGGCATCGCGATCGCCCTGGTGCTCGCGCTGCTCGGGGCCACCCTCGTGCTCGCCGTCCTCCGCATCGTGCGGGGCCCGACCATCCTCGACCGGATGATCGGCTCGGACATGGTGCTGACGACCGCGCTCGTGGTGATCGGCGCCGCGATGGTGATCCGGCGGGACCTGACGGCCGTACCCGTCCTCGTGGTGATCGCAGCGACGAGCGTCTTCGCCACGATCGCCGTCGCCCGTGCGGTCACCCCGTCCTCCGATCCGTCCGACGAGGGGCTGACCGTGACCACGCCCGAGCACGCCGACGACCAGGAGCGTCCCCAGTGATCGACATCATCCAGGGGTTCATCGACGGCGCCGGGGTCCGCGCGTGGATCGCCGTCGGGCTGCTGCTCGTCGGGGCGGTGCTGTCGCTCGGCGCCGGCGTCGGGATCGTCCGGTTCCCCGACCCGCTCGTCCGGCTGCACGCGATGGCGAAGCCGCAGGTGCTCGGGCTGGCGTTCGCCCTCGCCGCGATCGTGGTCGCCGTGTGGACGTGGACGGCGCTGTGGGTCGTCCTGCCGATCATGGTGTTCCAGCTGTTCCTCGTGCCGGTGTCGACGCACATGATCGCCCGCGCGGGGCTGCGGGCGGACGACTACCGCCACGAGGACCTGCTGGTCGACGACACGGAGTCGTGACCAGGTGACGGAATGGAGGGGCGGTGCGGGCCCGCACCGTCCCTCCAGGCCGTCAAGCGGTCACGCGTGTGCGCGACGCGAGAGCACGAGGTTCGCCACCGCGGCGAGCACGACGACCGCCGCGGACGCGGCCGGCAGCAGCATCGCGGCGTCGGCCCCGTGCTGCTGGGCGACGTCGCCCGTGATCGCCGACGCGATGGACTGCCCCACGATCACGGCGGAACCGAGGATCGTCATGGTGGTCGCCGAGCGCCCGACGGGTGAGCGGTCGGAACCGAGACTGTACTGCGCGACCAGGGTCGGACCGATCCCGATCCCCATCACCGCGAGCACGACCCCCACGGCGACGACGGAACCGGCCTGCGAGAACCAGACGGCACCGCCGAGCAGCACGACGCCGAACACGAGCCACCGCCACCCGAGGGCGAACCCGCGCGGGAACGCCGCCGAGCCGAGGGCGAGCCCCGCGGAGCCGATGCCCATCAGGCCGTAGAGCAATCCCGCCTGCGAGGGCTCGCCGTGGGTCTCCATGAAGGCGGTCAGCGCGGTGAGCGTCGAGCCGAAGAACAGGCCGACGCCGAGGATCCCGAGGACCACCACGACGAGCCGGGGCCGCAGGAGCTGACGGGCCGGTGCCTGCGCGAGCTCCTCGTGGCGGCCGACGACGAGCTTGCCGGTCGGGTGCAGCGCGAACGCCGTGACGAAGACGAACGTCAGCGCGGAGGCACCGGCGACGGCGACCCACGGGGCGATCGCACTCGCGAGGATCCCGACGAGGAACGGGCCGATGATGAACACCGTCTCGTCGGCCGCGGACTCGTAGGCCATCGTGCCGCTGAGGACCTTGCCGCGACGTGCCGGGGCCATCCGCTGCCCGATGATCGCGACGAGTCGGGTCCGGGACATCGGGGCGACCTGGGGCGCCGAGGCCCCGATGCAGAACGCGAGTGCGAGCACGGCGACGTCCGGCGCGGTGCCGTCCACCACGAACGGGAACACCCCGAGCAGCACGGCGTTCACCAGGCCGACGGGGACGAGCACGTTCCGCTGGCCGAAGCGGTCCGCGGCGGCACCGACCAGCGGGCCGAAGACCGCGGCGCCGATGCCGACCGACGCGGAGTTGACGCCGCCGAGCGCCACGGAGTCGCGCGCGGAGACGACGAGCGTCAGCACGCCGACGACCATCATCGCGAAGGGGAGCCGGGCGACGAACGCGACGGGGAAGTACCAGCGTCCGGCGTGGGCGACGAGCGAGCGGTCGTCGGTGGTCGCGGGCGCGGTGGAACTGGTGTGGAGCATGGAGGTGTGCCTTCTCGGCCCGGCCGGGGATCTCCTGGGGCGGACCCATCGGGTGCCGCCGTTGTCCGTCGGGGTGCCGACGGCCGGTAGATACACACTGCGTGTTGGTGGAGCGGCCCCAGGGTACCAGCGGTAACGGTTCGTCACCCGGGGCCCGGTGTCACGGGCGTCCTCCTATCGTGGCCGCCATGGAACAGCGACGCATGGGGCGGACGGGGGCTCCCGTCAGCGCGCTGACCCTGGGGAGCCGTGCCGTGTCGACGGTCGCCGAGCGGGACGTGGACGACGCCGTCCGACTCGTCCACGAGGCGCTCGGGCGCGGGGTCACCGCGGTGGACGTGTCCGACGCCGAGGGGGCGGGCCTCGCCGAGACCGTCCTCGGTGCCGCACTCGGCGACCGCCGCGACGACGTGTTCCTGGCGGTGCGGTTCGGGGACCCGGTCGACCGGGACCCGTCGCACCACGGCAACGGACGGCGGTGGATGTTCCGCGCGGTCGAACGGAGTCTCGAACGGCTCGGTACCGACGTCATCGACCTCTACCAGCCGGCGCACCCGGACCCGGCGACCTCGCTCGACGAGACCCTCGACGCGCTCGCCGACCTCGTCACGCAGGGCAAGATCCGCGCCTTCGGGATCCCGGGCTTCCCGGCCGAGGAGCTCGTCGAGGCGCAGTGGCTCCGGTCGGGCGGGAAGAGTGCCAACGCGACGCACGCCCCGTACTCGATCCTCACCCGGACGGCGGAGCGGACGACCTTCCCGGTCGCCCGACGGTTCGGGCTCGGTGTGCTCGCGGCCGCGCCCCTCGCGAGTGGCTGGCTCGCGGGCGCGTACCGGAACGGCACCGTGCAGCCCCGGTCGCCGCGGGTGGTGGAGCAGCCGCACGCGTACGACATCGGCGCTCCGGCGAACCGGCGGAAGCTCGACGTCGCCGACCGCCTGGGGCACCTCGCGGACGAGTCCGGGCTCACCCTGCTCGAGCTCGCGGTGGGGTTCGCGCTGACCCACCCGGACGTGTCGAGCGTGGTGATCGGTCCGCGGACGGTCTCGCACGTGGACGCGTACGCGCAGGCGGCCGAGGTGGTGCTCGACGACGAGGTGCTCGACGCGATCGACCGGATCGTGCCGCCGGGGACGCACGTGCTGGAACGCGACACGGGGGTGGAGCTGCCAGGGCTCAGCCGGGAGCGGCTCCGCGGACGCGTCCTCACCCACTGACGCGAGGACCCCGTCAGCGGGACGCGATCAGCGGTACGCGACGACGCTGATTGCGGCGTGCGCGACCATGACCGGCAGCGCCAGTGCGTGCGGGAGCCGGGCGGCCGTGCGCTCGAGCCGGCCGAGCACGCCGTCGAGGGCGAGCGGGTGGCGGGTGGCGCCGGTCGCGTCGGCGGTGCCGGTGGTCCGTGCGGGAGCGATCGGACGGGCGGTCGTGGTGCGGGCGGTGCGGGGCTGCAGGATCGTGGTCATGGTCGGACCTCCGGGTCGGGAGCCGCCCCTCGCGGCTCGTGGTACACAACATATTGGACATCAGTTTGCATGTCAACTGTTATGTCAGGCGATCTCGACGAGCCCCGCGCCGTAGGATCTCGACCATGGTGGAGATCCCGCGTCCGAGCCCGACCGACCTCCTCACGATCGGCGAGGTCGTCGCCCGGACCGGGGTCGCGGCGTCGGCCCTGCACTTCTACGAGCGCAAGGGCCTCATCCACCCCGAGCGCACCGCCGGCGGCACCCGCCTCTACCCACGACACGTCGAGCGGCGCATCGCGATCATCCAGGTCGCCAAGCGCCTCGGGATCCCGCTGAGCGAGGTCGCCGAGCAGTTCGAGACGCTGCCCTCCGACCGCATGCCGTCGCTGCGGGACTGGAACCGCCTGAACGAGCGGTGGCGGGCACGACTCCGCGCCCGGCAGCTCGAACTGGAGCGCCTGCAGGAGGAGATGACGCAGTGCATCGGCTGCGGCTGCGTGTCGTTGAACGCCTGCCTCGTGATGAACCCGGGCGACGAGCTCGGTGCCGAGGGGCACGGAGCCCGGCGGTTGCTGCCGATCGCGGACGAGGTGCCGGACCGGACCGTCTGACGGCCTGGAGGGACGGTGCGGGCCCGACCCGCGCCTCCAGGCCGTCGACCGGTCGCGTCGCGGTCAGCGCGTCGCGTCGCGCAGGTGGTCGTCGATGCGCGTGAGCGTCGCGAACGTCGTCGCCACACCCTCGTCGTCGCCCGCGAGCGCCTGCCGGAGCATGCCGGCCCAGTGCGCGTGCAGCCGCTCGATGCTGCCCACGGCGAGCTCGGTCGAGTACAGCTGCACGGTCCGGGCGTCGTCCGGGTCGGGCCGACGCTCGACCATCCCCTTCGCCACGAGCGACCCGACCGCGACGCTGAGGTTGCTGCGCTTGAGGGCCGTCGCCTCGGCCACCGCGCTCGGCGTCGACCCGGGGTTCCGGTCGATCCAGCGCATCACGAGGGCCTCGGTGCCGGTGAGCGGCACGATGTCGAGCGACCTCGCACCGTGCGGGTCGATCTCGCGCGAGATCCGGAGCACGACGTCGGCGAGCTCGGCGAGGAGGTCGTCGGACGGCGCGGATCCCATGCCGTCACCCTACCGACGTCGCGCATCAGTTATGCTTTCATAATCATGACCACGGACACCGGCTCCATCCGCGCGCACGCCGCGACACCCACGACCCGGCAGCAGGGCATCACCACCGGCCTGCTGCTCGTGCTCGGCCTGCTGAGCGCCGTCGCGCCCTTCGCGACCGACCTCTACCTGCCGGCCTTCCCGCAGATGACCACCGAACTGCAGGCGTCGGCGACGACCGTGCAGCTCACCCTCACCGCGTTCCTCGTCGGCGTGACCGCGGGACAGCTCGTCTTCGGACCGCTGTCCGACCGGTTCGGCCGGGTGCCGCCGCTCCTCGCCGGCGCCGCACTGTGCGTGCTCGCGAGCGCCGCGGCCGTGCTCGCACCGAACGTCGGCGTGCTCGTCGTCGCCCGCCTGCTGCAGGGCCTCGGCGGCGCGGCCGGCATGGTGATCGGTCGCGCGGTGATCTCCGACCTCGCGACGGGCAAGCCGGCGGCGCGGGCGTTCTCGCTCATGATGATCGTCGGCGGGGTCGCCCCGGTGGTCGCGCCCCTGCTCGGTGGGCTCCTCACCGGGCCGATCGGCTGGCGCGGGCTCCTCACCATCGTGCTCGGCCTGTCGGTCCTCATGCTCGTGGCGGTGCTCGCCGTGGTCCGCGAGACGCACCTGCGTTCGCGCCGCGATGCCCTGCGTGCCGAGCGACGGGCGTCCGGCGCGACGGGCTCGCCGCTGCGGGCACTCCGCTCCCGGACGTTCGTCGGGTACACCGCGGTGTTCGGCTTCGCGTTCGCCGTGATGATGGCGTACATCTCCGCGTCACCGTTCCTGTACCAGGACATGCTCGGGCTCGGCACGGTGGGCTACGGTCTCGCGTTCGGCTGCAACGCCCTCGCACTGATGGGCGTGAGCATCCTCTCGGCGAAGCTCACGGCGACGCGCTCGGTCACCGGGGTGCTCGCGCTCGGCATCGTCCTCGTGCTGGCCTCGACCGTCGCGTTCGCGCTGCTCGTCGTCACGTCGGCACCGGTGTTCTGGCTCGCCGTCCCGCTGTTCACCGCCGTGGGGTCGCTCGGCCTCGTGCTCGGCAACGCGACCGCACTCGCACTCGGGGCGGTGCCGCAGGCTGCCGGGAGCGCCTCGGCGGTGCTGGGCGCCCTGCAGTTCGGGCTCGCGGCGCTCGTGTCGCCGCTCGTGAGCATCGGCGGCGAGGGCACGGCGGCGCCGCTCGCGGTCGTGATGCTCGCGGCCGCGGTGGTCGCCGTGGTGGCGCTGCTGGCCGCGCGCGGTCGGCGCGGCGTCAGCGCGTGACCTCGCGCTGCGCCGCACGGCCCCGGGGCCGCAGGAACGGGATCTTCGGCATGAGCCAGTCGACCCACACCACCCGCACGCCCGGCGCGACGGCGAGCGCCCACAGGATCGACGCGGCGGCGTCCGTCGGGTAGTGCACGGCGTCGATCGACACCGCGAAGAACACGACGACGATCGCCACGACCCCGAGCCCCAGCGCGAGGCGGTGCCACCGGGTGTCGCGGAGCAGCCAGATGAGCGCGATGACGAACGCGGTGATGTAGACCGTGTGCCCGCTCGGGTAGCCGGGGTCCGGCTGCACCGGGAACGGGTGCGGCAGCACGGCGACGTCCGGACGGGCCCGGTGCACGATCTCCTTGACGACGGCGGACGGCACCCACGTGATCGCGATCGTGCCCCCGAACGCCAGCGCCGGGCGGAGGTCGCGGGTCCGCCACCAGATCACCGCGACGACCACGACCGTGATCCCGATCGCCGGGGCGGGACTGATGACGTGGTAGACCGCCGTCGTGAACGCCCCGAGGGCGCCGGTGTGCAGCCCGTTGAGCGCCTTCGAGAGCCCGAGGTCGACCGTGCCGAGGGTGAACCCGACGATCGTGATGAGGACGACGGCGACGACGGCGATCGCCACCGACGCGAGCGGGTAGCGGCTCCGGTCGAGGATCCCGTACTCGTCGGACGCTCGTCGGCGGGGGCGGAGATCGTGGTCGGACATCCGCCCATCGTCGCAGGTGCGGCGTCCGGGCGGCCCCGAGTTCGGTGTCGGACGATCAGAGGTCGCTCAGTGAACGGCGGGGATCAGCCGCCAGGACTAGACACGAAGGCATGACAACCGTTGCCGAGAACATCGTCGCCACCCTCCGTCAGAACGACGTCGAACGGGTCTACGGTCTCCCCGGGGACTCCCTCAACGGCTTCACCGACGCGCTGCGCAAGGACGGCACGATCCGGTGGGAGCACGTCCGCCACGAGGAGGCGGCCGCGTTCGCCGCCTCCGCCGAGGCCGAGCTGACCGGGAACCTCGCCGTGTGTGCGGGCAGCTGCGGTCCCGGCAACCTGCACCTGATCAACGGCCTCTACGACGCGAACCGCTCCCGCGTGCCGGTCCTCGCGATCGCTGCGCACATCCCCACGGCGGAGATCGGTTCCGGCTACTTCCAGGAGACCCACCCGCAGGAGCTCTTCCGCGAGTGCTCGGTCTACGTCGAGTACGTCGCCGACCCGTCCCAGATGCCGCGCCTGCTCGAGATCGCGATGCGCGCCGCGGTCGAGAAGCGCGGCGTCGCCGTGCTCGTCATCCCGGGCGACGTGCTCCTCGCCGAGGCCGTCGCGCCCCGCGTCACGACCATCGAGCGCGCCGAGCCGCGGATCATCCCCGCACAGGCCGAGCTGGAGCGCACCGCGGAGCTGCTCAACGGCGCCGACAAGGTCACCATCCTCGCCGGCGCCGGCGTCGCGGGCGCCCACGACGAGGTCATCGCCCTCGCCGAACGCCTGCAGGCCCCGATCGTGCACGCCCTGCGCGGCAAGGAGCACATCGAGTGGGACAACCCCTACGACGTCGGCATGACCGGGCTCCTCGGCTTCGCCTCCGGGTACCGCGCGATGGAGGACGCCGACGTGGTCCTCATGCTCGGCACCGACTTCCCCTACCAGCAGTTCTTCCCCGCGAAGGCGAAGCACGTGCAGGTCGACATCCGCGGCGAACAGCTCGGCAAGCGGCACCCGGTGGACATCGGCCTGGTCGGCACCGTCAAGGACACGGCGCTCGCCCTCATCCCGCTGCTCACCGGGTCGCACCCCACGAAGCACCTCGAGGACGCACGCAAGCACTACGCGAAGACCCGCGCGAAGCTCGACGACCTGGCCGTGCCGGCCGGCAAGCACAAGCCGTTGCACCCGCAGTACGTCGCACGTGCGCTCGACCGGCTCGCCGACCAGGACGCCGTGTTCATCCCCGACGTCGGCTCCCCCGTCGTGTGGGCGTCGCGGTACCTCACCATGAACGGCGACCGGCGGCTGATCGGGTCGTTCGTGCACGGCACGATGGCGAACGCGGTGCCGCAGGCGATCGGTGCGCAGGCGGCGTTCCCCGACCGGCAGGTCATCGCCATGGCCGGCGACGGCGGCCTCGCGATGCTGCTCGGCGAGCTCATCACGATCGTGCAGAACAAGCTGCCCGTGAAGATCGTCGTGTTCGACAACTCGTCCCTGAACTTCGTCGAGCTCGAGATGAAGGCGGCCGGGTTCGTCACCTACGGCACCGAGTTGCAGAACCCCGACTTCGCGAAGGTCGCCGAGGCGATCGGCATCGCGGGCTTCCGCGTCGACGAGTCCGACCAGCTCGAGGACGCGCTCGCCGCCGCCCTCGCGCACGACGGCCCTGCGCTCGTGTCGGTCAAGGCCGACCGTCAGGAGCTCTCGATGCCGCCGGCGGTGACCCTCGAGCAGGCGAAGGGCTTCACGCTCTACGCGATCCGCACCGTGCTGTCCGGTCGCGGCGACGAGCTGCTCGACCTCGCGTCGACGAACTTCCGCCAGTTCATCTGACCGACGACGGCGGCGCGGGTCAGGACTCCGCGCCGCCCTCGGCGACGATGTCCGGCGCCGGGTCGAGCGAGGCGCGGACCACGACGTCGAGCGCGGTGACGATCCGGTCGAGGTCGAGCGAGGGGCCGTCCCCGGCGATGTCCGGGGTGGCCGGGACGTGCACGAAGCCGGCTCGGAAGCCCTCGCGATCGGCGAACGACATGAGCTCGTAGAACACCTGGTTGCAGGTGAACGTCCCCGCCGTGTTGGACACCGCAGCGGGGACACCGGCTGCCCGGACGTCCCGGACGATCCGCTTGATCGGCAGTCCGCTGAACGCTGCCGGGGCGCCGAACGGATCGATCGGCTCGTCCACCGGCTGCGCGCCCGCGTTGTCCGGGATCCGGGCGTCCATGACGTTGATCGCGACGCGCTCCGGTGTCACCGCGGCCCGTCCGGCAGCGAGCCCGGTCGCGATGGCGACGGCGGGACGGTGCTTCGCGATCGCCGCCGCGAGCCGCGACCGCTCCTCGGCGAAGACCACCGGCAGCTGCTCGACGACGAGCGTCGCCGGTCCGTCCCACGTGGCCGCGAGCCGCTGCGCGGCTTCCCACGAGGGGTTCACGGCGTCGCCGCCGAACGGTTCGAAGGCGGTCAGCAGGACGGTCGGTTCGGTCGCGTCAGCCACGTCCTCATCGTAGGGACCTGCGGGCCGGGAGGCGCGGTGCGGGCCCGACCCGCGCCTCCCGTTCGTCGGATGGTCACCATCCGAGCGGCGCGCCGTCCTCCAGGAGGACACCCGTCGGACCGTCGGGGCCCGCGGCGGCCGCCGCGGCGACCGTCGCCGCACTGACCTCGACCGGACGGCCGTGCGGGTTCGGCACACCCCCGAACTCGGTCGCGGTGTACCCGGGCTCGACCGCGACGAAGTGGACCTCCGGCACGGCACGGGCGTACTGCACGGTGAGCATCGACACCGCCGCCTTGCTCGCGCCGTAGACGATCGCCTGGTACTGCGACGCCGGCTTCTCCGGGTCGTGGTTGGCCGCGAACGAACCGAGCGCGCTCGAGATGTTCACGACGATCGGGGCGGCCGAGGACCGCAGCAGCGGCAGCGCGGCCTCGGTCGTGCGGACGACGCTCACGGCGTTCGTGTCGAACACCTCGAGCGCCTCCGGTCCGTCCAGCCCGAGCTTGCCGATGCCGGCGTTGTTCACCAGCACGTCGAGCCCGCCGGCGGCACCGATGGTCGCGAACGCCGCGGCGACCGAGGCGTCGTCCGTGACGTCGAGCTGCACGGCACGGACCGCGTTCGGTCCCGTGCTGATCTCGTGGGCCACCGCGTGGCCGGTGTCGAGGTCGCGGGCGCCGATCCACACGGTGTGGCCGGCGGCGGCGAGCTGGCGGGCGGTCTCCTTGCCGAGGCCGCGTGTGGCCCCGGTGACGAATGTCGTTGTCATGGCCCCAGCGTCGCTCCGGCGAGCGCCCTCGGGGAGCCGTCCCGCTGTCGTAGGACTGCTGGACCCAGGACAGCGGGCTCGACGGGTCGCAGACTGGAGCCGTGGAACACACCGAGTTCGGCCGCACCCTCCGTCGGCTGCGCGACCACGTCGCGCCGGACACGGTCGGTGTCGTCGCGGGGAGCCGTCGGCGCGCGGCCGGCCTCCGTCGCGAGGAGCTCGCCGCCCTCGCCGGGATCTCGGCCGACTACCTCACCCGGCTCGAGCAGGGGCGGGCGACCTCGCCGTCCGCGCAGGTGGTCGAGGCGCTGGCCCGCTCGCTCCGGGTCGCGGACGCGGAGCGCGAGCTGCTGTTCCGGCTCGCCGGGCACGCCGCCCCGGGCGCCGACGTCGTGCCCTCGCGCATCCCGCCGAGCGTGCAGCGGCTGCTCGACCGGCTGTCGGACACCCCGGTCGCGGTGCTCGACGCCGCTGGCACGATCCTCACCGCGAACGGGCCGTACGACGCGCTGATGGGGCCGGTCGGTGCGCTCCGTGGGCACGAGCGGAACACCGCGTGGCGCCACCTCGTCGGTCCGGGCAGCCGGGCGGTGCACTCGGACGCCGAGCAGCGGGCGTTCGAGGCCTCGGTCGTCGCCGAGCTCCGGCTCACGGTCGCCCGGTACCCGCTCGACCGCGGGCTGCGGCAGCTCGTGCGGGACCTCCGTGCCGCGAGCGAGCGGTTCGTCGAGCTGTGGGACGCCGGCGACACCGCACCGCCACGGAGCTCCGGCCGACGGAAGGTCGTGGAGCACCCGGCGGTGGGCCGGATCGCCCTCGACTGCGACACCCTGCGGATCGCGACCGATGACCTGACGGTGCTCGCGTACACCGCGGAGCCGGGCAGTGCCGATGCCGAGCGGCTGGCGCTGGCGGTCGTGCTCGGGACGCAGTCGCTCGTCGGGTGACCGACCCGTCCGGGAGTACCGGCGATCGGTAGGGTGGCGCCATGAAGACGACCGTCCTGGCTGCCGTCCGCCTCGCGCTCGCGGCCGCGTCCGTCGCCGGGGTCGTCACCCAGGTCGTGCTGAGCGTGCGGGTGGACTTCAGCCTCGTGAGCGTCTTCAGCTACTTCACGATCCTCGGCAACCTCTACGCCAGCACCGTGTTCGTGATCGGCGCCGTCCGGCTCCTGCGGGGTGTCCCGTCGTCGCGCGGGTGGGAGGTCGCGCGCGGCGCCGCGGTCGTCTACCTGGCGTTCGTCGGCATCGTGTTCAACACGCTGCTGGCCGGTGCCGACCTCGGCGAGCTCCTGCCGTGGGTGAACGTCGTGCACCACATGATCATCCCGGCCGCCGTCGTGGTCGACTGGTTCGTGGACCGTCCACGCCACCGGCAGCCGTTCACCATGGTCTGGGCGGCGGCGATCGTGCCCGCGGTCTACACCGCGTACACGCTCATCCGCGGCGTGCTCGTCGGGTTCTACCCCTACCCGTTCTTCAACCCGGCCCGCGTCGGCGGGTACGGCGGCGTCGCGCTGTACTGCGCGGCGCTGCTCGTCGGCTTCCTCGTGATCGCCGTGCTCGTGCGCGCATCGGGCAACGCCATGGTCCGGCGGACGGCGGTCGTCGGGTCGCGCTGATCGGCACGCCCGACGACCACCCCGACGTCAGTCCTCGACGTCGAAGACCACGACGCGTTCGCTCGCGCCCTGGATGTACGCGGCGACGGGCTGGTGCTCCTCGTGCGGCAGGTACCCGGCGAGCGCCGCGCGGTCCCGGAACCGGACGACGAGCATCCAGTCGAAACCGCCCTCGAGCCCCTCGGTGCTGATGCTCTCGCCTGACCGCACGGACTCGACGCCGTCGATCCGCGGCAGGTGCTCGCGCACGATGGCGTCGGCCTGCGCCGACCGGTCGGCTGCCTCGCCGTCCCAGGCGACGAGGACCACGTGTGTCGTTCCGCTCATCGTGTCCTCCTAGAAGGCCGGGGTGCCGCCGGCGACGGTGATCGTCGACCCCGACTGGTAGCTGGACTCGGGGCTGACGAGGTGCACGTACGCGGCAGCGAGTTCGGCGGGCTGACCGGGGCGGCCGAACGGCGACTGCTCACCGAAGTGCGCCACGGTCTCGGCGTCGTCGGACCCCGGCTGGAGGGGCGTCCACACCGGTCCCGGAGCGACCGAGTTCACGCGGATGCCCTTCGGCGCGAGCTGCTGGGCGACGGCCTCGGTGAAGAGCTTGATCGCGCCCTTGGACACCGCGTAGTCGATCTTGTCCGGCGACGGCGTGCTCGCCTGGATCGACCCGGTGGTGACGATCGTGGATCCCGGCTCGAGGTGCGGCACGGCGGCCTTCGTCAGCCAGAAGAGCGAGTAGATGTTCGTCTTGAAGGTCGAGTCGAAGTGCTCGGTCGTGAGCGTGAGGATGTCGTCGTTGCTGTCCATCCGCCCGGCGACCATGACGAGGGTGTCGAGGCCACCGAACTCGTCGACGGCCTTCTGGACGAGGTCGGTGCAGTACTGCTCGTCGGAGATGTCGCCGGGGAAGAGCACCGCACGACGCCCTTCGCCCTCGAGCAGGTCGCGCACCTGTTCGGCGTCCTCCTGCTCGTCGGGCAGGTAGGAGAGGACGAGGTCGGCGCCCTCGCGGGAGAGTGCGATGGCGGCGGCGCGGCCGATGCCCGAGTCGGCGCCGGTGACGATGCCCCGGAAGCCCTTCAGGCGACCGAGCCCGACGTAGCTCTCCTCGCCGTGGTCGGGCTTCGGGTCCATCTTCCACGCGGCCCCGGGGAGCGACTGCTCCTGCTCCGGGTACGGCGGGGCGGGGTAGAGGGTCTTCGGATCGCACTTGTCGTACTGGCTCATGCGCTCCAAGATGCCCGGCGTCCCCTCCGCGACGGCTCAGGCCCCAGGCACGGCCAGCGCGCGGATGTGTGGGTCGGGAAGTACCTGCAAACCGACCGGGCACATGCTCCGAATGCACTGTGGGCGTCATGAGCGCCCGGACCGGCGCACCGGCGCTCCGGCCCTCGTTGAGAGAGAGGTCGCATCATGACCAGCAACGCAGCAACGAACCGCATCGGGCGCGGATCCACCTGGACGCAGAAGGGCGCCCTGGTCTTCGGGGTCGTCTTCCTCATCGTCGGCATCGCCGGGTTCATCCCCGGTCTCACGATGGACATGGGCACGATGTCGGTGGCCGGCCACGGCTCGATGGCACTCCTGCTCGGCACGTTCCAGGTGTCCGTGCTCCACAACATCGTCCACCTGCTGTTCGGCGTCGTCGGGCTCCTCGCGGCCCGCAGCGCTCGCGGCGCCCGGCTCTACCTGCTCGTCGGCGGAATCGTCTACGCGGTCCTGTTCGTCTACGGCCTGTTCACCGCCGGCATGGCCGACCCGGCGAACTTCGTGCCGCTCAACAGCGCCGACAACGTGCTGCACCTGGTGCTCGCCGTCGCGATGATCGTGCTCGGGCTGCTGCTCCCCCGCGTCGGGGTCCGTCGGGTCTGACCCGACCGTCGGCGGTCCTCCCGCGGACAGCACCCACGACCGGAGCCGGTCTGGGCCACACGATCAGGTGGTCCAGGCCGGCTCCTCGTCGTTCCGGGAAGCGGTCGCCTCAGCGCGCGGGCGCACTCCCGAGCACCAGGTCCCGCACCTGCGCAGCGGCACCGAGCGCCACGGCGTCGGACCCCAGCGACGACAGGGCCAACCGGATCGGCGCCCCGCTCACCGGGGGCTCGAGGGCGATGGCAGCACTGATGGCCGGCTCGAGCAGGTCCCACGACCGCGCGATCCCCCCGCCGATGACGATGGTCGTCACGTCGAGGATCCCCGCCGTCAGCAGGGCAGCACGCGCCAGCCCCCAGCCGGCGGTCTCGAACACCGCGGCGGCGTCGGGGTCCCCTGCGCGTGCGGCGTCGGCGACCTCGCGGACGGTGACCCGGCGACCGGTCCGTTCGGCGTAGCGGTCGGCGATGCCGCGCGCCCCGGCGATGGTCTCGAGGTGGCCGACCTGCCCGCAGGTACACACCGCGTCACCGAAGCCCGGGACGTGGCCGATCTCGCCCGCCGCGCCGCGGGGCCCGGCGAACAGCGAGCCGCCGAGCACGAGCGCACCGCCGACCCCGGTCCCGAGCGTCATGCCGAGCACGTCCGGCTCCCCCGCCACGGCACCGGCGGCGACCTCGCCGAGCAGGAACGCGTTCACGTCGTTGTCGAGCGTCGCCGGAACGCCGAGGGCCGACGTGACCGCGTCCGTCACGCCGTAACCAGCCCAGCCGGTGAACGAGTTGCCCGTCACGAGCACCGTCCCCGTGCTCGCGTCGACGACGCCGGCAGCGCCCACCCCGACACCGGTCACGGAGGCGCGGTGCCGGTCGAGCAGGTCCGTCACGGCACCGAGGGCGGCCGTCACGATCGCGGCGCCACCCGCGTGGGCGGGCGTCGGCAGGTCGATGCGGTCGATCACCTCGAGCGCCGGGGTCGCGAGGACCACCTTCGTGTTCGTCCCGCCGACGTCGACGCCGGCGACGACCTCGCTCACGCGGTCACCGCCCCGAGGGTGGCGAGTCGCTCGACCCGGCGTTGCCGCTGCACCACCGGGTCGGGGACGGGCACGGCGGCGAGCAGCCGTCGGGTGTAGTCGGTGGTCGGGTGCATGAGGGTGGCACCCGTCGTGCCCTGCTCCTCGACGACGCCCTGGCGCATCACGACGACCCGCTCGGCGAACTGCTGCACGACAGCGAGGTCGTGCGAGACGAACAGGCACGCGAACCCGAGGTCGTCCTGCAGCTCGCGGAGGACCTCGAGCACCGTCTCCTGCACGCTGACGTCGAGCGCACTGGTCGGTTCGTCAGCGACGAGCAACCGCGGCGAGAGCACGAGCGCCCGGGCGAGGGACACGCGCTGCCGCTGCCCGCCCGAGAGCTCCCGGGGTGCACGCGACGCCAGGGTCCGGGGCAGCCGGACGGCGTCGAGGACCTCGTCGATGCGCTTCCGACGGTCGGCGGAGGACATGCCGCGACGGTGCACGGCGAGCGGTTCGGCGATGCACTCGGCGACGGACATCCGGGCGTCGAGCGACGCCACCGGGTCCTGCAGCACCACGCCGATGCCCGACCGGAGCGCTCGGCGGTCGCGACCACGCGCCGTGCGCAGGTCGGAGCCGAACAGGTGCACGCTGCCCGACGTCGGCTTGACGAGGCCGAGCGCGACCCGGGCCGCGGTGGACTTGCCGGAACCGGACTCCCCGACCAGGCCGACGGTCTCGCCGGCGTGCACGGCGATGTCGATGCCCTGCAGCGCGTGGACGGCGCGCGCCCCGCGCCCGAACGTCACCGAGACGTCCCGCAGGTCGACCACCGGGGCAGTGCCGCGCCTCCCGTCCGAACCGTCCGCGACGGACGCACCGGACGCGACGGCGACGCCGGACGCACCGGACGCACCCGACGCGACGGCCGCGCCGGACGTGACGGCCACGCCGGACGCACCGGACGCGACGGCCGCACCGGCCTCGGCCACGGCCAGCCGCGGCACCGCCGCGAGCAACCGCTTCGTGTACTCGTGCTGCGGCCGGAGCAGGACGTCCTCGACGGAGCCCGTCTCGACGATCGACCCCTGCAACATGACCGCGACCCGGTCCGCGAAGTCCGCGACGACGCCCATGTTGTGGGTGACGAGCAGGACTCCCGTGCCGGTGTCCGCCGCCAGGCGACGCAGCAGCTCGAGGATCTCCGCCTGCACGGTGACGTCGAGGGCCGTCGTCGGCTCGTCGGCGATGAGGAGCTTCGGCGAGTTCGCGATCGCCATCGCGATGACCACGCGCTGCCGCTGGCCGCCGGACAGCTGGAACGGGAACGCCCTGGCACGCTGCGCGGGCGAGGGGATGCCGACCCGGTCGAGCAGGTCGACGGCCCGTGCCGCGGCGTCCGCTGCCGAGACGTCGCCGTGGTTCCGGATGACCTCAGCGATCTGCGCCCCGACGCGGGTGAGGGGGTCGAGGGCGGTCGCGGGCTCCTGGAAGACCATCGAGACGGTGCTGCCGCGGAGCGACCGCAGGGCGGGCTCGGCGGCGCCGACGATCTCGTGGCCGTCGACGACCGCGCTGCCGGTGGCGGTGGCGTTGCCGGACAGCAGCCCCATCGCGGCGAGGGCGACGGTGGACTTGCCGGAACCGGACTCCCCGACGAGCGCGAGCGTCTCACCGGGTTCGACGTGCAGGGAGACCCCGCGGACGGCGTCGACCGTGCCGGACTCCGTGCTGAAGGAGACCCCGAGGTCGGTGGTGGTCAGGATGGACATCAACGGCCCCTCACGTCGAAGGCGTCCCGGAGCCCGTCGCCCACGGCGTTGAACGCGCAGACGACCAGGATCACGGCGAGACCCGGTGGCACGATGAGCCACCACCGCCCCGAGTAGGCGGCGGTGAGTCCTGCCGAGAGCATGCCACCCCAGTCCGTCGCGGGTGCCTGCACGCCCAGCCCGAGGTACGAGACGTAGGCGACGAGGAGGATCGCGTCGGCGACCTGGAACGTGGCGGCGACGACGATCGTGGACACCGAGTTCGGCAGCAGGTGGCGGCCGATCGCGCGGGCGTGCGACCCGCCGATCGCGCGGAGGGTCAGCACGTAGTCGCGGTTCTTCAGCGTCAGCGTCTCGGCGCGGATGAGCCGGGAGGGCACGAGCCACGACACGAAGCCGAGGATCACGATGAGTCCCCACACACCGGGCGTCGTGATCGCCGAGATGACGAGCAGGATGAAGAGCGCCGGGATCGCGATGCCGGCGTCGACCACGCGCATCATGACCGCGTCGACCCAGCCGCCGACGTACCCGGCGATCGAGCCCCAGAGGGTGCCGACGACGGTGGCGAGGACGCCGGCGGCGATGCCCACCATGAGCGACACCTTGCCGCCGAACATCAGCCGGCCGAGCACGTCGTGCCCGACGGCGTCGGTGCCGAGCAGGTGCGCGGCGCCGGGGGCGAGGTTCGCCTGGGAGAGCTGGGTGTGCGTCTGGTCCGTCGGGTACAGGAACGGGCCGACGAAGCAGAACAGCACGATGACGACGATGACGACGAGGCCGATCACCGCGAGGGTGTTGTGGCGGAATCGGCGGACGGCGAGGCGCCAGCCGGTGGCGGCGACGGGCCGCACGAGCGACGCCGCTCCGGGGGCTTCGGGTGCCAGCTGTGCGGTCATGCGCGGCCTGCCTTCACTCGGGGGTCGATCAAGGACTGCGCGACGTCGGCGAGCAGCGTGCCCACCACGGTCGCGATCGAGATGACGAGGACGCAGCCGAGCAGCGTGGGGTAGTCCGAGGTCTGCGCGGCGTTCCAGAAGAGGAGCCCCATGCCGGGGTAGTTGAACAGCTGCTCCGTGACGAGCGCCCCGCCGAACAGCACCGGCAGGTAGTACCCGAGCATCGCCACCACCGGGGTGAGCGAGTTCCGGAACACGTGCCGGCGCAGGATCACCGCGGTCGAGGCACCGCCGGCGCGGGCGGTGCGGACGTAGTCCTCCTGCAGGTTCTCGAGCGTCGAGGCCCGCATGTACCGGCTGAAGACGGCGATCATGGCGAGGGCACCGGTGACGACGGGGAGCACGAGCCCGGCCGGGTCCTGGAAGACCTCGGCGAGGGTGTTCCCGCTCGGTGCCTGGGACGGCAGCCAGGGCAGCTGCTGGCTGAAGACGATGATGAGGACGAGCCCGAGGAAGAACGCGGGCGTCGAGTAGAAGACGAACGCCAGGGCGGTGGCCGCGTAGTCGACCGCGCCGTTGCGACGGACCGCTTGCCACATGCCGACCGGGATCGCGAGCACGATGCCGAGCACCGCGGACATCCCGGTGAGGACGAGGGTCTTCGGCAGCCGCTCCGTGATGAGCTGCGAGACCGGCTCGTTGAGCGTGTACGACGTGCCGAGGTCGCCGGTGAGGAGGCGGCCGAGGAACCGGAGGTACTGCACGGGCAGCGGCTGGTCGAGCCCCTGCGCCGTGTTGAACGCGGCGATCTGCGCGGGCGTCGCCGAGACGCCGAGCACGCCGCGGGCGGGCCCGCCCGGCAGGGCGTGCAGCAGGCAGAACACGACGATCGTGACGATGAGGATCACCGCGAGCGCCTGCAGGACGCGCCTGGTGAGGTAGAGAGCTGTGGTCATGCGGCTTCCGTCGTCTGGGTTGGTGCGGTGGGCCCCGGGAGGCGCGGTGCGGGTCGGACCCGCACCGCGCCTCCAGGGGGTGTCAGGTGGTTACTTCGACCACTTCCACTGGGCCGGGTGGAAGTTGGCGAGCGAGTCCTGGTCGAACCCGGTCAGCCCCTGCTTGACGACCGAGATCTGGTAGTCCGGGCTCGGCAGCCAGATCACCGGAAGGTCCTTCGCGACCGCGGCGCTGTAGTCCTGCACGGCGGTGGCGTCGGGCGACGTGGTCGTCGCGTCGATGAGCTTGTCCACGTCGGCGTTGGAGTACGACCCGAAGTTCGCCGAACCGCCGGTCTGGAAGAGCGACTCACCGGTCGGGTAGGCCGGGAAGTACCAGCTGCCCGCGGTGCCGAAGAAGGAGAGGTCCCAGTCGCAGCTGGCCTCGTCGCTCGTGCAGGTCGGGGTCTGCGACAGGACGCTCGACACCGGCGCGGTCTTGATCGTGAAGCCGATGCCGGTCTTCGCGAGCGAGGACTGGATCGCGCTCATCATGTTGTCGGTGACGGTCGAGCCGGACTGCGAGAGCACGTTCATGGTGAACTTCGTGCCCTGCTTCACGCCCTCGCCGCACTGGCTGTCGGACGTACCGGGGTCGGTGCAGACCATCGTGCCGCCCTGCTCCGCCCACCCGTGGGACTCGAGCAGCGCCTTGGCCTTCTTCGTGCTGAACGGGTACGGGTTGTCCTTCTGCGTGCTCGACACGTAGTCGGATTCCTGCGCCTGCGGGATCGGCCCGTAGGTCGAGGTGGCGGTGCCGTTGAAGACGACCTTGGACAGCGAGGTCTGGTCGATCGACATCTGCACGGCCTGGCGGGCGTACAGCTGCTTGAAGACGGCGCCCATGTCCGGGTTGTTGAAGTTGTACGGCATGTACGTGATCGCCCAGCCGGTCCAGGGCTGCACGTCGTAGCCCTTCGACGTGAAGGACGACTTCTGGTCCATGTCGGTGGCGTTGATGTAGCCGTAGTCGACCTCGCCCGAGCGGACCGCGTTCACCTCGGCGTCCGTCGTGGTGAACGGCAGCAGGTTGACCGTCGTGATCGAGGGCTTCTCGCCGCCGTCGTACTTCGTGTTCGCCGTCAGGGTGACCTTGCCCGCCGTGGTGAACGTCTTCACGCCGTAGGGCCCGGAGATCGTCTTCCACAGGTCGTCGCTGGCGTAGTCGGAGATCTTGCCGGCGGTGGTGTTGAGGTACTTCCACACCTGCTTCGCACCGGACGCGGTCTCGTCGGCGTCGGAGACCTTCGCGCTCGCACTCGTCTTGTCCCAGGCGTGCTGCGGCAGCGGGATGATGTGGCTCAGCTGGTTGGCGAGCATCCAGTCCGGGTTGTACGCCTTGTCGAACGTGATCGTGAAGTGCGTGTCGTCGTCGGCCGTGAAGGAGGTCCAGTTGTCCGGCGCCTTGCCCTTCGAGTAGGAGCCCCACTCGTCCTTGTTCGCCTTGATCAGGTTGAACCAGAACTCGACGTCCCGGCTCGTGATCGGCTTGCCGTCGGACCAGTGCCGGTCGCCGAGGGTGACCGTGACGCTCTTCGAGTCGCTCGCGAACGTCGCGTCCGTCGCGACCGAACCGGCCTTGTTCCACGCGATCTTGCCGGTGGAGCCGTCGTAGGCGACGAGCGGCTCGTACAGCGACTGCGCGATCGAGCCGTTGTTCGTGTTGAGGTGCGCGGCGGTGCCGATCGGGAGGATCCAGTTCGGCGTGAAGTTGGCCGGCAGTGCGTAGTCGATCGTGTCGGAGCTGCTGCCGGACGAGGCGTTGCCGCCCCCGGAGCAGCCGGCGAGCAGCGCGCTCACGGCGATCGCGGCTCCGGTGAGGAGCGCCCAGCGACGGGGCTTGGTCATGTGTGTCTCCTGGTGCGTGGGAGGTTCGGGGTGTGGAGCACGCGTGCCGAGCGGCACGGGGACAGTCAATGTCCAAAGCCGTTGGAAAAACAAACATCTCCATGTAAATAGTTGGTTTCTGCCGTTCGGGCGAAAGGGTGGACCGGTCGATCTGCCGGTTAGGCTCGCGGCAGTCGGTGGTCACCCGCCGTGTTCCGCCCGGATTGGAGAAAGTCGTGCCGGACCTCAGCGCCCGCGTCCTGGAGCTCGTCGCGTCCGGGCAGGCCTCCAGTCGGACGGAGATCGCCGCGCTGCTCGGCGCCGCCCCCTCGACCGTGTCCCACGTGGTCGCGCAGCTCCTGTCGCACGGGCTGCTCGCCGAGGAGGGCACCGACGTCTCGACCGGCGGCCGTCCCCGCAAGGTGCTCCGCATCGGCGGCGTCGACGAGTACGCGGTCGCCGCGGACGTCGGCGGCGGGCACGCGCGCATCGGCATCGTCCTGCCAGGAGGCGCGCTCGAGTCCGTCGCGAACGTCCCGTTCGCGCTCTCCGACGGCCCGACCGCGGGACTCCAGCGGCTGGCGGCCCTGCTCGAGCGGCTCGCCGACGAGCGCGGTCGCGACGGGCTGCGGGGCGTCGGCCTCAGTCTGCCGGGGCCGGTCGACGTCGAGGCCGGCGTGGTCGACCTGCCGAGCCGGATGCCGGGGTGGAACGGGTTCCCGGTGGCGTCGTGGCTGACCGAGCGGTTCGGGTTGCCGGCGGTCGTCGACAACGACGCGAACTGCATGGCGGCGGGCGAGCAGACCGTGCAGGACCCGGGCCGGCGGCAGACCATCACGATCAAGGCCGGCTCGGCGATCGGGGCCGGGATCGTCATCGACGGACGGCTGTACCGCGGGGCGACGGGCTCGGCCGGGGACATCACCCACGTCCGGATCGACGCCGCCGGGGACACCCCGTGCTCGTGCGGGAACACCGGGTGCCTCGAGACCGTCGCGTCCGGAGCCGCTCTGGTGCGGATCCTGTCGGACGCCGGGGTCGACGTCTCCTCGACCGCCGACGTCGTCCGCCTGGCCTCGGACGCCCACCCCGAGGCGACCCGGGCCGTGCGGCTCGCGGGCCGGTACCTCGGCGAGGTGCTCGCCGCGAACGTCAACTTCTTCAACCCGGACGCCGTGTACCTCGGCGGCATCCTCTCCACCCTCGACCCGTTCATCGCCGCCGTGCGGAGCCAGCTGTACGAGAGCTGCCACCCGCTCATGACGCAGCACCTCGTCATCGAGCCGGTCTCGCTCGGCGCGGACGCGGGGCTCGTCGGGGCGGGTCAGTTCGCCCTGCAGCGAGGTCTCGCCGCGTCGCTCGAGGAACTGTCCGCGCCCATCCCCCAGTCCACCACCAGGAACAGGAACGTCCGTGTCTGAGCCCGTGTCCACCGCACCCGCCACCCACCGCCCGGTCATCGCGATCGCCGGTCTCGCCATCGAGACCTCGACGTTCACGCCAACGCGCACCCACGCACCGGCGTTCCACCCGGACCGCGGAGACGAGGTCGTGGCCCGCTACGACTTCCTCGGGCCGCTGTCGGCGCACGCCGACTTCCGCGGGGCGCTCATCGGGCACGCGCTGCCGGGCGGGATCGTGGACCGTGACTCGTACGAGTCGCTCGCGGCGGAGATCGTCTCGCGGCTGGCGGCGATCGTCGAGGCCGAGCACGTCGACGGGCTCTGGTACGACATCCACGGCGCGATGGTGGTCGAGGGCCTGGACGACGCCGAGGCCGACCTGCTCGGCCGCATCCGTACGGTGATCGGTCCCGATGTCATCGTGTCGGCGTCGATGGACCTGCACGGCAACGTCACGGCGGAGCTCGCGCACCAGGTGGACCTCGTCACCTGCTACCGGATGGCCCCGCACGAGGACGCCCTCGAGACGAAGGAGCGCGCCGTCCGGAACCTGGTCGACGTGCTCACCACCCGACCGGTCGGGCAGCAGCGCCCGGTGAAGGCCTGGGCGCCGATCCCCGTGCTCCTGCCCGGCGAGCAGACCTCGACGCGCATCGAGCCCGCGGCGTCGCTGTACGCGCAGGTGCCGCTCGTCGAACAGACCGAGGGCGTGCTCGACGCGGCGATCTGGGTCGGTTACGCCTGGGCGGACCAGCCCCGCGACCGCGCGGTCACCGTGGTCACGGGCTGGGACGCCGACGCCGTCGCCGCGGGTGCCGAACGACTCGCGCGGGCCTTCTGGGACGTGCGTGAGGACTTCGTGTTCGTCGCACCGACCGGCACGTTCGACGAGTGCCTCGCCGTTGCGCTCGCGCCGGGCGCCGCGAGGCCGTTCTTCGTGTCCGACTCTGGCGACAACCCGACCGCCGGTGGCTCGGGCGACATGACGTGGGGGCTCACGCAGGTGCTGGCGAACCCGGCCTTCGCGGAGCCCGACGGCCCGACGGTGATCTACGCGAGCGTTCCCGGCCCCGCGGCCGTCGCGGCGGCGGTGGAGGCCGGCGTCGGTGCGACGGTCACCGTGACGGCGGGGGCATCGGTCGACGCCGTCCACGCCGGGCCGATCACGATGACCGGCCGCGTGCACGCGATCAAGCACGGCGACCGCGACGCCGAGACCGAGGTGGTGCTGCAGGTCGGCGGTGTGTTCGCGATCCTGACGAAGCTCCGCAAGCCGTACCACCACGAGCACGACTTCACCGACCTCGACCTCGCCCCGCGGGACGCCGACGTGGTGATCGTGAAGATCGGGTACCTCGAGCCGGAGCTCTTCGACATGGCTGCCGACTGGATGCTCGCGCTGACGCCGGGCGGGGTCGACCAGGACCTCGAGCGGCTCGGACACCACAGGATCGTCCGGCCGATGTTCCCCTACGATCGAGTGTTCCCGTCGGCGCCGGACCTCGGCGCCCGGATCATCCCGCCGTCGAACGAACCGCTCGGAGCCATCGCGTGACCACCGCCGCCCCCGTCGCCCTCGAGATCGCCGTCACCTCACCCGCCGGCGCGATCGTCGCACGGGACGGCGGCGCCGACCGTGTCGAGCTCTGTGTCGGGCTCGAGCTCGGTGGTCTCACGCCGTCCCAGGCGCTCGTCGAGACGACCCACGAGACCGGCATCCCCGCGCACGCCCTCGTCCGCTGCCGTCCCGGCGGCTTCGTGCACACCCCCGACGAGGTCGAGCTCATGGTGCGCGAGGTCCGCACGGTCCTGCGCTCCGGGGCAGCGGGCGTCGTGGTCGGTGCCCTGCGTCCGGACGGCACGCTCGACGAGGACGCCCTCCGGCGCTTCGTCGACGCCGCACGCTCGGTCAGTGCCACCGCCGAGGTCACCCTGCACCGGGCCATCGACCACGCGGCCGACCCCGTCGCCGCCGCGGCCACCCTCGCCGACCTCGGGTTCACCCGGGTGCTGACCTCGGGTGCCGCGCCCACCGCGGTGGCCGGTGCCGCGACCATCACGCGCATGGTCGACGCCGCCGGGCCCGTGCAGGTCATGGCGGGCGCCGGTGTCACCCCGGCCGACGTCCCCGCCCTGGTCGCGACGGGGGCCGCCGCCGTGCACCTCTCGGCGAAGCGACCCGCCGCCGACAGCGCCCACGCTGGTGTGCCGATGGGCGGCGCGGACGACGGTTCGGCGCACTTCGTCACCGACGCCGAGGTGGTCGCCGCCGCGCGCCGGGCCCTCGACGCCTGACCCGACCCGTCACGCGGGAATGGACCGCGCGGGCGCGTGCTTGACGCCCGCATGACCTCGTCAGCAACGCGCCGTGGGTGGCTCAGCGTCGCATCCGTCGCACTCGGATCGTTCGTCCTCGTCCTGTCCGAGTTCCTCCCGATCGGCCTGCTGCCGGCCATCGCCGCCGACCTCGACGTCGGTGTCGGCACCGCGGGGCTCATGGTCGTCGCGACCGGCCTCGTCGGAGCGGTCGCCGCGCCGGTCGTCACCGTGTGGACGTCCGCGCTCGACCGCCGGGTCGTCCTGGTCGGCCTGACGGTACTGCTCGTCGTCGCGGACGCACTCGCTGCGGTGGCACCCTCGTTCTGGGTGCTGCTCGTGGCCCGGATGCTCCTCGGCGTCGGCATCGGCGGCTTCTGGGCGATCGGCGCCGGGATCGCCGGACGCCTCGTGCGCCCCGAGTCCGTGATCCGCGCCACGTCCCTCATCACCGCCGGCGTCTCGGTCGCGACCGTCGTCAGCCTGCCCCTCGGCGCACTCGTGTCGTCCCTCGCCACGTGGCGGCTGGCGTTCGTGATCGGCGGCGTGCTCGGGCTCGTCGCGCTCGGCCTGCAGCTCGCGATGCTCCCGCGGATCCCCGCCCAGCAGCGCGTCCGGTTCGGCACGCTCGGGTCGCTGCTCGGTGTGCGCAGGGCCCGGGTCGGCCTGATCGGTGCCGCGTTCCTCTTCACCGCGCAGTTCGCCGCCTACACCTACATCGCGCCGTACCTGCAGGACCTCGTCGGGGTCGGCGCGGACACCGTGACGATCGCGCTGCTGGTCTTCGGCATCGCGGGCATCGTGGGGAACTTCGTCGCCGGGTTCACGCTCGGCCGGAGCGTCCTCGGCACGATCGGCTCCGCGAAGTTCGTCCTCGCCGGCGCGGTCGTCCTGCTCCCGCTGCTCGCACACTCGGTCGTCGGGGTGTTCGTCCTGCTGGTCGTGTGGGGCCTCGTGTGGGGAGCACTGCCGCTCGGCATGCAGACCTGGATGTCCACGTCGTCTCCCGCGGGGTCGGAGACCGGGCTCGCGTTGTTCGTGACGACGATCCAGCTGGCGATCGCGGCCGGGTCGGTGCTCGGCGGGGCCGCGGTGTCGTCGTTCGGGTTGGCCGTCGACTTCTGGCTCGCCGGCGGGGTCGCGGTCGTCGGGGCGATCGTGCTCGTGACGCTGGGTGCGCGCCGCTCGAGTGCCGCCCCGGCGCAGGTCACCGCTCCCGCGGTCCCCGATCCGGCAGGTGCGTCCGCTCCGGCGGAGACGACCGCGACCGGGTCCGTCGCCGTCGCCTGCCCCTGACGGTCCTGAGGGACGGCGCCGCCACGGTCAGCCGAGCCGGACGACCCGGTCCGCTCCGGCGATGACCGTCGGGTCGTGCGTGGCGTGCACGACCACGACCCCGGACGCTGCCTCGTCGGCGAGCGCGCGGACCACGAGCCGACCCGACTCGGCGTCCACCCCGGCCGTGGGTTCGTCGACGAGGAGCACCCCCGCCCGCTGCGCGAGTCCGAGCGCGACGAGGGTCCGCTGACGCTGCCCACCGGACAGCTCGTCGAGCGGCCGGTCCGACAGGGACGCGATCCCCATCCGGTCGAGCTGCTCGTCGACCACGTCGCGGTCGGCACGCACGAGCGGTCGCCACCACGGACGGCCGGACCACCGGCCCATGCGGACCGTGGCACGGACGGTGAGCGGGAGCGCGCTCGGCGGGACCGACTGGGTCACGTAGGCGACGCCGACGGAGGTGCGGCGCGTCACCGCCCCGGCATCCGGCGTCACGGCCCCGGCGAGCGCGTCGAGCAGCGTCGACTTGCCGGAGCCGTTCGGCCCCGTCAGCGCGGTGACCGCACCGGCGGGGAAGGTCGCATCGACCCCGTCGAGGACGGTCCGGTCGCCGCGTCGGACGACGAGTCCGGCGACGTCAAGGGTGGCAGCGTCGGTCGTCGTGGGCACCTGAGGACACTATCAGTATCGATAGTCATTTTCATGTAGCGTCTCCGACCGTGACCTGGCTGACCGATCCCCTCTCCGTCGACTTCATGGTCCGTGCCCTCGTGGGCGGCGGACTGGCGGCGGTGCTCTGCGCGGTCGTCGGCACGTGGGTCCTCGTCCGCGGCATGGCCTTCCTCGGCGAAGCGCTGTCGCACGGCATGCTCCCCGGCGTCGCGATCGCCTCGCTGACCGGGTTCCCCGTCGCGCTGGGCGCCGCCGCCAGCGCCGCGGTGATGGTGCTCGGGGTCGGCGCACTCCGCCGTCGGGCCCGGCTCTCGTACGACACGTCGATCGGGCTCCTGTTCGTCGGCATGCTCGCTCTCGGGGTGATCATCGTCTCCTCCTCGAGGTCCTTCGCGACCGACGTCACCGCGATCCTGTTCGGTGACGTCCTCGCCGTCACCCGTGCGGACCTCACCGGCCTGGCGATCGCCGTCGCGGTGGCGCTCGGGACCGCGGTGTTCTTCCACCGTCCGTTCACGGCAGCGGCGTTCGACGTCCGGAAGGCCGCGACCCTCGGCCTCCGCCCACGGGCCGCCGAGATCGTGCTGGTCGGGCTCGTCACGCTCGCGGTCATCGCCTCGTACCGGGCGGTGGGCACGCTGCTCGTCGTGGGACTGCTCCTCGCCCCGGCAGCCGCCGCCCGTGCGTGGACCCGGCACGTCGGCTCGACGATGGTGCTCGCCGCCGGGATCGGCATCGCGGCCGTCCTCGTCGGGCTGCTCGTCTCGTGGCACCTCGGCACCGCCGCGGGAGCGAGCATCGCCGCCGTCGCCGTCGCCGGGGTCGGCCTCTCGCGCACGGCAGCGTCGCTCAGCACCCGGGTCCGCGACCGGACCCCCGGGACAGAACCACCGACAGCAGTACCAGCACCTCGAGAGGCAGCATGACCCACTCCACCCGGCGCGCTCCCACGCGCACCCTGCTCACCACGAGCCTCGTCGTCGGACTCACCGTCGCGACGGCGGGCTGCTCGTCGGGCACGGCCCCCGGCGACGCCGGCGCGACCGCCCGGCCACACGGCTTCGTCGAGGGGGCGAGCGAATCCCGGGAACCGCAGCTGCGCCTCCTGGCCGTCTCCGGGACGGGCGAGACCGCGCTGCACGACCTGCTCAGCAGCGAGTCGACCGCGCTCGACGACGTCGACGTGCCCACGCACTCCGCCACCGACGGCCGGTTCCTCGTGACGAGCTCCGACAGCCGCACCACGATCGTGGACGGTGGTGCCTGGACGGTCGACCACGGCGACCACACCCACTACTACGCGGCGGAGCCACGGGTCGTCGGCACGATGGCGGGGGGCGGTCCGGTCGAGGTGCACTCCTCTGAGACGACCACGACGATCACCTGGCCGGAGCGGGACGAGGCGGTCGTGCTCGACCGGGCCGCGCTCGGCCAGGGGACCGTCGAGGAACGGACCCGTATCGACGCACGGGTCCTGCTCCCCGACGGAGACCGCCTCGTCGCCGCGACCGACGACGTCGTCCGGGTGCTCGACGCCGACGGCTCGCCGACCGGCACCGAGGCGGCGTGCACCGACCCGGCCGGAGGCATCGTCACCCGGGCCGGCTCGGTCGTCGGCTGTTCCGACGGCGCGGTGGTCGTGGACGACGACGGCGCGACGGCGGTGCCGTTGCCCGACGGCGCCGAACGGCCGACCTCGTTCGCCGCCCGCGCCGGACGACCGACGGTCGCGGGCCTGGCCGGTGACGCCGGCTTCTGGCTGCTCGACAGCCGCGAACACTCGTGGCGCCTGGTGCCGACCGAGCGCCCGCTCCGCGCCGTCGCCGCGGTCGACGACGCCGACGAGCACGTGGTCGGCGTCGACGACACCGGGCGGGTGGTGGTGCACACGCTCGCCACCGGAGCGATCGTCGCGACCGATCCGCTCGTCGCCGACGACGCCCCGCCCCTGCTGCAGCTCGACGCGAACCGCGCCTACCTGGCCGACCGCGGGACGGGGACCGTGCACGAGATCGACTTCGCCGACGGCGCGCGGGTCGCCCGGACCATCGACCTCGGCGTGGCCCCGGCCGCGTTCGCGGAGGTCGGACTGTGACGCGGGCACGCACACGGGCCGTCGTCGTCACGGTCCTCGCCGTCGTGGGTGTCGCGTTCGGCGCGAGCGGGTGCACCGCTGCTCCCGGGCAGGACCGGCCACTCGTCGCCGTCACCACGAACATCCTCGGCGACGTCGTCTCGGAGGTCGTCGGCGACGCGGCCGAGGTGATGGTGCTCATGCCCGCCGGAGCGGACCCGCACTCGTTCGAGGCCTCCGCGCAGGAGGCCGCGCGACTCCGCACCGCCGACCTCGTGGTGGAGAACGGGCTGGGCCTCGAGGAGGGCGTGTCCCGGCACGTCCGGGCCGCGGCCGACGACGGCGTCCCGGTCTTCACCGCCGGCGACGCGGTCGACGCACTGGAGTGGACGACCGAGGACGACAGCGGCCCGGACCCGCACATCTGGACCGACCCCGCACGGATGGTCGACGTCGTCGAGGCGCTCGACGACGACCTCCGCGACGTTGGCGTCCGGGCGACGGGCACCGCGGACTACCTCGACGCCCTGCACGCGCTCGACGGGGAGATGGAGCAGGCCTTCGGCGCGCTCAGCCCCGGGCAGCGGGCCCTCGTGACGAACCACCACGTCTTCGGGTACCTCGCCGACCGGTACGGGTTCCGGGTCGTCGGAGCCGTCATCCCGAGCGGGACGACGCTCGCCTCCCCGAGCGCGGCGGACCTGCGGGACCTCGCCGACGCGATCGCGGACGCCGGCGTGCCGACCGTGTTCGCCGATGCGTCCCAGCCCGCACGCCTGGCGCAGGTGCTGGCCGACGAGGTCGGCGTCCACGTCGAGATCCGCTCCCTCGCCACCGAGTCGCTCACGGCCGACGGACCCGCGTCCACCTACCTCGGGATGATGCGGTCGAACACCGAGGCGATCGTCGACGGACTGTCGGTTCGTAATTGAGAATGAGAATCAGTACAGTAACGATCATGACGACCAGATCACTCCGCAGCGCGGCCCTTCCCGTCGCCCTGCTCAGCGCGGCCGCCCTTGCCCTCACCGGCTGCGCCGCCGACCCCTCCCCCTCCGAGCCGACGAGCACCGCGACCGAGCGCGCCGACGGCACCCGGATCACGCTCACGTACGACGGCGGCCTCCTCGTGCTCGACCACGACCTGCGCGTCCTGACCGACGACGCGGTCGACGGGTTCACCCGCGTCAACCCGGCAGGTGACGGACGGCACGTGCTCGTCACGGTGCCGAGCGGCTTCCGGGTGCTCGACACCGCGGCTGATCCGGCCCTCACCGACGCGGTCTTCCCCGCCGACACCGGGGGCCACGCGGTCGTCCACGGCGACCGGACGGCGCTCTTCGCCGACGGCACCGGCCAGGTGACGACGTTCGACAACACCGAACTCGACGGCGCCGAACTGCCCGACACCGAGACGACCGAGTCCGAGGCCGCGCACCACGGCGTCGCGATCGTGTTGGAGGACGGCACGCTGCTCACCACCATCGGCGACGAGGAGTCCCGCAGCGGGGTCCGTGCGCTGGACGCGGACGGGAAGGAGACCGCCCGCTCCGAGGAGTGCCCGAACGTGCACGGCGAGGGCGCGGTCCAGGGCGACGTCGCGGTCTTCGGGTGCACCGACGGGGCACTCGTGTACGACGACGGCGCGTTCACGAAGCTCGACGCCCCCACCGAGTACGGCCGGACCGGCAACCTGTTCACGACCGACACGTCCTCGATCGCGCTCGGCGACTACAACGACGACCCGGACAGCGAGGGGTACCTCCTCCACCAGATCGCCCTGATCGACGCGGCATCCGGTTCCTACCGGGTCGCCGACGTGCCGGACGGCGTCGGCTACACGTTCCGGGACCTCGCCCGAGGTCCCGAGGAGGAGGCCGTCGTGCTCGGGGACGACGGCGCGCTGCACACCTTCGACACGACGTCCGGCGAGCTGCTCGACTCCTTCCCGGTGATCGACCCGTGGGAGGGACCGGCCGAGTGGCAGGACGCCCACCCGGCACTGAAGGTCGCCGGCGACGTCGCCTACGTCACCGACCCTGCCGAGCGGCGGGTCCACGCGGTCGACCTCACGACCGGCGAGACCATCGCCTCGAGCGACGTGCTGCCCGGCGTGCCCAACGAGATGGCGATCGCGTAACGACGCGGACCCGACGGACGGACAGGCGGACGGGAGGGACGGTGCCAGCTGGCACCGCGCCTCCCGTCCGTCGTCGTCTCAGCGACCGGCCGCCGCGTGGTTCGCGACCTGGGTCGCGGACAGGACGGAGCCGTAGACCGCCGCGTACCGCATCGACCCCGTGAAGGCGAAGTTCGACGGCTGCCCGGGCCACCCGGACACGGTGTCGTACCCGACCCGGAAGTACCCGGTGAAGTTCTCCGGCGTCGTGAAGGCCGCGTTCGACGCGACGAGCGCACCGTCCGCGTAGAGGCGCATCCCGGTGCTCGCGGACATCGTCGCCACCACGTGGTGCCACGCGCCGTCCGTGTACGCCTTCGGTGACGTCACCACCTGGGTCGTCCCGTTGTAGGTGCCGAAGACGAGCTGCCCCGCGGTGTTGAGGTAGACCTGGCGGTCGTGCTGCCCGGAGGCGGCGACCTGGTTGCTGCCGAACCCGACGAGCATGCCGCCGGCGACCGTCGTGCGGAACCAGACCTCCTCGCTGAAGGTGGTCGGGTTGGCGTACGACCGGGGCGTCGAGACGAAGCTCGTCGAACCGTTCAGCGCGTACGAGCTCCCGGCGTCGCGCGGGCAGGCGTTCAGGCTCGGGGTGGTCGCCGTCATCGAGCCCTGGTAGGTGCCGTTCAGGCCCTTGCCCGACCAGTCCGTGGCGGTCGTCGAACCGGAGGCCTCGCCGAGGCGGTAGGCGAAGAGGGCGGTCGAGGTGTCGGCACCGACCGCTGCGGCGCAGGTGAAGTAGGGCGCGGTCGCGGCGCTGTTGCCGGTGTTCGCGACGACGGCGCTGAAGGCGGACCGCGTCGGCGCGAACGCGTTGGCGAGGCCGACGACGGCGACGGCGAGGACCAGGACGAGGGCGACGACGCGACCGTCACGGAGGCGGCGGAGTCTCACGAGGGACGCACCGCCTCGACCCGACCGACGGCCAGGCAGAGCACGAGCGGGACGAGGCAGGCGACGACGAGGAGTGCCCACCCGACCGGCCCGAGGTCGATGTTCGAGGTGAGCTGGTAGTGGCCGTTCCTCGTGAGCTCGCGGATGACCATGTGCCCGACCTGCCCGTCGACGAGGTGGACGCTCTCGGCACCACGGGCCTCGACCCGGACCGGGAACATGCCGGAGGACACGATGGTGGCCTCGACGCCGCGGTGGGTGGCCGAGTTCGTGATGGTCGTGACGTTGACGAACGGCTTGAGGATGAAGGCCGCGTACGACAGCGTGAGTGCACCGCCGGCGATGCGGAGGCAGGTGCGGGTGACCCGGTCGGTGAACACGCTCGTGAGCGTCCAGATCACCAGCGTGCCGATGAGCAGGAGCGGCGCCGCCCGGAACAGCCACCCGAGGTTCGGGACGAGGAGCACCGGGGAACCGATGACGTTCTCCTGCGTGAGCGTCCACGGGTCGGTCGCGCCGTTGATGTCACCGCGGGTGTGCAGTCCGGCGGCGTCGACGTCGATGATGCGGTGGGTGTAGACGACGCCCGGGTTCGCCGCGGTCTCGAAGGAGACGACGTCGCCGACGCGCAGGGCGGCGACGTCCACGGGCAGGTCGAGGACGAGCGTGCCGACCGGGGCGGCCTCGCCCATCGACGGCGTCTCGACGACGAACCACCGCCCGCCGGCGGACAGGAACAGCACGGCGGCGGTGAGGAGGACGGCGGCGACCGCGGCGACCGTCCAGGCGAGGACCGTCTCGAAGCGGGTGGCGGTGTGGCCGCCGAGGAGCGGACGGTCGAGCGTACCGCTGAGCGGGATGGCGGCGGTCTGGCTCATCTGCTGCTCCGGTCGTGTGCGGCTGGTGGGGGGGCGGAGGGGGGGGACGGGGTGGGGTGATGGGTGGCGACGCTCGACCGGAGGGGGGTCGGTCGAGCGTCGCCGGTCGGGGTGACTAGGCCGTGAAGGTCCAGGTCATCGGCACGGAGGCGGCGAGGCCCTGGTAGGTGTTGCCGGCCGAGGAGTCGAGCGTGACGGCGAAGGTGAACGGCACGGAGGCGCCGGCGGCCGGTGCGGCGGGCATCGTGAACGCCGAGGCGGCCGCGCCCTTGAAGCTGGCGAGCGTGCCGCTGAACACCGTCGTCGAGCCGGAGGAGATGGCGAGGTTCATCTTCGCGCAGAGGTCGGTCGCGGTGCCGTTCACCGAACCGTTCGCCGACTGGGTGCACGTGGCGCCCGGGGTGAGCGTGAACGTCGAGGCGTTCGCGGTGCCGGTGTTCTTGATCGAGATCGCGGTCGTGACGGTGTTGCCGGGCGTCATCGTGGTGCTGCCGCCGAACTTGTTGATCGTCGAGCACGTGGCGGAGTTCGTCGAGACCGAGCCGCCGTCGGTGCTCGTGCAGGTGACGGTGCCGCCGGCGTTCTGCTCCTGCATCGTGAGCGTGCCGCTGGCTGCGGTGTTGCTGCTGTTGGTGATGCTCGCGGCGAACCCGGAGAGGGTGCCGGTGAGCGAGAGGGAGAGCAGCACGGCGGCGAAGATGCCCGCGAGGAGTGCGACGGGGGCGAATCGGATCCGCTTCAGGGCGGAGGTGCGGAGCTTGTCGGACACGGGAACCTCTTCGGTCGGGCGTTCAGGGAAGTGGAGGAGCAATCGGCTCGGGCTCGTTTGCTTCGATCATCAAGATAGTCAGTCATTCATCAAATTGACCACTCGTATACTGACCCCAGTGCGAGGGACGCCACCGCACCCGACCCGAAGCGAGGAACCCGTGACCCCTGCGCCGCCGACCGACCCGACCGACGCGGCCGACCTCATCGCGGCGTTCGACGCGGTCGTGCGCGCGAACGCGAGCCTCGTCGGACAGCTCAGCGCGCGGGCCGGCGTGCACGAGAACGCCCTACGCGCGCTGGTACTCGTGAGCGACACCGGCTACTCCACCCCCACCGAGGTGGCCGGGTACCTCGGGCTGACCTCGGGTGCCGTGACGAACATGATCGACCGCATGACGGCCGCCGACCTGCTCGAGCGCGCGCCGAACCCGAACGACCGCCGCGGTTCGCTCCTGCGGCTCCTGCCCGAGGGCGAGCGGGTCGTCCGCGAACACCGGGAGCGGTACGCGCAGGTGCTCGCCGAGGTCGACCGGACGCACGCCGGCGGCCTGCTCGCGGTGCTCACCGACCTCGCGACGGGCCTGTACGGGTCGGCCGGCGAGGCGATGCGCTGACACCGCACCCACCACACGACGGGAGGCACGGTGCCAGCTGGCACCGTGCCTCCCGTCCGTCGTGGGCGCGCGTCAGGACCCGCGCGTCATCCCTTCACCGGGATCGACTGCGCCTTCAGCGCCGCCACGGTCTTCGACTGCCCCGACTCGAGCGCGTCGAGGAGCGTGCCCTGCCCGGACGCCGCCTGCCCGAAGCCGTCCGACACGTCGGAGTAGGTCTGCGTCATCGTCGGACCCCAGGTGAAGGGCTGGATGTCCTTCGCCGCGGTCGCGAACTCCTCGTAGATCTTCTGGTTCCCGTAGAACGGCAGCCCCTCGGTCAGCGCCGGCAGCTCGGCGCCGGTCGACGAGGCGGGGTAGAGGTTGGCCTCCTTGTTCAGCGCCGCGAGTGCTTCCTTCGAGGTGTTCAGCCAGACCAGGAACTCCGACGCCTCGGCCGGGTGCTTGCTCCCCGCGAAGACGACGTTCGACGAACCGCCCCAGGCAGCGGACTTCGACTCACCCGCGGTCCACTGCGGCATCGGCGCGACGGCCCACTTGCCGGAGGTCGAGGGCGCACCGCTCGAGATGGTGTTCGCGCCCCAGACGGCCGAGACCCAGGTCCAGTCCTGCCCCTTGTCGTAGGCGCTGTTCCACTGGTCGGTGAAGCTCGGCAGGGTGTTCACGAGCTTCTTGTCGATGAGGTCCTGCCAGTAATCGGCGACCTTCTTCGACGCGCTGTCGGTCAGGTCCACCGTCCAGTCCGAACCGGAGTTCGAGAACCACTGGCCACCGGCCTGCGACACGAGCCCGGCGAACTGGTTGACGTCGCCCTTGGCGAAGTTGGTGATGTTGCCGCCGAGCGCCTTGATCTTCACGGCGTCCTGGGCGTACTCCTCCCACGTCTTCGGGACGTCGAGGCCGGCCTTCTCGAACAGGTCCTTGCGGTAGTACAGGGCCATCGGACCGGAGTCCTGCGGCACGGCGTAGACCGACTTCGACTCGCCGAACGTGACCTGGTTCCAGAGGCCGTCGGAGAAGTCCTTCTTCGCGGCGCTGATGCCGGAGCACGCGCCGATGTCCTCGAGGCCGCCCTGCACGCGGAAGGCCGGCAGGGTGTCGTACTCGACCTGACCGATGTCCGGCGCCTGCTTCGCCTTGAGCTGGTTGAAGAAGTTCTGGTACGTGCCGCTGTTGCCGTTCGCGACGATGGAGACCTTGACCTGGATGTCCGGGTGCTCCTCGTTCCAGATGTCCACGACCTTGTCCATGTTGGGCACCCAGGTCGTGAAGTCGAGGGTGACCTTGCCGCTGGACGGCTTGCAGCTCGCGGCGGCCGTGTCGGATCCGGAGCCTGCGCCGCTGCCGCCGGTGCTGCAGCCGGCGAGGGCGACGGTCGCGGCGACCGCGACGGCGGCGACGCTGAGGAACTTCGTTGTCTTCATGCTGTTTCCGTTCGGGATGTGAGTGGGGTCGGTGGTGCTGGTCAGGCGTTACTTCAGGCCGCCGGCGCCGAGGCCGGACCGCCAGAAGCGCTGCAGGGAGAGAAACGCGACGAGGAGCGGGATGATCGAGACGAACGACCCGATGAGCACCAGGGTGCGGAGGTCCGGGTACTGGTTCACGCTCGAGTTCCACGTGTAGAGGCCGAGGGTGACGGGGAACAGCGACGAGTCGCGGAGCATCACGAGCGGCAGGAAGAAGTTGTTCCAGATGGCGACGAACTGGAACAGGAAGATCGTCACGAGCGCCGGCGACATGAGCCGGACGGCCACGGTGAAGAACGTGCGGACCTCGCCGGAGCCGTCGATGCGTGCGGCCTCGATGATCTCGTCCGGCACGCTCGACGCCGCGAACAGCCGCGACAGGTACACGCCGAACGGGCTGACGATGCTCGGCAGGAAGACCGACCAGAACGTGTCCGTCAGGTCGACCTGGCTGAAGATGAGGAACAGCGGCAGGGCCAGCGCGGTCGCCGGCACGAGGACGCCGCCGAGGAACACGTTGAAGAGGGCCTCGCGTCCGCGGAACCGGTACTTCGCCAGCGCGTAGCCGCACATCGCCGACAGGACGGTGCCGATGAGTCCGGCGACACCGGCGTAGGCGATGCTGTTGAGCATCCAGCGCACGTACACGCCGTCCTGCCGGGTGAACAGCTCGCCCAGGTTCGCGACGAAGTCCTGCACCGACGAGGCACTGAACCACAGCGAGAACGTCGTGTTGAAGTTCGCGGTCGTCTTGGTCGACGAGACGAACAGCCAGAAGATCGGCAGCAGGAAGTAGATCGTGAAGACGCCCATCACGAGCATCGCGGCGCTGCGCGAGATGACGCTCTCGCGCGGTCCGCGCGCACCGTGCTGCAGGGGCCTGGAGGCGCGGTTCGGCTCGAGCGGTCGGCCGGCGGTCCGCACGGCGTCGCGTCGGCTCGGTGCGTTGACGGTCACTGGTCAGCCTTCCGCTGGGTCAGTCGGAGGAACCCGATCGACAGGACGAAGGTCGCGACCGCGAGGACGACGGAGAACGCGGCGGCGAGGTTGAAGTTGGGCACCGACGAGGTCGAGTAGACGAGCATGTTCGGCGTGAAGGTCGACGAGATCGTCGAGGTGAACTGGCGGAACACGGTCGGTTCGGTGAGCAGCTGCAGGGTGCCGATGACCGAGAAGACCGCGGTGAGCACGATCGCCGGCACCACCATCGGGATCTTGATCGACCAGGCGATCCGGAACTGCGACGCCCCGTCGAGCTTCGCCGCCTCGTAGATCTCGGTCGGGATCGCCAGGAGCGACGAGTAGATGATGAGCATGTTGTAGCCGACGTAGACCCAGGTCACGACGTTCGCGACGGCCCAGAGGACGGTGCCGGAGCCGAGCAGGTCGACCTTCGAGGTGACGGCGGAGAACGGCGAGAGGTTCGGCGCGTAGAGGTAGCCCCACATGATCGCGGCGATGACGCCGGGCACCGCGTACGGCGCGAAGAACGCCAGGCGGAAGAACCGCTTGCCGCGCAGCAGGGGCGAGTCGAGCAGGAGCGCGAACACCAGTGCGAGGGCGAGCATCACCGGCACCTGCACGACACCGAAGAGCAGCACGCGGAGGATCGAGCCCCAGAACTCGCTGTTCTGGAACACGAGCACGTACTGGCTCAGTCCACCGAACACCTGCGTCGGCGCACCGAAGGTCCCCTGGCGCTCGATCTTCTGCAGCGACTGCCACACGGCGTAGAGGATCGGGACGAGGTAGAACGCGGTGAAGAGCACGGCGAACGGCGTGACGAAGACGGCGATCGCGCGGCGGTACCGGAAGCCCCCGCCGCGTCGACGTCGGGCGACCCGGGGTCGCTGGGCTGTGGTGGTCATGGGCGCTTCCTGTCCGTGCGGATGATCTGGGTGCCACCGGGGGCGATGGTCGTGGTGCCGGTCCGGGGTCGGTCGGCGACGAGGTCGTGGCCCGTCACGTGGTGCTCGACGGGCTGGTCGGTGTGGTTGAGCAGGAACACCCACTCGTGCTGGTCGTCGCGGCGTCGGACGACCTCGAGGCCGGGCTGCGCGGTGGGGTCCGGTGCGACGCCGGCCTCGGCGAGGACGTCACCGAGCAGGCCGCGGAGCGTGTCGGCGGCGAGGACGGTGGAGACGTACCAGGCGGCTCCGGCACCGTGCGCGTTGCGGGTGACCGCGGGCGAGCCGGCGAGCTGGCCGGCGGCGTAGTCGAGCACGCTCGTCGCGCCGCGGAGCTCGACGGGTTCGCTCCAGACGGTGCCGTTGGAGCCGTCGGACAGGGCGATGCGCGCGTCGGCGGCGAGCGGCAGGAACTCGTCGACCCGCACGCCGAGCAGGTCACGGAAGGCACCGGGGTACCCGCCGGTCCGCACGCGGTCACGCTCGTCGACGATCCCGCTGAAGAACGTGACGACCGCCCGACCCCCGGCGGCGACGTGGTCGGCGACGACCGCGGCGTGCTCGTCGCGCACCAGGTAGAGCTCCGGGACGAGCACGACGGCGTAGCCGTCGAGCGGCGCACCCGGTGCCACCACGTCCACCGTCACGCCGAGGTCCCACAGCGCGCCGTGGAACGCGTGGACCTGTTCCAGGTAGCGGAGCGCGGTGGTGGGGTGCGCCTCCAGGTCGGCCGCCCACTGGTTCTCCCAGCTGAAGACGAGCGCGACGTCCGCGACGACGCGGGAACCGCGCAGTTCGCCGAGCCGCTCGACCAGGTCGCCGAGCTCGACGACGTCACGCCAGCCGCGGGAGTCGGTCCCGGCGTGCGGGAGCAGCGCGGAGTGGAACTTCTCGCTGCCCTGGACGGACGCGCGCCACTGGAAGAAGCAGACCCCGTCGGCACCGCGGGCGATGTGCGCCACGGTGTTCCGGAGCATCTCCCCCGGCGCCTTGGCGACGTTGTGCGGCTGCCAGTTCACCGCTCCCGTCGAGTGCTCCATGAGCAGCCAGGGCGCCCCGCCCGCGAGCCCGCGCGTGGTGTCGGCGGCGAAGGCGAGCTCGACGTGCGGTCGGGGCAGACGATGGTCGAGGTAGTGGTCGTTCGCGATGACGTCCATGTCCGCCGTCCACGACCAGTAGTCAAGCGCTGTGATGTGCGCCGCGACCATGAAGTTCGTCGTCACCGGCTTGTCGCTCAGACTGCGGAGCACCTCGGCCTCGGCGCGGTGGTGCGCGAGCAGCTCGTCGGACGAGAACCGGTCGAAGTCGAGCGTCTGGCCGGGGTTCGTGAAGGACAGGGTCGCCCGGGGCGGCAGGACCTGCTCCCACGCGGAGTAGCGCTGGCTCCAGAACGCGGTGCCCCACGCGGCGTTGAGCTCGTCGACGGTGCCGTACCGGGCGCGGAGCCACGTGCGGAACGCCTCGGCGGAGACGTCGCAGTAGCAGTGCGCGTTGTGGCAGCCGAGCTCGTTCGAGACGTGCCAGAGCTTGACCGCGGGGTGGTCGCCGTAGCGCTCGGCGGTGGCGCGGACCAGGGCGAGGGCGTGCTCGCGGTACACCGGCGAGCTCGGGCAGAACGCCTGGCGTCCACCGGGCCAGCGCGTGGTGCCGTCGGCGACGACCGGCAGGACCTCGGGGTGGGCGGTGGTGAGCCACGGCGGGGTGGAGGCCGTCCCGGTGCCGAGGTCGACCCCGATGCCGGCGCCGTGCAGGAGCTCGATGACCCGGTCGAGCGCGGCGAAGTCGTACTCGCCCCGGCGCGGCTCGACGTGCGACCAGCCGAAGACGTTGATCGCGACGAGGTTCACGCCGGCCTCGCGCATGAGCCGGACGTCCTCGACCCAGACCTCGGGGTCCCACTGCTCGGGGTTGTAGTCGCACCCGAACGCCAAACCGGTCGAGCCGAGCCCGAGCGCGCCGGTGGCGGCCGTCGGCAGGGTGGTGGTGGTCACGTCGGGTCCTCGCTGATCGGGGCGGCGCTGCACCGTCCGGTCGCGAACGACCCCTTCGACGGCGAAGGTCACCCAAGTTCTGGGAGCGCTCCCAGTCCGCACCGACCGAACGGGGTCGGAGGGTTCTGGGAGCGCTCCCAGAGTAAACGACACAATTCCTGCCGTGTCAACACGACCGTGCCGAACCAGGTTTCCGACGTCGAACCAGCACCGACGCCCGGCTCGACGTCGCGATCGTGGTTCGACGCCGTCCGACCGCCGATCCGCGGGTGGCCAGCCGCTATCGTTGCCGCATGTCCGCCCGTTCCCGCGCCACGATCCAGGACGTCGCCGACGAGGCCGGACTCTCCCGCGGGACCGTCTCCCGGGTGCTCAACGACGAACCGTACGTGTCATCCAGGGCCCGCGAAGCCGTGCAGGACGCCGTCCGCCGCGTCGGCTACGTGCGGAGCGCCGCCGCACGCAGTCTCGTCACCCGGCGGTCCGGCGCCGTGGCGCTCATCGTGCACGAGCCGAGCGTCCAGGTGCTCGACGACCCGAACATCGGCAACATCCTCATCGGCACGAACGCCGTCCTGTCCGAGGCGGACCAGCAGCTCGTCACGATCATGGTCGACTCCGCCCGCGACAACGAGCGCGTCGTGGAGTACCTGCGCGGCGGCTTCGTCGACGGCGCGATCGTGCTCTCCGCCCGCGACGGCGACCCCGTCACCCGGGCGATCGAGCAGATCGGGCTGCCGGCGTGCTTCGTCGGCCACCCGTCCGACGCGCCGAACACGTCGTGGATCGGCATCGACAACCGCGCCGCGGCCGAGCAGATCACCCGCCGACTCGTGGACACCGGCCGCCGACGCATCGGCATGCTCGCGTCCGGTCTCGACCGCGACTCCGGCCAAGATCGCTTGGCAGGGTTCACCGCGGCGCTCGGCGACCGCTTCGACCCCGGGCTCGTCGCGCGGAACCCGCTCTTCAGCTACACCGCCGGGGTCGAGGGCATGCGCGAGCTGCTCGACCGGGCGCCGGACGTCGACGGGGTCTTCGCGGCGTCGGACGCCGTGGCCGCCGGCGCGATGGACGTCCTGCAGCGTGCCGGTCGGTCGGTCCCGGGGGACGTCGGCGTGGTGGGCTTCGACGACAGCGCGTGGGCACTCCGGTGCGATCCGCCGCTCTCGACCGTCCGGCAGCCCGCCCGGACCCTTGGTGAGCACGCGGCGCGGCAGGTGCTCGAGCAGATCGCGGGGACGGACGACACCCCGCGCGGGTTCGTCCTGCCCACCGAGGTGGTCTGGCGCGGCAGCGCCTGACACCCCCGCGCGGATCGCGCAGCGCCGGTCAGCGCCACGTCCGGGCGACGACCCACCCGGTGCCGTCCGGCGCGACGTCGACGACCACCACGTCGTCCTCACCGTCGTCCGCACTCACCTGGAACCGCCAGCCCACCGTGTGCTCCGGCGCGTGCGTCACCGCCGACGGCAGGTACTCCGCCGTCGCCGTCAGCCGCGTCGGGGCGTCGGAGACCCGCCACCGCCGTTCGCGCCAGACCATCCGGACCGGCACACCGCGGTCCCACCACAGCGTGGCGACCTCCTGCGTGAGCATCATCTCGCCCTCCTCGTTCGAACGTGTGTTCGAATGGTAGACGACCCGACCGACGTCCGCGCGGCGTATTGTCCGGTGCATGCCCGCTCTCATCGACACGTTCACCATGTCCAACGGCCTGCACATCCCGAAGATCGGGTTCGGCACCTGGCAGATCCCGTCCGGTGCCGACGCCTACGACGCCACCAAGGCCGCGCTCGACGCCGGCTACCGCCACATCGACACCGCTCTGGCGTACGGCAACGAGGCAAGCGTCGGCGAGGCGGTCCGCGACAGCGGCATCCCGCGCGACGAGCTCTTCATCACCACGAAGCTCCCGGCCGAGGTCAAGACCGCGTCCGGTGCGCGCGAGGCCTTCGACGAGTCCAGCCGCAACCTCGACCTCGGTCACGTGGACCTGTACCTCGTGCACGCGCCGTGGCCCTGGAGCGACATGGGGTCGGACCACCGGGACGGCAACGTCGAGGTGTGGAAGGTCCTCGAGGAGGTCTACGACGCCGGCCGGACGAAGAGCATCGGTGTCTCGAACTTCGCCGTCGCCGACCTCGAGGACCTGCTCGGCCGCACCGACGTCGTCCCGCACGCCAACCAGATCCGCTGGTTCATCGGCAACACGCAGGACGAGACGACGGCCTTCGACCGCGAGCACGACATCCTCACCGAGGGGTACTCCCCGCTCGCCACCGGTGGACTCCTCGACAACGAGCAGATCGCCGAGATCGCGGCGAAGTACGACAAGAGCGTCGCCCAGGTCGCGATCCGCTACCTGCTCGAGAAGGACGTCCTGCCGCTGCCGAAGTCGACCACGCCGTCGCGCATCGCCGCGAACGCCGACGTGGACTTCGTGCTGTCGGCCGAGGACGTCGCCACGCTCGACGCGCTCGAGGACACCACCGCCTGACGCAGCGCGGGAACACACGACCGGCCCCGCCGGTTGCACCACGCGGTGCCGTAGCCAGCGGCACTCCCGAACCCAGGAGGCCACCATGACCACCACCGAAACCGCCATCCTCGCCGGCGGGTGTTTCTGGGGAGCGCAGCAGCTCCTCCGTCGCCGTCCCGGTGTGATCAGCACGCGCGTCGGGTACTCCGGCGGCGACACCCCGAACGCCACCTACCGGAACCACGGCGACCACGCCGAGTCGGTCGAGATCGTCTTCGACCCGTCGCAGATCTCCTACCGTGACCTGCTCGAGTTCTTCTTCCAGATCCACGACCCGTCGACGAAGGACCGCCAGGGCAACGACGTCGGCCGCAGCTACCGCTCCGCGGTGTTCTACACGACCGACGAGCAGCGCGAGGTCGCCCTCGACACGATCGCCGACGTCGACGCGTCCGGCATCTGGCCGGGCAAGGTCGTCACCGAGGTCGAGCCCGCCGGTGACTTCTGGGAAGCCGAGGAGGAGCACCAGGACTACCTCGAGAAGCACCCGCACGGTTACACGTGCCACTTCGTGCGCCCGGGCTGGACGCTCCCGCGTCGCGACGAGGCCGTCAGCGCGAGCTAGCACGTCCTGATCGGACCCGGTGGGTCAGCGCGACCCGCCGAGCAGTTCCAACCAGTCCCCGGGCAGGCGATCCGCCGGCCCGGGGACTGCCTGTTCCACGGGGTGGCTCGTCGGCGCCGCGAGCTCGACGCCCTCGAACGTCGAGCGGTCGCGGTAGTCGTACGACCACGTCTCGCCGGGCTCGTAGCTCTGGATGACCGCGTGCCCGGTCTCCTCCCAGTGCCGGGTGGCGTGGGTGTCCAGCGAGTCGTCGCAGCAGCCGACGTGGCCGCACGCGGCGCACCGGCGCAGGTGCACCCACCAGGACCCGGTGGCGTCACACTCGACGCACCCGGGTCCGCTCGGTGCGACGTCGGGGTGGATCATCTCGGCGTGGTCCGTCATGGGACCATCCTGGCCCGGACGCCGCCCCGCGGCCAGCGCGCCGCCCGGACTCAGCCGCGCGGCACCAGCGCGTCGATGGCCGCGAGCTCCTCGCCGGTCAGCGGCGCACCCTCGAGGGCGTCGAGCGTCCCGTCGAGCTGCCGGACGCTCGACGCCCCGACGAGCGCGGACGTGACCGCCGGCTGCCGGAGCACCCACGTGATGGCGAGCTGCGCGAGCGTCTGCCCACGGGACACGGCGATGTCGTTCAGGGCGCGCGCGGTCGTCAGGTACTCGTCGTCGATCCGGTCCGCGCCGAACCAGCGCCCCTCCGCCGCCCGCGACCCGACCGGCACCGAGCCGTCGAGGTAGCGGTCCGTCAGGAGCCCACCGGCCAGCGGGGAGAACACGATCGCGCCGGTCCCCAGACGGAGCAGCTCGTCGAAGAGCCCGTCCTCGGGGACCCGGTCGAACATGTTGTAGCGCGGCTGGTGGATGAGCAGGTGGATGTTCTCGGCGGCGAGCGCCTCGGCCGCGGCGGCCGTCTGCGCCGGGTCGTAGTTCGAGATGCCGGCGTAGAGCGCCTTGCCCGAGCGGACCGCGGTCACGAGGGCGCTGACGGTCTCCTCGATCGGGGTCTCGGGGTCCGGCCGGTGCGAGTAGAAGACGTCGACGTACTCGAGCCCGAGGCGTCCGAGCGACTGGTCGAGCGAGGCGAGCATGGACTTGCGCGAGCCCCAGTTGCCGTACGGACCGGGCCACATGTCGTAGCCGGCCTTCGTCGACACCACGATCTCGTCGCGGAACGGTCGGAGGTCCGACTCGAGGATGCGACCGAACTGCTCCTCGGCGGCTCCGGGCGGCGGGCCGTAGTTGTTCGCCAGGTCGAAGTGGGTGATCCCGCGGTCGAACGCGTGCAGCACGATGTCGCGCTGCGTCGTGAGCGCTCGGTCGGCGCCGAAGTTGTTCCAGAGCCCGAGGGAGACGCGGGGCAGGAGCAGGCCGCTCCTCCCGACGCGCTGGTACGGGAGTCGCTCGTAGCGGTCGTGGGCGGGGCGGTGGACGTCAGGCATCGTTGCTCGATCCGGTTCGTGAGGGGGTGGCGGGGTCCGGTGTCGACGCTAGCGGACCCCACCAGCCGGTTCCGGCGCACCGCGCCAGCGGGGTGACGGCCGTGCCTGGAGGGACGGTGCGGGCCCGACCCGCGCCTCCAGTCCGTCTCGTGGTGCGTCCACCGCCGGACACGCGCGACGGGCGCGGTGCAGGACCGCTACGCCGTCCCGGCGTCGCGGCAGACCTCGTCGTGCGACTCGTCCTCGCGGCGCATCCGCAGCAGGCTCGCCCCGGTCGCCACACCCATCGCCACGACGATGACCAGCAACGACACCCCGGTGCCGATCTCCGGCGCCCACTCGACGTGCTCCCCACCGTTGATGAACGGCAGCTCGTTGCCGTGCAGTGCGTGCAGCACGAGCTTCACGCCGATGAACGCGAGGATCGCCGCGATCCCGTACTTGAGGTAGACCAGCCGCTCGAGCAACCCGCCGAGCAGGAAGTACAGCTGCCGCAGGCCCATCAGGGCGAAGACGTTCGCGGTGAACACGATGAACGCGCTCTCGGTGATGCCGAAGATCGCCGGGATCGAGTCGAGCGCGAACAGCAGGTCGGTCGTCCCGATCGCGATGAGGACCACCAGCAGCGGCGTGAAGTGCCGTGCGCCGTCCTGCACGATGCGGAACTTCATGCCGTCGTAGGTGTCGGTGATGCGGATCCGACGCCGGAGCAGCCGCACGATGAGGCTGTCCTTGTCATCGTCGTCGTCCTCGCCACGGAGCTGCTGGATCGCCGTCCACACCAGCCACGCCCCGAAGAGGTAGAAGATCCACGAGAAGTCCTCGATCAGGCGGGCGCCGAGCAGGATGAACACGCCGCGCAGGACCAGCGCGATGATGATGCCGAGCATGAGCACCTCCTGCTGGATCGCCTTCGGCACGGAGAACCGCGCCATGAGGATCACGAACACGAAGAGGTTGTCGATGCTCAGGCTGTACTCCGTCAGCCAGCCCGCGAGGAACTGCCCGGCCGGCTCTCCACCGGCGAAGACGAACATCGCGACGGCGAAGAGCAGGGCGAGGCCGACGTAGAGGCCCACCCACAGGCCGGACTCCTTGAGCGTCGGCACGTGCGGACGCCGCGCGACGACGAGGAGGTCGGCCAGCAGGATCGCGACGATGGCGATCAGGGAGCCGACTTCGAACACGGCCGGGAGCTCGAGCATCCGGGGCCTTCCTGGTTGGGGGCGTCGGGGACGTCCAAGCTTGCCACGCGCGCGGGCCGGCCCCGCACTCGACGGCGCGGTTCGTGACCGCCTCGACCCGGCGGGGTCAGCCCACGGGGTCCGTCTGCACGACCGGCACCCCGTCGACGAACGTCAGTTCCGTCGCCGCGATGCACCACGTGTGTCCGTCGTCCGGGTTGCCCTGGAAGAACAGGTACTCGCGGCCGTCCTCGTCGCGGAAGAAGCCCGGGTGGCCGGACTCGGAGTGGTTCCACGCCCCCTCCGGCCCCGCCGGCACGAGCGGCTCGTCGGAGCCGCGCGTCCACGTCCGGCCGTCCGGGCTCGTCGCCCACCCGATCTGCTGCGGCTGGTTGTTGTAGGCGCCCGCGTAGAACACCGTGAACGTCTCGCCGTCCCACCGCAGCGCCGGCGCCTCGATGCAGTCCTGCTCCCACGGCAGCTCCGGGGCCAGCGCCGGGCCGTCGACGGACAGCTGCTCCCAGTCGGCGCGGCCGTACGCGCTCCCCAGCGGCGCTCGTGCCGTCCCGAGCAGCTGCGTCGTCATCGTCGGGTCGCGCGTCACCCACCCGAGCAGCAGCCAATCACCCGCGACGACCAGGTCCGCGTCGATCGCTCGGCCGCAGGTCCACTCCCCCATCGGGCGGAACACCGGGTTCTCCGGGTTCGGCGTGAAGGTCACGCCGTCGTCGCTGACCGCGTGGCAGATCGAGTCCTCGCGGCCCCGGCCGTATGTCTGGAAGAACAGGTGGACGCGTCCGTCGATGACCACCGCGCCGGGCGCTGCCGCACCGCTGCGGTCGTACTCCCCGAAGGACGGCAGCATGGCCACGGTCCGCCACGTGACGAGGTCGTCGCTCTCGGCGATGCCGACCGACCACCCCTCGGGCTCGTCGTCGCTCGCCGACGGGAGGGAGCAGTACAGCAGGTACCGGCCGCCGAACCGGATGACGGAGGGGTCCTTCGCGTAGGGGCGGCCGCGGCGGGAGGTGTCGCCCCAGGGTTCGCCGAGGAGGCGCACGGTCTGCGACGGTGCGGCGGGGTCGGGTGCGGTTGTCGGCATCGCTCCACTCTGCGCCCCGTCGGCGCGCGCGGACCAGCGTGACCGCTTGTCGGACTGGAGGCGCGGCTGGCGTCCGGTGCGCGCCTCCAGTCCGGTGGTCCGATCGTCGCGTCTTGTCGTTCGCGCGCCTCGCACTGGGGCTCGCAGACGGGGCTCGTCGTCTGCGTGGATGGGTCCATGGGGACCGAGCACACGACCGGCGCCGGCGCGTCCGCGCAGCGCGAGTACGACCGCCGCAGGGCGCGCGACGAGGCGACGATCCGCTCGACGTGGGGCGAGGGGCGGATCGGTACGATCGCCGTCGCACTCTCGAGCGAGCGGCAGAGCACCGCGGCGTGGAGGTCCGGCGCCGTCGGTGAGGCTGAGGTCGGACGGAGACTCGACGCCATCGCGTCCGATCAGGTCGTGGTGCTCCACGACCGACGCATCCCCGGCTCCCGCGCGAACATCGACCACATCGTCGTCACTCGGGCTGGCGTCTGGGTCGTCGACGCCAAGCACTACCGAGGCAAGCGGCCGCGGCTGGTGGTCGAGGGTGGCCTGTTCCGTCCGCGCGTTGAGAAGCTCGTCGTCGGTGGCGACCGGACGAAGCTCGTGGACGGTGTCCTCCGCCAGGTGGCTCTCGTGCGGGAGCTCGTCGACCCGGTGCCCGTGCACGGCGCGCTCTGCTTCGTCGGGGCGGACTGGCCGCTCGTCGGCGGGTCGTTCACCGCGCGCGGTGTCGAGGTCTGCTGGCCGGGGAAGCTCGCGAAGCGGCTCGCTGCACGCGACGGGGAGGTCGACGTGGCTGCGCTCGCGGCGGCGGTGGGGCGGCGGTTCCGGCCGGCGTGAGGCCCGACGGCCGCGGGTCAGTGCTCGCGCAGGAACGGGTCGAGGACGCGCCACGTCGACGAGGTGTTGGGAAGTCGATGGCAACGCGTTTGCTCTAGGGCGACGTGAAGCCGTACGCCATACCCTCGCCCGTCGACGACCACCACGCCCCTGAGCACGGCGTGCTCGGGCTACCGCAGGAGAGGAATCAGTTTGTCCCGAACTCTTCAAGTTGCGTGAGAACGGTCTTGACATCATCGCAGACTTCATCGATAAGAAATTCCTTGGCAACTTTGACAGCAGAAACACCGAACCGACTGAGAATGTCCTTTGCATGGATGTCGCAGAGCGTGGCGGGCACGTCGGCGTCGGTGAAGTTGGCGCCAATCGCAAGTGCGAAGTCGTTCTGGAGAACCTCCCGGACCTGCTCTTCCGACATGCCGGAGGCGCGCGCCAGAGGACCCGGATGCACTAGATAGGACTCGATGTAGCGACGACGCCACTTACGAGTTACGAACCCTTGGACAGCTGGCACTCGTTTGTCTTCAAGATCCCCGCCAACTGTCGTGATTGGATCTTCGTCACGATCCCGAAGGCTGAATGCCTCGATAGAGCCGAACTCATCGTCAAGTGCCCGCCAAAGAACCTTCCGCTCCTTATGCTGGTCACTGGTCCGCCAGAGCGCAACCGAAGTTGGAAGAGGGGAGCCGATGGTCTCTCCAATCGCCCTCAGCACCGATGCATCACTAGTACCCTCATAGAAAAATATCTTTTTGCTATCCCTCACTTTTTCGATACGAGGCGCGTACGTTGACCCGATTCCAACTAGTAGGCCAACCTGCTGTTCCTCGCTTTTTAAGTAGCGAAACTTTCCCCCCGTCCGAACCTCAAGAATATCCGTCGGATCAGTGGTTTTCAAGATTTCGCTCGAATGGGTTGCAAGGAGCACCTGCTTATCAAAACGGCGAGCAAGGTATCGAAGACGATCTACGAGCTGAGCTTGCAGCGACGCATGTAGGTGGGCGTCTGGCTCGTCGAAAAGGAGAATGTCCACGCTGCTTGACGTTGCAAGCGTGTAGACGCTGAGCCATTGCAGAAAACCACTCCCTTCCACCATGAGGTCCCGGGAGTTGTACCCGGCATGGCGGGTTAGCAGGTGCCCGTCGACCTTACCCTTCACCACGTTGGCCTGAATATAGGTGTGGTACTCATCGTCGAAATCTGCGATTGATATCTCGGCAGAAAAGACCTCACGGAGCGTCTGCTGGAGGAGTTCCCAGGGATCGGACGCTCGTAAAGCCCGCAGATCCGGGTCTGAGATTTTTTGCTTTTCCCCGCGAAGTCGCTTTCGTTCGGCAGTGTTCGCGTCTCGCATGTCGAGCAGCAGATTCCGCAGAATAGCGCCGGCCAAACCTTCCCCAATGCGCCTGCGGCGTAACGCCCCATAGGTTCTCTCTTCGCGAGCCGATATCCCGGCAAACGGAGGTAAGTACGCGAGCACCGGCGGCCGATCTCCGTCATGCATCGTAGTCTCGGCAACCTTAATAAACAAACGATCGTTCGCTAGCGCTAACGAGAAAGCAAGCTTGTGCTCGGTCTCGCCGTCTTTCCACTCGCATGCGATGAGGAGGGTGTAGCCGTCAGGGTCTTCGTCCGTTTTTTGTGTTTTGAGATTGCTCCACAGGTGCTTCAGCGACGGTACGTTGATCGGAGAGAACTCGTCATCTCCAAGTCCGAAGCCCTGGCTGCTTGTCATGCCATTCAGCAACGCTCTGCTGCCCTTTTGAGCAACTGTCGCAACCTTGCAAAACTCCCATACGGCAAGGGCTTGAAGGAGACTCGATTTGCCGGCATTGTTCCCACCCGCAACGATCGAGAGGCCTGGCATGAGTGCCACGTCGCTCTTGCCGAACTGCTTGAAACGCCGAAGCTCCACACTCGTGAGATGCACGTCCGCCGTCCTCCCCGGTCTCATGGAAATGAATACTTGTCATAGCTCACCATGGATCCGGCATGTGGCCCGTTTCCCGCGCCGCGACCTTGAGCAAGCTCCCCGAAGGCATCTCGTCTTTAACCCCACAGCTGTGAGCCGTTTCGCAGCTGTGGCCACTCTCCCGCGGCTTGTCCACACGCGCGCGTCTCTCAACTACGTGCCGCGAGTTGTCAAAGGATCCTGTTCAGCGGTCGCAGACCGCGAGAAGGCGTTTGGCGCCGCTAAGACTGAAGCGTTCCCACCTCGATGTCGAACGGGGGTACACCCCAGTGCCACGGGCGCCGGTGGCTGCGAGCCTGTCGTTCTGAGATGCTCGCCGAGCCGTCACCACAAATCTGCCCGCTGATCTAGACCTTAGGCAGCGCGAAGCAGTGGTCAACTCGATTCGGCCCATCACGGGCATACAGGCGCGAAGCCCTGCACTGGGCTGCACTCTTGATCAGCGCAGGGATCTGACTCCGACTGTGGGTTCAGACGAAGTTCATCCGTGCATGCGCCCGAGCAAGCGGCACCGCAGCGCGGGACGCCCTGAGCAAGATCTGCACTAAAGACGCACAACGGGCACTCCCAGCAACAAGAAAACCCCCGCGTGAACGGGGGTTTTCAGTGGCGGTACCGGTGGGATTTGAACCCACGGTGGAGTTGCCCCCACACATGTTTTCGAGACATGATCCTTCGGCCGCTCGGACACGGTACCGGGAAAGAGTTTACACGATCCAGGAGGCGCCACGCACCACCGCGCGTCGGCTCCCCCTCCACAGGTGGCCTGTCCCGGACGCCCGTCCACGGCCCGGTCGAGACGGATCGCGTCCCGAAGAAGTCCGCGTAACGTCCACCGCATGAGATCTCGCACGCTCATCGCACTGCTGTCGTCGGTCGTCGGTGGCCTCACCGTCCTGGGGGGCGCTGCCTTCGGCGCCCGGGCCGGCGTCCGTGGCCAGCGCGCCGCCGCCCGTCGCGTCGGCGAACTGCTGCCCGTGCACGCCGACTGGTGGCGCGAGCGTTTGCAGCACGAAGGGCAGATCACGTACCTCGCGATCGGTGACTCGGCGGCGCAGGGCGTCGGTGCGAGCGAGCCCCACCGCGGGTACGTGGGGCTGCTCGCCCGCCGGATCCGACACCGCTCCCGGTCGTCGGTCCGCGTCGTGAACCTCAGCGTGTCCGGCTCGACGACGTGGGGGGCGCGGAAGGACCAACTGCCGAAGCTCCGCAACTACACACCCGACATCTGCACGGTGTCGATCGGCGCGAACGACATCGCCGACTTCCACCCCGACAAGTTCGAGCGGAACATCCGCGACATCTACGGCGCGGTGCCGTCGCACGCGATCGTCGCCGAGCTGCCGTGCATGTTCGTCCCCGACCGTGAGCGCAAGGTCGCCGTGGCGAACGAGATCGTGCACCGCGTGGCCGAGGAGTTCGGGCTCACGGTCGCGCCGCTGCACACCATCACCAAGCGGGTCGGTCTGCGCCGGACGTTCTTCAACAGCTACGGCGACCTGTTCCACCCGAACGACCGCGGGTACGAGATCTGGGCGAGCGCGTTCGAACCCGCGGTCGATGCTCGGGTCGACGTCGTCGCCGCGATCCGGCACTACCTGTCCGCCCGCGAAGCCGAGGACCTCGGTGCCGGAGCCGGAGCAGTGGCGACCGCCCGGGCCGAGCAGGACACCGAGGGGGCCGAGGCACTCGACCACGCCGAGCGTCCCGGTCGCATCGACCGCCTGCGGCAGCGCATGACCGGATCGGTCACACTGCCCGACGCCGGACCCGACACGCACCCCGACGGTCCGGACGACCGCGCGGGTGATGTCGGCGGCACCGCCTAGCCTGGCGATCATGGCGCGCGCTCAGTCCCTCTACCGCTGCACCGAGTGCGGCTGGACCAGCATCAAGTGGGTCGGCCGCTGCGGTGAGTGCCAGTCCTGGGGCACGGTCGAGGACTCCACCGCGGCCACCGCCAGCGTCCGGGGCACCACCTCGGTGGCGGTCACGGGCAACCGCGTGGCCCGCCCCATCACCGAATCCCGCGGAACCACCGTCCAGCGCTGGCAGACCGGCATCGGCGAGTTCGACCGCGTCCTCGGCGGCGGAGTCGTTCCGGGTGCGGCGGTCCTGCTGTCCGGCGAGCCCGGCGTCGGCAAGTCCACGCTCCTGCTCGAGGTCGCTTCACGAGCGGCAGCGACCGGAAAGCGCGTGCTCTACGTCAGCGCCGAGGAATCCGTCGACCAGGTCCGGCTCCGCGCCGAACGCACCGGGGCGATGCACGACGACCTCTACCTGGCGAGCGAGGTCGACCTCGGCGTCATCCTCGGCCAGATCGACCAGGTCAAGCCCGACCTCCTCATCGCCGACTCGGTGCAGACCATCTCGTCGAGCTCGATCGACGGCATCGCCGGTGGTACGTCGCAGGTGCGCGAAGTCGCCTCCACGCTGATCCGCGTCGCGAAGGACCGCGCGCTCCCGGTCCTCATCGTCGGCCACGTGACGAAGGACGGCACGATCGCCGGACCCCGACTGCTCGAACACCTCGTCGACGTCGTGTGCCACTTCGAGGGCGACCGGCAGACCGCGCTCCGGTTCGTCCGCGCGCTCAAGAATCGCTTCGGCCCCACGGACGAGGTCGGCTGCTTCGACATGGCCGGCGACGGCATCCACGAGGTCCCCGACCCCAGCGGCCTGTTCATGTCGAAGAACGGCGCGCCGGTGTCCGGTACGTGCGTGACCGTCGCGCTCGAGGGTCGCCGAGCGCTCCCGGTCGAGGTGCAGGCGCTCGTCGTCCCGAGCTCGGCACCCCAGCCGCGTCGGGTGGTGAACGGCGTCGACTCCTCCCGCGTGGCGATGCTGCTCGCGGTGCTCGAACGTCGCGCCGGCCTGAAGCTGTCGGATGCCGACGTCTACGTCTCCACGGTGGGCGGCATGAAGCTCACCGAGCCCGGCGCCGACCTCGCCATCGCGCTGGCCCTGGCGAGTGCCGCCCGCGACCGCCCGTACCCGCACACGTTGGCGGCCGTCGGCGAGATCAGCCTCGCGGGCGAGATCCGTCCGACCACGGGAACAAAGCAGCGCGCGAGCGAAGCCGCACGCCTCGGGTTCACGACCGTGCTCGGCGCGGACGCCCAGCACCTCCGCGAAGCACTGCGGGTCGCGTTCTCCCTGGCCGCGAACGAGCGGGAGCGCGAACTCGATCGAGCGTTCTGACCGATCACGGCAGCACTGATCACCGCAGAGCCGGCGGTGCGACACGCCGCCGAACGACGCACACGCAAGTGCGAGTCAGGCTCGGAGCGCCGCCAGCAGGTCCTCGGCCGTCGCCTGCATCGTGTGCGGGCCCGCGATGTCGAAGAAGACGCCCTCGAGCGAGTCCAGATGCGCCGCGATGAACTCCTCGAGCCGCGGCCCGTCGTAGACCATCACCTGCCGAACCTTCTCGTCCGGCACCATCGCCGTGTACGCGTCCGCCGACGAGAACAGCAGCAGGATGCGCTTGTCCGAGCCCTCGCGCCCGAACACCCGCACCTGCATGTCCTTCTTGCCGGTGACGAGCCGGGGGACGATCACGATGTCGTTGCGGAGCGCGAACGCCACCGCCGCGACGTCCTGCTTCTCGAGCGCCGCCTCGAGCTGTTCGCTCCGGAAACGCTGTTCCTTGTCTGCCATCGGGACCCAGTCCACCAGATTCATGGACGTTCGGCGACTTCGGCTCTTCCCTTGTGGCCACAAGACTGTAGATTGGTACCAACCGCTTCGGCGGGAGTCCATCGTTCTTCCGGTGCACAGCACCTCGAGCGCCATCGGTCACTGGCCTTCCCCGGCCGCCTGGCCCCGAACCCGTTCTACCGGCCCCATGCCCGCAGGACGCATCGATCTGACGACATCCGTCGGTGGATCGGCGGTAGCGAATACCGCATCGCAAGGCAGTCGACTGCAGATGTCGACTGGCAAGAAAGTAAGGAACGCCATCATGGCATCGACCGGCACCGTCAAGTGGTTCAACAACGAAAAGGGCTTCGGCTTCATCGCCCCGGACGACGGCTCCGCTGACGTCTTCGCTCACTTCTCCGCGATCGCTGGCAACGGCTACAAGTCGCTCGAGGAGAACCAGAAGGTGGAGTTCGACATCACCGAGGGCCGCAAGGGCCCGCAGGCGGAGAACATCTCCGTCATCGGCTGATCTCCTCCAGCCCGAACGGGCCCGTCGTCCTCGTGACGACGGGCCCGTTCCCGTTTCACGACTTCTGCGCCGCCCGCATCCGTCGTATCACCGCTGATATGCTGACTCCCCGTGCGGAGCGGATACGTCGTCTACGTCGACGAAAGCGGAGATCACAGTCTCACGAGCATCGACCCGGACTACCCGATGTTCGTCCTGGCGTTCTGCATCTTCCCGGTCGACCTGTACGTCGAGCGCATCGTCCCGCTCGTACAGCGGATCAAGTTCGACTTCTTCAACCACGACATGGTCGTCCTGCACGAGCGCGAGATGCGACAGTCTGCACCGCCGTTCGACATCCTCCTGAACGCCAAGGTTCGGACGGCGTTCATGCAGCGGGTCGACTCGGTGTTCGACGAGCGGTTTGGCATCGTCGCGAGCGCGATCCGGAAACACGAGTTCCGTGCTCGTGTCGGCGTTGACACGAGTCCGTACCACGTCGCCCTCGAGTTCGGGCTCGAGCGGGTGTTCCTGCAGCGGCAGAGCAAAGGAGTCGCGCGGAGCGAGACGGTCGTCGTCTTCGAGAGCCGCGGTCGAACCGAGGACCGTGACCTCGAGCGGGAGTTCGGTCGGATCCTGTCCACGACGAAGATGCGTGGGATGGCCCAGACGTTCCGCTTCGCGATCGCGAGCAAGCAGGCGAACAGCACGGGCCTGCAGATCGCCGACCTCGTCGCACGGCCGATCGGAACCCACTTGCTCCACCCGGAGCAGCGGAACCGGGCCTGGGACCGGATCCTCAACCGGATGCCGAAGTCGCCGGCGGGCTCAGAACTCGGATGGGGGCTCAAGGTCTACCCCTTACAAGCGAAAACCCCCGGAGATCCGGGGGTGTGACGCCGACCGGGCATTCCCAATCCACTTGCCTTCATCGTAGCAGGGTGAGCACCACCGGACTACCCGAGGATGAACTGCACCGACGCCTTCGACTCGATGTTCCCCACCGCCACCTCCAGGTGGTAGCTCGCACCCCCACCGGTGACCGACGGCCGAGACGAGTCACACGTCGACGTCGACGACCGCGTCCGGTCCCAGGCGATCGCCGGCGTGGTCAGGGTCTGCCCGGCCTTGATCGTGACGTCCTGGTTGGTCCCGCCGGTCTGGCAGTCCTTCGACGACCAGTACTGCTCCTCGCCGGACGAGATCGTGAGGACCTGCTGGGACGACCCGAGGTCCATGTGGCACGAGTTCGACCCGGTGTTCTTGATCGACATCGCGATCTTCGGGTCCTCGGTGGGGCCGTACGAGGTCTTGTCGACGACGGGCGTGAGCTCGATCTGTTCCTTGGCACACGTCGACCCGTCCTTGGCCGAGGCCGAAGACGAGGCTGAGGCCGAGGCCGACCCCGAGGGCGAAGCGGCTGCAGAGGGGGTGGCACGCGGCGACGACGACGGCCCGGCAGACGATGCGGAGGCGGAAGCGGGAGAAGAACCCGGGTCAGCAGACGCCCCACCCCGCCCGACCACGATCAGCACGACGACGACCACGATCAGCAGCAGCACCCCGATGACCATCGCACGACGGCGCCAGTAGACGCCCGGCTTCTCGGGCCCGACGGGGTGACGGAACGACGACATGCGCACAGGGTAGACAACGGCGCGAGCCCGACGAGGGAACCCCGCCGGAGGGCAGGCGAAAGCGTCAGAGGATCTTCAGCATGCGGGTGTTGCCGAGCGTGTTCGGCTTCACCCGTGCGAGGTCGAGGAACTCCGCGACCCCTTCGTCCGACGACCGGACGAGTTCGGCGTACACCTCGGGCGAGACGACGCTCTCACCGATCTCGAGGTACCCGTGCTTCGTGAAGAAGTCGACCTCGAACGTCAGGCAGAAGATGCGGGCGACGCCGAGTTCGCGGGCGTCGTGCTCGAGTGCCTCGAGCATGCGGTGGCCGACGCGCTTGTGGATCCAGTCGGCGTCGAGGGCGAGCGTGCGTACCTCGGCGATGTCGTCCCAGAACACGGCGAGCGCACCGCACCCGATCGGGACGCCGTCGGGGCCCTCGGCGATCCGGAACTGCTGGATCGAACCGTAGAGCGCGACGTTCTCCTTGCCGAGCAGGATCCGCCGGTCGACGTAGGGCGAGATGAGCCGCTGGATGTGCGGGACGTCCGACGCCAGGGCCGGGCGCACCAGGATGCCGTGCTCGTCCCGTTCGTGGAACGCGTGCTTCCCGTGCTCAGTCATCTCCCTCACACTAGTGCGCCCCGGGGGACACGCCCCTGTACGGCGCCCAGCCGTGGCCGCCTACCGTCCGGGTCATGCCTCAGATCATCGAAACCGTCGACGTGAACGTCCCCGTCGCAGCTGCCTACGGCCAGTGGACCCGCTTCGAGGAGTTCCCCGAGTTCCTCGACGAGGTCGAGAAGATCGTCCAGGTCGACGACAAGACCACCGACTGGACCGTGAAGGTCGCCGGCCAGGAGCGCGAGTTCCGTGCCCTCATCACCGAGCAGCACCCCGACGAGCGGGTCGCGTGGACGGTCAAGGACGGCGAGACCGACCACGCCGGCGTCGTCACCTTCCACAAGCTGTCCGACGACGAGACCCGCGTCACCGCGCAGATCGACTGGGAGCCCTCCGGCTTCCTCGAGAAGCTCGGCGCAGCGGTCGGCGTCGGCGGTCACGCCATCAAGAAGGACCTGCAGAACTACAAGGAGCGCGTCGAGTCGGCACCCACCGACACCGGGTGGCGGGGCGACGTGCAGGCCTGATCAGGCCGACGCACGAGAACGCGACCACGGTCGGGACGGGAGGGGGCCCCACCCGCCGGTTCCGGCGTGACGCGCCAGCGGCACGACGGCCGTGACGGGAGGGACGGTGCCAGCTGGCACCGCGCCTCCCGTCCGTCGTCGGCTCGCGACCACCGCACGGCGCAACCCGCCTGTTCGGCATCCCCCCACGAAATGCCGACCTGACGAACGGGCACGCGCCTGGCAGAGTGGGTGTCGCTGGCCGACGCGCTGGTTCAGTTTTACCATGTCTGAGACAGATGTACAGGGCGGGGAGACATGATCGAGTACACCGACGACGACGCACACCGACGCGAGCTCTCACGCAAGCTGCAGCTCCTGATGGACGTCGTCGAGGCCAATTCCGGGCAGCGCCCCTCCTACAAGGAGATCGTGGCGGAGATCGAGGCGCAGGGCGCCTCGATGAGCCGACCGCGGTGGGGCTACATGCTCGGGGGCAACGGGCCGGCCGTCCGTGACCAGCGCCTGCTCGTCGCGCTTGCCGGCTACTTCGGTGTGCCGTCCGAGTACCTCACCGACGCCGCGGGCAACACGGACGTCCCGGAGCGGGTGCAGGCGCAGCTCGAACTCGTCCTCGAACTCCGCAAGCGCGAGGTCGTGGCGTTCGCCACCCGGCGACTCGGGGAGTTCGCCTCCGCGGCCGAGATCCGCGACTTCACCGAGCACGTCCGGCGGCTCGACGACTCCGGGTCGACGCCGTGAGCGCGTTCGCCGACCGGATCGGTGCCCGCCGCCAGCAGGCCGAGGCCCGGCGCAGCGTGCAGCGACTCGGACTCCCCCGGCGACTGACGCTGCCGGAGCTGCTCGTCCGTGCCGAGTCCGCCCTCGGCAAGCCGATCCGGCTCCGCACGACCGCACTGCCCGGTGACCTCTCCGCCCGGCTCATCCAGCGCGCCGACCACGCCCTGCTCGAGACGCGTCCCGACCTGTCCGAGCGCTCCCGGGTGGCCTGCGTGCTGCACGAGCTCGCGCACGTGTTCCTCGCCGACCCCGGCTGCGACCACGAGGCGTACACGGGGCTGCTCACCGGACGGACGGCGTTCACCCGGTCGCTCGACACCCCGCACGAGCAGGCGGTCGAGCTCGTCGCCGACCAGCTCGCCCTGCGGATCGGGCTGCTCGACCCCGACACCGCGCCGCGCGGGATCTTCCGGTGACGCTGCACGTCTGGGGATCCCTCCCGGTCTGGCTGATCCTGGCCGTCCTCGTCGCCCGGCTCTGGCTCGTCCGGACCCAGTCGGCGAGCGTCACCTGGCTCATGGTCTGCTGCGCGTTCGTGGCCGTCGGGCTGAGCATCAACCAGCCCGACGTCGTGACGTTCCTGGGCGGGCTGACCCGCACGCCGAACGTCGCCGACCTGCTCGGCCGCTGCCTGATGGTGTGCGGCCTGTTCGCCCTCGCGCAGTCGGTCGAGGCGGCCGCCCGGTCCGCGCGACTGCTCCGACCGGGTCGGCTCGTCGGCGTCGCACTGGTCCTCGTCGTGCTCGTCGTGCTGTTCGTGCTGATCGACGCCCCCGAGCCCACCTCGCAGTTCATGGTCGAGTACGGCGACCAGCTGCCGACCGCGCTCTACTCCGCGGTCGAGATGACGTACATCGCCGTCGTGATCACCCGGTCCGCACTGGCGGTCCTCCGCGGCTTCCGCGAGGGCGACGGCCTCGGGCGCATGTACTGGCTGTTCGTCGTCGGCGCCGCGGCGATGGTCCTGCTCGCGGCCATCGCGGTCGCGCTCGACGCCGTGCACGTGCTCGGGCTGGACGCTGCGGTCCGGGTGCTCGGCACCGTCTACGCACCGGTCTTCCTCACCTCGATGGTCCTGCTCGCCGTCGGTGCCGCCGGCGGGGTGCTGCCCGACGCCGCCCGCGAGTTCCGCGACTGGCGGGCCGCCCGGGTCCGCTTCCGGACGCTGGAGCCCGAGCTGCGGCGACTCGAGGGCGCGTCCGGCAACCGGGGGCTGTACTTCACGATCGCCTGGCAGCGTCGCCAGTGGCGGAGCCGACTGCACCGGCTGTCCGTCGAGATCGAGGACCGCGCGCGCGAGGCCGGGCAGGACGTCCCGGCCGCCGCGACGCTCACCACCGCACGACTGGAGGAGACCACATGACCGGTGGACGCATCGCCGCACTCGGGACCGCAGCGGGTGCCGTCGGGACGCTCGGGCTGGGCGCGTTCGTCGCACGCCGGCTGCTCTTCCCCACGCCGTACTCGGCGACCGCCACCGTGCGGAGCGCCACCCCGACCGAGGCCGAGTTCGTGGCCACCCGCGACACCCGCCTGCCCGGGACGTACCGGATCACCCACGACGGCCAGGACGTCCGCGTGCGGGACGTGCTCGACATCGACGGGGACACGGTCCGGCGGCGCACGGACGGCCCGGCAGCCGTCGGCGAGTGGGGCTGGGACGCGCTGCTCTACGACGACCTCACGGACGTCCCCGGCGACGAGCCGACCGACGTCCCCGGCGACGGGCCCACCCACGTCGTCCACGTGCACGGGCAGTCGCTCGGGCCGCGGCAGGTCCTCCGGGGCATCCCGGTCTGGCGTGCCCTCGGCGCGACGTCCGAGGTCGTCGACACGACCGACCTCCCGCTCCGCTCGCTCGACCCCGGCGCGGTCGACCTCATCGTGACGGCGGTCCGGGCAGCCCGGGGCCGAGGGGCCACCCGGGTCGTGCTGCAGGGCTGGTCGGCGGGGGCGCTCGCGTGCTCGGTCGCCGCCTCCCGGGTCGAGGTCGACGGCCTGGTCGGGATCTCGCCGCTGCTCAGCGTGTCCTCGGCGCTCCGCGGTGCGGTGTCGGGCGCGCACCTCCCCGCGTTCGTCGGCACGGTCGCGGCACGGATCGCGACCACCGGCGTGCTGTCACGGCTGGCGGGTGCCGCTGCTCCCGTCCAGACGACCGCGTGGCAGGCGTCGGCGACCCCGACCCTGCTCGTGCACTCGGCGGCCGACGCCCTCGTCGCCGAGGCCGACGTCGCCGCGCAGACCGCGCGTCCGGGGACCCGGGCGGTCGCGTTCCGGACCGCGCCGCACACGCTCGAGTGGAACGAGGACCCGGAGCGCTGGGAGCGAGCCGTCCGGGACTTCGCGGCCACCCTCTGACGCGAGACGCGCGACGCGCGACGCGCGACGCGGGACGCGAGACGCGCGCCGAGCGCCGAGCGCCCCGGCGACGTGCAACGGCCCCGGTCTGCGAACAGACCGGGGCCGGCGCGTCTCGACCTGTTGGGGGGAACTGGTCGAGCGCTGCGTGCGAGGTGTTGGGGGGAACCCCTCGCGCGCAGTCACCACCGTACCCCCGGACGGGGGCCCGTGGTACCGCGACGCGCGAACCGTCCCGGGTCTGGGTCGGGCGACATCGCGCCGCGCGTAGCGTCCGGCGCATGGACGATCAACCCGAACCCGAAGCCCACGAGCGTCACCGCTCCGTGGCAGACCTCAACGACGAGTCACTCGGACGCCCCTTCGACCAGACCAACGGCCTGGCGGACGGACTGAGCGGCGACTCGGACGGCACGGCCGAGAGCGAGCAGCCCGGCGTGCACAAGCGACACGAGAAGCGCGAGAAGCACCGCGGGCGCGACCACCAGGGGTGACCGCACCCACGACGTGACGGGAGGCGCGGTGCCAGCTGGCACCGCGCCTCCCGTCCTGTCCGTGACCGGGTCCTAGGACTCGATCTCGCCCTGCGGCGTGTCCGTCGCCTCGACGGCGGCCGCGCCGGCGAGGACTTCCTCGCGACCCGGCTGACGCCCGGTCTCGAACTGGAACTCGCCACCGGTGAAGTCGACCTTCACGTGGTCGCCGGCCGTGAGCTCACCCTGCAGGATGTGCTCGGACAGCTGGTCCTCGACCTCGTGCTGCATCGCGCGGCGGAGCGGGCGGGCACCGAGTGCCGGATCGAACCCGACCTTGATGAGCTGCTCCTTGGCGGCGAGCGTGAGCTCCACCGTCATGTCGCGGTCGAGCAGGCGGTCCGCCAGGCGCTTCACGAAGAGGTCCACGATCTGCAGCAGCTCGGGCTGCGAGAGCTGCGGGAACACGATCGTGTCGTCGACGCGGTTGAGGAACTCGGGCTTGAAGTGCTTCTTGAGCTCCTCGTTCACCTTCGAGCGCATGCGGTCGTAGCCGACACCGGAGTCACCCTCGACCTGGAAGCCCACCGGGCCACCGGCGATGCCCTGCGAACCGAGGTTCGTGGTCATGATGATGACGGTGTTCTTGAAGTCGACCACGCGGCCCTGACCATCGGTCAGACGACCCTCTTCGAGGACCTGCAGCAGCGAGTTGAAGATGTCCGGGTGGGCCTTCTCGATCTCGTCGAAGAGGACCACGGAGAACGGCTTGCGGCGCACCTTCTCGGTGAGCTGGCCGCCCTCCTCGAACCCGACGAACCCGGGAGGGGCACCGAAGAGTCGCGAGACGGTGTGCTTCTCGCCGAACTCCGACATGTCGAGGGAGATCAGTGCACCCTCGTCGTCGAAGAGGAACTCGGCGAGCGCCTTGGCGAGCTCGGTCTTCCCGACGCCCGTGGGGCCGGCGAAGATGAACGAGCCGGAGGGACGGTTCGGGTCCTTCAGGCCGGCGCGGGTGCGGCGGATGGTCTTGGACAGGGCCGAGATGGCCTCTTCCTGACCGATGACGCGCTCGTGCAGTGCCTTCTCCATGAAGACGAGCCGCGAGGTCTCCTCTTCGGTGAGCTTGAACACCGGGATGCCCGTGGCCTGCGCCAGGACCTCGGCGATGATGCCCTCGTCGACGGTGCCGGACGCGGCGACGTCACCCGCACGCCACTGCTTCTCGAGGCGGAGACGCTCGCCGAGGAGCTTCTTCTCCTCGTCACGGAGCGAAGCGGCCTTCTCGAAGTCCTGCTCCTCGATCGCGGCTTCCTTCTGCCCGCGGACCGCCGAGATCTTCTCGTCGAACTCGCGGAGCTCCGGCGGCGCGGACAGGATCGACAGGCGGAGGCGTGCACCGGCCTCGTCGATCAGGTCGATCGCCTTGTCCGGCAGGAAGCGGTCCTGCACGTAGCGGTCCGCGAGGTTCGCCGCGGCGACGATCGCGCCGTCGGTGATGGACACCTTGTGGAACGCCTCGTACTTGTCGCGGAGGCCCTTGAGGATGTTGATCGCGTGGGGCAGCGACGGCTCGTTGACCTGCACCGGCTGGAAGCGACGCTCGAGTGCGGCGTCCTTCTCGAAGTGCTTGCGGTACTCGTCGAGCGTGGTGGCACCGATGGTCTGGAGCTCACCGCGAGCGAGCAGCGGCTTGAGGATGGAAGCGGCGTCGATCGCGCCCTCGGCAGCACCGGCACCCACGAGGGTGTGGATCTCGTCGATGAAGACGATGATGTCGCCGCGGGTGCGGATCTCCTTCGTGACCTTCTTGAGGCGCTCCTCGAAGTCACCGCGGTAGCGGGACCCGGCGATGAGCGAACCGAGGTCGAGCGAGTAGAGCTGCTTGTCCTTCAGCGTCTCGGGCACGTCGCCCTTGACGATCGCCTGGGCGAGGCCCTCGACGACGGCGGTCTTGCCGACGCCGGGCTCACCGATCAGGACGGGGTTGTTCTTGGAGCGGCGGGAGAGGATCTGCATGACCCGCTCCATCTCCTTCTCGCGGCCGATGACCGGGTCGAGCTTGCCGTCGCGCGCCGCCTGGGTGAGGTTCCGACCGAACTGGTCGAGGACCTGCGAACCCTGCTGAGCGTTCTGCTGCTGCTCGCCGCCGACGGCGACCGCTTCCTTGCCCTGGTAGCCGGACAGGAGCTGGATGACCTGCTGACGGACGCGGTTGAGGTCCGCGCCGAGCTTGACGAGCACCTGGGCGGCGACGCCCTCGCCCTCGCGGATGAGGCCGAGGAGGATGTGCTCGGTGCCGATGTAGTTGTGGCCGAGCTGCAGCGCCTCGCGCAGGGACAGCTCGAGCACCTTCTTGGCGCGCGGCGTGAACGGGATGTGCCCGGTCGGCTGCTGCTGGCCCTGCCCGATGATGTCCTGGACCTGCTCGCGGACGGCATCGAGCGAGATGCCGAGCGACTCCAGCGCCTTCGCGGCGACGCCCTCGCCCTCGTGGATGAGGCCGAGGAGGATGTGCTCGGTGCCGATGTAGTTGTGGTTGAGCATCTTCGCTTCTTCTTGAGCGAGGACGACAACACGACGGGCTCGGTCGGTGAATCTCTCGAACATGTGCTCTCCCTTGCCGGGCTCGTGGAAGTCCGGTGACGTACATCGAGAGTAACCAGCGCACCCCGGGTGGTCTGCCCCTGTTCGCCGTGGGCGTGACCTCGTTGCGTCCGGTGAACAGGGGACGGTCGGGAGGCGCGGTGCGGGTCCGCCCCGGAGCCTGCGCCCGGTGGTGCTCACGGGGGTCGCGCGGCGGGTCGCGCCGGGCGTCGGGTCGGCGCGGGCCGGCGCGGGCGGCGGGTCGGCGCGGGCCGCGTGGCGCGGGGCGGCGCGGGGCGCGTCAGGCGCGTCGTGCGGCCCGACGCAGGGCGCGGCGGAAGCGGCGCGGGTCGACACCAAGGCCGTCGAGGACGTCGTGCGCGGCCCCCGTGAACGGGTCGTCGATGCCGTCGAGCACCGCGAGCAGCACGTGGTGCGGTCGGACGCGTTCCGCCGGGCCGGCGAGCTGTGCGGCACGTGCCAGCACCCGCGCCGCGGCCGGCGTGCACGTGACCCGGTCGGGCGAGACCGGCCCGGGTGCCCCGGCGCCGACGAAGGCACTGCTGGCGGTGCGGACGCGGTCGGGCGTGACGCCGTGCGCGTCGAGGACGTCGAGGAAGCGGGGCATCCCGCTGCAGAGCGTGACCGCGGCGACGAGGAGGTGTTCGGCGTCGAGGAAGCCGAACCCGGTCTCCAGTGACTCCTGTTCCGCGAGGAGCACGATCTCGCGTCCGTGCCGGAGTGTGGGCAGGGCGACGGAGAGCGTGGCGATCTGCATACATGCAGAATATCTCATGTGTGAACAGTCCACGAGAGGAGATCCCGGGCGCGATCGGTACGATCGCGACCATGGAGCAGCCCGTCGTCGGACTCGTCGTCCACCCGACCAAGAACGTGCAGGAGTCCGTCGCGACCCTGCAGCGCTGGAACGCCTCCGGCCGCGGACGCCTCGTCGCCCGCCGCGCCGACGTCCAGCGCATCGGCGGCGGGGTCGACGTGATCGGGGACGAGGACTTCACGGAGGAGGTCGACCTCGTCGTCGCACTCGGCGGGGACGGCACGATGCTCGGGGCCATGCGGCTCGTGGCGAAGCGTCCGGTGCCGGTGCTCGGGGTCAACTACGGCAACGTGGGCTTCCTCGTCGAGATCGAGCCGCCCGAGCTCGAGGTCGCGCTCGAGCGGCTGTCCGCCGGCGACTACCAGCTCGAACCGCACCACGCACTCGAGGCCCGGCTGTTCTGGAGCGGAGCCCGCACCGACTACCTCGCGTTCAACGACCTCACGATCGTGCGACGACCGGGCGCCGGGCAGGTGTCCGCGGACCTCAGTGTCGGCGGGCTCGGGTACGGCTACTACCGGGCGGACGCCATCGTCGCCGCGACCCCGGCCGGGTCCACCGCGTACAACTACGCCGCCGGTGGCCCCGTCCTCTCCCCCGCGCTGTCCGGCTCCGTCGTGACCCCGGTCGCGCCGATGGCCGGGATCGACCGTGCCGTGGTCCTCGCCGCTCGCGAGCGCTACCGGTTCGACATCGCCGAGGGCACCCGCAGCGCAGCGCTCGAGGTCGACGGACTCGTCGTCGGCGAGGTCGCCACCGGTGCGCAGATCGACGTGCGGCTGCGGAAGGACGCCGGCAGCGTGGTCCGACTCGACGCCGAGCGCCACGGGCGGACCGGACGCGTGAAGCTCAGCCTGCTCGACCTGCCCGTGCGACCGGACCAGCTCATCGAGCTCATCCCCCAGGACCTCCGCCAGAAGCTCGGGCGCGAGGTCGAGGAGTAGCGGGCCGGGCCCTGCGCCCTGCGCACCGCTCGGTTCCGGGAACGTGAATGGCCCGCTCACGCCGAAGCGCGAGCGGGCCGTCCCATCACCCCACCGGATCGTCTTCCCACAGAACGACCCGGTTCCCCGTGCCGGCACTCACGTGCCGGCCGAAGTCCACTGACCTAGTCGGTCAGGTACAGCTGCATGTCCTGCGAGACCGCCTTGGCGAAGAGCCGCAGCTTGGCACGGGACTCCACACGGCTGACCGCCTGGCGGGTCGTGTGGACGATCTTCGAGATCTCGTCGAGCGTCATCGGCTTGTCGTCGTCGAGGCCGTAGCGCATGCGGATCACGTTCGCCTCGTCGCTCGGCAGTTCGGCGACGATCGAGCGGATGTCGCGGTGGAGCAGCGTCGTCTCGGTCAGCTCGTTCGGGGACGCAGCATCCTCGTCCTCGATGAAGTCGCCGAGCTCGCTGTCGTCCGAGTCGCCGACCACGGTGTGGATCGACACCGGTTCGTGCGAGCGGCCCTTGAGGTCGACGAGCTCGTCGACACTCATGCTCAGCTCGGCCGCGACCTCGTCCGGCATCGGCGCGCGGCCGAGGTCGACGGTGAGGTCGCGCTCGGTGCGGGAGATCTTGTTGATCAGCTCGACCGTGTGGACCGGGATGCGGATCGTGCGGGCCTTGTCGGCGAGACCGCGGGAGATCGCCTGACGGATCCACCAGGTGGCGTACGTCGAGAACTTGTAGCCCTGCGTGAAGTCGAACTTCTCGACCGCGCGGACCAGGCCGAGGTTGCCTTCCTGGATGACGTCCATGAAGGGCAGGCCGCGCTGCGAGTAGCGCTTGGCGATGCTCACGACGAGGCGGAGGTTCGAGGTGATCATGCGCTCCTTGGCGCGCTCACCGTCACGGACGAGCCAGCGCAGTTCACGCTGCAGGGTCTTCGCGAGGCCCTTCTCGGTGGCGAGCTTCTCCCCGGCGAAGAGGCCGACCTCGATGCGTCGGGCGATCTCGGCTTCTTCCTCGGCGGTGAGGAGCGAGAGGCGGCCGATGTGGCGGAGGTAGTCGCCCACCTGGTCGACCGAGGCGCCGCGGACACCCGCGAGCTGCTCGTCGGCCTCGACCTCGGTGTCGAGCGTGGTGGTCTCGACCGCGGTGACCGGAGCCTTCGCTGCGGTGGTCTTCTTGGTGCGACGTGCGGTGGTGCCGGTGGTCGTCGTCTTGGGTGCTGCGGTTGCGATCGTCATGATGACTCCCTGCGTTCGACGGGTGATGACCTCGTTGGGGGTGTCACGAGTAAAGCGTTCCGGAGGTGTACCCCACAAACCGATCGGATCGATTCTCAGGCTTCTCCGTGCTTCACCATGGATACCGTCCCCCGAGGGGTACAGCCTGTCGTCAGTCTGGTCCCCCGCATGGTCGAGAATCAAGGGGATGTCGCCGTGTTTCCGGCGTTGCATCGGTGTTTCTTGCTCGTTTCCGATCCTGTACCCCGGGCCGCCGCGTCCAGTGGACACGAAAAAGGGGTACGGCGGTCCGGATCGTGGCGATCCGGTCGTCGTACCCCGAAAACCGAACAGGCGGGGGTCACCAGGAGGGCTCGAGCCACCCCTCGCGACGCTTCGAGACCTCGAGGTCGGCGTCTCGGTCGAACTCGTCGTACTCGCTCTCGATGTCGCCGACGAGGCTGCGGCCGGTGAAGACGCCTCCGCGGTTCGCGAGGACACCACCGGAGATGATCTGCGTGATGGACATGCGGACGATGCTCACGCCGGCAGACGACGTCGGGGTGAACGGCCGGTGACGGTGTCCGGACGCTCAGACGTCGATGTCGTCGTCGTCGCCCTCGCCGTCGGGCCACACGCTGTCGTCGCGAGCGGGATCCGCGACCGCCGGGTGCCCGAACGCGTCATCGGGATCGAGGTCGGGGTCGGGGTCGGGGTCGGGGTCGGGGTCGGGGTCCGTGCCGTCCGGCGTCGCGCGCATGCACGCCAGGGTCGCACCGCGCGGTGAACACCGGGTGACGTCGGCCGCGGGCGGCCTCTTGATCGGGAGCGGGTTACTCCGCGGAGGCGGGCGCCGGTGCCGGCACGCCGTGCTCACGCTCGAAGCGGGCACGCTCCTCGGCCTCGACCTTGGCGTACGCGGCACGCTCGGTGCGGTCGGCCCGCATGATGGCACGCATCACGAACCAGAAGATGAGGCCGACCACGACGGTCGGCGTCAGGGCGAAGATGATCCCGGTCACGACTCCATGCGGCACCCGAGCATCCTAACCCCCGGCACGGCGCCGCCAGCTGGGTCCTACTTCACCAACGGGAACAGGATCGTCTCGCGGATGCCCAGGCCCGTGATGGCCATGAGGAGCCGGTCGATGCCCATGCCCATGCCGCCCGACGGCGGCATCGCGTGCTCGAGTGCCCGCAGGAACTCCTCGTCGACGCGCATGGCCTCGAGGTCGCCGCCCGCAGCGAGCTTCGCCTGCTCGACGAACCGCTCCCGCTGCACGACCGGGTCGACGAGCTCGGAGTACGCCGTCGCCAGCTCGAAGCCACGGACGTAGAGGTCCCACTTCTCGACGATGCCCGGGCGGCTGCGGTGCTCGCGGGTCAGCGGCGAGGTGTCGACCGGGAAGTTCATCACGAACGTCGGACGGTCGAGCGAGTCGATGACGAAGTGCTCCCAGAGCTCCTCGACGTACTTGCCGTGCGTGGCGTGCGCGACCTCGACGCCCTCGGCATCGGCGAGCGCCCGCAGCTCGGACAGCGGCGTCTCCGGGGTGATCTCGCGACCGGCCGCCTCGGACAGCGACCCGTACATGTCGATGCGCGGCCACTCGCCGCCGAGGTCGTACGTCGTGCCGTCCGCCCAGGTGACCTCGAGCGAGCCGCCGGTCACCGCACGCGCGGCGTTCTGCACGAGCTCCTGCGTCAGGTCGGCCATCTGCTCGTAGTCGCCGTACGCCTGGTAGGCCTCGAGCATCGCGAACTCGGGCGAGTGCGTCGAGTCGGCGCCCTCGTTGCGGAAGTTCCGGTTCACCTCGAACACCCGGTCGATGCCGCCGACGACGGCGCGCTTGAGGAAGAGCTCCGGCGCGATGCGGAGGTACAGCTCGGTGTCGAACGCGTTCGAGTGCGTGACGAAGGGCCGCGCCGAGGCACCGCCGTGCTGGGTCTGCAGCATCGGGGTCTCGACCTCGAGGTAGTCGTGACCGGCGAAGGTCTGCCGGAGCGACGACATCACCGCGGCACGGGCGCGGACGGTGGCCCGGGCCTCCTCGCGCACGATGAGGTCGAGGTAGCGCTGGCGGACCCGCGTCTCCTCGTTGAGTTCGTTGTGCAGGTTCGGCAGCGGCAGGATCGCCTTGGCCGCGATCTGCCAGTCGTCGACCATGATCGACAGCTCGCCCCGCCGCGAGGAGATCACCCGGCCGTGCACGAACACGTGGTCCCCGAGGTCGACGAACTCCTTCCAGCGCGCGAGCGACTCCTCGCCCACCTCGGCGAGGGACACCATCGCCTGGATGCGGGAGCCGTCGCCGGACTGCAGGGACGCGAAGCAGAGCTTGCCGGTGTTGCGCGAGAACACGATGCGGCCGGCGATCCCGACGACGTCCTGGGTCTCCTCGCCGGTCTCGAGGTGCGCGTACTGTGCACGGACCGCGGGGATGGTGGTGGTGACCGGCAGGCCCGCCGGGTACGCCTCGATCCCCGATTCGAGGAGCTTCGCCCGCTTGTCGAGCCGGACCTGTCGCTGCTCGCTGGTCTCCGCCGCGGCGATCTCGGCGGCGGAGGGCTCGGTGGCGGGTGCGGTCTCGTCGGTCATGCTGGTGCGGCTCCGATGGTCGTGGGGGTCCCGGAAATCGTACAGCGCGGCCGGACTAGAGCGTCGCCTGCCCGTCGGCCGCCGCGAGCGCGTTGTCGACGGCCGTGCGGACCAGCGCTCCGAGGACCCGGCCCGGGTACTCGACCCCGATGCCGGACAGCGTGCCGGCGGACTGGTCGACGATCGCGGTCGAGAAGCTCACCGCGGCGCGGACGGCGTCGGCGTAGGCGGGCCGGTCCTGCTCGGTGACGACGAACGGCTCCGCACCCATCTCGACGACGAGCGCCTGCGCGATGGGGAGCACGGGCGACGGTGCGGTCACGGCGCAGTACGCGTCGCGGAGCCGGACGAGGTCGACGCTGGTTCCGGTGAACGCCATCGCGGGGTGGATCGCGAGCGGGATCGCCCCTGCAGCCATCGCCGGTGCGAGGATGCCCACGCCGTGGTCCGGGCTGGTGTGCACGACGAGCTGTCCCGGCTGCCAGATGCCGGCGTCCGCGAGCCCCTGCACGAGGTCGGCCAGCTGGTCGTCCGGCACGGCGAGGAGCACGAGTTCGCTGCGCTCGACGAGGTCAGGGGTCTCGAGGACGGGTGCGCCGGGGAGCATCGCCTCGGCGCGGTCGCGTCCGGCCTCGGACACTGCCGTCACGCCGACGACGGCGTGCTCGGCGTTCGCGAGCGCTGCTCCGAGGACCGGTCCGACCCGTCCGGCGCCGAGGACGCCGACTCCCAGCCGCCCTGCCCTCACCGCGCGGCTCCCGGCGGAGGAGTGTCGCCCCAGGGCGATCCAGGAGGCACGGTGCCGGTCGGCCGCACCGGCTCGGCGCCGCCGGGTGCGCGCGCTGGCGACGACTGCTCCCGGTCCACCGCGTCCACTCGTCGCTCTGGTGACCACTCCGGGGCCGCGGCCGGCGCGACGGGGGCGAGCCGCGCCTCCCGTTCGCGCCACCGGTGGGAGGTGTCGGCCGCAGCCGCCTCGACCGCGCGGGACGAGGTGTCCGACCACAGCTGCTGCGCGTCCCGCGCGTCCAGCGCACCGATGCTCGCGGAGACCGGGCCCTGCACGGTCTGCACGTGCACCGACGCGAGCCGCAGTGCACGCTCGAGCGGCCCCTGCGAGACCTTGACGCTCTGCACGCGCGGCAGCGGCACGATGACCAGCGAGCGCCAGACGGCACCGAGCCGGAGCAGGACGGCGCCCGGGACGAAGCGGTAGCCGTTGCGGCGGAACGCGAACGGGCGGAGCCAGGCGCCCCGGCGCGGGGAGTGCACGAACCCGCCGTGGTCGCCCGTGGTGGTGAGGCTGTCGTCGACGACGTCGACGGCCTCGGCCGAGCCCTCGCGGAGCTGCTCCTGCGAGGCGGCGGGACCGGCGACGGCGGTGCCGACGAGGCCGGGGAGGATGATGTCGAGGACCTCGCGGACGTCGCGCGCGGTGCCGACCGGCAGGACGATCGACGAGACCTGCTGGTTGTTCGAGGCCCCGTTGCCGGCGTTCGTCGCACGGTTGATCCGGACGTCCCACCAGCCGAACGGCCGCCAGAGCAGCGGCTGCGCGACGCTCACGGCGTGGATGCGGCCGGGCGGCAGGGTCTCGTTCGAGGTGGACACGAGCCCGAAGCCGATCCGGATGCCGTCGCGGGTCTCGGCGATCGTGTACTGGAGCGAGCGGGAGAACTTCCGGACGTAGTACCCGCCGGCGCCGATCACCGCGGGGAACAGGCCGAAGAGGATCCCGTACTCGCCGGTGAGCGCCACGCTGACGATCATCGCGGCGACCGCGGCGAGGATGAACACCGTCGTGCCGGAGAGCAGCATCGACGCGATGAGCCGGCCGGGGTGCACCTTCACGATGCGCGTCGCGCGGACCGCGGCGGGGTCGAGCTCCGGCGAGAAGATCTCGTCGACACGGTCCTGCAGCACACCGTTCGACGCCCGGGCCGGGTCGTGCTGCCGCTCGTCGTCCTTCGCCCCGGAGGCCAGCACGAGGATGCGCTGCCGCAGGTCGTCCGCAGCCTTGACCCCGAGGTAGGCGAGCTGCACGTTCGCGTCGTTGCCGGCCTGGGCGATCTCGAGCTTGGCGGTGCCGAAGATCCGCGGGATGAGCGGCCGCGAGATGTTGATGCCCTGGATGCGGTCCAGCCGGGCCTTGCGGTTCGTCCGGAAGAGCACGCCCGAGCGGACCTCGACGATCTCGCCGGTCACCCGGAACTCGTGCATGCGCCAGGAGAGGGTGAACAACGCAAGGAGTACCAGCAACAGCACAGCCACGCCGAGCAGCACCCAGCCGACGACGCCGTGCTCGTAGACGTACCGCACGGGGTCGCCGTCGTCCTGCGGGCCACCGCCGGGGATGAAGAACTCGACGAGCTGGTCCCGCAGGCTGTTCAGCACGTAGCCGAGGATGACGATGAGGAAGATGCCGCCCTTGAGCAGCGGCGTCAGCGGGTGCATGCGGTGCCACTCGCCGTCGGTGAGCGGTGCGGCAGCGGCGGCGTTGCCCCGGTGCGGCGGAGCGGGCGGCGGCGGGCCGGGTCGGAAGGTCATGCGGCCCTCCTAGAGCCCGGCGCGGCGGGACTCGGCGAGCTCGACGAGCCGGTCGCGCAACTCGTCGGCGTCGGCGAAGGGGATGCCGGGGATCCGGACGTTGGTCGACGCGGCCGCCGTGACGAACTTCAGCTCGCTCATGCCGAGCACCCGGTCGAGCGGTCCGCGGTTGACGTCGACGAGCTGCATGCGGCCGTACGGGACGGCGGTGAACCGCTGCCACATCAGGCCGCGCCGGAGGACGAGGTCGTCGTCACGGAGGGCGTACCCGATCGCCCGCACGCGTCGCGGCGTCAGGATCGCCGTCACGAGGGTGACGATCGCGACCGCGATGCCGATCAGCGTCCAGACGGTGCCGGCAGTGCCGGAGAACCCGCCGCTGACGACGCCGATGATGACGCAGCCGGCGGTCACCACGAGCCCGATCACGATCGTCGTGACGAGCTCGGTCCAGACGAGCTTGGGCGACACCCGGGTCCAGGTGGTGCCGGTCAGTCCCAGACCGGGCTCGTCGAGTCGTTCACGCGGCATCGCGGGCCTCCTGCGGTCGGGTCGTGCTGGGTGCACCGGGTCGGTGCGCTTGCGTCGTGCCGCTCCGGTGTCGGTGCGCCGGCTTCGTGCCGCCCCGGTGTCGGTGCGCCGGCGTCGTGCCGCCCCGGTGTCAGTGCGCCTGCGTCGTGCCGCCCCGGGGGAGGTCGTCGTCGTCATCGTCCCCAGGAGGAGCGATGCACATGCGTTCGGCGACGAGTGCGCACACCGTCAACACGAGTCCACCCCCGACCGCCACGGCGTTCGGCAGGACCGAGCCTAGCGAAGGGAAGGCCGAGCGGGTCAGGAGGTACACGAGCAGGCCCGCGCCGAACCCGCCGAACAGCGAGCCCGCGATGCTCGACGCCTTCGCGAGCACCACGACGCGGATCGCGTAGAGCGGGTCGACGGGGTGCGACCGGGACGCGCCGTCGCGAGCGTGCCGACGGACCGGCCGGGCCATCAGGACCACGGCGATGCCGATGAACGCGAGGGTGACGCCGAGGGGTGTCGCGAGGAACAGCGTCGGCGCCTGCCGCGACGCCAGGACGGCGTCGAGGGCGAAGCCGGCGACGGCCGCGACGACGGCGACGCTGAGCAGGGTGGAGGCGCGGGTGGGCTTCACGAATCGCTCGTCTCTGGCCTGGAGGCGCGGGTCGGCTCGTCGAAGAGGCGCGGCTCGTCGACGCGCTCCGTGTCGTCCCCCACCCGCTCGAGCAGGTCGGCGACCGGCCCGACACCCGGCAGGACGGCGTCCGGGTCGGCGTCGTGCCACGGCGCGAGCACGAACGCCCGCTCGCCGGCGCGCGGGTGCGGCACGGTCAGGGTCACGGTGTCGAGGGACAGGTCGTCGTACGCCACGAGGTCGAGGTCGAGCGTCCGGTCGCCCCAGCGGACCTCGCGCGTGCGGCCGTGGGTGTCCTCGATGCCGTGCAGGGCGTCGAGGAGCTCCTGCGGCTCGAGGTCGGTGTCGACGACCACGACGGCGTTCCGGTACCGGGGCTTCGTCGTGTCCGGGCCGTCGAGCGTGACGGCGACCGACTCGACCTCGCGGCTGGAGGCCACCGGACGCACCCCCGGGAGGGCGACGATCGCGGCGGCGGCGGCGCGCAGGGTGTTCCCCCGGTCGCCGAGGTTGGCGCCGAGGGCGACGACCGCCCGGCTCACTCTTCTTCCTCGACGTCGGGCCCGGCGGCACGGACGCCGCCACGGGTCCGACGGATCGTGATCGACACGTCGGTGAACGGCACCGTGATGGGCGCCTGCGGCTTGTGCACCGTGACCTCGGTCGCCAGGGCCGCACGGTGCGTCAGCACGGCGGCGGCGATGCGCTCGGCGAGGGTCTCGATGAGGTCGACCGGGTCGCGCTCGATCTCGGCGACGACCTGCTCGGCGAGCACGCCGTAGTGCACGGTCTCGTCGAGGTCGTCGGAGCCGGACGCGGCGCGGGCGTCAACCTCGACGGCGACGTCGACCACGAAGTCCTGGCCGTCGGCGCGCTCGTGGTCGAAGACCCCGTGGTGGCCGCGTGCGCGGACCCCGGTCAGTCGGATGGTGTCCCTCACGATCGAGCTGCCCTCCAGGCGTCCCAGACGTCGAGCACGGCACGGGTCGGTGCCGGGTCGTGCACGCGCACACCCCACGCCCCGCGTTCGGCGGAGAGCAGGCTGATGGCGGCGGTGGCGAGGTCGCGCTCCTTCGGGGCGGCACCGGCAGCGCTGCCGACCCCGTCGAGGAAGCGCTTGCGCGAGGCGGCGACGAGCACCGGCAGGCCGATCGATGCGAACCGCTCGTAGCCCGCCAGGATCTCCCAGTTCTGCACGCCCTGCTTGGCGAAGCCGAGGCCCGGGTCGATGACGACCTGTTCCTGGCGCACCCCGAGGACGATGAGCTCGGCGACGCGCAGTTCGACCTCGCGCCGGACCTCGTCGACGGCGTGCACGTACTCGGCGTTGCGGTACATCCGGTCGCTGTGCCCACGCCAGTGCATGACGACGAACCCGGCACCCGTGTCACGGACGACGCGCGCCATGTCGTCGTCGGCCAGCCCACCGGAGACGTCGTTCACGATGGCGGCGCCGAGGTCCACCGAACGCTCGGCGGTCGAGGCGTTCATCGTGTCGACGCTCACCGTGATGCCCTCGGCCACGAGCTGCTGCACGACCGGGAGCACCCGCTGCTGCTCGACCTCGACGGGGACGCGCTCCGACCCCGGCCGGGTCGACTCCCCACCGACGTCGACGATGTCGGCCCCGGCGGCGACGAGTTCACGGGCGTGCTGCACCGCGGCGTCGTACGCCTGGTGCAGGCCGCCGTCGCTGAAGGAGTCCGGCGTGACGTTGAGGATCCCCATCACCCGGGTCCGGTCGTCGGCCGGCGCACCGCGGTCGCGCCGCCGACCGGTCACGATCTCCGGCACCGGTGCTGGTGCCCGGAGGTCGATCGCGACCGTCGGCGGCTCGGCTGCTGCGGCCCGCGCCTGGCTCACCTCGGCGAGCCGACGCGAGCGCCTCGTCGGCAGGTCCGTCATGCCGGCCTACGCGGGGGCGATACCCGGGTTGCCGAAGGGACGGCGACGGGGCTTCGACGACTCGTGGTCGGACTGCTCGGACGCGGTCGAGGCGGCCTTGCCCGGCACCTCGATGGCGGGCAGGTTGCTCACCGGACGCTTGTCGCTGGAGAGCCACTGCGGCCGTTCCGGCAGCTTGCGGACGTCCTTGAAGATCTCCACCAGCTCCGGGGCGTCGAGCGTCTCCTTCTCGAGGAGCTCGCCGGCCAGACGGTCGAGGATGTCGCGGTTGTCGTTGAGCACCTGGTAGGCCTCGTCGTGCGCGGCCTCGAGCAGGGCACGGGTCTCGGCGTCGACCGTCTCGGCGATGTTCTCCGAGTAGTCGCGGCTGGTCCCGCCGCTCATGTCGCGGCCGACGAACGGCTCGCTCGACCCGGAGCCGAGCTTGACGGACCCGACGGCACGGCTCATGCCGTACTCGGTGACCATCTTGCGCGCGGTGCCGGTGGCCTTCTCGATGTCGTTCGACGCACCCGTGGTCGGGTCGTGGAAGACGATCTCCTCGGCGACGCGGCCGCCCATGGCGTAGGTGAGCTGGTCGAGCAGTTCGTTGCGGGTGACGGAGTACTTGTCCTCGAGCGGGAGCACCATCGTGTAGCCGAGGGCACGGCCGCGCGGGAGGATCGTGATCTTCGTCACCGGGTCGGTGTGGCGCATGGCAGCGGCCGCGAGGGCGTGACCACCCTCGTGGTAGGCCGTGATGAGGCGTTCCTGGTCGGACATGATGCGCGTGCGGCGCTGCGGTCCGGCCATGACGCGGTCGACGGCTTCGTCGAGGGCGCGGTTGTCGATGAGCTGCGCGTTCGAGCGGGCCGTCAGGAGCGCGGCCTCGTTCAGGACGTTCGCCAGGTCGGCGCCGGTGAAGCCCGGCGTCTTGCGGGCGAGCAGCTCGAGGTCGACGCTCGCCGCGAGCGGCTTGCCCTTCGCGTGCACCTCGAGGATCTGCTGGCGGCCGGCGAGACCAGGGGCGTCGACGCCGATCTGGCGGTCGAAGCGACCGGGGCGGAGGAGCGCCGGGTCGAGGACGTCGGGACGGTTCGTCGCCGCGATGAGGATCACGTTGGTCTTGCCGTCGAAGCCGTCCATCTCGACGAGGAGCTGGTTCAGCGTCTGCTCGCGCTCGTCGTTGCCGCCGCCGATGCCGGCGCCACGGTGACGACCCACGGCGTCGATCTCGTCGATGAAGACGATGGCGGGCGAGTTCTGCTTCGCCTGCTCGAAGAGGTCGCGGACACGGCTCGCACCGACACCGACGAACATCTCGACGAAGTCCGAACCGGAGATCGAGTAGAACGGCACGCCCGCCTCACCGGCGACGGCTCGGGCGAGCAGCGTCTTGCCGGTACCGGGAGGGCCGTACAGCAGCACGCCCTTCGGGATCTTGGCGCCGACGGCCTGGAACTTCGCCGGCTCCTTGAGGAACTCCTTGATCTCCTGGAGCTCCTCGATCGCCTCGTCGGCGCCCGCGACGTCGGCGAAGCTGACCTGCGGGTTCTCCTTGTTGTTCATCTTCGCCCGGGACTTGCCGAACTGCATGACCTTCGAGCCGCCGCCCTGGGCGTTGGCGAGGAGGAACCAGAACAGGGCACCGATGATGAGGAACGGCAGGAGGATGCCGAGCAGCGAGAGGAACCAGTTCGACTGCTGGACGGTGTCGTTGTAGCCCTTCGGCAGGTTCGCGTCGTTGACGGCCTGGATGACCTCTTCACCGCGCGGCGTCGAGTAGTAGAACTGCTCGTGCGCGTTGCCGTCCTTCAGGGTGAGGTCGACGCGCTGCTCGGTGGAGTTCACCACCACGGAGGAGACCTTGCCGTCGGAGAGCTGCTGGAGACCCTTCTGCGTGTCGATCTGCTGCGTGCCGGACTGGCTGATGACAGCCCATCCGATCCAGATCCCCACGATCGCGATCAGCACGTAGATGTACGGCCCGCGAAGGATGCGCTTGAAGTCCATGTGATCCGGGCAGAGCGCCCGACACCTTTCTCTGCCGAAGTTGCGTGCTGATCAGCATACGGCTGCGATTCTGTGGCGAGAATGGGTGTCCTCTGCGGGCGAACTCCACCCGCCGCCAGGATCAGCTGTAGACGTGCGGTGCGAGCACCCCGACCCCGCGCAGGTTGCGGTAGCGCTCGTCGTAGTCCAGCCCGTAGCCGACCACGAACGCGTCCGGGATGTCGAAGCCGACGTACTTCACGTCGACCTCGACCTTGGCCGCCTCGGGCTTGCGCAGCAGTGCGACGATCTCGACGCTCGCGGCCCCGCGGGACTCGAGGTTCTGCTTGAGCCATGACAGCGTCAGACCGGAGTCGATGATGTCCTCGACGATGAGGACGTCCCGCCCGTGCAGGTCGGTGTCGAGGTCCTTGAGGATGCGGACCACGCCGGACGACTTCGTGCCGGAGCCGTACGACGACACCGCCATCCAGTCCATGCGCGCCTGCATCTTGAGGTGGCGCGAGAAGTCCGCCATCACCATCACGGCACCCTTGAGGACACCGACGAGCAGTGGGTCGCGCCCCGCGTAGTCGGCGTCGACCACCGCGGCGAGCTCGGCGAGCTTGTCGTCGATCTGCTCGGGGGTGAAGAGGACTTCGGACAGGTCTGCCTGGACGTCGGAGAGTTCCACCACCCCAGCCTAACCGGCGGTGAAGGCCAGACGGTCGCCCGATCGCGACGCCTGCACGCCCGGCAGGTCGATCGGCCCCTGCCCGCTCCAGTCGGTGACGAGCCGGCACACCTCGAGCGTCTGCACGCGGGACAGCGTCACGCCGAACTCGCTCTCCACCGCCAGCCGCACGAGCCGCTGCCGGAGGGCCGGCGGGTTGGCCGCGAGCTCCCGCACGGACAGCGAGATGCCGGCTTCGGAGTGCTCGGCGAGGTCCTCGGCCATCTCCTCGGCGAAGTGGTCGAGCGCGGCCGAGTCCTCGCGCAGCTGGTCGGCGGTGCGGGCGAGGGCCTCGGGCACACCGGCGCCGAGTTCGCGTTCGAGCGCGGGCAGGAGCACGTTCCGGACGCGGACGCGCGCGAAGGCCGGGTCCGCGTTCTGCGGGTCGTCCCACGGGGCGAGTCCGGCGGCGGCGCACGCCTGCCGCGTCGTGTGTCGACGGACGCCGAGGAGCGGCCGCCCGTAGGCCGGCCCCGCCTCGCGCCGCGTCAACGGCGCCATGCCGGACAGCGAGTCCGGCCCGCTCCCGCGGGCGAGGCCGAGCAGCACGGACTCGGCCTGGTCGTCCAGCGTGTGTCCGAACAGCACGAGGGGTGACCCGACGTCGGACGCGACGAGCGCGATCGACGCGTGCCGCGCCTCCCGAGCCGCCGCTTCGGGACCGCCCGTGGAACCGACGGCGACACGACGGACGGTCACCGGTTCGAGTCCCAGCTCGGATGCCTGCCTGGAGGCGCGGCTCGCCACCGCCTCGGACCCCGCCTGGAGCGCGTGGTCGACGACCACCGCCCCTGCTCGCAGGTCCTGCTTGGGCGCCTCGAACGCGGTGGCCGCGGCGAGCGCGAGCGAGTCCGGTCCGCCGCTCAGCGCGACGAGCACGAGGTCTCCGGGGCGCACCGTGCCCTCGTCGAGCGCCTGCGCGAGCAGGGAGCGCACCGCGCGACGGGTGTCGGCGACCGCAGGGTCGAGCCGGGGACGCGGAGTGTTCACCCGGTAACGTTAGCCGCGCTTTCTTCCCGCACATCAGACCAGGAGCGCAACATGGCCGCGTACGACGTCGTCGTCGAGATCCCCAAGGGCAGCCGCAACAAGTACGAGGTGGACCACGAGACCGGTCGCGTGTACCTCGACCGCGTGCTGTTCACCTCGTTCGTGTACCCGACCGACTACGGGTTCTTCGAGAAGACCCTGGCCGACGACGGTGACCCCGTGGACGCGCTGCTGCTCCTCGAGTACCCGACGTTCCCCGGTGTGGGCGTCAAGGTCCGCCCGGTGGGCGTCTTCAAGATGAGCGACGAGGCCGGCAACGACGCGAAGGTCCTCGTGGTCCCCGCGAAGGACCCGCGCTGGGCGCACATCCAGGACATCTCGGACGTCGACGAGCAGACGAAGGCCGAGATCGCGCACTTCTTCGAGCGCTACAAGGACCTCGAGCCGAACAAGTGGGTCAAGGCCGAGGGCTGGGGCGACGCCGCCGAGGCCGAGGCGATCGTCACGGCCGGCCAGGCCGCGTACGTGCCCGCCGGTCACTGACGCTCCCGGTCCCGTTCCGGCTCGACCGGGACTGCACCGCCTGACGACGAGTGCGCACGATCCCTCGTGCGCACTCGTCGTTCTTGCGTGCGGCTAGAGCGAACCGCTCGGCCGTGCGACGTAGGGCAGCAGCTGGCCCGGGGTCCAGATCGCCCGCTCGAGCACGCCGCGCTGCGGGTTCGCCGCCTCGACCATCATGCCGTTGCCGGTGTAGATCGAGTCGTGGTACGCCTCGTTGACGGTGCCGTTGTACGAGTAGAAGAGGATGTCGCCGGGCTGCCGCTGCGACATCGGCACGAGGCGCCCGATCGACTTGAAGTAGTTGTACTGCCAGACGACGTTGTGGCCACCGGTGGCGATGCCCTGCGAGCTGTAGGCCATCATCACGAGGCCGGAGCAGTCCCACGTGTTCGGGCCCGCGCCGCCGAACTGGTACGCGTCGCCGATCTGTGCTCGGGCGTAGGCGATCGCGCCGGCTGCCTTCGAGGGGGTGCTCGGCGCGGTCGGGGTCGTCGGGGTGGTGGGCGTGCTCGGCTTCGACGGGGTGGTCGGGGTGCTCGGCTTCGACGGTGTGGTCGGGGTGCTGGGCTTCGACGGTGTGGTCGGGGTGCTGGGCTTGGTGCCGCCGGTGGTGCCGCCGCCGGCGCTCGGCTGGGTGCTCGTGCCGCCGCCCGTGCTCGGCGTGCTGCTCGCGGCACCCCCACCCGAGCCGGTGCCGGTGCCCGCGGCCGCGGTCGCCCCGGAGCCACCGGTGGTCGACGCGAGCTGCGCCTCCGCCCGCTTCGCCTGCTGCGCGGTCCAGTAGGCGGCCTCGGTGGCGACGCTCGTGCCCTTGAGGTACGCGAGCTGCTGCAGCACCTCGTCCTGCTGGTCCTGCTCCCGCTGCACGCGTGCCTGCGCCGACGCCGCGGTGTCGTTCGCCTCGGCGAGGGCGGCCTTCGTCGTGTCCGTCGCCTTCGCGAGGGCCTTCGTCGCGGCGGACTGCTGCGCGGCGATCGCGTCGACGGTGTTCTGGTCCGCCTGGGCCTGAGCGAGGACGGTCGCGGACCGCTCGGACAGGTGCGACATCGTGCCGACCCGGTAGAGCAGGTCCTTCGAGTCCCGCGAGTCGATGAGCATCGCCGCGGACAGGTCCCCGCCGCCGGTGCGCGACAGCTCGACCACGAGGCCGGCGACCTGCTGCGCGGAGGCGCCCGCCGTCCGCTCCGCCCGCTTCGACTGCGCGGTGAGGTCGTCCAGGGTGGCCTGCGCGTCCTGCTGCTGCGACGACGCGAGGGCGTACGTCTGACCGGCCTGGAGCTCGGCGACCTGTGCGCTGTCGGCAGCGTCCTGCAGGGTCTGCAGCCGGGTGCTCAGCTCGTCGACGGTGGACTGGGCCTCGGCGGTGTCCGCCTTCGCCGCTCGCACGTCGTCCCAGCTCGGGGCGGACGGTGCCGCCTGGGCCGGGCCGGCGATCACGACGGAGAGACCGATCCCGAGGACGGCCACCACCGCGATCCCACAGGACAGGGTGCGAGCGGAGTGCTTCACGGCGTTCAGGGCCTTTCGGGCGCGCACACGGTCATACCGAGATCCCCCGCGCTGCCATGAAGGGGACCGGGTCGACGGCGGAACCGTTCACCCGGGTCTCGAAGTGGAGGTGGCAACCCGTCGACCACCCGGTCGAACCGACCTTGGCGATCTGCTGCCCGGCGGTGACGTGCTGGCCGACCGACACGAGCGTGCCGCCGTCGACGATGTGCCCGTACGCGGTCGAGATGCCGCCGCCGTTATCGAGCACGACCTCGTTGCCGTAGCCGCCGCCGTTCGCCGCGAACGTCACCGTGCCGGACGCCGCCGCGTAGATCGGGGCGTAGCAGGCGGGAGCGAGGTCGACGCCGGCGTGCAGGGCGTAGTTCTTCGTGTACGGGTCGAGTCGGTAGCCGAACGGGCTCGTCTGGTACCCGCCGGTCGGGCGGACCCAGCCGGACGAGTTCGGCGAACCGCCACCGGTCCCGCCCTGGCTCGTCGCCGCGGCCTTCGCTGCCGCTGCCGCGATGCGGGCCAGCCGGGCCTTCTCCACCTGGACGCCCTTGTTGTAGCGCGCCTCGACGTTCTGCTCGCTCGTGGTGAGCAGGGTGAGCTGCGCCTCGAGTCGCTCCTTGTTGTCCGCCTGGGCGTCCACGGAGGACTGCGCCTGGTCGGCGGCGGTCTGTGCGGCCTGCATCTTCTGCTGTGCCTGGTCGGCGAGGTCGCCGAGGGCCTCCTTGGCGCGGTCCGCCTTGTCGGCGAGGCCCTGGGCCACGCCGCGGTCCTGCGATGCCTGCGCGTAGATGCCGTCGGCCTGCTCGCTGAGCTTCGACATCGCACCGAGCTCGTACAGCAGGTCACCCGACTTCGTGGGGTGCGTGAGGATGTCGGTCGTCACGTCGTTCGCGCTCGCCCGCCCGAGCTGCGCCGCGAGCTGACCGGCCTGCGCCTCGGACGCGGTCGCGGTCTTCTCGGCGTCGTCCGCCTGGGATTGCAGCTTCTTCTGGGTCAGCGTCGCGTCGTCGTACTTCGTCTGCGCGGTCTGGTAGGCCGTCCCGGCGGCCTCGGCGGACTTCTGCGCCGCGGAGGCCTTCGCCGTGAGGTCGGCGATGAGCCCCTTGATCTGGGTCACCTTCGCCTGCTGGGCCGACTTCGACGCCTTGGCCTTCTCGACGTCCGACCAGCTCGGGTACGACGCCGCACTGGCCGAGTTCACCGGGGCGAGGGCCGCGAGGGTGCCGGCGGTGAGCGCGACGGCGACCGCGGCGGCGATGAAGCGGCGGCGGGGACGGGGGCGGAGTGAGAGCGATGGTGAGGTCGACATACATCTCGATTTCGTAACAGCGCGGCAAGGCTCACGCACGTAACACTGTTAACAAGCGCAACAGTAACAACAGGTGTCGCACCCGCACACCCCCTCGCACGAGGGGCACGGGACCGACGACGATGGTCGCATCGGAACATCGACAGCACGAATCGGGGCCTGGCGCCCCAGGGTGAGTGAAGCCCTGCGCCCGGGCGGCGCCACCGCGACACGCCGGGGATTCCGCGGTGGAGCGGCTCGATTTGTGAATCCTGCGGGGCATCCGTATGCTTGTCCATCGGTAGCGCGAAGCACCGCTTGCGGCCCTATCGTTTAGTGGCCTAGGACACCGCCCTTTCACGGCGGCAGCACGGGTTCGAATCCCGTTGGGGTCACTCCTCGCAGAGTGAGCAAGCAAGCACAGCACTACCGAACAACACAACACAACATGGCCCTGTAGCGCAGTTGGTTAGCGTGCCGCCCTGTCACGGCGGAGGTCGCGGGTTCAAGTCCCGTCAGGGTCGCCACGGCTGGATAGCTCAGTTGGTAGAGCGTTCGACTGAAAATCGAAAGGTCCACGGATCGATGCCGTGTCCAGCCACGGTGAAAGGCCCCCTACTCCGGTAGGGGGCCTTTTTGCGTTGGTCGTGACGCGACCACGTCCAGGAGGCGCGGTGCGGGTCGGACCCGCACCGCGCCTCCTGGGACGGGCACCTACGCCTCGCGCGTCTTCGGGCTGCTCTCCTCGGTCTTCGCCGGGTCGCGTTCGACCACCGAGCCGAGGGCGTCGTCGATGCGGGACAGCAGCTCCGCGGGGATCGTCACCCCGGCAGCGCCGGCGTTGTCGTGCACCTGCTCCGGACGCGAGGCGCCGATGATCGCGGACGCCACGTTGTGGTTCTGCAGCACCCAGGCGACCGCGAGCTGCGCCATCGACAGGTCCAGCTCGTCGGCGATCGGCCCGAGCTCCTGCACGGCGGACAGCACCTCGTCGCGCATGAACCGCTCGATCATCTTCGCGCCGCCCTTGTCGTCGGTGGCGCGGGAGCCCTCGGGCAGCGGCTGACCGGGCTGGTACTTCCCCGTCAGCACACCCTGCGCGATCGGGGACCAGACGATCTGCGAGATGCCGAGCTCCTCGGACGTCGGGACGACCTCGCCCTCGATGACCCGCCAGAGCGCCGAGTACTGCGGCTGGTTCGAGATGAGCTGGACGCCGAGGTCATCGGCGATCTCGTGTCCCGCGCGGAGCTGCTCCGCCGTCCACTCGCTCACGCCGATGTAGAGCGCCTTGCCCTGCCGGACGACGTCGGCGAACGCCATCATCGTCTCCTCGAGCGGGGTCTCGTAGTCGAACCGGTGTGCCTGGTAAAGGTCGACGTAGTCGGTCTGCAGTCGCTCGAGCGAACCGTTGATCGACTCGAGGATGTGCTTGCGGCTCAGGCCGGTGTCGTTGTGCCCCTTGGGTCCGGTCGGCCCGAACACCTTCGTGGCGATCTCGAGGGACTGGCGGCGCTCCCCCTTCAGTGCCTCGCCGAGGACGGTCTCGGCACCGGTGTTGGCGTAGACGTCGGCGGTGTCGAACGTCGAGATGCCGACGTCGAGCGCTGCCCGGACGCAGGCGATCGCCGCGTCGTTCTCGACCTGGGAGGCGTGGGTGAGCCAGTTGCCGTAGGTGATCTCGGAGACCTTGAGGCCCGAGTTGCCGAGGTAGCGGTACTCCATGTGCGTGTCACTCCTGTCGTGGCCGCGTCGGTGCGGCTCCGTCGGCGACGGTAGTCCTCGGGACCTCCGTACGAGCCGGTGACTGTACGCTGATGTTTCAGGAGCGGCGGGGAAAGACGAAACCCCGGCGATGTGGCGTGGGCCAGGGATCGTTCCGGGGTCTTCGTGGACAACGGTAGCAGACAGGGGTGTGATGCAGGAAGACGAGCTCGAGCGCTTGATAACGCCCGATCGGCTCCGTTCGTACACCGAGCGGACGGGGTCCTCGACCGGCGCGTTGCGGCTGTACGAGTGGAACATGCGCGCCGCGGCGTCGGTCATGGAAATCACGGGCGTCGTCGAAGTGGTCGCGCGCAACGCACTCGACCGAGAACTCAGCGACTGGGCGGCGGGTCGCACCGGGAGCCCGTGGTTCGACGTCGCTCCGCTCGACGGCCGCGGCAGTGCAGACCTCGCGAAGGCTCGAGCACGTGCGAGTCGGAACGGACGTCTCGACGAAGTCCACGGCCGGGTCATCGCCGAGCTCACCTTCGGGTTCTGGCGGTACCTCGTCGAATCGCGGTACCACACCTCGCTCTGGGTGCCGGATCTGCACAGGGCCTTCCCGCACGGGCCGGACAACCTCCGCATGCGGCGGAGCGAGGTGACGCGGCGCCTGCAGCAACTGCACTTCGTGCGGAACCGGGCGGCGCACCACGAACCCATCCACGCACGTGACCTGCAGCGGGACCACGACTACGCGCTCGAGCTGCTCGGCTGGATCAGCCCGCACGCGGCGGCGTGGGCGGCGGACACCACCTCGCTCCGAGCCGTGCTCCGCGCCCGTCCCGACGGGTAGGTGCAGGATCGGAAGGGTTGCGGTGCAGTGGTGCACCGCCGGGAGCGAAGGAGCGTTCATGTCGGGAGCCAGCGTGCTGTTCATCGGCGGCAGCGGGGTGATCAGCGCCTCCTGTGTCCGCGAAGCCGTCGAGCAGGGGTTCGACGTCACCGTGCTCAACCGGGGGACCACTGGGGGCAGGCCGATCCCGGAGGGTGTGACGCGCCTCCAGGCCGACGTCTCGGACCGGAGCGCCCTGGCGGAGGTGGTCGGCGACCGCCACTGGGACGTCGTCGTGAACTGGATCGCCTTCACGCCGGACCAGGTGCAGGCCGACGTCGACTTCTTCGCCGGGCGGACCAGGCAGTACGTGTTCATCAGTTCGGCCTCGGCGTACCAGACCCCGGCGACGCACCTGCCGATCACGGAGTCGACGCCACTGAAGAACCCGTACTGGCAGTACTCGCGGGACAAGATCGCGTGCGAGGAGTTGCTGATGGCGGCGTACCGGGAGCAGGACTTCCCGGTGACGATCATCCGGCCGTCGCACACCTACGACGAGACGAAGCTCCCGCTGACGGGCGGCTGGACCGCGGTCGCGCGGATGCGGGCCGGCAAGCCGATCATCATCACGGGCGACGGCAGCTCGCTGTGGACGATCACGCACAGCCGGGACTTCGCGGTCGGGTTCACGGGGCTGCTCGACCGGGCCGAGGCGATCGGGGAGGCCTTCACGATCACGAGCGACGAGGCGCCGACCTGGAACCAGATCGCGCACGAGATCGCAGCGGCAGCAGGCGTCGAAGACCTGCAGATCGTGCACGTGCCGGCGGATGCGATCAACGCCGTGGACCCGGAGTGGGGTGCGGCGCTCCTCGGCGACAAGGCGAACAGTTCGGTGTTCGACAACAGCAAGGTGCGGTCGCTCGTGCCGTGGTACCGGCCGCGGACGCCCTACCGGCAGGGCGTGCGCGAGGTCATCGCCTGGTACGAGGCGAACCCCGACGCGCAGGTCGTCGACGAGCGGCTCGACGCCCTGATGGACGAGCTGGCGGCCCGCTGGGCGGTGTGACGCGCGGGGCGCTGCGGCGCGCTGCGCCCGGCGCCGTCGCGTTTGATGAGCAGAAATGGTCGGGTCACCCGAGGGCACCCGACCATTTCTGCTCACGAAGCGAGCGCGGAGCTCAGGACCGCGCGCGCAACACCTCGGCGAGGGCGCCGATCGCCAGGCGCACCTCGTCGTCGGTCACGACGAGCGGCGGCGCGAAGCGGATCGTCGACCCGTGCGTGTCCTTCACGAGCACCCCGCGGTCGGCGAGGTCCTGCGCGATCTGCTTGCCCGTGCCGAGCGCGGGGTCGATGTCGATCCCCGCCCAGAGCCCGGCGACCCGGTGCGAGACGACCCCGGAGCCGACCAGGTCGTCGAGCAGCCCGCGCAGCAGCGGTTCACCCTCGAGCGCCCGCTGCTGGAACGTGCCCTCGCCGAGCATCGCCACGACCTCGGAGCCGACGGCGGCCGCGAGCGGGTTCCCGCCGAAGGTCGACCCGTGCTCGCCCGGACGCAGGACGCCCAGCACGTCACGCCGACCGACCACGGCGGACACGGGGACGATCCCGCCGCCGAGCGCCTTGCCGAGCGTGATGAGGTCCGGGCGGACCCCGACGCGCTGCACGGCGAGGGTGTGGCCGGTGCGACCGAGCCCAGACTGGATCTCGTCGGCGACGAACAGGGCGCCGAACTCGTCGCAGATCGCCCGGACGCCGGGCAGGTAGGACGGCGGCGGGATGACGACCCCGCCCTCGCCCTGGATCGGCTCGAGCAGCACCGCGACGACGGTCTCGTCCATCGCCTCGCGCAGGGCAGCGGCATCGCCGTACGGCACGGTGCGGAAACCGGGCGTGAACGGCCCGAAGTCGTCGTGCGCCGACGGGTCGTCCGAGAACGAGATGATCGTCGTGGTGCGACCGTGGAAGTTCCCCGAGGCGACGATGATCGTGGCGCGCTCGGCGGGGACGCCCTTGACGCGGTAGCCCCACGCACGGGAGACCTTGATCGCGGACTCCACCGCCTCGGCACCGGTGTTCATCGGCAGGACCATGTCGGTCTCGGTCAACGCGGCGAGCGCCGAGGCGAACGGCCCGAGCTGGTCGTTCACGAACGCACGCGAGGTCAGCGTGACCCGGTCGAGCTGCGCCCGCGCGGCGTCGAGCAGCCGCGGGTTTCCGTGACCGAAGTTCACGGCGGAGTAGGCGGCGAGGCCGTCCAGGTAGCGCTTGCCGTCGACGTCCGTGACCCACGCGCCGTCGCCCGATGCGATGACGACGGGCAGCGGGCTGTAGTTGTGGGCGAGGGAGCGTTCCTCGACGGCGAGCGCCGCAGCGGTCCGCGAACCGAGCGACGAGGCCGTCATCGCGCGACCGAGGTGCCGGTGCCGACGGGGTGCAGGTCGAGCGTGCAGCACTTCACGCCGCCGCCGCCGAGCAGGAGCTCGGACAGGTCGACGCCGATCGGGTTGTAGCCCTTCTCGCGGAGCTGCGACGCGAACGTGGTGGCGCGCGAGGCGATCACGACGTTGTACCCGTCGGAGTAGGAGTTCAGGCCGAGGATCGCGGCGTCCTCCTCGGTGGCGATGATCGCGTCCGGGAAGCGCTCGCGCAGGATCGCCAGCGACGGCTCGTCGAAGGCGCTCTCGAGGTAGGCGATGTTCGACGTGCCGTCCGCGGCGGGCTCCGGGTCGAGGACCGCGATCGCCGTGTCGAGGTGGTAGAAGTTCGGGTTGATGAGCTTCAGGGTGACGACCTCGCGGCCGTAGATGCGCGCGAGCTCCTCGTGCGAGGTGCTGTCCGAGCGGAAGCCCGTGCCGGCGAAGATGGTGTTCCCGATGAGCAGGAAGTCGCCCTCGCCCTCGTTCGTCTCCTCGGGCTCGGCCACCGTCAGGCCCGCGCCGCGGAACCAGTCCATGTACGCCGGACCCTCGGGCTGACGCTCGGGGTACTGGAACTTCGCGCCGTACGCGACGCCGTCGAGCACGAACCCACCGTTGGCCGCGTAGACCATGTCCGGCAGGCCCTCGATCGGCTCGATGTACGAGATGTCGAAGCCGAGCTGCTCGTAGACGTCCACGAGGGACTGCCACTGCTCGACGGCCTTCGACGTGTCGGTCGGGTCCTCGGGGTGCATCCACGGGTTGATCCGGTAGCTGACCGTGTAGTGCGTCGGCTTGCACATCAGGATCGTCCGCTTGGTGGCGGTACGGGTCGGTGCATCGGTGGTCGAGGGTGCGGTGTTCGACATCAGTCCTCCTGGAGGGACCGGGGCCCGAGCCTGCCAGGAACCACCACTGAAGAAGAGCTCCGGTGAGATGCAGGCTCACTCACCGCAGCGGACCAGGTCGACGCCGCGTCGATCCTCGCACACACCGTCCGGGGAGTGCAGTCCCCCACACTGCGGGTCAGTGGCACCCGTTCGGGTGACGCACGTTTCGTGCGCCGAACCCACCGGGCGTGCAAGAAGTCCGCGTACCATGGGTGCAATGGATTCGCTCGACCACCGCATCCTGGATCAACTCCGGGAGAACGCCCGTGCCGGCTACGGCGACATCGGGTCGGTGGTCGGACTCTCGGCCTCCGCCGTGAAGCGTCGCGTCGACCGGCTGGTGGGCGACGGCGTGATCCAGGGCTTCACGATCAAGGTCGACCCCGCCGTCGAGGACCGCGGCACCGAGGCCTGGGTGGAGCTCTACTGCCGCGGCACGGTCTCCCCCGACGAGCTCCGCACCCTGCTCGACAGCGTGCCGGAGGTCATCGACGCCGGCACCGTCACGGGCAGCGCCGACGCCGTCGTGCACATGCGCTCGAAGGACCTCTCCGCGCTCGAGGAAGCCCTCGACAAGGTCCGCCTCGCACCCCAGGTGGACCACACGCGGTCCGCGATCGTGCTCTCCAAGCTGGTCAGTCGCGAGACCGCGTAACGTCCCGCACATGGGACTGACGGCGGCCAGGAGGCACGGATCGCCTCCCACGGGTTCGCGCACGGCCCGCCGTCTGGTCACCGCTGCGAGCGTCGCCTACGTCGCGAACTGCGCCTGGGGCACCGCCGTCGCAGTGCGGCTCATCCGCACGAGGAAGCTCCGCGTCGTCCACCACGGCCTGTTCGTCGTGACCGCCACGCTGACCGGTGTCGCGGCGACCACCCCGGTCTGGACGCGAAGCCGATCGGCGCTCTTCCTGCTCCCGGCGCTCGTGCCGCTCGCGGTCGCACCACGCACGAACCCGCGCTCCGGAGCACACTGGCAAGTCGCGGTCGCCGCGGCGCCGTCCTACCTGGGGGCGTTGCTCGCGGGCCGCCGAACAGAGAGGTGAGCAGTGGAGCTCTTCGAGGCGATCAGACGCCGGCGGACCACCAACGGACCGTTCCTCCCCGACCCCGTGTCGCCCGAGCACCAGCGGCTGCTCATGGAGCTGGCCGGCCGGGCTCCGTCGCAGCTCAACAGCCAGCCGTGGCGGTTCGTCCTCGTCGAGGAGCGCGACACGATCGACCGCGTCGCCGAGATCAGCGGCTCGTCGATGACCCGGACCATGGCCGAGGGGACGTTCTTCGAGCGGTACAAGCCGTACTTCCGGTTCTCCCAGGCCGAGATGGACGAGCGGCGCGACGGCATGCTGTTCGACAAGCTCCCCGGACCGCTCAAGCCCTTCACGAAGCAAGTGTTCACGAAGCGTGGGCAGCTGCTCATGAACACACTGCGGGTGCCGCACACCCTCGGTGAGGAGAACCGGAAGCTCGTCGCCGGGTCGCCGCTGCTGCTCGGCGTGCTGCTCGACCGGCACGAGTACCGGAAGGAGGAGCTCTCGGGCTTCTACTCGGTGTTCAGCATGGGTGCGGCGATGGAGAACATCTGGCTCGCCACCACCGAGCTCGGCCTCGGCATCCAGTTCGTGTCCTTCCCGATGGAGACGCCCGGGGCGTGGGATGAGATCGAGGGACTGCTCCACGTCCCCGAGTCGCTCGAGCTGATGGCCGTCTACCGGATCGGGTACCTCCCGCCCGAGCGCCGGCGTCCCGCGATCGACTGGACGTCGAGCGAGCGGAAGCGGCCGTCGCAGTACGTCTTCCGCGGGACCTGCGACACCCCGCAGCAGGGGTGGGACGACGCGCCCGTGGCGGGGCACATCGCCCCTGAGGCGACCACCTCGTGACCGCGGCCGTGCCCGCCGGGGGCGAGCCGCGCCTCCAGGCCGTCGCTCCCGGACTGACCGGACGCCCCTGGATCTCGCAGGACTGGCTCGACGTCGTCTTCGTGCACTGGCGCGTCGACGTCTCGGGGGTGGCGCCGCTGCTCCCCGCCGGCACCCGGCCGGACACCCTCACTGCGGACGGCACCGACGACGGGGCGACCACGTGGGTCGGCCTCATCGCGTTCCGGTTCGAGGACACCCGGTTCCCGCCGATCTCGACGGGGAGGATCGGGGACTTCGTCGAGGTGAACGTCCGCGTCTACACGATCGACGACGAAGGGCGGCACGGGGTGGTGTTCCTGTCGCTCGACGCCGGCAAGCTCCTGCCGACGATCGGCGCGCGCGTCGCGACCGGTCTGCCGTACTGGTGGGCCGATGCCGAGACGCGGAACGGCGACGGCCGCGTCGGGTACGCGATGCGACGACACGGGACGCACCTGCGGTCCCTCGTCGAAGTGCGGGTCGGTGCGGAGGTGACCGAGCCGACGGCCCTCGAGACCTTCCTGACCGCACGGTGGGGCATGCACGTGCACCGAGCCGGCCGGACCCGGTTCTGGCCGAACGAGCACGAGCCGTGGCCGCTCCACCGGGCCTCGGTCGTGTCGCTGCGGGACGACCTGATCGGTGCGGCCGGACTCCCGTTCGGCCTGGCCTCGCTCGAACCGGACTCGGTGCTCTACTCGCCGGGGGTCACGACGCGGTTCGGTCTGGGGCGCTGAGCGGCGGTGCCCCCGCGGTCCGCTCGGCGACGGCGAACTGCACGACGGCCATCACCACGGCAAGCGCCGCGAAGAGCGATCCCGGGCCGATCCAGACCGCCGCGAGACGATCCGGCACGGCCGGGGCCGTGAACCCCACGACGGACAGGCCCGTGCACGCCACGGCGACGAACACCGACGCCCACGCCACGAGCAGTCGGTCGACACGGGGCACCGACCGGGCGAAGCGGAACGTCATCGGGATCCAGCCCACCGCACCGAAGAGCACGCCGAACGGGAGACCGACGACGAGGCTGCCGATCGCGAGGATCGCTGCCGTCGTCACACCGACCGTCATCCGGACGACGTGCAACCGCCAGGAAGCCGTCATGGTCTGCTCGGCGTAGGCCGATCTCCCGGCGGCGGCCAGGGCGATCGCCCCAGCGGCGACGACGGTCCCGCTCCCCGCGCAGACGACCGCGCCGAGTGGCTCCCCGAAGCGGGCGGCGGCCAGGACCAGCAGCACCGCCAGGAGCATCACGAGGACCGGGAGCGTCCAGACCTCGTGGTGTCGCGTCGGGGTGCTGAGGACCCAGCCGGGTGGAGGCGTTTCCTCGGCGGTGTCCTCGTTCCGGGTCTCCACGAGACCATCATGCTCGTGGCCGACCCCGCCTGCATCCGTCCGGGGGACAGCGGCTGAGTGGTGCACGGTCGACCGCAGGTACAAGGGAGCCATGACTCGAGTGGCAGTGGTGACCGGTGGTTCCGCAGGACTGGGACGGGCGACGGTGCGGGAGCTCGCCGCGCGGGGGTGGGACGTCGCCGTGCTCGCGCGGGGGCGGGACGGGGTCGAGGCCGCGGTCGCCGAGGTCGAGGCGGCCGGACGACGAGGGCTGGCACTGGTCGCGGACGTGTCCGACCGAGAGGCCGTCGAGGCAGCCGCGGACCGCGTCGAACAGGAGCTCGGGCCGATCGACCTCTGGGTCAACGGCGTGATGGTCGGCGTGTTCGGGCGGTTCATGGACACCGCACCCGAGGACTTCGAGCGCGCACTGCACGTGACCTACCTCGGCTTCGTGAACGGCACCCGGGCAGCGCTTTCCCGGATGGTCCCCCGCGACCGCGGGCAGGTCGTCCAGGTCGGTTCGGCCCTCGGCTTCCGGGGCATCCCGCTGCAGGCCGCGTACTGCGGGGCGAAGCACGCGATCGTCGGGTTCACCGAGTCGGTCGTCTCCGAGCTCCTCGAGCAGGGCAGCAAGGTGCAGGTCTCCCGCGTCGACATGCCCGCGCTCAACACCATCCAGTTCCAGTGGGTGAAGTCGAAGCTGCCGCACCAGCCCCAGCCGGTCGCACCGATCTACCAGCCGGAGGTCGGCGCACGGGCCATCGCCGCCGTCGCCGAGCGACCCCGTCGCCGCACCTGGGTCGGGGAGTCGACGGTCTACACGATCCTCGGCAACCGGATCAGCGGGCGGTTCGCGGACTGGTACGCCGCGAAGACGCTGGTGTCCGGGCAGCAGGACCCCGAGAAGGACGGCTCGGCGATCGGCGTGAACCTCTACGAACCGGTTCCAGGGGACCACGGGGCGCACGGGGTGTTCGACGACACCGCGCACGCCTGGTCGCCGCAGACCTGGTGGGTGGAACACCGCCGGCTCGGGAACGGGATCGTCGGCGCGGTGCTGGCCGGTGCGGCGGGAGCCGTGGCGCTGGCGGCGGGACGACGACGATGACGTCGGGCTCCGGTGTCGAGGCCTTCCGGGCCGCCGTGGGGATCGGGCACGCGGTCCGGGCCGCACGGGGCGGTGGGCAGCCGGTGCTGGACGTCGTGCTCGCGGCGCGGCAGCTCGCCCAGGCGGGGCTGGTCGGCCGCGCCGGGACTCCCGACGCACACACGCTCACCGCGGTCGTGGACACCCTCCACGGCCTGACCATGGTGCCGCTGGCCGTCGCGGACCGGCGGCGGCGCCGGTTCGCCCTCGGCCAGCTCGGGGTCTCCCTGGTGCTGGTGATCGCCGAGTGCGCGGCCGTCGGCAGCGGACGACGTGCTGTCGGAGGTGCTCGGTAGCGTCCCGGGCATGAGCACGACCTACTCCGTCGCGTCCTCGCTGGACGGGTTCGTCGCCGCGCCCGGCGACGACCTCGACTGGCTGCTGCAGTTCGGCTTCGAGCCGTTCCAGGAACACCACGACCGCTTCTTCGCGGGCGTCGGCGCCCTCGTGATGGGGTCGACCACGTACGAGTGGCTGCTCGCCCACGACGACACCTGGGCGTACCCGGACCTGCCGACCTGGGTGTTCACCACGCGCGAGCTGCCCGTGCCGGACGGCGCCGAGGTGCACTTCGTCTCGGGACCGGTCGCGGACCACCAGTCGGTCCTCGAGCGAACGGCGGGCGAGCGTGACGTGTGGGTCGTCGGCGGCGGGCTGCTCGCAGCGCAGTACCAGCAGGCCGGGCTGCTCGACGAGCTGCGGGTCACGGTGATGCCGATCGCGCTCGGCGCCGGTGCGCCCCTGCTGCCGGTGGCCGCGCCGACGCCGGTGTACGAACTGGTCGGCACGACGCCGTTCGTGGGCGGCGCGATCGAACTGCACTACCGGTCGGCACCGGCGGCCGGTGACACGGACCCGCACTCCGTCGGCCAGGATGCGCGCACCGACGCCTGACGCCCACCAGCCGCGGCGTAGCGTCCGTGCCATGAGCGACAACGAACAGACCGAGCCCGTCATGGACGGCGCCACCGAGGCGACGAACCACGAGAAGCTGCACGGCCTCATCGAGCAGGTCGACCACGACCACGCCGGCGAGGGCGCCGGAGCGATGGCCGATCACCTCCGTGACCGGATGGACGAGACCGGCGTCGTGGACGAGGAAGCCGGCGACACCGAGGACTGAGCCCCGTCGGACGCCACCGCGTGCGTCCGCGGACGGTCCCCGTCGGTCAGGCGACGTCCGCGCGGAAGGTGCGCAGCGCCTCCAGGTCGGCTGCGTCGAGACCGGCACGCTCGACGAACCGGTCCACGTCGAACGCGGCGAGGGCCGCGCGGAACGCCCCCTCGACCGTGGTGCCGTGCTCGGCGCACAGCGCCTCGATCTTCGCCTCGTTCGCGGGGACGCCGATCGAGGCGAGCAGAGCCGGGGCGTTGTCGATCGTGACGAGGTAGTCGGCGACGATCGCCTCGGGTTCGACGCCGGCGAGGGACAGCAGGACGAGCGCGATGATCCCGGTGCGGTCGCGTCCGCCCGCGCAGTGGAAGAGGACACCGCCCGGTTCGGCTCGGGCGATCGCACGCAGGACGGAGCCGGTGCGCTCCGGCAGCTCGGCGAGGTGCGGGCCGTAGTACAGCGGTGTACCGACGAGCCCGGTCTCCCAGTACGCCTGCCAGAACGCGGGAGCCGCGTCGAGACCGTCGTGGTCGATCACGACGGTCGTCACCCAGTCCGGCCGGGTACCGGTGTCCTTCTCGGTCTCCCACGGCGCACGCAGGTCGACGACCGTGCGGACCCCCGCGTCGCGCAGCGCCTGCCAGCCGACGGGGCTCACGCGGTCGACGTTCTCGGACCGGAAGACCTGCCCGGACGGGGTCGTCCCGCCGTCCCGCAGCGGGAGCCCGCCCAGGTCGCGGGCGTTGAACAGCCCCTCGGCGTACAGGGTGCGATCGACGTCAGACATGCAGCTCCGCGAGGTCGGGGTCGAGGTCACCGAAGCGGTGCGCCGTGATCGACACCGTCTGTTCGCGCAGGAAGGGGAGCATCTCGATGATCCCGGCCTCGACCACGGGGGCGTCGTGGATCGCCACGTCGACGCTGGCGCCCAGGGCCTCCTCGAGCGCGAGCGGGTCACCGCCCACGAGCCGGATCCGGGCGCCGGGTCCGCCGAACGCCGTGTGCGCCGGGCGGTCCTGCCCCTGGGCGAGCACGGCGTCGAGCGCATCCTGCTCGACGTCGTCGCCGGAGGACCAGTCCGGCCGGAACAGGTCACCGGAGGCGGCACGGCGGAGGAACTCGTCGTCCGACTCGACCAGGTGGTCGACGACGTGCAGCGGCGATCGGCTCGACGCGAGCAGCTGTGTGAGCGGTCCGGGGAGCGGCCGAGCCGTACTCACGAGCAGGTCGGCCCGGGCGGCGGTCGCGGCGGCGAGCACGCGCACGAGGTCGCCGGACGAGGCACCCTCGGCCTGCCGGACGATGACGGACTGCGGTCGCCAGCGCAGCACGTTCCGCTCGACGACGAGCCCGGCCGGGTCGTGCGCCACGCCGAACTCGGACTCGCGTGCGCGGACGTCGCTCAGCGCACCGGCGCGCACCTGGTCGAACTCCTCGAACGACAGGCCGCTGCGGGCCGCCTCGATCACGGCGGTGACCCGCGGCGGCAGGCCGTGCAGCTGGATGCTCTTGTGCACGGTCCGGGGGGTGCGCTCCCACCGGCCGAGCGTCGCGACGGACATCGAACCGCCGGGTTTCGTCCCGGTGCCGACCGACGAGCGCTTCCACCCGCCGAACGGCTGCCGGTGGACGATCGCGCCCGTGGTGCCGCGGTTGACGGACAGGTTGCCCGCGCGGACCCCGGCGATCCAGTCCGCGACCTCGTCGGTGTCGAGGGAGTGGAGGCCGGCGGCGAGCCCGTGGTCGGTTCCGTTCTGGATCGCGATCGCCTGGTCGAGGGTGTCGGCGCGCATGATCCCGAGGACCGGGGCGAGGTACTCGGTCTGGTGGAAATCGCTGCCGGGCCGGACACCGTCGCGGATCCCCGGCGACCACAGCCGGCCGGAGTCGTCGAGCGGGACCGGCTGCACCAGCCAGGACTCCCCCGGGCCGAGCTCCGTGAGCCCGGCGCGCACCGTGCCCTCGGGCTCGGCGATGAGCGGCCCCACCTGCGCCGTCGGGTCGTCCGGCCAGGCGACACGCAGGGTGCGGGTGGCGTCGACGAGCTGTCGGCGGAAGCGCTCGCTCTCGCCGACCGCCCCCACGAGGATCACCAGCGAGGCCGCGGAGCACTGCTGCCCGGCGCGACCGAACGCCGACCGGACGATGTCCTGCACGGCGAGGTCGAGGTCCGCGCTGGGGGTGACGACGATCGCGTTCTTGCCGCTCGTCGCGCCGGTGAGCGGCAGACCGGCCCGCCACCAACGGAAGGAGCGTGCGGTGTCGGCCGAGCCCGTGAGGACGATCCGGTCGACCGCGGGGTGCGCGATGAGGTCGCGGCCGAGCTGGTCCTCGTCGAGGTCGACGAGCTGGAGCAGGGAGTGCGGGACCCCGGCGTCCCAGAGCACGTCGGCGAGCACCGCCCCCGAACGCTTCGCCTGGGGCGCGGGCTTCAGGACGACCCCGCTGCCCGCGGCGAGTGCGGCGAACACGCCCTCGGCCGGGTTCGCGACGGGCGACGTCCACGTCGGCGCCACGACCGTGAGGCGCGGCGGCACGTACCGGGCACCGTCGCCGTCGAGCACGGCCAGCCGCCGGGCGCTGTCGGCGGCGTGGTGGGCGGAGTCGATCGCGGCGCTCACGTCGGAGTCGGCCTCGCTGAAGGTCGTGCCCGTCTCCGCCGCCGACACCTCGATGAGGTCGGCACGCCGCGTCTCGAGCTCGTGCGCGATGAGGTCGAGGAGCTCGGCGCGGTCGGACGGGTCCTGCCGTCCCCAGTTCACCCCGGCCTGCGCCGTCCGGGCGACGATGCGCTCGAGCTTCGACCGGTCGGCGACCTTCGAGCCGCGGATCGTCTGCGCACCGAGCTGCGAGCGCGGCACCCGCCGGAGCACGTCGATCGCCCAGTCGCGGTTCGCCGCGGTCGACGGGTCGGTGTCGGGTGCGTTCGTGAAGGCATCGCGGTGCACGGGGTCGCCGATCGGGGCACGGCGGTCCTGCGTCCGGTTCGTGGCCGGCACCGGGCCGGGAGCGTCGAGGGCCGCGACCGCCGCGAGCCACCGGCCGCGTTCACGCTCGAAGACGCTCTCGTCCTGACCGATGTCGCCCGCCGCGGCGACGAAGCCGTCCGGACTGGCGCTCTCCTGCAGCCGCCGGGCGAGGTACGGGATCGCGGCGTCGAACTGGTCGGGGTGCACGACCGGGGTGGAGACGACCACCCGTCCGACGTCGGCGCGGACGGCGTCGGCGGACGCGGACGCCATCCCGAGCAGCACGGCGACGTGCACGCCGTCGGTGACGCCGCGGCGCTGGGCGAGGGTCCACGCCGTCGCGAGGGTGAAGAGGTTGTGGCTCGCGACCCCGATCCGGACCGCGTCGATGCGCTCCGGCGTCAGGGCGGCATCGAGCAGCCGGAGGTGGGCGGTGTCGGTCTCCTGCTTCGACCCCCACGTGGCGAGGGGCCACCCGTGCAGGACCGCGTCGACCCGTTCCGTCGCGAGCGAGGCGCCCTTGACGAGTCGGACCGTGATCGGCGCACCGCCACGGGCACGCCGCTGCTGCGCCCAGGCGGTCAGGGACTCGAGTGCGCCGGCGGCGTCGGGCAGGTACGCCTGCAGCACCACGCCGGCGTCCAGCCCGAGGAACTCGTCGCGGTCGAGGAGCATCCGGAACGCAGCGAGCGTGACGTCGAGATCGCGGTGGTCTCCGGCGTCGAGCGTGACGGACTTCGCGGTCGGGGACGACGCGGCGAGCCGGTACAGGGGGACGAGACGGTCCACCACCCGTTCGACGGTCTGGTCGAACGCCCACGCGGACATCTGCGGCACGACCGAACGCACACCGATCGACACGTGGTCGACGTCGTCACGCGCCAGCAGGTCCATCGTCGCCTGCAACCGTCGGTCGCTCTCCGCGCTGCCGAGCACGGCTTCGCCGAGCAGGTCCACGTCGACGACCACACCCGGGCCGCCGACCTTCGCGAGCGCGGGCCCGAGCTTCGCGTCGGTGGCGTCGACCACCAGGTGCCCGGTCATCCGCCGCAGGATCTTCCGCGCCGTGGGCACCACGGCCCACGGCGCCATGGTCGCGAACCCGCCGCCGAGCGTCACCGCGCCGCGCAGGGACCAGGACAGGAAGTCCGGGACGTCGCGGCTGACCTGCTCGAGGTTGCGGGCCACGACGCGTGGGTCCTCGGGGCGGATCACCTTGTCGACGAGACCGCGCGTGAAGTCCAGCCCCCGGTCGTCCCGCAGGGCCTCGGCCAGACGGACCGCCCCCGCGTCGGGCTTCGTCCCCGCGGACGCCGCCAGCCACCGCCGCACGAGGGCGACGGCGTCGTCGGTGCAGTCCTGCAGTCGGGCGCTCGGCATGCACCGATCGTATGCTGCGCCACCGACCGCACCTCGGAGCGAGCCGTGCGCCACCGGCGAGTCATCCGAGCGGATGATCATGCCGTCGAAGCGTCCGGAGGTCGATACGCTGACGCCATGTCGAACGAGGGCGCCGAGGGCCACGACTGGGCGACGTGGGACGCCTACCACGACGTCTGGCGACGCCTCGACCGGGCGCTCGACCAGGCGGTGCAGCACGGCGCAGGCATCTCGATCCCCGAGTTCGAGATCCTCATCGGACTGCACCGCGAGCCGGACCACCGGTTGCGGGTCCGCGACATCGCGGCCGGGATCGGCTGGGAGAAGTCACGCGTCAGCCACCAGGTCACGCGCATGGTGGCGCGGGGCCTCGTCGAGCGCGCGGACTGCCCCACCGACGGACGGGGCAGCTGGGTGGAGATGACCCCGGACGGTCGCCGCGCGGTGCTCGCCGGCATCCGTGCGCACACCGGTGCGCTCGAGGACCTGTTCTGGAGGCCCGTGGGGACCGACGCGGACACGCTGCGGTCCGTCAGTGCTCGCGTCGACGCCGCGATCGGCCCCGACGAATCGGATCCGGACAGCGCCGACTGAGACGACGAGCACCGAGACGACGACACCCCCGCCCCGGGACGGCCGGGACGGGGGTGCGACGTGCGGGGGTGTTACTTGATCTTGGCGGTGATGGTGGCGGTGCCGACGAGGAGGCCGGACTTCACGGCGTCGGTCTTGAAGGTGCTGTTGAGCAGCTTCGCGGCGTCACCCGAGACGTGCACCGTGGTGCCGGTCAGGATCGCGTTGTCACCCTCGAGCTGCAGCGGCTTGAGCGTGCCGCCGTGCAGCGAGAACAGGTACGCGTTGTTCACCGCGACCTTGCCGTTGACCAGCACGTCACCGTAGAGCTTGGACGAGCCCGGGTTCACGACGAAGTTCTCCAGCGTGACCGTCGTCTCACCGGCGGTGAGGGTCAGGCCCGAGTCGTCGTGGTTCAGCAGACCCTGCACGTACGGACGGTAGTCACCGTCCGGCGACCAGTACGTGACCGAACCGGACGTGATCGGGAACGACACGGACCCGTCGGCGAGCTTGGCGTCACCGGAGACACCCGGGGTCAGCTTCAGCGCGGTCAGGGCGTCGGTGAAGCCGGAGTCGAGCTTCACGGCGGTGTCGCCACCGAGGACCTCGGGCACCGACGCGACGGGGCCGGGGATCTTCGACGAGGACGACGACACGGTGTGCACCGACGGGGTCGAGGCCTGCGCCGAGGTGATGCCGAACGCGGCACCACCCAGCACGAGCGCACCCGTCGTGGCGAGCGTGATGGAGGTCTTGAGGCTCTTGCGCATGGTGATCAGTCCTTTGCTGTTGTCGCGCTCGGCGCGGCTGCTGTGTGCGCGCCGAACACACCCTGGTGCAGGGTGGAGAACCAGCGATGTGCGGCTGGTGAGCGCTTCCGGGGTGTTCCCCGGTCGATGTCAGTGATTCGGCACCCTCGCCCAGCCGGATTGGTCCGGATCGGGATCCGTCAGAGATCGACGTCCGCGAGCACCCGGTCGTCGCCGCGGAGCCGTACCTGCACGCTGGCGATGTCGTCGCGCTGCACGTCGGTCGAGGCGGACAGCCCCCGGGCGTCCTCGCCCGCGGCCGACCACGACGCCACGGTCTGCACGGACCCGTCGTCGCGCACGACCACGAGGTCGTACATCACGGACCCGTCGGCGGCCCAGGACTTCCCGCCGTAGGAGCAGCCCCAGTCGAAGCGGGTGCCCCACGGTTCGCCGCTGACGGACAGGTCGACGTCGAGGCCGCGCTCCCCCACGAGCGCGTACCGGTCGGCCGACGCCGTGGCGGGGCCGGCCTGGACGGACGGGTCCACCCGTGCGGTGCCGACCGCGAGTCCGCCGAGGACCGCGGCGACCACCGCGGCGGCGGCCGTGGCCGCGACCCAGATCCGGCGGCGACGGCGACGGTGTCGAACGCGGTGCGCGACGGAGGCGAGGGTGCTCTCGGAGCCGGTGTCGCGCCTCCCGTCCGGGTCTGCGATCTCGACCGCCTGGTCGGCCGGCAGCTTGGACAGCAGGCCCGGGAGACCGACCAGCTCCGCGACGGCGGCCGCACAGCGGTCGCACGTCTCGAGGTGCCGCTCGTACTCGAGCCGCTCGTCCGGCGGCAGGGAACCGAGCACGTAGGCGGCGTCCCACTCGGCGTAGCGGTCGTCGCTCATCGCGTCACTCCTCGTTCCTGCAGTGCGAGCCGGAGAGCCCGCAGCCCGTAGTGCAGCCGCGACTTCGCGGTGCCCTCGGGGATGTCGTGTCGTCGGGCGATCTCGGGGACCGTGTGTCCGAGCCAGTAGGCGTCCACCACCACCCGACGGTGGTCGGGGCTGAGCGAGGCGAGGGCGTCCGCGACGACGATGCGGTCGAGGACGGCGTCGGTGCGGTCCGCCTCGACCCGGTCCACGGGGGACTCGGTGCCGTGCTCACGGCGGTTCCGCGCGGACCGGGCATCGTCGACGACGAGGTTCCGGGCGACGGTGAAGAGCCACGCCCGAGCGCTGTCCGGGGCGCGTTCGAGCACGGCCGGGCGCTGCCACGCGCGCACCATCGTCTCCTGCACGACGTCCTCGACCGTGTGGCCGTCCCGCGTCAGGTGCCGGACGTACCGGGTGAGCGCGTCGCCGTGCTCCCGGTAGAGCGTCGCGAGCAGCTCGTCGGCTCCCCTGCCCGTGGCCATCACTTCGCCAGGTCGAGGGAGAACTCGACGGACCCCTTCGGGTCCACCGTGACGAAGCCGAGGGACGGTGCTTCGACCCCGTAGTCCTCGAAGGTGATCGGGATGCTGCCGGCGACCTGCACGGTGCCGTCCTTCGCGACGGCGACCTGGGCGTCGGCGGTGATGGGCTGCTCGACGCCGTGCAGGTCCATCGTGCCGGTGAGCGTGACGTCCTGCGTCGAGCCGTCGAGCGCGCCGGACACGTCGACGGGCTTCGTCAGCGTGAACGTCGCCGTGGGGTGCTGGTCCGTCTGGAGCGCGGTGTCGCGGAAGTAGGCGTCACGGGCGGACTCGGGCGTGCTGATCTTCGCGACCTCGACCGTGACCGTCGCCTTCGTGAGGGAGCCGCCGCTGACCTCGGCGCTGCCCTCGACGTCCTTCGTGCGTCCGACCACGTTCACATCCTGCCCCTGGAGCTTCTCGTGCACGCGGTAGCCCGCGAACGAGTCGCCGGTGCTGGTCCAGCTGCCGTCGGCCTCGGCGGCGGTGAGGGTGCCGGAGCCGCCGGACGGCGCGGCGCTGACGGAGGGGGCCGCGGCGGCCTGCCCGTTGACGGTGTTCGCGTAGATGACCGGTCCGGCGATGGCTGCGGCCGCGCCGACGACCACGACGCCGGAGGCGATGCCGATGATGACCTTGGTTCGTGTGCGGAGTCCCATGCCCTGACGACGAGACAGCGGGCCGGATCGTTCACCGGCGTTCGGCACGAGCGGCGGATCGTCCACCGGTTCGGCATGAGCGGCGGATCGTCCACCGGCGTTCGGCATGATGGGGCGGTGGACATCGTCATCGCCGGCTGCGGCGACCTCGGGATCGAGACCGGCCTGCGCTTCGCCGCCGCCGGGCACCGCGTGGTCGGACTCCGGCGGCGGGGCGAGCTGGTCCCGGCCCCGCTCACCGGGTGGAGCGTCGACCTGCGCCGGACGGTCCCGGAGATCCCGGCGAGCACGGCGGTGGTGGTCGTGGCCGTCGCCGCGGGGAGCCGCGACGTGGACGAGTACCGCGCGACGTACGTCGACGGGCTGCGGAACGTCCTGGACGGCATCGACGCGTCCGGAGCGAGCCCGCGCCTGGTCGTCGTGTCCTCGACCGCGGTCTACGACGTCGACGACGGCGGCACGGTCACCGAGGACACCCCCGCGGACGGCGGTTCCCCCACCGCGGACGTCCTGCTGGAGGCCGAGGCCCTGCTCCGCGAGCGAGCCCCGGGGGCCGTGCTCGCTCGACTGTCCGGTGTGTACGGTCCCGGGCGGGAGCGCCTCATCGACCAGGTCCGGGGCGGAGGGGCTCGGTCGGCTCCGGCCGACGGGTCGTCCCCGCACACGAACCGGATCCACCGGGACGACGCGGCTGCGGCCCTCGTCCACCTCGCGACGCTGGACGACCCCGCACCGACGTACCTCGTGACCGACGACGAACCGGCTCGGCTCGACGACGTGTACGCGTTCCTCGCCGCCGAGCTCGGGGTCGCGGTACCGCCGAGGGCCGAGGCCGACGCTGCCGGCCGGCAGGGTGCCGGTGACAAGCGTCTGTCGAACGCCCTGCTCCGCTCGACGGGCTGGGCACCGCGGTACCCGACGTTCCGCGAGGGCTACCGCGCCGTGCTCGCCGGCGTCGGCACCCGGCACCCCTGAGCCGCCGCGCTCGGTACGATCCGGACGTGCACGAACTTGCCGTCCGGCCCCACGCCACCCCCACGCTCGTCGTCGCCGTGGCGATCCTGTCCATGTCCGGGACGGCGTTGGCGTTGCTCTGGTCGGTCATGTGGGTGCCGGTGCTCGTCACGGGGACGGGGGCTTCGCTCTTCCTGTGGCCCCTCGTGCTGGCGTTGTCGCTCCTCCCGTGGGGCGGGGTCGTCGTGGCGCTGGTGCTCGGTGTCGTCGCGCGCCGGCGTGCGGAGACCCGCGGGTCGACCGCCGTGGTCGTCACGAGCGCTGTGCTGTCGGGGCTCGCGCCGATCGCGCTGTGGTTCGGCGGACCGTTCTCGGCGGTGGCCTGACCCGCGGCGCAGCCGGCGCGGCGCGCGCGCCGGCGCGGCGCGCTCCGCACAACCAAAGGCACAGTGCGCCACGCGGATGCACGGCTCGAGCGCACTTCGGTTGTGCGAACGCCTCCGGCGCCAGCGGCCCGGCGGCGCGCGGCACGGCGCCAGCGGCCGGCCGGAGCGCGCCAGCGCTCCAGCGGCCCGGCGGCGCGCGGCACGGCGCCAGCGGCCGGCCGCCGCGGCCGCCCGCGCGGCTCAGTGGTACCGGTGGTCCTGGATCGTCAGGCGCGGCCCGAACGACGGCTTCCGGAAGCCCGATCCGCCGATGAGCCGCACGACCCGCTCCCGGTGCCCCCGCCACGGCTCCAGCAGCTCGAGCATCCCGTCGTCGTCCACCGGTCCCCCGGTCAACGCCCACCCGACGAGCGCCGGCACGTGGAAGTCCCCCACGCTCGGGGAGTCCGGATCGCCGTGGGCACGCTGCGCGGTCTCCGCCGCCGTCCACTTCCCGATGCCGGGCACCGACTGCAGCCGTGCGGACACGACGGCCCCGCCGCGGCCGAACGTCAGCGTCCGTTCGAGCGCCGGAGCCACCCGGACCGCCCGCATCACCGTCGCCGATCGACCGGGCTCGATGCCGGCGCGGTGCCACTCCCAGCTCGGGATCGCACCCCACCCGGCAGCGGTCGGCGGGACGAACATGTCCGCCGGGGCCGGTCCGGGCGCCGGCGTCCCGTACCGCCGCAGCAGGTACCGCCAGGCGCGCCAGGCCTGCCGCGAGGTGACCTTCTGCTCCATGATCGCGGGCACCAGGGCCGCCATCACGGTGTTGGTGCGGAGCAGGCGGAGGCCCGGTTGCCGGTGCCGGGCGTCGACGAGGAACGGGTGCCGGGACACGTCGAGGTCCGACCAGTCGTCACCCCGACCGAGCAGTTCGGGAGCGTGCGACACCGCCCACTCGGCACCGTCGCCCCACGCCGAGACCGCGATGGCGTCGGGGCCGGCACGGCGCACGAGCACCGAGGCCGGGCCGTCCGGCGTGCGGAGCGCGAGCCACGTGTCGGAGCCGACCACGCGGAAGGCGGGGTCGCCGGAGCCGCGCTGCAGGGGCCGGAGCGTCGCGCGGACGTCCACCGCGCCTCCTGGCCGGTAGACGGTGTCGACGCGCGACACGGCCTCGCCGACCCGCGCGGCCCCGCCGACCCGCGAGCCAGCCTCGCCCACCCGCACCGCAGACCCGCCGACCCGCGCCGCGGCGCCCTCGACGCCACCAGCGGCGGAGGACGGAACGGCGAGGGACACACGCAGGATGGTAATGCGGAACCACCGTCAGTCATGATGGGCGTGTCCCACTGCACCCCGACGACGGAGTTCCCCATGCGCATCGGCATCCTCACCTCCGGAGGCGACTGCCCCGGCCTGAACGCGGTCATCCGCGCCATCGTGCTGAAGGGCATCGCGATCTACGGACACGACTTCGTCGGCTTCCGCGACGGGTGGCGCGGCGTGGTCGACGGCGACATCGTCCCGCTCGGCCGCAAGGACATCCAGGGCATCGCCAAGCAGGGCGGCACGATCCTCGGCACGAGCCGGACGAACCCCTTCGAGGGCCCGAACGGCGGCGTCGAGAACATCGAGCGCACCCTCGAGCGGCACGGCATCGACGCCATCGTGGCGATCGGCGGCGAGGGCACGCTGGCCGCCGCGAAGCGCCTCACGGACGCCGGGCTGAAGATCGTCGGCGTCCCGAAGACCGTCGACAACGACCTCGGCGCGACCGACTACACGTTCGGCTTCGACACCGCCGTCGCGATCGCGACCGAGGCCATGGACCGCCTCCGCACCACGGGCGAGTCCCACTCGCGCTGCATGGTCGCCGAGGTCATGGGCCGGCACGTCGGCTGGATCGCCCTGCACTCCGGCATGGCCGCGGGTGCCCACGCGATCCTCATCCCGGAGCAGAAGACGAGCATGGAGCAGATCGCCGCGTGGGTCCGGGCGGCCTACGACCGTGGTCGAGCGCCGCTGGTCGTCGTCGCCGAGGGCTTCGTCCCCGACCACGAGGACAACGCGCACACCGAGCGCGGCCTCGACGCGTTCGGGCGTCCGCGGCTCGGCGGCATCGGCGAGCGCCTCGCACCGCTCATCGAGGAGATGACGGGCATCGAGACGCGCGCCACCACGCTCGGCCACATCCAGCGCGGCGGCACCCCGACCGCGTACGACCGGGTCCTCTCGACGCGGCTCGGCCTGGCGGCCATCGACTCGGTGGTCGAGGAGCGCTGGGGCCGCATGGTGGCGCTCCGGGGCACCGACATCGAGCACGTCTCCTTCGAGGAGGCGCTCGGCGAGCTGAAGACCGTGCCGCAGGCCCGGTACGACGAGGCCGCCATCATGTTCGGCTGAGACGCGTCCGCAGGTCGGCCGGTCGTGGTCCTGGAGGCGCGGGTAGCGTCCGACGCGTGACCCGCGCAGTCCTCGTCTCCAGTTCCGCCCCGCCCACCGTCACCGAGGTCGACGTCGCCGACCCGACCGAGGGCGAGGTGCTCGTCGACGTCACGTACTCGAGCGTCAACTACAAGGACGGCCTGGCGCTCGCCCGGAACCCCGGCGTCGCGCGGGTCGACCCGCTCGTGCCCGGCATCGACGTCGTCGGCACCGTCTCGGCCCTCGGACCGGGCGTGCACGACGTCGCGATCGGCGACCGGGTCGTCGTGAACGGCGCCGGGCTCGGCGAGACCCGGCACGGCGGCTGGGCGGAGCACGCGGTGGTGCCGTCGGGGTCGCTCGTCGTGCTGCCGGGGTCGATCGACAACTCGTTCGCGGCCGCGATCGGCACCGCCGGGTTCACCGCGATGCTCAGTGTGCTCGCACTCGAACGGTTCGTCGAGCCCGGCAGCGGTCCCGTCCTCGTGACGGGTGCGTCCGGCGGCGTCGGCACGGTCGCGATCGCGCTGCTCGCTGCCCGCGGGTACGAGGTCACGGCCTCGACCGGACGCGCCGCGAACGACGCCTCGCTCCGGGCACTCGGCGCGACCGACGTCGTCGACCGCGCGACCCTGTCCGAGCTCGGCCGGCCGATGCAGCGGGCGCACTGGGCGGGCGCGGTGGACAGCGTCGGGGGTGCGACCCTCGCGAACGTCCTCGCGGCGACCCGGTGGGGCGGGGCCGTGACGGCGTGCGGCCTGGCGCAGGACTCCGCGCTCCCGACCTCGGTGATGCCCTTCATCCTGCGGGCGGTGTCGCTGCTCGGCATCAACTCCGTCGACGCCCCGCTGGCCCTCCGGCAGCAGGCGTGGCAGCGGCTCGCGACCGATCTCGAACCGGCGCTCCTGGCGGGCGTGACGCGGGTCGCCGGGCTCGAGGAAGCCATCGCCGTCGGACCCGAGGTCGTCGCCGGCAACGTGCACGGGCGCACGGTCGTCGCGGTCGATCGCTGAATACTAAGATTTCACAAGCGTTTGCATATTGACACGTTAGGATTTGAGTACAGAACACCTGAGCCTGTGAGGAGTCCGGCATGCCGGTACCCAAGTCCACCGTCGAGAACTCGCCGCGGAAGCTCCTGCGCGACGTCGTGCTCGAGAAGATGCTCGCCGCGATCCAGGACGGCACGCTCCAGGCGGGCGAGCGCCTCAACGACGACGAGCTCGTGCAGTGGCTCGGGGTCAGTCGCACCCCCATCCGTGAGGCGATCGCCAAGCTCGTCGACTACGGCCTGGTCGAGATGGAGGCGAACCGGTACACCCGCGTCGCCACCCCGACCGGCAAGCAGGCCGCCGACACCACCCAGGTCCTCGGCGGGTTCGTCGAACTCGCTGCGCGCTGGGGCGTGCCGAAGCTCGACGCCTCCGCAGCCAAGGCGCTGACCGAGCACCTCGAAGCCGTGCGCTCGTACTCCGAGCAGCAGGACAAGCGCATGGACGCCGAGCTCGAGACGGTCATCTCGCTGCTCGTCGACGCCGCCGACAACGAGCTGCTCGACAAGTTCGCCGAGTCGCTCCTGCCCCGTGCACGGTTCCTCTCGCTCGCCCAGGGTGCGTGGCAGTTCTGGGACTACAAGCACTCGGTCGACCCGCTGCGTGCGGCCATCGCGAAGCGTGACGGCGACGCCGCCGCGGCCGCGATCCGTGCGCTGACCGCGACCGCCGAGCAGCAGGCGGACGAGCTCCGCGCTGCCGGGACCGCCGCCGCCGGCTGACCCGTCCAGCGTTCCCCGGCGGCCTGGGCCACGATGGACCCGTGAGCAGCAACGACGACGTCCTCATCCGGGCGGCCCGGGTCCGCGTGACTCGGTCCGGCCGGGACCTCCTGCACGACATCGACCTGACCGTCCGGCGCGGGGAGCACTGGGCGCTCCTCGGGCCGAACGGAGCCGGGAAGTCGACGCTGCTCGCGGTCCTCGGCGCCACCGGGCACCCGACGGCCGGCACCGTCGAACTGCTCGGCCGACGACTCGGACGCGTCGACGTCCGGGAGCTCCGCGAGCACATCGGGCACGTCGACCCCCGCCACCGGATGCTCTCGCCGCTGACCGTCCTCGAGACCGTGCTCACCGGGCTCACCGGCACGACCGACCTCATGATGCGGTGGGAGCCGACGCCCGCGCAGGTGGCCACCGCCGAGCAGCACGTCGCCGACGTCGGGCTGACAGCGCGTCGGGACGCCCGCTGGCCGGTCCTGTCGCAGGGCGAACGCGGACGGACGCTCATCGCCCGGGCGCTCATGTCCGAGCCGCAGCTGCTCCTGCTCGACGAACCGGCGACCGGGCTCGACGTCGCCGCGCGCGAACACCTGCTCGAGACCGTCGACGCCCTGCGCCACCGGCACCCCGAGCTCGGGAGCGTGATGGTGACGCACCACCTCGAGGACCTGCCCGCGTCGACCTCGCACGCGATGCTGCTGCGCGACGGGGTCGCGGTCGCCCAGGGCACCTCGGACGAGGTCATCACGTCGTCGGCGGTCTCGCACGCCTTCGACTTCCCGCTCGCGATCCTCCGGGCCGAGGGGCGCTGGGCCGCTCGCCGCGCCTCCTGACGGACGGGAGGCGCGGGTCCGGCCCGACCCGCGCCTGACGTCAGGTAGGTGGTGGCGTCACGCCGTGGCGCGCGCGGCCGCCTTCGCCGCGGCAGGGAGTGCGTCGAGCACCCGTCCGACGGCCCGGTCGTCGTGCGCCGCCGTGACGAACCACGCCTCGAAGACACTCGGGGGCAGGGTCACTCCCGCGTCGAGCATGGCGTGGAAGAACGGCGCGTACCGGAACGCCTCCTGCGCTCGGACGTCGTCGTAGTTCCGCGGGGCGGTCTCGGTGAACGCGAACGAGAAGAGGTTGCCGGCGTGCTGGACGGTGTGGGCGACGCCCTCGGCGGACAGGGCGTCGCTCGTCGCCGTCGCGATGGTCGCCGCCGTCCGGTCGAGGTGGGCGTAGACCTCGGGCGTCGCGGCCCGCAGCGTGGCGATGCCCGCGGCGACCGCGAGCGGGTTCCCCGAGAGCGTGCCCGCCTGGTAGACGGGGCCGAGCGGGGCGAGGTAGTCCATGACCTCGCGCCGACCACCGAGTGCGGCGAGGGGCATGCCGCCGCCGATGACCTTGCCGAACGTGACGAGGTCGGGCTTCCACCCGGCGCCGTCCGGCACGACCTTCGACGCCTCGAGGCCCCACCACCCGGCGGAGCCCACCCGGAAGCCGGTCAGGACCTCGTCGACGATGAGCAGCGCGCCGTGCGCCTGCACGATCTGCGCCAGGGCCCGGTTGAACCCACGCTCGGGGGCGAGGGCGCCCATGTTCGCGGCCGCTGCCTCGACGATCACGCCGGCGATGCGCTCGGAGTGCTCCTCGAACGCGCGGCGGACGGCGTCGAGGTCGTTGTAGGGCAGCACCAGGGTCTGCGCGGCGGTCTCGGCGGTGATGCCGGCACTGCCGGGGAGCGCGAGCGTGGCCACACCCGAACCGGCCTCGGCCAGCAGGGAGTCCGAGTGGCCGTGGTAGTGCCCGGCGAACTTCACGAGCAGGTCGCGACCGGTGTACCCGCGGGCGAGCCGGATCGCGGTCATCGTCGCCTCGGTGCCCGTGGACACCATGCGGAGCTTCTCGATCGGGCCGTCGCCGTCCACCGACACCCGCTGCTTCACGAGCTCGGCGAGTTCGGTCTCCCCCGGGGTCGACGCCCCGAAGCTCAGCCCACGGGCCGCCGCCTGCTGCACGGCCTCGACCGTCGCGGGGTGGGCGTGCCCGAGGATCGCGGGCCCCCACGAGGCGACGAGGTCGACGTACTCACGCCCCTCGGCGTCGGTGACGTAGGCACCCTTCGCGCTCGTCAGGAAGCGGGGCGTCCCGCCGACGGAGCCGTACGCCCGGACCGGCGAGTTGACCCCGCCGGGGATGCTGTTCTTCGCGCGGCCGAAGAGCTGGTCGTTCGTGGTCATTCTGGGGCCTTCCCGGTCGAGGCGATGCCGTCCACGGCACTGGTGCTGCCGGAGGTGCGGAGTCCCGCCTCCTCGTTGAGCTTGCGAGCGATGTCGACCGCGAAGTAGGTGAGGATCGCGTCGGCGCCGGCGCGCTTGATGCCGACGAGCGCCTCCATCGCCGCGGCGTCGCGGTCGATCCAGCCGTTCTGCGCGGCTGCGGTGATCATCGCGTACTCGCCGGAGATCTGGTACGCCCAGACCGGCACCGGCGAGGTGCGTGCGGTCTCGGCCAGCACGTCGAGGTAGCTCATCGCCGGCTTCACCATGACGATGTCGGCACCCTCGGCGATGTCCTGCTCGACCTCGCGGAGGCCCTGCCGACCGTTCGCGGCGTCGATCTGGTACGTGCGACGGTCGCCCACGAGCGAGGAGTCGACGGCCTCGCGGAAGGGTCCGTAGAACGCGCTCGCGTACTTGGCCGCGTATGCCAGCAGCGCCGTGCCGCTGTGCCCGGCCACGTCCAGCGCGTCCCGTGCGGCGGCGATCTGGCCGTCCATCATGCCGCTCATGCAGACGAGCTCGGCGCCGGCCTCGGCCTGCACGACCGCCATGTCGCGGTACCGTTCGAGTGTGGCGTCGTTGTCGACCGAGCCGTCCGCGGCCAGGACGCCGCAGTGCCCGTGGTCGGTGAACTCGTCGAGGCACAGGTCGGACTGCACGACGAGGGCGTCGCCGACCTCCTCGCGCGCGACGCGGATCGCGACGTTGAGGATGCCGTCCGGGTCGGTCGCGCCGGATCCCAGCGCGTCCTTCGACGTCGGCACGCCGAACAGGTTCACGCCGCCGATCCCGACCGACGCCGCCTCGTGCAGGGCACGGCGGAACGAGTCGAGCGAGTGCTGCTGGACCCCGGGCATGCTCGTGATGTCGATCGCCTCGGTCGCCCCCTCGCGGATGAACATCGGCAGCACGAGCTCGGCGGGGTGGAGCCGGGTCTCGGCGACGAGTCGACGCATCGCGCCGGTCGCGCGGAGTCGTCGGGGGCGGACCTGGGGGAAACGGCCGGTCACTTCGGTGCCTTCCTGTTCGGGGCGGTGGGGTTCAGGGACTCGACGACGGCGTCGAGCAGGGCTTCTGCGGATCGGGTCCGGGCGACCACGTGCACGGGCAGGCCGGCGGCGCGGGCTTCGGCAGCGGTCCCGGGTCCGATGCACGCGACCACGGTGCGGGGGTCGAGCGGGGTCATCCGCCGGGCGATCTCGCGAGCGACGCTGCCGCTCGTCACGAGCACGGCAGCGGGCGGGGAGTCGAGGACGACCGGCTCGTCGCCGGTCCCCACCGTACGGTACGCGACCACGTCGTCCACGTCGATCCCGCGGGCGCGCAGGGTGTCGACGACGGTCGGGGCAGCGAGGTCCGAGCGTGGGAAGAGGACGGTGCCGGAGGTGTCCGGCAGCGCGTGCGCGAGCGCGGCGCCCGAGGACTCGGACGGCACCAGGTCGACGACCCAGCCCGCAGCACGCGCGGCACGGGCGGTCGGCTCGCCGACCGCCGCCACCCGCAGGTCGGACGGGAGGCGCGCCACCCGTTCCGCGACCACCCGCACGGCCGTCGCACTGGTCACCACCATCCACGCGTACCCGGCCACGTCGGTGCCGTCGGTGCCGTCGGTGCCGTCGGTACGCGCGGTGCCGTCGGTGCCGTCGGTGCGGCCGGTGCGGGCGGTGCCGTCGATCGCGGGTCCCGAGCGCGCACGATCCGGCCCGGTCGGCCCGGCTGGGCGGCCGGTTCCGCCCGCTCGCCGAACGGCCGACGGCGCGTCCTGCCCACTCGCCGACTGCGCGTCCTGCCCACTCGCCGACGGCGGACCGGACCCGGCCGGCGGGGGTGCGTCGTGCCTCCTGGACCCGCCGGACGCGATCAACCGGTCGACCGCAGCCTCGAGGGCGGACCGATCCGTGGGTGCCGCGTCCGCGATCAGCGGGACGACGAGCGGGTCGAGCCCGCGCTCGCGGGCGGCCGCGGCGATCCGGTCACCCCACGCCCCGCCGCGCGGGACCAGGACGACCGGCTGTCGTGCCGCGTCCGCGGTGCTGACGTCGGGGTGCGTGGCGACCGCCTACTCCGCCGAGGTCGCGAGGTCCGCCAGGTCGGCGGCACCGTTCTCGAGCAGTTCGGCGGCGACCCGGCCACCGAGCTCGAGCGCCTCGGTCAGGCGGTCCTGTGCGGAGCCGTCGAGCACGGCGGCGTGTGATGCGGTGCGGTACTCGGAGCCGTCCGGCCGGTAGACCGTCGCGGAGACGAGGAGCATCTCGGCGTCGACGATCGCGGTGGCGCCGATCGGAGCGGAGCACCCGGCCTCGAGCTTCGCGAGGACCTCGCGCTCGGCGGACACGGTCAGTCGGGTCGACGCGTGCTCGATCTTCCGCAGGGCCGCGAGGAGGTTCCGGTCCGTCTCGTCAGCGCGGGTCTCGATCGCGAGCGCTCCCTGCCCTGGGGCACTCGGCCAGAAGCCGAGGTCGAGCAGCTCGGTCGCCGCGTCGAGCCGGTCGATGCGCGTCAGGCCGGCGGCGGCGAGGACCACCGCGTCGAGGTCGTCATCGACGCGTCCGAGGCGGGTGTCGATGTTGCCGCGGATGTCCACCACGTCGAGGTCGGGACGCTTGGCCTTGAGCTGCGCGACGCGGCGGGGCGAACCCGTCCCGACCTTCGCGCCCTCGGGCAGGGTCTCGATGGTCGCAGCGTTCCGGGCGACCAGGACGTCTCGGGCGTCGGCACGCTTCGGCACCGCGGCGATCGTCAGCCCCGGGTACGGCGCGGTCGGGAGGTCCTTGAGGGAGTGCACGAGGACGTCGACCTCGCCCGCGACGAGTGCTTCGCGGAGCGCGCTGGCGAACACGCCCGTGCCGCCGAGGCTCGCGAGCGAGGCGCGGTTCGTGTCGCCCTCGCTCGTGACCGTGACGAGCTCGACCGGTCGACCGGACGCCGTCGCCAAGCGGTCGGCGACGTCCTGCGACTGGGCGACCGCGAGCCGGCTGGCACGGGTGCCGAGCCGGATCGGGGTCGGGCCGTCGGGGCTGCCGGTCGGCGCGGACGCGTCGGTCACGGGGCGAGTCCGGCCGCGGCGGGCTTGAACCCGGCGCGCACGTTCTCGCAGCACCCCGGACGGCAGACGTCGTACCAGGGACCGAGGTCGGTCAGGTGCGGGCGCTCGCTCGTCGGGGTGCCGTTGACACGCTCGAGGACGAGGTCCACCAGACCGGAGACGTAGGCCGGGTCGACACCCGGGGTCTGCGTCCGCACCGACCAGAAGCCGAGCTCCTGAGCGGTCTCGGTGGCCTCTTCGTCGAGGTCCCACATGACCTCCATGTGGTCGCTCACGAAGCCGAGCGGGACGATGAGCACGGCACGGGTCGGGCCACCCTTGAGCTCCTCGTTCATGTAGTCGTTGATGTCGGGCTCGAGCCACGGCTGCGTCGGGGGGCCCGAGCGCGACTGGTAGACGAGCTTCCACGGCGGCGTGCTGGTGCCGCGGAGCGACGCGTGCTCGGGCTGCTCGAGCAGCTCCGCCCACGCCTGGTCGAGGACGACCTGCGCGACGGCGAGGTGCTGGGCCTCGTACGCGCCGTGCTCGTCGAAGCCCCGGTAGTCCGGGCCGGACTTGGCGGCGTCGGTCGACGGGATCGAGTGCGTCGAGAACAGCACGTGCAGCTCGGTCGCGACGTCGAGGCCGTCGTTCTCGGCGATCGCACGCGCCATGCCGTCACGGACGCCGTCGACGAACGGGCGGACGAAGCCCGGGTGGTCGAAGAACTGCCGGACCTTGTCGATCTGGATGGTGTCGATCAGACCGGTCTCGGACAGCACGCGGGCGTAGTCCTCGCGGTACTGGCGGCAGCTCGAGAACGACGAGTAGGCGCTCGTGGCGATCGCGATGAGCTTGTTGTAGCCCTTGTCGGCCGCCTCGGTGAAGGCCTCTTCGAGGTAGGGCTCCCAGTTGCGGTTGCCCCAGAGGACCGGCATGTCGATGCCGCGCGAAGCCAGCTCGGCCTCGAGCGCGGCCTTGAGCGCACGGTTCTGCGCGTTGATCGGGCTGACGCCACCGAAGTGCCGGTAGTGGTGGGCGACCTCTTCGAGGCGTTCGTCCGGGATGCCGCGGCCCCGGGTGACGTTGCGCAGGAACGGGATGACGTCGTCCTGGCCCTCGGGTCCGCCGAAGCCGGCGAGCAGGATCGCGTCGTACGCGACCGGGACCTCGACGTGCTCGGGACCGTCGGCGGCCGCGGGGGTCGCAGCGAGGACGGCCTGACCGTTCGTGATCATGCTGGTGTCGGTCACGAGAGCACCTCCGGCAGCTCGGTGGTCGTCACGCGACGACCGGTGAAGAAGGGCACCTCTTCCCGCACGTGCATGCGGGCTTCGGTGTAGCGCAGGTCGCGCATGAGGTCGACGAGGTCGACGAGGTCCGGGCTCTCGAGCGGCAGGATCCACTCGTAGTCGCTCAGCGCGAAGGTGGCGATCGTGTTCGTCAGCACGCGGCGGTACTTCGCGCCGGCGATGCCGTGGTCGCGGAGCATCTTCGAGCGCTCCTCTTCCGGCAGGAGGTACCACTCGTAGGACCGGACGAACGGGTAGACCGTGATCCAGGCCTCTGGCTCCTTGCCGCGCAGGAAGGCGGGCGTGTGCCGCTTGTTGAACTCGGCTTCGCGGTGCATCGCCATGGCGTGCCACACCGGCTCGGCGTCCTGGAAGAGCGCGGTGCGGCGGATCTGGCGGAGCACCGCCTGGATCGCCTGCGCGTCGTCGCCGTGCAGCCAGACCATCACGTCGGCGTCGGCGCGGAAGCCGGACACGTCGTAGAAGCCGCGGATCGTCACGCCGCGCTCGGCAGCGGCGGCGATGACGGCATCGAGCTCGGCCACCGCATCGTCGCCGACCGTGTGGATCGGCCCGAGCGGACGGCGGAAGACGGCCCACAGCGCGTAGGCCGTCAGCATGTTGGGGTCGATGCCGTCGGGGGAGGTCTCGTGTGCGTCGTGCGTGGGCACGGTGGAACTCATGTGTCCATTGTCCTATCGGTCACAAAGGTGACGCCGCTCCCCTTTCGACGGCGAGCGCTACCGCCGTCGGAGCACCGCTACGACGATACCCCCGACCACTGCCACGCCCGCTGCGAGCCCGGCCAGGTACGGCACCGGCTTCTCGTCGATGCCGCGCTTGACCTTCGACGCGGCGATGCCGATCTGCTTCGGGACGTTGAGCTTGTCCTCGATCGCGTCGAGGGTGTCGAACAGCTGGGCGCGGGTCGACGCGACGCGGTCGGCCAGGTCGTCGTGCTGATCGGTCACGTGAGTCCTCCGGGGTGTGGGGTGGTGGACGGGGCGGTCGTCGCTAGAAGCGGCCGCCGACGTCGGGCTTGCGGGTGCCGTACTGGGTCGGCGGGGTCGGCTTCTTGCCGAGGCCCTTCACCGCGTTGACGTCGTTCTTCACGCTGTCGATGGTGCGCTTCGGCGTGATCGGGAGCCCCTTCTTCAGGCGCTTCCAGCCGAGCAGGCCGAGGATGCCGGCGACGATGAGCATCACGACGGCGATCACGAGCGCTGCGAGCCACGCGGGCATCACGGTCGCGAGCCCCATGACGGCGGCGGTCAGCAGCACGCCGATCGCGTAGAGGACGATGACGAGCGCGCCCACGAGCAGACCCGCGGCGAGGCCGAAGATCTTCGCCTTCGTCAGCATCTCGGCCTTGAGCAGGTTCAACTCACCCGTCACCAGCTCCTTGACGAGCTTGGGGACGTCGCCGACCAGGCCGAACAGCGAACGCGGCTTGCGGTCGCGGTTGTCTGTCATGAGGCCTGGCTGTCCTTCTTCTGCCCGACCTTGCGGACGACCTTCTTCGTCTGCTCACCGACGAACTCGGCGACGTCGGGGGTCTTGTCGGCGATGAATTCCTCGGCGACGTGGACGCCCTTCTGGACGCCGTTGCTGTTCCAGATCTTGCCGCTGACGGTCTTGATCTGCTCGTACCGCGCCCGTCCGGCTCGCGATCCCAGGACGTACCCGAGAGCGGCGCCGGCGACGAACAGGAGCTTGCCTCGCATGTGCGATTCCTCCGTTGGGTCAGTGTGCGTGGTCATGCGCCGAACGGAATACGTCCGGCGTTCCTGCAACAGTAGCCCTCTCCCAGTGTGCGGTCCGCTCAGGAATCCAGGATCTGCTCAGCGGCGCTCCGTGCCGCCGCGACGATGCCGGCCAGCCCCCGGCCCGTCGACGCCTCGCCGATCCCGACGACCCCGTCGGCGAGCCCCGCGGCGGTCGTGTCCGGACCGTGCCACCGGACACGTGCGGCACCGACCACGGCGGACGGCGCGATCGGCACGCCGAGCAGGGCAGAGGCGTCCTGGGCGGCGCGGGTCCCGATCGCGTCGTACGGGTCGACCGGGAGGCTCCTCCCGGTCTCGACCGCGTCGGCCGCGGCTCCAGGGGTGGTCGCCGCGACCCCCGTATCCGTCGTCGCGTAGCTCAGCCGCAGGACGTGCCGGCCCCCGGCCGCCTCGGCCAGCCACGGCCACTTCACCGTCGCGTGCGTGATCGCCTTCGCCCGGACCCCGGGTGCGTCCGGGTGCACGAGCATCCCGGTCCCCCGCGGCGCCGCGTCGAGTTCGTGCTGGTCGACCACGAGTGTCACGAGCTCGATGCCCGTGCGCACGGGTCCGGCCGTGCGGGCGGGGTCCGCCGTCGACGCGAGGACGTTCTCGGCCACCAGTCGCTCGGTCTCGCCGTCGTCGGTGCGGACCTCGACGGCGTGCTCCTCGATCGCGGTGGCCCGGGTGTGCAGGCGGACGTCGACGCGGTAGGTCTCCATGTCGGCCGCGAGCTCGTCGACGAGCCGTACGGTGCCGCCGCGGATGCCCTGCACGGCGGACCCGGCCGTCGCACGGGCCCGGAGTGCGAGGACCGCGCGGGCGAGGGACCCCTCGCGCAGCAGCGCCGCCCGGAGCCCGGGAGCCACCCGGTCCGGGTCGAGGTCGTCCGGGTGCGTCGAGTGCACGCCGGCGACGATCGGCGCCACCAGGTCGTCGAGGACCTGCTCGCCCATGCGCTTCCGGACCAGCTCGCCGAGCGACGGCGCCTTCGACCCGACCAGGGACGGCAGCAGGGAGTCCATCTGCGCCCGGAGCGCCGCCTTCTGCCCGACCACCGCGAGGACGTCGGCCGCCATCGGGCTCCCCGGGATCCCGAGCAGTCCGGTCTGCGGGATCGGGGACGTCCGGCCGTCGCGGGTCATCAGCCACGCACCGCGCGGGTCCGGCGTGGTGACCTCGTTGCCGAGGCCGAGTTCGATCGCCAGCCGGCCGACGGCGTCGTTGCGGGTCGCGAACGAGTCCGCCGCCATGTCGAGGTCGAGTCCCGCGACGGTGTGCCGACGGACCATGCCGCCGAGCACACCGGAGCCCTCGACGAGGACGACGTGCGCGCCGCCCTTCGCCAGGTCCCGCGCCGCGACGAGTCCGGCGACCCCGCCGCCGACCACGACGACGTCGGTCACGCCCGCGCTCCGGTCGCCGCGGCCGTCCCGTCCCCGAGCTCGTGGACGAGGGACACGATGCGGGTGAGCACGGTCGGGTCGGTCTCCGGCGGCACACCGTGCCCGAGGTTGACGACGTGCGCCCGGGCCGCACCACCGCGGCGGACGACGTCGCGCACGTGGGCCTCGAGCACCTCCCACGGGGCGGAGAGCATCGCCGGGTCGATGTTGCCCTGCACGGTGACCCCGGTGCCGACCCGGCGCACGGCCTCGTCGAGCGGCAGCCGCCAGTCGACGCCGACCGCGTCGACGCCGACCCGGTCCGTGCCGAAGGTCGTCATGTCGCGCAGGACTTCGCCGCTGCCGACGCCGAAGTGGATGCGCGGGACGCCGAGGTCGGCGACGTGGGCCAGGGCGTCGGCCGAGTGCGGTGCGACGCGGGTGACGTAGTCCTCGCGGGAGAGCGACCCCACCCACGAGTCGAACAGCTGTGCGGCGGAGGCCCCGGCGAGCACCTGGGCCCGGAGGAACGCCCCCGACACCCCGGCGGCCCAGGCGAGCAGGCGCGACCAGGTCTCCGGGTCCGAGTGCATGAGCGTCCGGGCGCGGATGTGGTCCTTCGACGGTCCGCCCTCGACCAGGTAGGCCGCGAGCGTGAAGGGCGCTCCGGCGAACCCGATGAGCGGGGTGTCGCCGAGCTGCTCGACCGTGCGCGCCACGGCGTCGGTGATCGGGGCGAGGGCAGTCGCGTCGAGCTGGCCCAGCGCGTCGACGTCGGCCGGGGTGCGGATCGGGGACGCCAGCACCGGCCCGCGCCCGGGGACGATCTCGACGTCGACGCCCGCGAGCTTGATCGGCACGACGATGTCGCTGAAGAAGATGCCGGCGTCGACCCCGTGCCGACGGACCGGCTGCAGCGTGATCTCCGACGCCATCGCCGGGTCGAGGCAGGCGTCGAGCATGGCCGTGCCGACGCGCAGTTCGCGGTACTCCGGGAGGGACCGGCCGGCCTGACGCATGAACCACACCGGCAGGGTCTCCGGCCGGTCACCGCGGAGCGCCCGGACGAGGGGCGAGCCCGACGTCCGCCCGGAGACGAGCGGGTGCGAGGCGGGGAGGGCGGTCGTGGATGCGTCGGTCACCGCACGATTCTCCCATCGGCGAACGGAACGTATCCCGAGCACGCACGACGGGAACGGGAGCCGGGCGCAACGCGAGTTACCATGGAAGACGTGCTCATCTGTCTCACGGCGTCGCATCGCAACGCCAGCTTCGATCTCCTGGAGCGACTGAGCATCGGCGCACCGACCGCCGCGAGCCGTCTCGTGACGGACTCCGACGTGCTGGACGGGGCCGTCGTCCTCGCCACGTGCAACCGCTTCGAGGCCTACCTCGACATCGCCGGCGACGACCGCGACTCCGCCGTCTCGGCCACCGTCGACGCCGTCGCCACCGCGAGCGACCTCGACCCAGCCGAGGTCCTGCGGTCCGTCAACGTGCTCGGCGGCAAGGACGTCGTGCAGCACCTCTTCGCCGTCTCGAGCGGCCTCGAGTCCGTCGTCGTCGGCGAGACCGAGATCTCCGGGCAGGTCCGCCGCTCGCTCGAGGACGCCCGCTCGAACGGCACCACCACCTCGGACCTCGAGCGGCTCTTCCAGGAAGCCGCGCACACCTCCCGCGGCGTCAAGACCCGCACCCGCATCGGCGCCGCCGGCCGGTCGCTCGTGCGGCTCGGCCTCGAGCTCGCGTCCTCCCGCGTGACCGACTGGAGCCGGACCCGGGTGCTCCTGATCGGCACCGGCAGCTACGCCGCGACGACCATCGCCGCCCTGCGCGACCGCGGCGCCGACACCATCCAGGTCTTCTCCCCCTCCGGCCGGGCGCCGTGGTTCGCCGCGAAGCACGACCTCGTCGCCGCGCACGACCTCCGCCAGGCCATCGGTTCGAGCGACGTCGTGATCACCTGCACCTCGAGCGAGGTCCCGGTCGTCGAACCGGCCGACCTCGACGACGGCGTCCGGCGCATCGTCATCGACCTCGGGCTCCCCCGCAACGTGGACCCCGACGCGGCCGACGTCGACGGCGTCGAACTGCTCGACCTCGAGACCATCAGCATCCACGCCCCGATCGCCGAGCTGAACGCCGAGTCCGAGGCCCGCGCGATGGTCGAGGACGCCGTGTCCCGCTTCCGCGCCCAGGCCCTCGAGCAGTCGACGACGCCCGCGCTCGTGGCATTCCGCAAGCACGTCTTCGACATCCTCGACGACGAGATCGACCGCGCGAAGCGTCGGGCGGACGGCGACGACGCCTCGGCCGAGCAGACCGAGCGCGCCCTGCGGCACCTCGTCGGCGTCCTGCTCCACCGTCCCTCGGTGCGCGCTCGCGAACTCGGTCGCGCCGGTCGCGGCGAGGAGTTCGTCGGGGCGCTCGACGCCCTCTTCGGTGTCCGTCCCGAGCCCGAGGCGGAGCTGCCGTCGCCGGTGGTGCCGCTCGCGGAGCGCACCGCGCCCGAGCGGATCGACCGCGACCGCACCGACGAGGCGGACGCGAGCTGAGCCTCCAGGGCCACCCCGCGACCCTGCGTGTCAGTGCGCTGCTGCTGGTGCGCGACCGCCGCGTGCTCATGGTGCGGGCGCGGATGCGCGATGTCCTGTACCTGCCCGGGGGCAAGGCGGAGCCGCACGAGAGCGACGTCGAGGCCGTCGTCCGCGAAGCCTTCGAGGAGACCGGCCTGCGGCTGACCGCCGACGACGTCGAGCCGTTCGGCACCGTCACCGAGCCGGCGCACGGGCAGGCCCCGGGGACGATGGTCGCGATGGCGCTGTTCCTGGTCCGTCCAGGAGGCGCGCTCGACTCCGCCACGCCGGTCGCCTCGGCAGAGGTGGACGAGGTCGAGTGGGTCACCTCCGCGGATGCGGACCGGTGCCCGCCGGCGGGCGTGGAGACGCTCCGCCGCCTCGTGGCGGCGGAGCTGATCGACTAGGTCAGACCTGGTCGCGGTCGGTGTAGTGCCCCACCTCGCCGTCCGGGGTGGGCGCGGCCTCGCCGGGGATGTCCGACTCGACGTACTCGCCCTCGCCGTCGCCGCCCTCGGGACGGGTCTCGCCGGGGATGTCGCTCGAGACGAACTCGCCTGCGGGCTCGTTCGACGCCACGGGGGGCTCGCCCGGGATCTCGCTGTCCGTGAAGGACCCGGCACGGGGCTCGACGCCGTCCGACCGGCCCTCGTCGCCGCGTGCCTGTTCGTGCTTGCCTGCCATGTCGACCTCCGTTGCTCGTGCGCTGGCGCGTGCCCTGGAGTGTCCTCGGGGCGGCTGGGCGCCACCCGAGTCGTGTACCCCGGGGCGGTGGTTGCGTTGGCTCATGCAACGTCGCGCTGGTTCCCCACTGCTCGTCGCCGTCGGCATCGTCGCCGTCGGTCTGCTCGCCGGCTGCTCGTCGGGCGGCACCACGACCCCGTCGGCCACGACGACGGAGACCGTCACGGCGACACCGACACCGACATCGACACCGACGCCTTCGTCCGCGTCGTCCGGCTCGGCGTCGTCGCCGAGCACGTCGGGCGGATCGTCCGGTGGTTCCTCGGGTGGTTCCTCGGGTGGTTCCTCGGGCGCTGGGTCCTCGGCGTGCGCGACGTCCTCGCTCGCCGGGAGCATCGAGGCCGGCAGCGGCGGCGCTGCCGGGAGCACGTACGTCCACCTCGTCCTGCGGAACACCGGGTCGTCGACCTGCACGCTGCAGGGCTGGCCGGGGGTGTCCTTCGTCGGCGACACGAACGGCACGCAGATCGGCAACGCGGCGACGCTCGACCGGGCGGTGCCCCACCCGACCGTCACGCTGGCGTCCGGGCAGGAGGCCGTGGCACCGCTCAAGGTCACGAACTCGGAGAACTACCCGGAGTCGACGTGCGACCCCACCTCGCCCGACGGCTTCCGGGTGTACCCGCCCGGGTCGAAGGAGTCCCTGTTCGTCCCGTACACCGCGTTCGCCGCGTGCCGGTCGGAGGACGTGACGGAGCTCGACGTGCAGGCCTTCGTCCCCGCGGGGCAGGCCGCCGACTGACGTCTGCCACGATGGGACCGTGGTGGTGATCGCGGAGGAACGACCGGGCGGGGACGAACTCCTGGCGCTGTACCGCGACGTCGGGTGGACGGCGTACACGCGGGACCCCGAGACCCTCGTCGCCGCGGTCCTCGGGTCCCACCTCGTGCTGACCGCCCGGGACACGACGGGCTCGCTCGTCGGGATGGTCCGGACCGTGTCCGACGGCGTGACGATCGTGTACGTGCAGGACGTCCTCGTCGCACCCGAGCACCACCGGGCCGGCATCGGCGGAGCCCTGCTCGACGGCGTCCTCGAGCGGTACGCACACGTGCGGCAGACAGTGCTGACGACCGATGCCGAACCGGGGCAGCGGGCGTTCTACGAGTCGCGGGGCTTCGTCGAGGTGCACGACGTCGTGCCGACTCCGCTCCGCTCGTTCGTCCTGCTCCGCTGACCGGAGTCGCTCACGGGGAACACCATCGTGCCCTCGTCGAAGGAGATCAGGTACTTGGTCACGAGCGTGAGGGTACGCTCAGCGGGCCGCGGGCTCGTGCACGGTCTCGAGCACCTCGGTGCCCATCGTCCGCAGGGCGTCGATGACCGCCAGCCGCCGCTGCAGCGAGTCGTCGTCGAACGTCATCGTGACGGCGTAGCTCACCGACGACCCGGGCCCGCGCAGGATCCCGGCCTCGGCCCGCACGCCCGTGCTCGACCCGGTCGCCGAGACGACCTGCAACCCGTGGTCCAGTGCCCGGTGCGCGAGCGGGTCCAGCCCGAACGACCCCGCGACGAGGCTGAGGTCGGACGCGAGGGACAGCCATCCGAGCACCCGGTTCGACACGGCCTCGTCGACGACCTCGCCGAGTGCCAGGCCCCGCATGAGCCAGGCGAGCTCGCCCGTCGGCGCGACCGAGGCGTCCGGAGCGTCGTCCGGCCCGCGACGGTCCCGCACCCGGTCGATGAGGGCGGTCCGTTCGATCCCGAGCGACTCGGCGCGCTCGCGGACGGCGTCGATCCCGACGGTCGAGAGCAGCGCGTTCATCGCCCAGGCGTCCGCACCGGCACCGACGAGGGTCGCCAGGTCGGACACCTGCATGGTCGGCTCCTGCAGGAACTGCCAGAGCCCGGCACCGGTCGCGGTGTCGCGCGCCATGCGCTGCAGCCGGTCGCCGTGCAGCCCGCCGTCCTCGAGTCGTGCCGCGACCTCGACGAGGAGCAGCACGCGGCCGAGGCTCGCCACCGGTTGGACGAGCGTGTCGTCCACGGCTAGCAGGGCCTTGCCCGTCGAGGTGTCGATCACCGAGGCACTGACGGACGCGCCGTCCCGGGCGACGGCGCCGAGCGCCTGCAGCGTCGCCGCGAACCGGTCGTCGGCACCACCGCGGTGCCGCCCGCGCGCACGTCCGTCGGCCCCGCCGGCATGCTGCCGTCGCCGCGACCGGCGAGCCGCTCCGGGCTCCGACGACGGAGCCGCGTCCGGCTCGGCCATCACCAGATCGAGACGCGCTCGGCCGGGTCGAGGTACATCGCGTCCCGCTCGGTCACGCCGAAGGTGTCGTAGTAGACGTCGATGTTGCGGACCACCTGGTTGCAGCGGAACTCGGTCGGCGAGTGCGGGTCGATGCTCAGGAGACGGGCGGCTTCCTCCGGACGGATCGCCATCCGCCAGGCCTGCGCCCAGCTGAGGAAGAAGCGCTCGGCACCGGTGAGGCCGTCGACCACCGGCGGCTCCTGCCCGTCGAGGGACAGCAGGTACGCCTTCCACGCGATCGACAGCCCGCCGAGGTCGCCGATGTTCTCGCCGATCGTCAGGGCGCCGTTGACGTGGCCGTCCGGGACCTCGGTCGGGACGAGCGCGTCGTACTGCGCGATGAGCGCCTTGGTGCGCTCCTCGAACGCGGTGCGGTCCGCCTCGGTCCACCAGTTCTCGAGTCGGCCGTCGCCGTCGTACTGGGAGCCCTGGTCGTCGAAGCCGTGCCCGATCTCGTGCCCGATGACGGCACCGATCGCGCCGTAGTTCGCGGCGGCGTCACGCCCGGCCTCGAAGAACGGGAACTGCAGGATCGCCGCCGGGAACACGATCTCGTTGAACCCGGGGTTGTAGTACGCGTTGATCGTCTGCGGGGTCATGAACCACTCGTCGCGGTCGATCGGCTTGCCGATCTTGCCGAGCTCGCGGTCGACCTGGAAGCTCGCGACGGCACGGACGTTGCCGATGAGGTCGTCGGCGGACACCGGCAGCGCGGAGTAGTCCCGCCACTTGACCGGGTACCCGATCTTCGGCGTGAACTTGTCGAGCTTGTCGAGGGCCCGAGCACGCGTCTCGTCGGTCATCCAGTCGAGGGCGGTGATGCTCTGCCGGTAGGCCTCGACCAGGTTCGCGACGAGGTCGTCCATCGTCGCCTTCGAGGTCTCGTCGAAGTGCTCCTGCACGTAGATGCGGCCGACCGCCTCGCCCATGGCCCCCTCGACCAGCGAGACCCCGCGCTTCCAGCGCTCGCGCTGCTTGGGCGCACCGGTGAGCGCGGTGCCGTAGAACGAGAAGTTCGTCGCCGAGAAGGCGCTCGTCAGGTAGGCCGCGGAGGCGCGGATCACCTGCCAGCGCAGCCAATCCTTCCAGACGTCCAACGGCTGGTCGCGGAGCAGCTCCGCCAGACCGGTCACGAACGACGGTTCGCGGACGACGACGGTCTCGAAGGCGCCGGCCGGTGCGTCGATCGCTTCCCACCAGAGGCGGAGGTCGATGCCGTCGGCGAGCGCCGCGACCTCGGCCCACGGCAGCTTGTTGTAGGTCTTCTGGCTGTCGCGGGTGGTGACGTTGTCCCAGTGCTTCGACGCCAGTGCGGTCTCGAGTGCGATGACGTGCTCGGTGCGGTCGCCGCCGTCCTCGAAGCCGGCGAGCGGGAACATCGCGGCGACGAACTCGCGGTACTTCGTGCGGATGTCGGAGAAGCGGTCCTCGCGGTAGTACGACTCGTCGGGCAGCCCGAGGCCGGACTGCTCGAGGAAGACCACGTAGGACTCCGGGTCGCCCGGGTCGTTGTCGACGAAGAGCTGCAGGAAGCTCGGCAGGCCGAGGCGCTCGAAGCGTCCGACCATGCGGATGACGTCGTCGACCGAGTCGACGGCGGCGATCTCGGCGAGCAGGGGCTCGATCGGCGCGGTGCCCAGGGCCTCGAGCCGGTCCTCGTCGGTGAAGGAGGTGAAGAGGTCGCCGACCTTGCGGTCCTCGGTGCCGGGCGCGGCCTGCTGGGAGCGCTCGATGATGTCCCGCACGGCGATCTCGGCGGCCTCGGCCAACACCGTGAACGAGCCGTACCGTGCCTTGTCGTCGGGGATCGGCGTCGATGCGATCCACGAGCCGTTCACGTGGCGGTACAGGTCGTCCTGCGGGCGGACCGTGGCGTCCAGCTCGTCTGTGTGGATCCCGGAGGTGCTTGCGACGTCGGTCATGCGGTCAACGATAGCCACCGTCGCCCTGATCGAGCGGTGTCAGCCACGGTGGGCACCCCGGCGCCCGAGTGCCCGCGCTCCCGCGAGCCCGCCGAGCCCCGCTGCGAGGAGCACCCCGGCGACGCCGAGCGGCACCGAGGGGTCCTCACCCGTGTACGCGAGCCGCCCGCTGGGCACGGCGGTGATCCGGCCCGCAGTGGCCTGCGGGGCGGCCCGGTGGTTGCCGGTGGAGACGCCGGGACCCGCGCCGGGACCGTGACCGTGCTCGGGTGCGGGGCGGACCGGGAGCTTCGGCAGCAGGAGTCGGAGCGCACCCTGCTCGACCCCCTGCACCCGCTGCCGGGCGACCACGACGTCCCCGGGCAGCGTCGCCCGCGGGACGACGAGTTCCCAGCCGCGACCGATCGCGGCGGTGATCGGTCGGCCGTCGGCGCCGTCCACCGGCGTCCCGCTCGCGGTCTCGAGCGCCACCACGCCGCCGGGCTCGCCGGTGCCGGAGAGTCGCACGGAGCCGTCGGCGAGCTCCTCGACCGAGCCGGTGATCGCGATCGGCACGGTGACGAGGGCGTTCGTCGTCCCGATCGGTGTCCCGTCGTCGAACGTCGTGACCGTGATCCGGTGGAACCTGATGGTCTCGGGGAAGGGCAGCTGCGCGCGCCAGGTGGTGTCGGTCGAGGTGGTGGCGACGACCGGTTCGCCGTCGGCACCGAGGACCGGCCCGGACGCGTCCGCGAACCGGAGCGTCGTGCCGACCGGCGCCCGTCCGGCGAGGGTGGTGCGCCGGGTCTCGCGGGAGGCCGAGGCGGTGCCGACCTCGGCCGCTCCGGAGAGCTCGTACGAGTCTCGGCCGATGCCGTTGACCGTGCCGTCGAACACGCGCTCCACCACGATGTCGTGTCGGCCGGGGGCGCGGTCGCGCAGGACCGCGCGCCAGGGCGCACCGGCTTCGGCGACGACGTCCGCGACGGGTTCGCCGTCGTCGGTGACGACGTAGCGTGCCGGACGGCTCACCCCGCTGCCCTCGAGCGTGATGGTGCGGGTGAACGGATCGATCGTCGGGACCCACGTCGGCGGGAGCAGCCCGAGCACCTCGACGGGCAGGTCGACCGTCTCGCCGGTCACCTGCGACGTCACGTGCAGCACGCGGGGCCCGGGGCCGACCCGGAGTCCGGCGCTCCACACGCCGTCGCGGACCTCGGTCCAGACGGTGTCGGCGCCGTCGACCGCGATCGCGACGCTGCCGCCCGTGGGTCCGGTCCCGGTCATCTCGACGCGCCCGGTGGCGTGCTCGATCGAGCGGACCTGCGCGGTGAAGTCCGCCGCGGGGGTCGTCCGCTCGTGGGCCGGCGCGGCGACGGCACCGCTCAGGCCGACGACGGGCGAGAACGCCACGGCGAGCGCGGCGCACCAGGCGGCGATCCGCCGGTGCGGGGTGGATCGGACGGACTTCGACATGGGCAGCGCTCCTCGTGTGGTACGTCACACACCATATACGGAGCGGCGGACATCCTCGGCGGGATCGTCACGAGCGGTGGACTGCCGCTAGCGTCGACCCCATGGGACTTCCGTGGAAGCTGCACGGGGACGGCGCGACCGTCTCCGCGACGACGATCGTCGCGCCGGACGAGCGCCTCACCTGGGGCCGGACGATCGGCCTCGGCGTGCAGCACGTCGTGGCGATGTTCGGCGCGACCTTCCTCGTGCCGCTGCTCACCGGCTTCCCGCCGGCGACGACGCTGCTCTTCAGCGGCATCGGCACGATCCTGTTCCTGCTCATCACCGGCAACCGGCTGCCGAGCTACCTCGGGTCGTCCTTCGCGTTCATCGCCCCGATCGCCGCCGCGACGAAGATCGGCGGCATCCCGCTGGCGCTGTCGGGGATCATCGTCGTCGGGGTGCTCCTCGCGGCCGTCGGTGCCGTGGTGCACCTGGCCGGCGCCGGGTGGATCGACCGCCTCATGCCGCCGGTGGTCTCCGGCGCGATCGTGGCCCTCATCGGCTTCAACCTCGCCCCGGCCGCCCGCGACAACTTCACGAAGGCCCCGGTCGTCGCGGTGATCACCCTCGCCGCGATCATCCTCGTGACCGTGCTCTTCAAGGGGCTCATCGGACGCCTGTCGATCGTCATCGGCGTGGTCGTCGGGTACGTGGCGGCACTGATCGCCGGCGAGGTCTCGTTCGACGCCGTCGGCAAGGCCGCCTGGATCGGTCTGCCCGAGTTCACCGCGCCCGCGTTCGACCCGTCGCAGCTCGCGATCTACCTGGCATTCGTGCCGGTCGTCCTCGCGCTCATCGCCGAGAACGTCGGCCACGTGAAGGGCGTCGGACAGCTCACCGGTCGTGACCTCACCCCGCTCACCGGGCGAGCACTCTTCGCCGACGGCATCTCCACCGTCCTCGCGGGCGTCGGCGGCGGCTCGGCGACGACCACCTACGGCGAGAACATCGGCGTGATGGCCGCCACCCGGGTCTTCTCGACCGCGGCGTACTGGGTGGCCGCGATCGTGGCCGTCCTGCTCGGCCTCTCCCCGAAGGTGGGCGCCGTCATCTCGTCCGTCCCGCCGGGGGTCCTCGGCGGAGCGACCACCGCGCTCTACGGGCTCATCGGCGTCATCGGCATCCGGATCTGGGTCGAGAACCGTGTCGACTTCGCGAAGCCGAAGAACCAGCTGACCGCGGGCATCGCACTCATCATCGGCATCGCCGACTTCACGTTCTCGTTCGGTCAGGCGAGCTTCGGCGGGATCATCCTCGGCACGGTCGCGGCGATCGTGGTCTACCACGTGATGGACCTCGTGGGCCGTGCCCGCGGGACCGACGAGGCGACGCCCGAGGTTCCGGACGCGGCCCACGCCGCCACCGGCGGGGTCCCCGCCGAACCGCGCGCCGACTGACGCGAGCACCCGCCGGACGGGAGGCGCGGGTCGGCGCCGACCCGCGCCTCCCGTCCCGTCCGGGCCTCACGCCAACGCGACCAGGCCGATCACGAGCTGCAGGACGGCGAGAACCACCAGCACCGCGACGAGCGACAGCGAGCCCCACCGGGCGATCCACGCCCGCATCGCGGCGAGCGCGCGACGCGCGTGCTCGCCGAGCGTCACCGCCAGCAGGATCGGCACGAGCGCGGTCGACGCCGACACGAGCACGAACAGCACACCGGCGACGACGGTCTCCACTGCCGTCGGGTCGGCGTCCCCGAACGCGAGTCCGGCCGCGAAGGCCAGGACGAAGAGCTTCGGGCTGAGGAACAAGAGCCCTCCGAGTGCGAAGGCGCGCACCGGGCCGACCGACTCCATCCGCTCCGACCACCGAGAACTCGCGAACGCACCGTCGGGAAGACGGCGACGGACCCACTGCACCACGGCGAGGGCGAACAACAGCACCGACGCCGACAGCGCCACGACCGCCTGCACCGGAGCACCGTCCGCGGACGGTGGCGGCAAGCGCTCCCCGAGCAGCACGGCGACGACGAGGGCGACGACGATCGCGGTGCTCCATCCGAGCGCGCACGCCACCGCGGACCGGTAGCCGCGGCGCTGTCCGAGCAGGAAGACGACCGAGGCGACGGTCAGCGGGCTCGCCGCGATCCCGAGCGCTCCCGGAACGAGCGCGGATGTGTCCACGACCGGAGCGTATCCCCGGCAGAATGTCCCGGTGCGTCCTTCCCCCGAGACCAGGACCGTCGACCGCGACATCGTCCGCCTCGCGGTGCCGGCGCTCGGTGCGCTCGTCGTCGAGCCGCTGTTCCTGCTGACCGACACCGCGCTCGTCGGGCACCTCGGTGCGACGGCCCTCGCTGCCGTCGGCCTCGCCGGCGCCGTCCTGCAGACCGTCACGGGGCTGCTCGTGTTCCTCGCGTACTCGACGACCCCGGCCGTGGCCCGCGCGCTCGGCGGCGGCGACCGACGCGGGGCCGTGCACGCCGGCATCGACGGGATGTGGCTCGCGCTCGTGCTGGGCGTGGTCCTCGCGCTCGTGGGATGGCCGCTCGCCGGACCGCTGGTCGACCTGTTCGGTGCGTCGGCCGACGTGTCGGCGGCGGCGACCGCCTACCTGACGGTGTCGCTCGTCGGGCTGCCCGGGATCCTGGTCGTCACGGCCTCGACCGGGCTGCTCCGTGGGCTGCAGGACACGAGGACACCGCTCGTCGTCGCCACCGTCGGGTTCGTCGCGAACGGGCTGCTCAACGCCGTCCTCATCTACGGCGCCGGCTGGGGCGTCGAGGGGTCGGCCGCCGGCACCGTCATCGTGCAGTGGGCGATGGCGATCGTCTACGTCCGGATCGCGGTCCGTGCGGCGCGTGCGTCGGGGGCTCCACTGCGCCCGGGTGCCTCGGGCGTCGCGCGGGCGCTCCGGTCCGGTGCCTGGCTGTTCCTGCGGACGGCCTCGCTGCGTGTGGCGATGCTCGCGACGGTCGGCGCCGCCGCGGGGCTCGGGACGACCGGGCTCGCGACCACCCAGGTCGGGTTGACCGTGTTCTCCACCCTGGCGTTCGCGCTCGACGCCCTGGCGATCGCCGGGCAGGCGCTCGTCGGACACGGGCTCGGGGCGCGGGACCCGGCGCGGGTGCGGCTGGTGACGCGGCGTCTCGTCCTGCTCGGGATCGCCGGCGGTGTGCTGCTCGGGGTGCTGACCCTCGCCGTGAGCGGGGTGCTCGGGCCGGTGTTCTCCGACTCGTCCGCCGTGCGTGGCGCGCTGCCCGTCGTCCTCGTCCTCATCGCTGTGGGGATGCCGGTCGCGGGCTACGTGTTCGTGCTCGACGGCGTGCTGATCGGCGCCGGGGACGCGCGGTACCTGGCGATCGCGGGTGGGGTGAACCTCGTCGTGTACCTGCCCCTGCTCTGGTGGGCGGGTGGGACCCTCGCGGGGCTGTGGGCCGCGTTCGCGCTCGGGTACATCGGGGTGCGGGCGGTGACGCTCGGGGTGCGGGTGCACCGGCGCGGGTGGGTCGAACAGGCGTTGGCGCGGTGAGCGTGCGTCCGGCTCCCGCTCCTGCCGCGGCCTCGTCCGTCGCGTCGTCGGCCCTGCTCGCCACCGTCGGCATCGGGGTGCAGGGCGTCGCGAAGCTGCTCGTGACCGTCGTCGTCGGCCGGGTGTTCGGCACCGAGACCCTCGGGCAGACCACCGCGCTCCTGTCGCTCTCCGTCTTCGTCGCCCTGCTCTGGCCGAACGCCGCCGGCAACACGGCCTCGCGGTACCTGGCGATCGCGCTGCGCGGACGACGCTCCGACGCCGCGGTGAACCGGCTGCTCGGGCTGTCGATGCTCGTCTCGACCCTGGTGCTCGCCGCCGTCACCGTGCCGATCGCCCTCGCGTGGGGCAACGGCCCGGGCACGGTGCTCGGTGGCGTCGCGGTCGTCGTCGGGTACGGGCTGTACTGCTACGCCCGCGGAGCGCAGCTCGGCTACGGCCGTGCTCCGAAGGTCGCGCTGTGGGACGGCGTGACGAGCGTGCTCGCGCTCGGGCTGCTCGTGCTCGCCTGCGTCGCCCGGCTCGAGCCGTTCGTGCTGCTGCCGCTCGCGATCGGGTACACCGTCTTCGCCGTCGCCTGCTGGCCGCGGGGCAACGGGTTCGGGCCTGCTGCTCGCGAACCCGTCGGCGGGCTGCTCGGGTTCGCGGGGTGGAACGTGCTCGCGGTGGTGACCTCGAACGGGCTGCTCCAGCTGACGATGATCTCGGCGCAGGTCACCGTCTCCGCCCACGACGCCGGCGTCTACGCGGCCGCGTTCACCCTGGCGACCCCGGCCTCCATGCTCGGGCAGGCGCTGGGGCAGGTGCTCGTGCCGGCGTTCGCCCACCGGACGGACGGAGGGTCGCTCCGGTCCCGCGGGGCCGTCCTGTTGGTGGTCGGCTTCGCTGCCGGCACCGCCGTGGTGTTCGGCCTCGTGTCGCTGCTCGCCGGGTGGTTCCTGCCGATCGTCTACCCGGCCGAGGGCGCTGCGGCCGTGGCCGACCTGCGGTACCTGATGGTCGGGGTGTGGGTGTTCACCGTCGGGCTCGTGCCGGCGGCGTTGTTGCTCGCGGCGGGGCGGTCGCGGCAGGTGGCGTTGGCGTCGGTGGCCGGGTTCGTCGTCGGGGCGGTGCTCATGGCCGTGCTCGGGCCGGTCGCGGGGGTGGCCGGGGGGACGACGGGGTTCCTCGTGGGGAGCGCGGTGAACCTCGTGGCGGTGGTGGGGCTCGGGGTGCGCCGGGGGAGCCCGTAACCTGCCGTCGGCGGCTCGTACCGTGGGCCGATGGACCTCGATCGAATCTGGCCGCTGTTCGGATTGCGGCTCACCACTCCGCGGCTGGAGCTCCGGCCGCTGCGCGATGACGACCTCCCGGGCCTCGTCGAAGCAGCCCTGTCCGGCGTGCACGATCCCGCTCGCATGCCGTTCGGTGTCCCGTGGACGGACGCTGAACCGGATGCCCTGGCTCGTTCACTGGCGCAGTACCACTGGAAGCTCCGGTCGGGGGTGACCAGCACCGCGTGGGGCGTGAGCTTCACGGTGCTCCACGACGGCACACCCATCGGCGTGCAGGAGCTCCACGGCCGACGCTTCGCGGCGCGGAAGACCGTCGAGAGCGGTTCTTGGCTCGCGCGGGCTCATCAGGGCCTCGGATTCGGCACGGAGATGCGGGCGGCGCTCCTCCTGTTCGCGTTCGACCATCTCGGTGCCGAATGGGCGGAGTCGAGCGCGGCGGCGTGGAACCACCCGTCGCTGCAGGTCTCGGAGAAGCTCGGCTACCTGATGAACGGTGTGACTCGTGCGCAGACCCGCGACGACGAAGTCGTGGACGAAGTCCGGGTCCGGCTGAAGCGGGACGACTTCGTCCGCCCGCACTGGACGCTGCGGACTACGGGGACCGAAGCCGCGATGGAACTGCTGCGGTAGCCGTCCGCTCGGACGACGGAGCCACGGCCTCCGAGCCGGAGGTCCACTCGCGGGCGAGTGCCGACATGATCACCTCGTCGTGGAAACGGCCGTCGTGGAAGGTGGCGTCGCGGCGCACTCCCTCCTCCTGGTAGCCGAGCTTGCCGTACACCCCTCGCGCCCGGTCGTTGAACGTGTGGACCCGGATCTCGATGCGGTTCAACCCCATCTCGCGGAACCCGTACGCCGTCAGGAGACGGACCGCGTCGGTCCCGTACCCGCGTCCGACGTGCTCACTGCCGATCATGACGGCCAACCTCGCGGCTCGGACCGGGAGCGTCGCGCCGAAGAGCGTCACGTGCCCGACGAGCTCGCCCGAGGTGCGGTCGACGACGCTGAACCCCACCTCTCCGCTGCCTTCGCTCTTGCTCCAGCCCCGGAACACTTCGACGACCGTCTCTTCCGGTCTCGGGCGAACGATGAGCTGCTGCAACACGGCCCACTCCGGCTCACGCCACCAGCGGACCAAGTCGGGGAGATCTGCGTCGTCGAGCGCGCGGAACCGGACCCGCTCCCCTTCGAGCAGCGTCTGTCCGTAGCGTTGTGCGTCGGCGGCCCCGGTCCACGTCATGCAGCGACTCTCTCACGAGCACCTCGCGATCCGGTCAGCTGTCGGGACGCTCGTCGTGTGGACGAGTGCCAGACGGTCGCTCGAAGGGATGGTCGGCACCCACCGAGCAGTCGCACCGTACGAACATCCGCTCGGCGGTCCGGGTCAGGACGAACACCTCCACGTGCTCGACCACGTCCTCTCCACGTCGATCCATGCGCCACGCTCCTGCCCTCGAACCGGCGTCACGGTGGCCTTCCCCACCCGAAGGGAAAGGCCACCGCTCCCGCACCGGCGCACTGCACCGGCGGGATCGACGGTAGGCAGCCCGGTCAGCCGACGCCATCCACCGGACGCGGTGTCACCGTCGATGAACGCGGAACCGCACACGAGCGACCGGATCCTGCCCGGTAGAGTCGCGCCATGACCGGGGCGCCAGCGGAGATGTTCGCATCGCACCCGGTCGCAGCCAGCACGACCGCGGACGAGGCCGCAGCGGTGCTCAGCGAGGTCTTCCTCCCGATGGACATCGCCCCCACGGACGGATCTCCCGACGTCCGCATGCACCTCAACGCGCTCACGCTCGGACGGATCACGTTCGGGTACATGCACTTCCGCGAGGCCGTCCAGATCCGCACGACGGAGCCGGTCGACTACCACCTCGACATCCCGGTGCGTTCGCGGATGACCGCGCGCGCAGCCGGGAGCGCACCGGTGCGCGGCACTGCACAGACCGCCGGGCTGTTCATGCCCGGCCGATCGGTCGATCTCGACTGCGGCGACTGGTTCGCGCAGGTCTCGGTCATGATCCCCCGCCGCGACCTGCAGACCGAGCTCGAGCTGTTGCTGGACGCGCCGGTGTCCGAACCCGTCGAGTTCGACGCTGCCTTCGACCTCGAGACCACGGGCGGACGAGCCGTGTCGCAGGCACTCCGACTCGTGGACGAGGGATCACGGCAAGCGCGAGGTCCACTCACGCATCCGCTCGCGGTCCGCAGCCTCGAGCAGGTGTTCCTCCACAGCCTGCTGCTCGGACAGCCGCACAACTACTCGGCAGCGCTCGACTCGCCGCGGGGTGGAGCCGGTTCGCGATCCGTGTCGCGAGCCGTCGAACTGCTCCGCGACGACCCGGCGCGGCCGTGGACGGTGGCTGTCCTCGCGTCCGCCGTGTTCACGAGCGTCCGGAGCCTCCAGGAGGGCTTCCGTCGGACCCTGGACACCACGCCGACGGCCTACCTCCGGCGCCTCCGGCTGGAGCGGGCACGCCAGGACCTCCTCGCCGTCGGACCAGAGCGCGTCTCCGTGACCGAGGTCGCGGCTCGCTGGGGGTTCCTGCACGTCAGCCGGTTCGCTGCGGCGTACGCCCAGCGGTTCGGCGAGTTGCCGTCGGAGACGCTGCGGCGCACACAGCGACGCTGAGTCACGGTGCCGACCGGCAGCTCGAATTCCGGGGCGCGAGCACGTGCCCGCGCTCCGACCTGCAACCGGCCTACGAGCCGGCGGTCTCGATCATCGCGAGCACGTGTGGGGCGCTCCAGCGCAGGAGCGCCTCGGACGGTGGGGCTTCGAGGTCCTCGCCCCAGATCGCGACGGCCGCCCCGGACATCGGACCCGCCAGACGTGCGCCCGAGTCCCCGTCCCAGGTCCGGAGCGACCAGTTCTCGCGGAGATCGGCGACGGTGTACTCGCTGTCGGCCGCATCGAGGTCCGTCGGCACCTCGTACAGGTAGTACGAGTCGTAGTTCAGCAGGTCGATCCCGGCGGCGTACAGGTCGTTCGCACCCGCCCGTCGCGCTCGGCGCTCGCGGCGTTCCGTCGCGTCCTCGGTGTCGCCGTCGAAGCTCCAGTAGGTGACGTGGATACGCGGATCCAGTCGCCCGATCGCAGCCCGGTCGATCCCGTCGTTCCACGCCCACACCGCACGGTTGCCGACGGCCGCCGCCATCGTGTTCAACCACTGGACGCGTTCGTCGGCGGTGACGTCATCGCCCCACTCGTCGCCGCCGATGTGGACGGTGCGGCTCGACGGGAAGGTCCGCGTGACCTCCTGCAGGAGTCGTTCGGCCAACGCGGAGCTCCCGGGCGCCGACGTGTCGAGTTCGCTCTCGCCCGTACGGATCCGGTCCACCCACTTCTTGCCGTGTCCGGCCTCGAGGAGGGCGAACGCCGCAGCCATGTGGCCGGGGGTGTCGATCTCGGGAACGATCGCGATGCCTCGTCGCGCGGCGTACCGGGAGATCTCCCGTGCCTGCGCCGCGCTGAGGAACGGCCGACCGGTGATCCGACTCGTGTAGACGCCGTCCCGGAGATCGGCGTTCGCGAGGGTCTGGCCGAGGACCTCGCTCTCGATGCCCACGTTCTGGTCGTCGGTGAGGTGGAGGTGCAGGAAGCGACCACCGTGATCGGCGAGGAGCGCGATGTACTGCTCGATCAGCGCCACCGGGTAGTAGGCACGAGCCACGTCGAGCATCACGCCGGTGTTGGGACGTGCCCGGGTCGCGCGGGCAGTGGTGACGCTCGTGGCCGAGGTGCCGCACTTCGACAGGGAGAACGCTCCCGTGCACGCGAGGACCGCGTACTTCCCGGCCGGCGCACGAGGAGGCGCGGTCTGCGTCGCGTGGATCGTCGCGCTCGCACCGGCAGCGAGTGACTGCACCGAGACGTGTCCGAGTGTGTACCGCTTGCTCCCGGCCGTCAGGGAGAGCCACGCGTCGGCTGCCGGCTTGCGCGCCACCGAGGTGTTCTTGACCGTCAGCGTCGTGCGCACCGTGGTGCGTGTCGACGTGGTGGTGCTGCTCGCGGTGACCTTGCTGACCACCAGCCGGGGAGCTCCGGACGTGACGGCCGCCCGGACTGCGGGTGCATCGGGTACGGCAGGCACAGCCGATCCGCCGAGCGCATCGCCGATCAGGACTGCCGCGCAGATCGCGACTGCCAGACCGACGACGAGGTTCCGCGCCACGGGCCGGGATCCGCGGTCGCGCATCCTGCGCGTCACCGTCCACCGGATCCGGTGGGACGCAGCCCGTCGACGACCAGGTCGAGCAGGTGCGGCACCCGATCCGCGGCCGACGCCCCGAGCCGCCAGAGGAACGCGACGAGCGCCAGGAGGTCCGCCGGCTCGACGTCAGGTCGGAGTACCCCGTCCCGAGCGCCGGCCTGCAGCAGCGCGCCGATCGCACTGCTGATCTCGTCGTACTGCTCGTCGTGCAGCTGCTGCCGGGTCGCAGCGTCGAGCACGTCCGCCAATGCGTGCTTCTGGTACCCGAAGGCGGCGAGCTCGTCGAGCCACGAGCGGAGCGCGCCGTCCTGCGACGGTCGGGCGGCCAGCTCCCGCGCCGAGGCGACCAGTCCCAGGAAGTCGGCGCGGTAGACCTCGGCGAGCAGCGCCTCCCGGGTGGGGAAGTGCCGGTAGAGCGTCCCCTGGCCGACCCCCGCGAGTCTGGCCAGCGACTGCATCGTCGTGGCGGCGTCGGAGCGCAGCGCGTCGCGCGCGACGTCGACGAGGCGAGCGCGGTTGCGCTCGGCGTCGGCGCGACGGGGCGATTGCGAAACGGACATGTGTCCGCTAGCCTCCTCGATGAATCGGACGGGTGTCCGTTTCAGACTACAGGAGGCATGCACATGGACGGCATCGCAGGGAAGGTCGTCGCGATCACGGGCGCGTCGAGCGGGATCGGCGAGGCGACGGCGCTGCACCTCGCGGCGCGCGGCGCGAAGGTCGTCCTGGCCGCGCGTCGCGCGGAGCGGCTGACGTCCGTCGTCGCGCAGATCACGGGCGCGGGTGGCGAAGCGATCGCGGTCGAGACCGACGTGCGCAGCCGGGAGGCGCTGCACGCGTTGGTCGCGTCGGCGCGGTCGCACTTCGGTCGCCTCGACGTGCTGCACCAGAACGCTGGCAGCATGGCCGTCTCGCCGTTCGACGCCCTCGACGTCGACGGCTGGCAGCAGATGGTCGACGTGAACCTGGTCGGCGTGCTCAACGGGATCGCTGCGGCCCTCCCGGTGTTCCGCGAGCAGGAGTCGGGGCACTTCGTGCACACGGCGTCGACCTCGGCGCACCGCATCGTCCCCGCACAGGGGGTCTACGCGGCGACGAAGACGGCGGTGCGGGTGCTCAGCGAGGCGCTTCGGCAGGAGGCAGGTCCGGGGCTGCGCGTGACCGTCGTCTCGCCGGGGTTCACCGCGACCGAGGGGGTCACCAAGACCGACGACCCCGAGCAGCGCGCGGCGCTCGAGGCTCGTCGTGACGCGATCGCGATGCCCGCCGACGCCGTCGCGGCCGCGGTGGCGTACGCGATCGCGCAGCCGGCCGGGGTGGACGTCGGCGAGGTCGTCGTCCGACCGACGGCGCAGGACTGACGCGTCCCCTCAGCGCCGCAGCACCGAAGTCGACGCCCCCGCCGATCGGACTGAGGACCACCCAGACCGACCCGGCAGCCGTCGCGACGAAGCCGATCCCGAGGACGACGAAACCAGTCATCACGAGTCTCCGGTCGTCAGTCACGGTCGGCTTCACGGTCGGCTTCGCGAGCTGCACGCTTGGCAGCGCGACGGGCTCGCGCCTCGGCGTCCTGTTGCTCCTGGAGCGGGCTCTTCTGCATCGATCCCCGCGCTGCGAGCACGATCATCACGACGACCAGCACGAGCACGACCGGGACCAGGAAGGTCAAGAACACGCGGAGCCCCCACTCGATCACGAGGCCCGTGATCGAGCCCCTCGACAGGAGCGTAGTCCGGCGGGGAACACCGACACACCGTTGTCGCGGAGCCGTCCGAGGGTGGGTGCATGACCGACAACGACACGCACGACGTCCAGGCCCGCACCGCCCTCGACCAGTGGCTGGTGATGTGGAACTCCGACGGGGAACTCGCCCGACAGCTCTGCGCAGACGACTTCCGCATCCGGTTCGCCGTGACCGAACCCGACGGATCCACCCCGGCCGACGACATCCGGAGCGCCGACGACTTCGCCGAGTACCTCGACTGGTGGCACGGGCAGCACCCCGACGCGGTCTTCACCAGCATCGGTGACGCACTCGACGGCGACCACGGGCGGCTGATCTGGGACATGGAGGCCGGCGACGTCCACGTGGGCGGCGTCGACGTCTTCGACTTCGACGACGCGGGACGCGTACGGCGTGTCTGGTCGGCGGGTGGCCAGCGGAGCATGCGGAGCTGAGCCGCCCGGTCGACACCGGCATCTGTGAGGATCGGACCATGAAGCGAGCCGAGCGGCACTACGCTCTCGTCGACCTGCTCCGCGGGGTGCGACGGCCGTGGTCCGCCGCTCGGCTCGCCGCCCACTTCGAGGTGTCGCCACGCACGATCGAGCGCGACGTGGCCGCGCTCCAGGCCGCCGGGGTGCCGCTCTACGCAGACCACGGCGCCGCGGGCGGGTACTCGATCCTGCGCGAGTACTCGCTCCCGCCGCTCAACCTCACCGCGGCCGAGTCCCTCGCCGTGCTGGCCGGGCTCGGCCTGCTGGAGTCGTCGCCGTACCAGGCGGCGGCGCTGCGCGCGTCGGCGAAGATCCACGCGGTCATGCTCGACGAGCACCGCGCGCCGGTGCTCGAGACGCTCGGCATGATCCGCGTGATCGACGCCGTCGCGCCGTCGGACACGGAGCCCGTCCCGCTCGGGATGCTGTCGGACGCCATCGCGGCCCGCCGCGTCGTACGGCTCAGGTACCTCGGCGAGGACGCCGACGGCCAGCCGGACCGGGCCACCAGCACCGTGCGGGAGGTCGAGACGATGGGCCTGCTCCGAGCCGGCGACTCGTGGCTGCTGGCCGGGTGGTGTCGGCTCCGCGACGCGGTCCGCGGCTTCCGCATCGAGCGGATCACCGAGCTCGAGATCCTCGACGAGGTGGCTCCGCCCCGCGACCCGTCCGTGTGGGAGGACGACCTGGCCCGCTGGCCCACCCGACGGCTCGGGTGAACGCCGGCCGGTGCGGGCGCACCGACCCGACGCCGGCCGCCGGGCACCTACGCCCGCGGCGGCCCCGTCGTGTCCCCGATGCGGAGCTCCGATCGGAACGCCGCCGGCTGGGGCTCAGCCCCCTCGAGCATCGCCAGGGCAGCACGGGCCGCCGCCTGCCCCTTCTGCACGAACGGCTGCACGAGCGTGGTCAGCTGCCGGATGCGCGTGCGGTGGAACAGGCTGTCGTCCACGGTGATGCCGTCGAACCCGACGACGCTGACGTCCTCGGGCACACGGAGTCCGGCGTCGAGCGCGGCCGAGATCACCCCGACGGCGAGGACGTCGCTCTGCGCGATGACCGCGGTCGGCCGGGGCCCGTCGGGGGCGAAGAGCGCGGTGCCGGCGATCCGGCCTTCCTCGACCGAGCTGCCGGCGGCCTCGATCGCGACCGAGTCGGGGTAGACCCCACGGACCCCGCGTAGGCGTTCGAGGGACGTGAAGGCGATGCCGGCGGCCTCGCGCTCGGCGTCGATCGGCCCGCGGCGGTGCGCACCGTCGAGCGGCAGCGACACGACGGTGACCGCCTCGTGCCCGAGGTCGCGCAGGAATGCTGCCGCGCGGCGGGAAGCCTCGCGGTTGTCGAGCTGGATCGGCACCGCACCCTCGATGTCGTCCGCCTCGATCGCGACGACGGGGATCTGCCGACGCCGGAGCACGGCGACCGCGGGGTCGATCCGCACGTTGCACCCGACGAGGACGACGGCGTCCATGGGGGCGTCGACGAGGGGGACGGCACCCTGTTCGTCGTCGAGGGGGCTCCGGACGAGCAGCAGCGAGGCACCGGCGGCACCGGCCACCTCGGCGATGCCGTCGAGCGTCAGGACGTTCACCGGGTCGCGGAAGGCATCGCTCAGCCGTTCGTCCATGACGACGCCGATGACGCCGGAGCGACCGCGGCGCAGCGAACGGGCACGCGGGTCGGGACCGCCGTAACCGAGCTCGGCGGCGGCGGCCAGCACGCGGGCCTTGGCGTCCTCGGAGACCGGGCCGCTGCCGCTGAACGCGAGCGAGGCCGTCGAGGGCGCGACGCCGGCAGCGCGGGCCACCGCGGTGAGGGTCGGACGTCGGGGGCGGACCGGGACGGGACCGGCCGGGACCGCACCGGCGCGCGGGGCATCGGCGGCGTCCTCGCGGTGGTGCTCCGTCCGCGACGCGCCGGGTCCTGTTGCCGGTTCGTCCATCGCCCGTTAGCGTAGCCGGAAACAGCGGTCGAATCGATTCGACCGAGCCGCGACACGCACGGCAGCACAGCAGCGAAGCACGATGGGACCACCATGACGACGACGTCCGCCCGCACCACACCCTCGACACGGGCCTGGATCACCGCGGTGTTCGTCGTGTTCACCCTGTCCGGCCTCGACATCGCGACCTGGCTCGGCCGGATCCCGAGCGTCCGCGACTCCCTCGGAGCGAGCACCTTCGAGATGGGCCTGCTCGTGCTCGGCATGGCGGTCGGCTCGATCGGCGGCCTGACCTTCGCCGGGCACATCGTCGCGAAGCTCGGGGCTCGCCGGGGCGTCCAGGTGGCCGCAGCGTGCCTGGCCCTCGGGATGGTCTTCGCCGGGCTGGCGGTGAGCCTCGGGTGGGGCTTCGCCGCCATCTGGATCGCGCTCATCGCGTTCGGGTTCGGCAACGGCCTGTGCGACGTGTCGATGAACGTGTCCGGCGCCGCGGCGGAGAAGGCCGGCGGCCGCACGATCATGCCGCTGTTCCACGCCGCGTTCAGCCTCGGCACGCTCGCCGGTGCCGGCCTCGGAGCCCTCGCCGAGGCGCTCGAGGTCCCGGTCGCGTGGCACTTCATCGTCCTGGTCGTCGTGACGAGTGCCGCGATGCTCGTCGCCGTCACGCGCTTCCAGGACGAGCACCGCTTCGAGGAGCACGTCGCCACCGACACCAGCCCGGTGCCGACGCCGGTCAGCCGCTGGCAGGTCTGGGCCCAGCCGTCGACCCTGCTCATCGGCGTGATCGTGCTCGGCATGGCCCTGGCCGAGGGTTCGGCGAACGACTGGCTGCCGCTGGCCATGATCGACGGGCACGGCCTCGACAACGCCGCGGGCGCCGCCGTCCTCACGGTGTTCCTCGCCGCCATGACCGTCGGCCGGGTGGCCGGCAGTCCGCTCATCGACCGGTTCGGGCGGGTGCCGATCCTCCGCATCAGCGCCGCCGTCGCGGTCGTCGGCCTCGGCATGCTCATCTTCATCGACAACGTGCCGCTCGCGATCGTCGGCGTCGTGCTCTGGGGTCTCGGGGCGAGCCTCGGCTTCCCGATGGGCATGTCCGCCGCGGCCGACGACCCCCGGACCGCCGCCGCTCGGGTCAGCGCCGTGGCGACGATCGGGTACGTGGCGTTCCTCGCGGGACCGCCGCTCATCGGGTTCCTCGGCGAGCACGTGGGGCTGCTCGGTGCGCTCCTGGTGGTCTTCGTGTTCATCATCGCGGCGGGACTCGCGTCGGGCGCTGCCCGTGAGCGCGGCGCCGCCGCCCGGCCGACCCGCCGGGGCGGCGACGTGGACGGCGGGGACGAGCCGCGCCTCCAGGCCCAGCGCGCCGACGCGGCCACGAGCGCCGACAGCACCACGGGCGGTCGCGACGCCGGTTAGGCTCTCCGGGTGCGTCTCGTCATCGCCCGCTGCTCCGTCGACTACGCGGGCCGGCTCTCAGCCCACCTGCCGCTCGCGACCCGTCTGCTCATGCTGAAGGCCGACGGTTCGCTGCTCGTCCACTCCGACGGCGGCAGCTACAAGCCGCTCAACTGGATGAGCCCGCCGTGCTCGATCGAGATCACCGAGCCGGACGAGGAGCAGTCGAGCGCCGGCATCACGCAGGTGTGGACGGTCACGCAGAAGAAGACGCAGGACAAGCTCATCGTCTCCCTGTACGAGGTCGTCTCCGACGAGTCCCACGACCTCGGCGTCGACCCGGGCCTCGTGAAGGACGGCGTCGAGGCGCACCTGCAGCAGCTCCTCGCGGAGCAGATCGAGCTGCTCGGCGACGGCCACACGCTGGTCCGCCGCGAGTACATGACCGCGATCGGCCCGGTGGACATCCTCGCCCGCGACGAGGCGGGGGCGAGCGTCGCCGTCGAGATGAAGCGGAACGCCAACATCGACGCGGTCGAGCAGCTCACCCGGTACCTCGAGCTCATGAACCGCGATCCGCTGCTCCGTCCGGTGCAGGGTGTGCTCGCCGCGCAGACGGTGGCGCCGCAGGCACGCACCCTCGCCGAGGACCGCGGGATCCGCGTCCTCGTGCTCGACTACGACGCGATGCGGGGCATCGAGGGCGGCCACACCCGCCTCTTCTGAGCGGTCGGACTGGAGGCGCGGCTCGCGTCCGCCGGTGCCGTCGCGCCCGCCGGGCGGTCGCCGCCAGGGCCCCGGCTAGGCTGAGTGGGACATGACCAGCCCGTTCTCCGCCATCCTCTTCGACCTCGACGGCACCATCAGCGATTCCGCGCCGGGCATCCTCGAGAGCCTCACCCACACGTTCCGGAAGGTCGGGGTCCCCGTGCCGGACCACGCGACGCTGCTGTCGTTCGTGGGCCCGCCGATCATGGACACCTTCACGACGGCGATGGGCATGGACGCCGAACAGGCCGAGCACACGCTGTCCGTCTACCGCGAGCACTACTTCTCGCACGGCGCCCTCGACTCGGCGATGTTCCCCGGGATCGACGTCGTCCTGCGCACCCTGCACGACGCCGGGCTGCCGATCTCGACCGCGACGAGCAAGCCCGAGACGCCGGCGACGTACATCCTCGAGCACTACGGCCTCACCGGCGACATCGACATCATCACGGGCGCCAGCGACGACGAGGTCCGCTCGTCGAAGGCCGACGTGGTCGAGGAAGCGCTCCGCCGCCTCGACGCCCGCGGGTTCGACACGAGCCGTCCGGTGCTGATCGGGGACCGCCTGCACGACGTCCAGGGGGCGGCCGTGCACGGTGTCCCGACGATCTTCGCCGAGTGGGGCTACGGCTCCCCCGCCGAGGCCGAGGGCACCATCGCGCAGGCTGCGACCCCGCTCGACCTGCTCCCGATCCTGCTGCCGTCCTCGTGACGACCGGGGCGGGCGGCCGGACCGCGGGTGGACTGCGCGGTGCCGCCTGGCTGCTGCCGGCAGCCATCGTCCTCATCGCGCTGAACTTCCGCGGGCCGATCGTCGCGACGGCCCCGGTCATCGGCGACGTCCGCGTGGACCTCGGCCTGACCGCGACGGTCGCCGGGCTGCTGACGACGATCCCGGTCCTCTGCTTCGCGCTCGCGACGCCGTTCGCCAGCTGGGTCATCGCGAAGGCCGACCCCGAGCGCGCGGTGTCGCTCTCCCTCGTCATCGTGCTCGTCGGCACCGTCGTCCGCTCGATGCCATCGTCCGCGGCGCTGCTCGTCGGCACCGCCGTGATCGGCATCGGCATCACGATCGGCAACGTGGTGATCCCCGTCGTGATCCGGCGGGACACGTCGCCCGAGCGGGTCGGCCTGGTCACCGGTGTGTACACGTCCGCGCTCAACGTCGGGTCGATGATCACCTCGCTCGGCACCGCGCCGATCGCCGCGAGCTGGGGCTGGCCGGTCGCGATCGCGGTCTGGGCGGTGTTCGCCGTGGTGGCCGGTCTCGCCTGGACCTACGCGGTCGGTGCCCGGGCCGCGTGGCGCCGCCCGACGGCGTCCGAGCCCGTCGTCGAGACGGGGCCGATCGACCAGGTGCTCGGCACGGGTGCGATCCGGACGGTCGACGGCGGTGCGGGGTCCGCGCAGGTGCGCCCCGCTCGTCGGCTCATCACCTGGGGGCTGACCCTCGCGTTCGGCGGCCAGGCGTTCTCGTACTACGCCCTCACGGCGTGGATCCCGACGCTGCTGCACGACGAGATCGGCTTCTCGAGGGCGTCCTCCGGGGCGAGCTCGTCGGTGTTCCAGATCCTCGCGGTCGTCGGGGCGCTCGGTGTCCCGGTGCTCGCGGCGAAGTGGCGTCCGCGCGCGATCATCGCCCTCGTCGCGTTCCTCTGGCTCGCGATGCCGCTCGGGCTGCTGTTCGCGCCGCAGCTCTGGCTGCTCTGGTCCGTCCTCGGCGGCGCGGCACAGGGCGGCGGCATCACGGTGATCTTCATCGTGATCGTCCGGATCGTGTCGAGCGACGCCGACGCGCGGCGGATGTCCGCGTTCGTGCAGGGTGGCGGGTACCTGCTCGGTTCCGCGGGGCCGCTCGTCGCCGGTTCGTTGCACGGGATCACCGGCGACTGGACGGCACCGTTGCTCGTCGTGCTCGTCGCCGTGCTGACGCTCGGGATCGTGGGGACGTTCGCGGCCCGACGGGTGGCCTGAGTCCACCGGGCCGCTGCCGTCCGGCACGCTGCCGTCGGGTCCGCTGCTGCCTGAGACCCCGTTCCGGCTCGACCGGGGATCCGCTGGTGCCGCCCGGTCGCACCCGCACGTCGTCTCAGCGCCGCGCGTGACTTCGGGGCGAGCTGGCGGCACCGTCCCGGTCCACCGTCATCCCGGGCGGCCAGGGTCCGGAGGGTGGACACTCGACGACCCGCACGGTGGCGGGACCAGCCGCTCGCGGCACGCTGCGCCCTGCTCCTGATCGCGGCCGGCATGACCGTGCTGCTCGGGTGGAACCTGGCCCGTGGCGGTGACTCCGGGTTCTACGAGGCGTCCGCCCGGTCGATGTCCGAGTCGTGGCCGGCGCTCTTCTCCGGCGCGTTCGACCCCTCGGCGACGGTGACCCTCGACAAGCTCAGCGGGTTCGCCGTACCCCAGGCGCTCAGCATCCGGATGTTCGGCGACTCCACCGCCGCACTCGCGCTCCCCCAGGTCGTCGAGGGTCTGGTCACGCTGTGGGCCTGCTCGCTCGTCGGACTCCGGTGGGCCGGGGTCGGGACGGGGCTCGTCGCCGCGGGTGCAGCGGCGACGACGCCGATCTTCGTGTCGATGTTCGCCCACCCGATGGAGGACGGCATGGTCACGGCGGCCCTGGCAGTCGCCCTGCTCTGCTGGCAACGGGCGGCGATGACGGGCCGGTGGTGGCCGCTCGTCGCCGCCGGGCTCGCGGTCGGCGTCGGGTTCCAGGCGAAGATGCTGCAGTCGTGGTTCGTGCTGCCCGCACTGGTGCTCGGGACGCTCGTCGCCACGGCCGGCCGGGACGGCACCCGACTCGGCACCGGCGCCCGGATCGGTCGCGCGGTGGTCCTCGGTGCGGTGTCGGTCGCGGCGTCGCTCGCGTGGGTGGTCGGGCTGGCCCTCACCCCGGCGGGCGCCCGACCCTGGATCGACGGCTCGACCGACGACAGCCCGTTCGCGATGGTGTTCGGCTACAACGGCATCGACCGGTTCCTGCCGGGAGCGGTGCCCGGCTCCGTCAGCACGACCGAGGGTCCCGCCGCCCGGCCGGCACGCCTCGGCGGTCCGGGCGGCGTGACGAAGCTCATCGAGCCGCACCTGGCGTCGCAGGTGGCCTGGCTCCTGCCCGCAGCCCTGTTCGCGGTCGTGCTCGCCGTCGTCCTGCTCCTCGTCCGCCGGACCGGCACACGGGTCGGCAGCGTCTTCGGTCGGGCGTTCGACACCCGTGCCGGTTCGGCCACGCTGCTCGTGGTCACCGTCTGGCTCGTGACCGCGGCCGTCGTGCTCTCGGTGGCGAAGGTGCCGCACACCGCGTACGTCGCTGCGGTCGGTGTGCAGCTCGCCGTCCTCGCAGCCCTGGGGTGGCGCGGCGCCGTCGGTCTGGTCCGGGCGCATTCGGCGTGGCTCCGGGTGGTGCCGGTGCTCCTGGCGACCGCGCAGCTCGCGTGGTGGGCGTTCCTGGCCCGAGGTGCCGCGATGCCGGCGGTGCTCGCGACACCGGCCCTCGTCGTCGGGGTCGCGGCCGTGCTCGCGACGGTGGTCGCGTTCCTGTGGCGACCACGCTGGGAGGGGACGCGCGGGCCGGGCCGGCACCGCGCCTCCCGGGCCGCGATCGCCCTCGCAGCCGGACTCGCACTCGTCGCCGGCCCCGCGGCGTTCTCGCTGCAGGCGCTCGACGCCGCACGCGACGGGAGCGGGAGCGACGCCTCGGTCGGATCGTGGGTCCCGCGCTGGCGGGTTCCGGACGGTCGGGCCGAGGCCTTCCGGGTCTCCCGGCCGGACTGGTGGGGCGGGTCCTCGGCGCCGTACCCGGTCGTGTTCCGGCACCTCGTCCGGACGGCGCGGCGCCTCGACAGGTACCGCGACAGCGTGCCGCTCTTCCTGACCGACACGTGGCGCATCTCGTCGCCGGTGATCGACGCGACGGGGCTGCCGGTGCTGACCGACGGCGGGTTCTCGGGGACGGTGCCGGTGTTCACGGCGCGGCAGGTGAGGCAGCGGATCGCCGGCGGGCTCCGGGTGCTCGTGGTGCAGGCCGGGGCGCCCCGGACCGATCCGGTGCTGCGGGCGGCGCTGGCGGGAGGCTGTCGGGCGGTCGCCGACGTCGACCCGGGGGCGCGGGTGCCGGCGCACCCGTGGGCGGTGACGGGCATCGGGTGGACGGTGTGGCGGTGCGGGCTGCCGGGCCGGTCGGTGGACCGGCTGGGCGGGCCGGCGGCGCCGCGGTCGGGGTCGCGGGTGGCGCGGTCGGCGGGGACGCGCTTAGCGAGGTCGCGGGCGGAGTCGAACCACGGATACGACATCGAACCGCGCCGATCACCTGGTTCGGTGTCGGAATCGTGGTTCGACACCCGACCCGCCGCCGCCGGCGCGGGCACCGTCAGCCGGCGAGCAGCACCTCGCGCAACGACATCGGCCGGCGCCCCGTGACCCGCTCGACGTCGCCCGACACCCGCGCGAGCGCCCCCTCGGCGATCGCCGTGTAGGTGCTCACCCACGCGTCCGCCTGCCACGGCTCCGGGTTCCACCGCGCGCGCGAGGCGTACGCCTCCTCGAGCGTCTCCGGGTGGTACGTGACCTCGCGCCCACGGAGCTCGGACACGGTGGCAGCCGCCTCGCGCAGGGTGATCGCCGCGGGCCCCGTCAGCTCGTACGTCCGGTCGAGGTGCGCCGCCGGGTTCCGCAGGACCTCGGTCGCGACCCGGGCGACGTCGGCTCGCGCGACCGCTGCCATGGCCCCGTCGCCCGCCGGTCCTCGGATGACGCCGTCCTCGCCGACGAGGTCCTCGACGAAGTCCAGGTAGAAGGAGTCCCGGAGGAACGTGTACGCCATCGAGGTCGCCCGGATCGCCTCCTCGGTCGCCCAGTGGTCGCGACCGAGCGTGAAGGTCGCGTCCACCGCCGCGCCCACGAACGACGTGTAGACCACGTGCCGGACGCCGGCCGTCGCGGCAGCGGAGACGAACGAGCGGTGCTGGGCGAGACGGTCCACCGCCTCCGCGCCGGAGACCATGAGCAGCAGGTCGACTCCCTCGAGCGCCGCGCGGCTCGCCTCGGCATCGCCGAACGACGCGACCGCGACCTCGGCTCCGGGGAGTTCCGGCGCCCGGGAGGCGTCCCGCACGATCATCCGGAACGGCACACCGCCGTCCGCCAGGGCGCGCGCCACGGCGCCGCCGATCTTGCCGGTCGCGCCGGTGAGTGCGATGGTCATGGTCGCTCCTGTCGTGGTCGTCGCTGGGGTCTCGTGGTCACGTCCGCACGGTCCTGGAGGCGCGGATCACCGTGGGTGCGACCCGCACCGCGTTCACGCCATCGACCTCGACCGCCCAGGTGCGGGCCGCCTCGTGGTCACGGCCGTGCCGCATGTGCCGGCCCACCAGACGATCGACGCGCACGGTGTCGTCCACGGCGCAGAACCACGTCTCGGTGAAGAGGTCGGCGAGCGCTGCCCAGGGATCGCTGTCGTCGAGCAGGTAGTTCCCCTCGGACACCACGAGCCGGGTGCGCTGCGGGACGGCGATGCTGCCCGCGACGGGTTCGTCGACGCGCCGGTCGAAGTCGGGTGCCCACACCACGGCCTCGTCGCCTGCGACCAGCCGACGGACGAGCGCGACGTAGCCGTCCCCGTCGAAGGTGTCGATCGCGCCCTTGCGGTCGTGGCGGCCGAGGGCGTCCAGCGCCGTGTTCGCCAGGTGGAACCCGTCCATCGGGACCTGCACGGCGGTGCCGGCACCGAGCGCTGCGTCCACCCCCGCGACGATCCGGCGTGCGAGCGTCGACTTGCCGGCACCGGGAGCGCCGGCGATGCCGAGCACGGTGCGCTGTCCGTCCGTGGCGAGCCGGATCGCGCGGTCGACCGCGTCGTCGACGGACATCTCGGGCGGGAGCACGGCTTCATCCTGGCAGAGCGCGCCGACGCCGGTCCCGGGTGGTTCACTTGCCGCATGGTCGATGCGACGAAGGCGTTCAGCGGGTTCTCGGTGCGTGACGTGCCCGAGGCGAAGGCGTTCTACGAGGACGTCCTGGGGGTCGAGGTCACCGAGGACCACGGCATGCTCTTCCTGCAGCTCGGCGACGGACACGGTGTGCTCGTCTACCCCAAGGGTCCCGCGCACGAGCCGGCGTCCTTCACGGTGCTGAACTTCCCGGTGCCGTCGGTCGACGACGCCGTGGACGGACTCGCGGCGAAGGGTGTGACCTTCCTGCACTACGAGGGGATGACCGACGAGAAGGGCGTGAACCGCAAGGGCGGCCCGCTCATCGCGTGGTTCACCGACCCCTCGGGCAACGTGCTGAGCGTCCTCGAGCAGTAGCGGGAGTCGCGCGACATTCTGTATGCAGAAAGCTCGCGCGCGCGTCCGAGGCCGTCCTACGCTCGCTCTCCCGACGAAGGAGAGAGCCGTGGAGATCCGGATCGTCAATCGCGACGAACTGCGTGCTGAGCGCGCGGAGTTGTACCGCAAGTGGAACCTGGACGAACGCGAGTTCGCCCCCGTCGAGGCGTGGCGCGACCTCGACGAAGACGAGTACTGCGCTCGTGAGGCCCTCGCTGACATCTCGTTCGTGTTGGGCGACCGATGATCGCCGAGTTCGTCGACGCTGCGACGCTGCAGATCGATCGCGCTCAGGTACTGCTCGACGCGGTCCTGCCGGACCACGGCGCCGAGCTGAGCGTCATCCACGAGGTACCGAGCAACTCGATCATGCTCGGAACCGGCGATGAACGCGGTGCTGCCGCGATGCTCCACGCGGGGGGCGAGCACGTCGCCCGGCTCCGGATCTTCTTCAGGTACCGCTGGCACCCGCATCATGCCGTGCTGGCAGTGGAGGAGAGCCGGTTCACGCTCTTCCTCACGACCGACCGGCAGCCGCTCGTCCGCTTCGAGTTCCAGGACGCCCTGACCAACACGCCCCCGTCGCACTGGCACCTCCATGCCGAGCGCGGGTCCTTCAGCGCTCTCCTGTCGCGCACCGGTGACCGCGGGGCCGGGCGTCGCGACCCCGCCCGGCTCTCGTCACTGCACTTCCCGCTCGGCGACCCCCACTTCCGGCCGAGCCTCGCGGACGTCGTCGAGTTCGTGGTGACGGAGTGCGGCGTCGATGCTCGTCCGGGCTGGGAGCGCGCCGTGCACGAGTACCGGAAGCACTGGCGGCGAGACGAAGCCGCCGCCACCGCCCGGCAGTTCTCGGCCGAGACGGCAGCTGCCCTCCGGGCGCTCGGGTGGCAGGTGCGCCCACCCGTGCCGAACCACGTGCCGGCGCCGTTCGTGAGTCTGCTCGCGAGCTGACGAACGGGCGGGTCAGCGGGGCAGGACCCCGGCCCAGCCGAGGGCGATCGGCACGACGAGCCCGTGTCGACGATGCGGCAGGTCCGCGATCGGGATCCACGCGGCCTCGTCGGTCGAGCCGTCCTCCTCGGAACGCAGCGCCCCGCCGGTGATCGACGCCCGGAAGACCACCTGCACGGCCTTCATCGCCCGGCCGTTCGCGTGGATGCGACGCTCGGCCGGCACGATGTGGTGCCGCACACCGAGCAGTTCCCCGACGGACGCCTCGTACCCGGTCTCCTCCCGGATCTCCCGGACGACGGCCTGCTCGACGCTCTCGTCGAACTCGACCCCGCCGCCGGGGAGCGTCCACGTCCCCGCCTCGGGGATCCGGAGCTTTGCGAGGAGCACCCGGTCACCGTCGGTGATCACGCCGTAGGCGGCGAGCCGCGTGTCGTAGTCCGTGTACTCCATCAGCCGACCATGCCAGGTGCGTGCGCCGACGTCGGCGAGCCGCGCCGCGCCTCCAGGACCGACGCGCCGGGACCGGACTACCGTGACCGGCACCGACGCACTCCCGGACGGTGACGATGACGACCTCGACCCCGACGCCCCTCGGCGCGATCACCTGCCTGCCCGCGAACGAGGCGGCGTGGACGGACCTCGAACTGGTCTTCGGCGAGCGCGGCGATCCGGCGCACTGCTGGTGTCGGTGGTTCAAGGCCTCGGCGGCGGAGTTCCGGGCGATGCCGAACGACGAACGCCGCGAGCGCTTCCACCGGGAGACCGGCTGCGACGACCCCGCGGCACGCACGACGACCGGAGTGGTCGCCTACCGCGACGGCGAACCGGTGGGGTGGGTGGCGGTCGAACCCCGGCCCGGGCTGGTGCGGCTGCGCGGCGCGAAGGTGCCGTGGAGCGGGCGTGACGAGGACCCCGACGACCCCGCGGTCTGGGTGGTCTCGTGCTTCGTCGTCCGGCGGGGCTTCCGTCGGCAGGGCGTCAGCCGCGCACTGCTCGGCGGGGCGGTGGACCACGCGCGTCGATCGGGTGCGACGGCGGTCGAGGGGTACCCGACGGAACCGGCTCCGGGTGCGACGGACGGCGGCGGCGGCGGCGGCGGCGGCGCGATGTTCGTCGGGCCGCGGTCGGTGTTCGAGGCGGCGGGCTTCACCGAGGTGTCGCACCCGACGCCGCGTCGCTGGGTCTACCGGAAGGACTGCTGACGACCAGGCCCGTGTCCGCTCAGACGGTCGCGGCGGCAGACGCCCAGCCGACCCGCATCCGTGCGACCGCGCGGTCGAACCCGGCGAGGGGATCGGCGTCGTCGCGCAGGAGCGACTGCAGCTGCAGCCCTTCGTAGAGCGCGACGAGCTGCTCGGCGGCGTGCCGGGGCGAGGTGCCGCGCGGCTCCCGTCCGGCGACGACGTCCCGTACGAGGGCGAGCGTCACGTCCTCGAACGAGCGGGTGTACTGCCCGCGGAACCAGCCGGCCGCAGGGTGGTCGGGGCTCGAGGCGGCACTGAGCAACGCGACCCGGAGCCGGACCAGTGCGGGGTCGTCACGGCCGACCTCGAGTCGCGCGCGGAGGTACGCGACCGCGCCCGATCGCTCGGCGACGACCCACAGCGCACGACGGCTGCCGTTGTTCCACCGGTCCATGACCGCGACGACGAGGAGCTCCCACAGCGGGTAGACGCGTCGGACCTCTGCTTCGGGGACCTCGGCGTGGGCGGCGACCTCGGCGGGACCGACGGTGTGGAAGTCCGACGCGCGGTACGCCTCGATGGCGCCCGTGACGATGCGGGCGCGCAGGTCGGCGTCGGACTCGGGCATGCCGTCGATTCTCCGGGGGACCCGGCGGCCCCGCGAGTCGCCAGTTCAGGGGTGGTACCAGGCGCACCGCGCCAGCCCCGCCAGAGGGACAGGTACCCGGCGCCCCGTCAGCCCCGGTCGAACGTCAGCGTCTCGTCGTCCGCCGCGGTGACCCGACCGGTCCGCGCGAACTCCGCCCAGATCGCCCGGAAGGCCCGCCCGCGCCGCTCGACCTCGGGCCAGTCCCGCTGCGGCACGAAGCGCGAGCCGGCCCAGGCCTCGCGACCGCCGAGCAGCAGCGGCAGGTCGCTCATGTGCACGGCCCCGGTCGGCTGCACGGTCACGCCGCGGTGCAGCCGGTACGAAGTCGCCCGACCACCGGCGGCCCGGTGCCGCGCGGCGAACCGACGGACGTCCCGCCCGTAGATGACCTCGGACAGCGGGCGCACGAGCAGCCAGCGCAGCAGCGGTCGCACGGCTCGCACCCGGGCGAGTGATCGCAGCCCGGGGATCAGCGGCACGTACATCGCGGTCTCGTCCGCACCGGAGCCGATCAGGACGTCCACGTCCGGAGCCGCGTCGCGCCAGGCCTGCCCGGCGTCACGCTCGGCGGGGAGCGGCGCGAACCCGTACTGGGTGCCGTAGGGCATGCCTCCGGGCAACCCGAAGGGCGCTGCGGCGCGGCTGCCGAGGGCCTGGCGATCGAGCACCTCGTCGAGCGGGGTGTCCGGGAGCACGGCCCCGACGGCCCGGACCATCGCCCGGTTCATCCGCGCCCGACCCCGCGACAGCCCGAGCGGTGCACTCTGGACGATCACCCGCCGGAAGAGGCCGGCTGCTCCGTCGCTGATCATGAGGTGGGCCGCGGCGTCGCCCCCGGCGGACTGACCAGCCACGGTGACGAGGTCCGGGTCACCACCGAAGGCCGCGATGTTCGCCTGCACCCACCGCAGCGCCTCGACGAGGTCGAGCAGCCCGAGGTTCGCCGGGACGGTCTCCCCGTCGCCGAGGAACCCGAGCACACCGAGCCGGAACGTCACCGAGACGAACACGACCCGCTGCTCCGTGACGAGGTCGCGCGCGTCGTAGATCGGCAGGTCACCGCCGCCGATGACGTAGGAGCCGCCGTGGATCCAGACGATGACGGGCAACAGCTCGCCCGGCCGGGCGTCGGCGGGCACCGTGATCGACAGCCGCTGGCAGTGCTCGTCGACGACGAGGCCCTCCACCGGGTGGAGCAGCTGGTCGACGAAGGTCGCCTGCGACTGCGGCGCCACGGGCGACGGGGTGGTCGCCGGGAACGGCTCGGCGAACGCGGGGACCGGCTCCGGGACCGCGAAGCGCTCGGCGCGGGCGTAGGGGATGCCGAGGGCCCGGACGACACTCCCGTCCGCGACGCCGGTGATGCGTCCGGCAGGTGGGTCCCAGGTCAGCGAGGCGGCGTCGAGCATCCGTCCACGCTAGCCAGCGTGACCAGTGGACGGCCTGGAGGGACGGTGCGGGCCCGCACCGCGCCTCCCGTCCCGCAGTCCCTCCGTCACTCGCGGCGCACGACGGGCCGCAACGAGCCGGACGCGGCGAACGCCGCGACGAACAGCACCGCCACCAGCCAGAGCGCGCTCAATGCGCCGACGTGCTCCGCGATCGCACCGATGACGGGCGGCCCCGCGAAGTTCGCGAAGTACCCGATCGAGGCGACCACGCTGACACGGGCCGCCGGGTTCGGGCCGCTCTGCGCCGCCGCCGACATCCCGAGCGGGAAGCCCATGGAGACGCCGACCGCCCAGAGCACGACGCCCACGAGCGTGAGCCACCAGCTCCCGCCGACGATGAAGAGCACGGCGCCGACGATGCCGAGCGCGGTCGTCCACCGCACGGTCCGCACACGTCCGAGCCGGTCAACGACGGGGCCGGCGAAGACGCGGGTGGCCGCCTCGGAGACGGCGAACACCGTGAAGAACAGCGCACCGACGGCGGCGGTCTGCCCGTGCCCGTCGGTGGTGGCGAGGGCAAGCCAGTTGTTCGCCGAGCCCTCACCGAGTTCGACGCCGAGCATGACCACCCCGATGAGGAGCAGTCGGACGTCCGCCCACCCTCGTGCCCACTGCCGGAGTCGCTGCCGGGGTGTGAGCGTCGTGTCGTGTTCCTCGGCACGGGTGCCGTCCGGGATGCCCCGCATCGCGAGCACACCGACCACGAGGATGACGACGGCCTCACCGAGGAGCTGCGCCGACGGGGTGATGCCGAGCCACGCGCAGAGGGCGGCGATCCCGGCGCCGAGGGCCGCGCCTCCCGACCAGGCCGCGTGCATCAGCGGGAGCAGCGTGCGCCCCGCGAGCGCCTCGATCGCCGTGCCCTCGACGTTCGCCATCACGTCCAGCGAACCGATGCCCGCGCCGGCGACCACGAACCCGACCGCTGCCAGCGGGACGGAGTGGAGCGCGGCTGCCGTCCCGATCACGGCGATCGCGACCGGGACCAGCACGACCACCGCGGTGAGCGCCCGGCGCCCGCCGAGTCGGCGCAGCAGCGGGGCCGCGCTGAGCAGGCCGCCGATGGACCCGATCGTGACCCCGCCGAGCATGAGCCCGATGGTCCCGACGTCCACACCGAGCTCGAGCCGGAGCTCGGGCAGCCGCGGACCCCACGCTGCGAGGCTCACCCCACCGATCGCGAACGCGATGACGATGGCGTTCCGCCACCCGGCGAGCTGTCTGCGGTCCTCGTCGACCCCGAGCTGGTGCATCCGGCTATCGAACCCGCTTGATGGGGATCACCACAAGGGCGCCGAGGAGTGCGACGACACCCGCGGCCCAGCACATGAGGACGTAGTTGTCGGCGTGCGAGCTGCCGATGGACAGGAAGAAGAGCGAGATCGCCGGCGCGAGCGACTGGGGCAGCGCGTTCGCGATGTTGATGACGCCGAGGTCCTTGCCCGGACGGTCGGCGTTCGGGAGCACGTCGACGACGAGTGCGGTGTCGATCGCGGAGTAGATGCCGTACGCGAAGCCCATGATGACCTCGGCGACGTAGAAGCCGTTCACGGTCTCGGCGTGCGCGAGGGCGACGAGGCCGACCGCGAAGAGGGCCGTCGAGCCGCCGACGAACACCTTGCGGCGACCCAGCTTGTCGGACGCCCACCCCGAGAGCGCCGCGCTGACCAGGAGCGCGATCGTGTAGAGCAGCACTCCGAACGCGACGGCCTCGGTGGCCTGCTTCGCGTCCTCGATGCCGATGTGCTCCTGCATGTAGAGCAACCGGTACGTCGTGAACATGAACGTCGCGAGGATGATCAGGAAGCGCGACCACCACGCGAACGCGAAGTCCGGGTTCTTGATCGGGTTCGTCCAGAACGACGAGATGAGGTTGAGGAACGTGAACTTCTTGAGCGTGTACGTCGGCAGCTCGTCCCGCGCGACGACCGCGTAGACGGCGACGAGGATGATCGCCAGAATGCCGGGCGCGATGAACAGCACGGGCAGGTTCGCGACGAAGAACACCGACAGGTAGGTGCCGGCGAGTACGGCGAGGTTCTGCGCGAGCGCGATGATGCTCGACGACCGGCCGCGCTGGAGCTGCGGGACGTTGTCGGCGAAGCTCGCCAGCAGGGTGGCGAGGGTCGCGTTGGCGGCGAGCTGGGCGAGCAGCCACGCGAGCGTCAGGTTGAGCACGTCGGGTGCGTAGGCGATCCAGACGAGTGCGATCGCGAAGACGACGACACCGCTCATGAGCCACGGACGACGCCGGCCCCAGCGGGTGCGCGTGCGGTCGGACAGCGCGCCGGCCAGGGGGTTCATGATGAGCGCGCCGAACGCACCGATCGGCAGGACGGAGCCGATGACGTTCGCGGCGTCGTCCCCGACCAGGGCCTGCGCCTTGAGCTGCATGCTCACGTAGACCGGTGCCATGAGCGCGACGAAGAGGCCGAACTGTCCGAGGAACAGCGCGATCTGGTAGCCGATGCCCACCCGCATCGTGCTGACCGGCTGCGTGATGCCCTCTTCGGGGTTCAGCAGTGCCGGGCTGCCGGGTTCGGGTGTGCTCATGACGCCTCCTTGAGTCGATGCTTCGCCGTTCAAAACCATCTTGCGCACGGTTTTGACTGGCTGAGCATACATCGACAGGTGTCGTTCATGTACCTGCGTCCGTCACGGAGCGCAGCAAAAACTACACACCGGGTGGTTTTTGGGGTAGCGTCGTCATCGATCTCGCCGTGGAGCATCGCTCCTCGACGGACTGCGACACCCGGTGCTGCGACACCCGGTGCCGCGACACCCAGTCAGGACCGAAGGAGCCTCACGCAATGCCCACCACCTCTGTGCAGCTGTACTCGCTGCGCGACGCCATCGCGGAAGACCTCGACAAGGCGATCGCCCGTGTCGCCGAGATCGGGTACGAGAACGTCGAGCCCTACGCGTTCGTCGAGCGTGCCGCGGACCTCGAGCGCGCCTTCGCCGCCACCGGCCTCACGGCCCCGTCCGGCCACGTCGCCGTGATCGACGCCGAGGACACCGCCCCGATCTGGGACGCGGCCGAGCGCCTCGGCATCCAGACCGTCATCGACCCGTTCATCCCGACCGACCGCTGGCAGACCGCCGACGACGTCGCGAAGATCGCCGAGCGCGTCAACGTCCTCACCGCCGAGGCAGCCTCGCGCGGCCTCAAGTTCGGCTACCACAACCACCAGTGGGAGTTCACGAACAAGGTCGACGGCCGCACGGTCTACGACCACTTCGTCTCGCAGATCAGCCCGGAGACGGTGCTCGAGCTCGACACCTTCTGGGCGACCGTCGGTGGCGCCGACGCCCCCGCCGTCCTGAAGTCGCTCGGCGACCGCGTCGTCGCGATCCACGTCAAGGACGGGAAGGTCGACGGCGACATCCTCACCGCGCTGCCCTCGTCCGAGAGTGCACTCGTCGTTCCGGAGGCGCTGCAGCGTGCCTTCGAGAACCAGACCCCCGCCGGTCAGGGCGACGTCGACGTCCCGGCCATCCTCGCCGCGGCGCCGCAGGCCATCCGCGTCGTCGAGTTCGACGCGTACTCCGGCGACGTCTTCGAGGGCATCACCGAGTCCCTCGCCTGGCTGAAGGACAACGACAAGTGACCCGTGTCGGGATCGGCATCATCGGTGCCGGCAACATCTCCACGCAGTACCTGGAGAACCTGACCAAGTTCGCCGACGTCGAGGTCCGGTTCGTCGCCGACGTACTGCTCGACCGCGCAGCGGCCCAGGCGGCGGAGTACGGGGTCGGTGCGTCCGGCTCGGTCGAGGAGCTCCTCGCCCGCGACGACATCAGCATCGTGATCAACCTGACGATCCCGGCGGCCCACGCCGAGGTCGACCACCAGATCATCGACGCCGGCAAGCACGTGTGGACCGAGAAGCCGATCGCGACCGACCACGAGTCGGCCGCCGCGGTGCTCGCCTCCGCTGCGTCGAAGGGACTCCGGGTCGCGACCGCGCCGGACACCGTGCTCGGCGCGGGCATCCAGACGGCGCTCCGTGCCATCGCCCGCGGTGACATCGGCGAGCCGCTGACCGCGACGACGCTGTTCCACGTGCCCGGACCCGAGGCGTGGCACCCGAACCCGGACTTCCTGTTCGCCGAGGGCGCCGGTCCCCTGTTCGACATGGGCCCGTACTACGTGACGACCCTCGTGCACGCGTTCGGCACCGCCAGCCGCGTGCAGGCCGTGTCCTCGAAGTCGCTCGACCGTCGCACGATCGCGTCCGGCCCCCGCGCCGGCGAGACGTTCCCGGTCGAGGTCCCCACGCACCACGCCGCCCTGATCGAGTTCGCCGGCGGGCAGTCCGCCCAGTCGACGTTCTCGTTCCAGCACGCGCTGCCGCGCATGGGCTTCGTCGAGATCAACGGCACGCTCGGCACGATCTCGCTGCCCGACCCGAACACGTTCGAGGGCTCGTCGCAGCTCTGGCGCTACGGCCAGGAGGAGCCCGAGACCCTCGAGGCGATCGGCTCCACCTGGGGCCGTGGCACCGGGGTCGTCGAGCTCGCCCGCGCCATCGCCGAGGACCGTCCCGAGCGTGCCTCGGGTGCGGTCGCGCTGCACGTCCTCGACGTGCTGCTCGGCATCCGTGACGCGGCGGCGTCGGGTTCCGCGGTCGACATCACGTCGACGGTGGACCGTGTCCCGCCGCTGCCGGAGGACTTCGATCCGTCGGCTGCGGTGCTCACCGCGTAGCTTCTGCGCTCCGCAGGACGGCCGGCTCCGACAGGGGCCGGCCGTTCTGCGTACGGGGGGCCAGGAGGCGCGGCGCGGCTCCGGTGCGTCGGCTACGGCCGTGCGGTCGCGAGCCACTCGTGGAACGTCGGGCCGACCACCTCGACGTCGTCCGCGGGCAGGAGCGCTCCGTCCCGGAACGCCCGGCCCGTCCGGCCCGGGATCGGCATCGGGACGGGCACCACGCCCGGATGCGGCAGCGCCGTCGTCATCGCCCACAGGGACGTCGTCTCGGGCCCGGCGACCTCCACGACCGGCGCGGACCGCCGGCCCGTCGCGACCTCGGCCACCACCGTCGCCACCGCTTCGAGCGACACCGGAGCGATGGTCATCCGCGGCACGAACGCGATCGGCCCGACGCGCAACCGCTCGAGGTTCTGCGCAGCGAACTCGAACCACTGGGCCGAACGGACGATCGTGGCGCCCCGGCCCGCCGCTCCCGCTGCCTGCTCCTGTGCGGTCTTGCCGGCGAAGTACCCGTAGCCCTGCACCTCGGACCTGGTGCAGTTGACGATGGACAGCACCACGTGTCGCGCCCCGGACCGTTCGGCCGCCGCACCGACCACCGCCGTCGAGCGCGTGAAGAAGTCCGTCGCACGCCGCCGACTCGTCGTGAACCGTCCGGTCGCCTCGACGATGACCTGCGGCCGGACCGACGCCAGCCGATCGACCGCGTCGTCCGCGAGTACGTCGAACCCCGATGACCGGGACAACCTCGTGACCGAGCAGCCGTGTGCCCCCAGCGCTGCCTCGATCGCGACTCCGGAGATCCCGCCTCCGACCACTGCAACCCGCATCGTGCCCCCTTCGGCTCTACATCCGTAGAGAACACTACGATGGTAGAGGCGAGAGGGGAAGAGCATGGGGCGACGCGAGGACCTGGCGGACGCGGGAGTACGGCTCACTGCTCGCGGTGGGGTCCGAGCCCTGACGCACCGGGCAGTCGACACCGAGGCCGGCGTGCCTGCCGGATCGACCTCGTACTACGCGTCGACGCGGCGCGAACTGACCGCGCTCGTCGTCGCGCGCATCACGGAGCAGCTGTCGACGGAGCTGGGCGCGTTGCGTCTCCCCGAGCCACTCGACGACGCGACGGTCGTCGAGGTCGCCGCCACGTTCCTCCAGGGCCTCGCAGAGCGGGCGGAGGCGCAAGCCGCTCGCCTGGCCCTCCTCCTGGAGCTCCGGGACGACGAAGCGCTCCGCGCACCCCTCACCGGCGCCGACCCGGTGCGCGCCGCGCTGCTCGCCACGGCGGAGGACCTGCTCGACCGCATCGGCGTCGACGACCCCCGGCGATCCGCGGTCGACCTCGTCGGACTCGTCGATGCACTGCTCCTCTACCGCGTCGCGGGGGTCGCGCCCGTGGACGACCGAGCGGTGCTCGGCGCGTACGTCGCAGGGCTCCCGCGCAACTGAACGCCCCCTCACCGACTCGCAGCTGCACCGGGCGATCGGCGGGTCCACCCCCTGCCAGGATGAGCGCGTGGGGAGACGTCGGCTCGTGCTCGGAGGGGTGGTCGCCGCCGTGCTCGTGGCGGCCGGCACTGTGACCGTGGTGTCGGTGACGCACGCGCAGACCGTGGCGGTGCGGCTCCCGCCCGCGAGCGCGTCCTCCGAACAGGTCCTCCGCGTCTACCTCCGGGCCGCGAAGGCACACGACTGTGCTGTCACCGAGGCCCTCACCGACGACAGCGGCGGTCCGGACGCGGCCTGGTGCGGCGGACGCACCCCGTCCTCGTGGTTCGACGACCACCCCGACCTGCTCGGCTACCGGCACATCGGGGCGGTCTCGCGACTGAGCGCGAAGGAGACGGGCCGATCCGCGGAGGAGTGCATCCCGGTCGACGTCACCGAGACGAACATGACGGGCGCCGAACCGGGCGACCTCCCCGGGTGGCAGTTCTGCTTCCGCCACACGCCGGCCGGCTGGCGGCTGACCGACGAGGGCTACGGCTGACCCGACGACGTCGCCGGTTCCCGAGAGCCTCAGTCGGGGCGGACCGGTCCCGCCGCGAGATCGCCCACCACGGTCGTCCACGGTCGCGCGGTCCACGACGTCACGAGTCCCCCGGTCACGTACGGGTCCGTCGCCGCGAACGCCCGCGCACGCCCGAGCGCGTCGTCGCCGACGAAGACGATCAGCGCGGTGAACGGTCCGGTCCCCTCGCCGACCGCACCGCCGAGGAGCAGCTCGCCGCGCTCCGCCGCAGCCCAGGCCGCCCGGAGGTGCTGCTGGCGGAACGCATCTCGGCGCTCGAGGTAGTCGTCGACGTAGGTGTACTCGAGTACGGCGTGCATGGTCCTGCTCCGATCCGGTCGTCAGCGGGACCCACGGCCCCGCTGACACGAGTGTGGCAGGACCGGCGGGTCCGGTCAGCCCGCCGGCGGCACGATCTGCTCGAGCAACCGCAGCACCCGCTCGCCGTCGACCGCGTCGGGGTCGAGCAGCCACTGCACCTGCAGTCCGTCCGACGCCGCGATGCTCAGGGACGCCAGGTCGACGGGGTCCAGGTCGGCCCGGATCCGGCCGGACGCCTGGTCCGCCTCGATCAACTCCGCCAGGTCCGCCCGCAGCCGGGTGAACCGTTCCCGCATGAAGTCCCGCGTGGCGGGGTGCCCCTCCTGCACGGCATCGGCCGCCAGGGTCGTGTACAGCTGCACCAGCCCCGGGACCGCGCGATTCCGCGAGGCGCTCTCCCGCATGTCCCCGATCGCGGACTTCATCCGGTCCGGTGCCCCCTGCTCGCGGACCTCGTGCTCGCGGTAGACCGCGAGCAGCAGTTCGTCGCGGCTCGGGAAGTAGTGCCGCAGCGCCGCGTGGGTGATCCCGAGGGCGTCCGCGACGGATCGCAGCGAGGACGCGTCGACACCCTGCTCGGCGACCATGCGGATCGTCTCGTCGAGGATCTGCGTCCGTCGTTCGGCACCCTTGCGGTAGCCGCGTCGCGGCAGGGCCGCGTCGTCGTCGGCAGGGTGCGTCATGCGCCCAACTTACCGCTGGAAGGTTTTTTCCGGGAGGCGCGGCTCGGCGCCGCTACGGACCGCCCGGTTCAGGAGTCGTACGGCTCCGCGTCGCCGTCCGGGTCGACCGTGTACTCGTCGACGGGAGCGGGCGCGCCACCGACGAGGGCCTCGGTGATCTGGACGAGGCAGCGTGCGAGGACGTCGTTCTCCTCAGAAGACAGGTGGTCCATCACCTCGACCACGGCTTCGTGGAAGCGCGCGTAGGACGCGTCGATCTTCTTCGCCGCCTGCACCGTGGGCTCGAGCACCTGTGCCCGACGGTCGGTGGGGTGCGGCGCGCGGACGAGGTCGCCCTTCTCGACGAGCCCGTCGACGATCTTCGTCACCGACGCGTTCGACACGTTGAGCATGACGGCGAGGTCCTTCGGACCCATGGCCCGGCCGTCCCGGTGCGCCTGGAGCATGTACCGGACGGCGAGGAACTCGTTCTTGGTGAGACCGCTCTCCGACCGGGCCTGTTCGAGCTGCTGTTCCTCGGCGTGCTGCAGGCGGAGGAGCGCGTCCACGGCGCCCTTCGCGGCACGCGACCGGGGTTCCCGGGCGTAGAGGTGCATGTGCTCACGGCGGACGACGGTCAACGGCATCTGGTCGGGTGTGCTCTCTGCCTGGTGCGGATCGGGGGTGCTGGGCCTAGGCCGCCGGGACCGAGAAGAAGTCGGCGTAGGACGGTTCGGAGCGACCGGACAGGAGCGACGGGTCCTGGATGCGGCGCTCGACGTAGGCGTCGATGATCGCGGGGTCGGTCAGACCGACGCGCGTGTGGGTGCCGCCGAGCCGTGCCTGTCGCGGCATCCCGGTGTACGTGCTGTGCATTGCGATACCGCCCCTCGTCGTCGTTGCTGTCCCCATCGGACGCCCGAAGTCTTTCACAACGTGAACGATCAGCAAAACGAACAATTCGTGTTCTGTACGGTTCACGCACTGAACAGTCAGCCCAGCCGAACTACATCGCTGTCATTCGCGACGCACGGAGGGCATGAAAAAACCCGGCCCCAGAGGGGCCGGGTGGTATGGGATGACACTACCAGGACTCGGGCCGTCGGATGTGGGCGACCTGTTCCGGTAGCTGCGCTCCACGCACGTCAGTGTCGGTCAACTGGTACCACCAGTGTCCGCCGACCCCGTCATCTCGGTCGCCGGCGAGCTTGCCGGCTCGGTACCCCGGCGTCGGGTTCACCAGTCCGAGCGGCACGAGGGTCCGCACGTGCCGGACGGGGAACTCGAGATCGCTGTCGTTGCTGATGACGATCGCGGCGTCGACACGCTTCGTCAACACGTCGATGAGCAGGTGCGCCGCGACGTTGACGTCGGAGCCCTTCTCCTCACGACGGGCGACCGATGCCATGAAGGTCGCGCCGGGGACGTCGGCGCCGTGCGGGTCACGGACCTGGAGCGGCCAGTCGGCGCGCGTCAGCTGCGGGCGTCCCCGCCGATCGGGCGTCGCCAGCGGTGCGGTCGCGACCCGGGTGACGTAGTTGCCCATGGCGAACTCGTCGACCGCGCCGTGCCGTCGAAGCGCTCGGAGGTAGGTGTCCTGGTCGTGTTGCCCCTGCGGGTTCTCCGCACCACTCACCCGGGCGGTGCAGTAGACGACGCGCTCGATGGTGGCCGACCCCCACTGCGCACCCGGTCCGCGCAGCAGGTTCTCGGACAGCGCGCGGAGATCCAGCCACCGCCAGCCCGGAGTGGAACGACCGCAGATGCTCCTCGCGCCGTAGTAGAGGTTGAACCCATCGACGTACACCCCGACTCGCATGGGCAAACGGTACGGGTCCCGCGCCGACGCCCGTGACTCCTGTGTATTTCGCCGGGGATCCCACGCTCCGAGCGGATTCAGAGCGTTCTTTTGGCACTCGCCAGGCTTGAGTGCTAAAACATGTCGCAGTTGAGTCGAGGGGACTCAACACCAGACACGAAGGAGTTGACACCGATGACGATGAACTTCGATCCGTTCCGCGAGCTGGACCGTCTCGCCGGCTCCCTCCTCGGCACCGCGGGCCCCCGCTCGATGCCGATGGACCTCTACCGCACTGGTGACCACTACGTCCTCGACGTCGACCTGCCCGGCATCGACCCGGGTTCCGTCGACATCGACGTGGACGGCTCGGTCCTGACCATCCGCGCCGAGCGCACCCTCGGCGCTCCCGAGGGCTCGCAGTGGCTCACCCGAGAGCGCCAGCCGGGTACTTACGTCCGTCAGCTGACGCTCGGCGACGGCCTCGACGCCGAGCGCATCACGGCCGGCTACGACAACGGCGTCCTGAGCGTCACGATCCCCGTGAAGGAGTCGGCGAAGCCCCGCAAGATCGCCGTCACCACGGGCAGTGGCCGCGAGCAGCTCGCCGTCGGCAGCGGGGAGTAGGAGCGGCAGCCGTGTTCGACCTCGTCAACGCCCTGGCCGCGATCGCCGCCGTGACGGTCGCGCTCGCGCTGTCCAGTCTCGACCGACGGACCGCGGTCCTGCTCGGGGCGACGGGCGGCCTCGCGGGGAACTTCCTGACGTGGCTGGCCGTCCCGTCGCTCTGGGACCGGTGGGCCGTGGTGCCGTGGGTCGCCGCCGTCGCCGGCACCGTCCTGCTCATCGCGGGGTGGAGCGCCGTCCGGGCGTACTCGGGCCTGTTCGAGCCGCCGCGTACGGACGAGACCGACACCGGTGCGCTCCTGACGGTCGGCGGGAGCGGCCGCAGCAGCTGATCGAACCGACGACGCCTCGGGCTCGGTGCACGACGTGTGCCGAGCCCGAGGCGTTCCGGCGTAGCGTGACGGCGTGGACCTCGAACTGCAGAACCGTGTCGCGCTCGTCGTCGGAGGGAAGGGGTACATCGGCGCCGCCGTCGCCGATCGACTCCGGGCCGAGGGGGCGACCGTCGTCGTGGCCTCCCGCAGCGCCGGCGACTCCCCCGACAGCGTCGCGATCGACACCGCCGACCAGGCCTCCGTCGACGCCGGAGTCGCACGGGTGCTCGAGCAGCACGGCCGCATCGACGCGCTCGTCGTCACCGCGGCCCCGAGTGCCGGCACCCTCGACCCGGCGAAGAAGTCCGACCCCGAGCAGGTCGTCACCGCGATCGACGGCAAGGCACTCGGGTTCCTCCGCATCGCCAACGCGGTGCTGCCCGCCCAGCGCGAGGCCGGGTTCGGACGCGTCGTCGTGATCAGCGGACAGAACGCCTACCTGTCGGGCAACATCACCGCATCGCTCCGCAACGCCGCGGTGAGCGTCATCGCGAAGAACCTCGCCGACGAGGCCGCCGGCTCCGGTGTCACGGTGAACGTCGTCAACCCGGGGCTGGTGACGGACACCCCCAGCACCGAGGTCCGCCCCGGTGGCCCCGGCGACTCCAGCCCGCAGCAGATCGCCGACCTCGTCGCGTTCCTCGCGTCGCCACTGTCGGTGATGTCCGGTGAGTCGATCTCGATCGCCCACCGCGTGCTCGGCCAGATCACCATCTGACCGACGGGCGGGTCCGGCAGATCCGTGCGATTCGCGGGCCGGGAGGCGCGGTGCGGGCCCGACCCGCGCCTCCTGGCCGCCACCCGGTCGCGTCGCGACGGACCAGACGCCTTCATCCGTGCGGATGAACGCGTTCACCCGTGCGCCCGATGCCCGGCGTGCCCCACTCGGCGAGGCTCGGAGCATGGAGTCCTCGACGAAGCACACGATCGCCACCCTGCTGGTCTGCGCCGCGATCGTCACGGTCACGGCCACCGCCCTCATCGCGATGTCGCCGGTCCCGTGACCGGCGGACGACGCCCCCGTGCGATGATCGTGCCGTGACGGAACGGCGCACGTTCATCCGGCCGCTCGCCACCCGCTCGATCATCATCGACGTGGCCTGGGCGGTCTTCGCGGCGTTCGTCTTCCTGCTCCCGATCGACCTCGAGCTCGAGCACGCGAGCTTCTTCGCGGTCCTCGCCGCGGCCGGGGCGATCGCGCTCCGACGGGTCTCACCGTCCGCGGCGATGCTCATGGTCGTCGTCCTCGGCATCGTCCAGGTCGGCGGCGGTGAACGGCCGTCGCTCGTCGACATCGCCATCTTCGTGGTCATCGGCACGGCGGCGGTCGTCGGCACGCGCGGTGAGGTCATCGTGTCCGGCCTGCTGGCGTTCGTTGCCGGCATCAGCGCGACGCTCTACCTCGCACTCACCGGCTTCCGGTTCCTCGTCCTCATCAACGGCCCGCGCGACCAGGCGTTCCTGGCGATGGCCGCGCCGGTGACAGCGCTCCTCGGGGTCTGGGCGGGCGGGGTCGCCGTCCGGGCCTTCCGTTCGCGGGACCGCGAGTCCGAACGCCGGGCGGACGCCGAGGCCGCGGCGTCCCGAGCCGAGGCCGTCGCCACCGAGGCCGAGGCCACCGCCACCCGGGCCATCGACGTCGCCGAGTCCGAGCGGATCCGTGCGGACATCGCCCGCGACGTGCACGACGTGGTCGGCCACTCCCTCGCCGTGATCATCGCGCAGGCCGACTCGGTGCCGTTCCTCGCCGACGAGGCCCGCATTCGCGAGGTGAGCGCCACGATCGCCAGCACCGCCCGGAGCTCCCTCGTCGAGGTCCGGCAGGTGCTCGGGCACATCGACGGCTCCGGCGCCTCGACCGACCCGGGGTCGCTCGAGGAGATCGTGCAGGGCATCCGCGAGGCCGGGGTCGACGTCGACCAGGCCGTCCGCGGGGTCCCGGTGGTGCTCGGACCGGAGAGCGGGACCGCCGCCCGCCGGGTGCTGCAGGAGATGCTCACGAACGCGCTCCGACACGGCGCCCCCGGGATGCCGGTGACGGTGCGGGAGACGTGGCGGTCGGCCGACCTGGTGCTCGAGGTCGAGAACCTCGTCCCGACCGCCGGGATGGCCACCCCCGGCGCCGGCACGGTCGGGACCGGCCCGGTCGCCGTCCCGCCGGTGAGCACCCGCGGGTCCGGCCGTGGCCTCGCCGGCATGCAGTCCCGGCTCACCGCACTCGGCGGGTCCTTCGACGCCGCCGTCCTCGACGACGTGTTCGCCGCACGTGCCCGCATCCCGTTCGACGTCCTTGGGGGGACCAACCGATGACCGATCCGATCCGGATCCTGCTGACCGACGACCAGGCACTGTTCCGAGCCGGCCTCCGCGTCGTGCTCGACGCCCAGGACGACATGGTCGTCGTCGGCGAGGCGTCCGACGGTGCCGAGGCCCTGGCGCGCATCCCCGAGCTGCGACCGGACGTGATGCTCCTCGACATGCGGATGTCGGGCATGGACGGGGTCGAGACCGTCCGGCAGCTGTTCTCCGGCGCGGTCGAGGGGCCGCTCCCCCGCGTGGTCGTGCTGACGACGTTCGGCCTCGACCCCGCTGCCGCCACCGCGATCCGCCTCGGCGCGAGCGGCTTCCTGCTGAAGGACACCACGCCGCCGTTCCTGTTCGCGGCCGTCCGGGCGGTGCACGAGGGGAGCTCGGTGATCGCGCCGAACGACCTCTCCCAGCTGTTCGGCGCCGACGTCGAGCGCGCGCCGGCGCCGCAGCCCGAGGCGTTCCAGTCGCTCACGGACCGGGAGCGCATCGTGTTCGGCTGGGCCTCGCGCGGGTTGTCGAACGCGGAGATCGCGGCGAAGGAGTTCGTCACGGAGTCCACGGTGAAGACGCAGATCTCGAGCATCCTCGGGAAGCTCGCGCTGCGGGACCGGGTGCAGCTCGTGGTCTACGCGCACGACCACGGGCTGGCGGGCGCTCGCGACGCCTGACGCGCCGGCGTCGACCTAGCGCTGGCCGGCCACCCGGTCGAGCCACTCGGCGAGCACTGCGCGCTCGGCGACCGACAGCACGTCGAGGTCCGACGCGACCGCCCGCAGCGTGATCGCGGCAGTCGTCACGGCGTCCGCAGTCGGCGAACCCGACGGCTCCGGCGGGCCCGCCACGAGGATCCTCCCCGACACCGCCGCGAACGCCTCGTCCGCCAGGCTCGGATCGCGTTCGTCCGCCGGTGTCGACAGGATCGCCAGCACCGCCCCCGTCCCGGCCGCGTGCACGAGGTCCACCGCCAGGCGTTCCGGGACGGCGAGCCGTCCGGCTTCGGCGACGCGCCGGATGCGCTCGGCGAGCAGTGCGGTCCCGGCGCGTGCCGCCGCCGAGCGACGTCCTCGCTCGGGGTCGCTGAGCAGCACGAAGAGGTCGGGGTTCGCGAGACCGAAGCCGATCGTCATCGACCACCCGTGCCGGAGGTCATCGACGGGATCGGTGCGCTCGTCCCGTGCAGCCCGGACCGCCTCGGCCTTGACCGCGGCGAAGGTGGACATCGCTTGTTCCGCGACAGCCTCGAGCAGGCCGTCCTTGTCGCCGAACAGTCGGTAGATCGTCGGTGCCTGCACCCCGGCACCCTCGGCGACGGCGCGCGTGGTCACCGCCGCGGCCCCCCGCTCACGGAGCATCGCACCGGCGACCTCGACGATCCGTGCCCGGGTCTCGTCTCGTTGCGTTGCCTGCTCGATCACGTATCAACGATAACAAAGCAGCGATAGCAGTGTGTTACCTTCGATCACACCAATCGGTTACCAACGGTACGGAGCAACCATGATCGTCATCACCGGCGCCACCGGCGCACTCAACGGCGCCACCGCGGACCACCTCCTCGAGCACCTCGACCCGTCGGGGCTCGCCGTCGTGACCCGCGACCCGAGCCGGGCGCAGCGCTTCACCGATCGCGGGGTCGAGGTCCGCCGGGGCGACTACGCCGAGCCCGACTCGCTCCCCGCGGCCTTCTCGGGTGCGGACCGGCTGCTGCTCGTCTCCTCGAACGACCCAGGCGCCGACGCCGTCGCGCTGCACCGCGCGGCCATCGACGCCGCCGTGCACGCCGGGGTGGGACGGATCCTGTACACGAGCCACCAGGGCGCAGCCCACGGCTCGCCGTTCGCACCGGCCGACGGCCACGCCGCGACCGAGGACCTGCTCCGCGCCTCCGGGTTGCCGTGGACGAGCCTGCGCAACGGCTTCTACGCGCACAGCACGGCCTGGTTGATGGGACCGTGGCAGTCGACGGGCGCGGTCTCGGTCCCCGTCGACGGTCCGGTGTCGTGGACCGCTCGCCAGGACGCCGCCGAAGCAGCCGCCCGCATCCTGCTCGCCGACGAGCCGTACGACGGCCCCGTCACGCTCACCGCGCCGACGGCACCGACGTTCGGCGAGCTCGCGGAGTTCGCGTCCGAGCGCTCCGGCCGCACGATCGGGTTCGAGGTGCTGGGCGAGGACGAGTGGCTGGCCCGGTCGACCGCCGCCGGCCAGGACCCGCACATGGCCGGCTTCCTGCTCGGCATGTACCGGGCAGCGGGACAGGGCCGCTTCGCCGGGACCGACCCGCTGCTCGGCCAGCTGCTCGGGCGTGCACCGCGACCCGTCCAGGACCAGATCAGCTGACGTCGAGCGCCGCCACCTCGTCGAGGATCGTGGCGATCGCCGCCGGGTCGTGCGCGAACCGCCCCAGGAACAGACCGCCGATCCGCCCCTGCCCGCGGGTGAGCAGCCCCGGCCCGGCACTGCCGCCGTAGATCACGACCGACCCGGCGAGTTCCGGCCGCGTGGCCAGGTGCTCCTCGATCCCCGCGAGCACTCCCACGACGTGCTCGTCTGGCGCCGGCGCCGGGGCGCCGATGGCCCACACCGGCTCGTACGCCACGACGAGCGGCCCCGCCAGTCCGTCCGCGACCGCGGTCGAGACGGCCCGGTCGAGCTGCGCGGTCACCTCGGCGACGGTCTCCGCTCGGGAGGCGCGACTCGCCTCCCCGACGCAGACCAGCGGCCGCAGGCGGTTGCGGAAGGCGGCGTGCACCTTCCCCGCGACCTCGTCGTCCGTCTCGTGGAACAGGGAGCGCCGTTCGGCGTGGCCGATCTCGACGAGGTCGACGCCGATCTCGCGCAGCTCTGCACCCGTGACCTCGCCGGTGTACGCCCCCGCGTCGGCCCACGACAGGTCCTGGGCGCCGAGCAGCACGGGAGCACCGGCGTCGGTCAGGATGCGGCGGACGGGGACGAGCGCCGGGAACGTCGGCACCACGAAGAGCGACGCGGCACCGGAGGTCACCGCGGGGTGCCGCCGGGCGACGTCCGCGACCTCGGCCGCCCACGACAGCGTCCGGGCGTGCGAGAAGTACGTCTTGAGCGACACCCCGATGGTGATCACGGCGCGACGGCCTCCACGATCAGCGCGAAGGACACCGCTCCCGGGTCGACCGTCCCGACGGCGTGCTCGGCGTGGGTCCTGGCCCGGCCCTTCCTCGGCAGCAGCTCGGCGGTGCCCTGCGCAGCGTCCTGCGCGACGGACACCGCCGCTCGCCAGGCATCGGGGAGCGCCGCACCGTCGTCGACCCGCGAACGGAGGGCCTCGCGGAACGGGACGAGCGCGTCCACCATCGTCTTGTCCCCGGGCACCGCGCCGAAGGCGAGGACCGCCTCGGTCGCCGCACCGACGGCCTCGACGACGTCCGCACCCGTCGGACGCGAGTCGTCCCCGAGGACGCGACCCAGTGCCTCCAGGGCCGCGCCCCAGATCGCGCCGGATGTGCCACCGGCCTTGTCGGACCAGGCGTCGCCGGCGATCCGCAGCACGCTGCCCGCGCCGGCTCCACGATCGACGGCGTCGGACGCTGCCTCGGCGGCGGCGTGCGATCCCCGCTGCATGCCGATGCCGTGGTCCCCGTCGCCGGCCACCGCGTCGATGCGGCCGAGTTCGTCGGCGTGCTCGTCGATGACCGAGCGGACCGCGGCGAAGCCGGCGGCGACCTCGACGGCGACTGCCCGGGAGTCCTCGCTGGCCGGACCGACCTCGTCGGGTGCCGCGTCGGCCGCCACCACGGACGGTGCGACACGCTCCGCGGAGACGGCACCGCCCTTGCGGTACGCGGGGGTGTCGGCGGGGGCGGCCCAGAGCTCCTCGAGCTCCGTGTCGAGCCAGAACAGGGTCAGCGAGACGCCGGCCATGTCGAAACTCGTGACGAGCTCCCCGACCTCGGGCTCGACGATGACGACGCCCGCGTCCGCGAGCCGGCGCTGCACCGAGCGGTAGACGACGAAGAGCTCCTCGTACTTCACGCTCCCGAGCCCGTTGAGGATCGGGACGACGCGGGAGCCGGCGGCGGCGATCCCGGCCGGCAGTTCGTCGAGCAAGCGGTCGACGAGCAGCGCGGCGAGTCCGTTGGCGGTCGGGACGTCGGTCTCGTCGATGCCGCGTTCGCCGTGGATGCCCATGCCGATCGCCATGCGCCCCTCGGGGACGGTGAACAGGGGTTCCTCGGCGCCGGGCAGCGAGCAGCCGGAGAACGCGACGCCGAACGATCGGGTGCGGTCGTTCGCCCGCTCCGCGATCGCCGTGACGGTGTCGAGGTCGTCGCCACGCTCGGCGGCGGCTCCGGCAACCTTGAACACGCAGAGGTCGCCCGCGATCCCGCGGCGTTCGTGCGCGCGGTCGGCGGGCGCGCTCACCACGTCGTCCGTGACCCGCACCGTGCGGACGCTGATCCCGGAGGCCTCGAGCGCGCGTGCGGCCGCGTCGAAGTTGAGGACGTCGCCGGCGTAGTTGCCGTAGCTCAGCAGCACCCCGCCGCCGTGCTCGGAGGCCCTCGCCACCGACGTGACCTGCTGGGCGCTCGGGCTGGCGAACAGGTTCCCCATCGCCGCACCGGCCGCGAGCCCGTGCCCGACGAGCCCGCCGAACGCCGGGTAGTGCCCGGACCCGCCGCCGATCACGAGCGCGACCGTGCCGTCCGGCGACGTGGTCGACCGGGCGACCCCGCCGTGGACCTTCCGGACCCACCGCTCGTTCGCGGCGACGAACCCGTCGGTCGACTCGTCGGCGAAGTCCGCCGGGTCGTTGAAGAGCCGGGTCATCGCTCGTCCCCCTGGGTGCGCACGTGCGTGGTGTCGAGCAGCTCGTCCGCCTTCGCACCACGGAAGTACTTCGTGCAGAAGATCATCACCGCGGCCACGAACGCCAGGACCCCGAGCGACACGATGCCGAACGCTCCGCTGTCCGTGGGCACCACGTCGTTGATCGCGGTGCGCATGATCGGCGCCACGAACCCGCCGAGGTTGCCGAGCGAGTTGATGAGCCCGATGCCCGCGGCCGCTGCGGCCCCGGTCAGGAAGGCCGTCGGGTACGCCCACGTGATCGGTCCCACCGCGAGGAAGCTCGCGACCGCCAGCGTGATGAACAGGATGCCGAGGATCGGCTGCCCGTTCGCGCCGGCCCAGGCGGACCCGAGGATCGACAGGCCGGTGGTGATGTAGAACCAGGTGCCCCAGCGTCGACGACGCCCGACGGTGTCCGCCCGCGAACCGACGAGGTAGCAGGCGACGAGGCCGACGAGCCACGGGATCGCCGCGACCAGTCCGACCTGCCAGCCGACGTCCTGCCCGAGCAGCGACGAGACCTGCTGCGGCAGGTAGAACGTCGTGCCGTACACGGCGACCTGCAGGCAGAAGTAGATGATCGTGAAGTACCAGACGCGGCCGCTGGCCAGCGCCTTCCAGATGCCCGTCGGGCCGTCCTCGCTGCGGGCGGTGTCCTCGCGGGCCATCGCGGCCGTGAGCGAGTCCTTCTCCCCCGGCTCGAGCCACTTCGCCTGCTGCGGACTGTTCGTCAGGAACACGAGGGCCGCGATGCCGGCCAGGACCGCGAGCAGTCCCTCACCCGCGAACATCACCTGCCAGCCGTGGAACGGGGTGGCCTGGTCGCCGAAGCTGATCAGTCCGCCCGACAGCGGTGCGCCGATCATCTGCGAGAACGGCTGCGCCAGGTAGAAGATCGCGAACATCCGCACGCGGACCTTGTTCGGGAACCACTCGGACAGGTGCATGATCACGCCGGGGAAGAGTCCGGCCTCGGTCACGCCGAGGATGAACCGCAGGATGATGAACATCGTGTCGTTCGTCGTGAACGAGAACAGCGCGGCGACGATGCCCCACGTGATCGCGATGCGGGCGAGCCAGAAGCGTGCACCCAGGCGCTTGAGCAGCAGGTTGGACGGGATCTCGAAGATCGCGTAGCCGATGAAGAAGATGCCGGCACCGAGCGCGAAGGCGGCGTCGGAGATGCCGCGGTCGACGCTCAGGGCCTCCTCTGCGAACCCGACGTTCGTGCGGTCGAGGAACGCGACGAAGTACAGGATGACGAGCATCGGCATGAGGTGCTTCGTCGCCTTGCCGATCGCCGACTTCAGCGCCGGGTCGTGCGTGGACCCGAGCGCGGGGGCAGGGGGAAGTGACACGGGTTCGCTCCTTTGCGAGCACGGTGCGGTGGGTTGGGAGGGGACGGTGCGGTGGGTTGGGAGGGGACGGTGGACCCGTCAGTGCATGTACAGGCCGCCGTCGACGTTCAGCGTCTGGCCCGTGACGAACCCGGCGTCCTCGCTGATCAGGTAGGCGATCGCGGCGGCGATGTCCCTCGGGGTGCCGATCCGCGGCAGCACGCCGTCGGCGGCCATCGCGGTCTTGCGCTCCTCGGTCAGCGTGCCGCCCATGATGTCGGTGTCGATCGGCCCGGGGGCGATCGCGTTGACGGTGACGCCCTGCGGCCCGAGCTCGCGGGCGAGGCCGCGGGTCAGACCGATCACGCCGGCCTTCGCGACCGTGTACGGGGTCTTGCTGAAGGTGCCGCCGCCGCGCTGGGCGGAGACCGACGACAGGTTCACGATGCGGCCGTAGCCGTTCCGCACCATCGACTCCGCCGCCCGCAGGCTCGCGAAGTGCACGCCGTCGAGGTTGATCGACAACACGCGGTGCCACTCCCCCTCCGGGAGGTCGAGGTACGCGTGCGCCGAGGACACCCCGGCGAGGTTGACCAGGGCGACGATCGGGTGGAGCTCAGCCTCGATCGTGTCGAAGGCGGCCCGGACGGCGGTCTCGTCGGCGACGTTCGCGCCCACGCCGACGGCCCGGACGCCGTGTTGCTCGCGGATCTCGGTGGCGACCGCCGCGCTGGCGTGCTGGTCGAGGTCGATGATGCCGATGTCCCACCCGGCCTCGGCGAGGTGGTGGGCGGTGGCGCGGCCGATCCCCCGGGGCGATGCGGCCCCGGTCAGGACGGCGGTGCGGTGCTGCGGTTCGTTGTCCATGGTGTTCCGCCTCAGTGGATCGGGGCCGGGCCGAGCTCGTCGAGGAGCTTCTGCATCGCGACGTAGGCCTTGTTGCGGTAGGCGACGAGTTCCGGCGTGCGGTCGGCGGGCACCTCGAGGTACCCGGCACCCGACTTCGTGCCGAGCTCGCCCGCGTCGACGTGCTGCTGCAGGGACGGCGGGGTCGCGAAGCGCTCGGGCCAGCGGGTCTGCAGCGACTCGAAGCAGAACGCGTACACGTCGAGTCCGGCCATGTCGGCGATCGCGAACGGGCCGAAGAACGGCAGGCGGAAGCCGAACGTGGTCCGCACGATGGTGTCGATGTCGTCGGGGGTCGCGATGCCCTCGTCGGCGATCTTCGTGGCTTCCTCGAACAGTGCGTACTGCAGGCGGTTCAGCACGAACCCGGTCGAGTCCTTCACCCGCGCGGACTGCTTGCCCGTGGCCGCGACGACGGTCTCGCCGACCGTGATCGCGTGCTCGTTCGTCGTCGGGTGCGGGATGAGCTCGACGCCGGGGATGAACGGCGCCGGGTTCGAGAAGTGCACGCCGAGGAACCGCTCCGGACCCACGACGGCCTCGGCCAGCGACTCGATGAGGATCGTCGACGTGTTCGAGCCGATGACGGCGTCCGGGCGGGCGGCCTCGCTGATGCGCCGGAGCGTCGCGTGCTTGATCTCGAGCTTCTCGGGGACGGCCTCCTCGATGAAGTCGGCCGAGGCGACCGCTTCCTCGATCGAGGCGGCGGCGCTGAGGTGGGCCTCCACCCGCGACACGGCATCAGCGGGGAACAGCCCGTCCGCGACGAACTGCTCCGTCTCGGTGATGAGCCGGGCGCGGTTGGACGCGGCGATCTCCGCCGAGACGTCGGCGATCCGGACGGTGTGACCGGCGAGGGCGAGGACCTGGGCGATCCCGCCGCCCATGTAGCCGGATCCGACGACGGCGATGTCGAGGGTGCTCATCGGGTGACTCCTTGCTTCGTCGCCCCGACCACCGAGGTGGCGAGGACGGAACGGATGTACTGCTGGTTGGTGGCGCAGACGCCGAGGCTGTCCCCGCCGTACTGCTCGGTCATGACGATCCCGCGGAAGCCGTCGGCGACCGCGTCGCGCAGGACCTGGCGGTAGTTGATGAGTCCGGCCTCCATGGTGCTCGGCGCGCTCGTCGCCCAGCTGCCGTCGCCGGCCTCGTCCCGCGTGTAGTTCTTCACGTGGAGGTAGTTCGTGTACGGCAGGGTCTTCGCGAACAGCTCCTTCCAGTCCTCGACCGGACGGTGCAGGCGGATGAGGTTCGCGACGTCGGCGTTCAGCCCGACGTTGTCGAGGCCGATCTCCTCGACGAGTCGGACGGCGCTGTCCGCGGTCCCGAGGTACGTGTCCTCGTACAGCTCCAGCGCCATCGGGAGTCCGACGCTCGCGGCGTGCTCGCCGAGCTCACGCAGACGGGACACGGCAGCGGCACGGACCTCCGCGTCGTCCGGGTCCTTCGGGCCCTGCGCGGTCCAGAACCAGAGCGCCTTCCGCTGGGCCTCGTTGAACGGCTGGTGGAGCCCCGTCGAGAACACCTGCATGCCCCACTCGGCCGCCGCGTCGATCGTGCGGTGCGCGTAGGCGAAGTTGTCCTCCTCGTGCCCGGGCTGGACGACGCTCTTGCGCTGCAGGTGCACCGACGGGATGCCGACGCCGTGAGCCTTCGCGATCGCGAACAGCTCGTCGCGGCGGGACCGTTCGAGGTCGGCGGGCCGGATGTGGCTGTCGGCGAGTTCGGCGAGCGAGAACCCGACGGCCTCGATCTGCGCGAAGACGTCGTCCCACACGGCCGGGTCCGCGTCGTGGAAGGCGACGCCGTCCCGCGTCACCTGCGGGAACCCGTGCAGACATGTCGCGATCGGCCAGGTGTCGGCCGTCCAGCTGCTGGAGTCCCAGTCTTGGTCGACCCAGTCCTGCGGTGTGCTCACGGGATGCTCCTTCGCATGTCGGGGTTCGTCGTCGAACCTCTTTCCTATAGGAAAGATACTCCGTCGTCGGAGATTCGCAACCGATCGGACCAAACCCCTCGTCCGGGGGGCTCCGAAGGAGGGCGGGCACGGAGGATCAGGACGCCCGTCCCGTTGACCCGAACCTCGGGACGGGCGTCCGCCCGGGCCGGATCAGGCGGTGTGCGACGCGTCCGCTCGCGACCGCAGCCGCACGGCATCGATGTGGTGCCGCATCGCCGCGACCGCCGATGCGGGGTCCTCGGCCAGTGCGTCGAGGACTGCGCGGTGCTCCTGCACGGCACGGTCGGTGTCGTCGCCACCACCCTCGACGATCTGCCGCATCCGGTGGACGCGGGTCGTGATGATCTCGGACATCTCCTCGAGGAACGGGTTCCGCGTCGCGTCGAAGACGACCTGGTGGAACTGCCAGTCGGCACGGAAGAACCGCGCCATCAGCTCCTCGGACGCCGCACCCGCACCGATCGCGGCGATCTCCTCGGCCACGGCCGCCTGCTCGGCGAGCGCCGTCGCCAACCGTGACCGCAGGGCGGGGACGTCGCCGCGCGCAGCCAGCTCGACGGCCCCCGACTCCACGATGAGTCGGGCGTCGAAGAGGGCCTCGAGCTGGTCGCCGGCGAGCGGCGGGGACACCCGGTACCCCTTGTTGGCCTCACGCGTGACGAGCCCGGTGCGTTCGAGCTGCACGAGCGCCTCGCGCACCGGGGTCGGCGAGACGCCGAGGGAGCGGGCCAGTCCGTCGATCGACAGGCGCATGCCCGGTTCGACGTCGTGCCCCATCAGGACCTCGAGCACCCGGTCGTAGACGCGGTCGCGCAGCCCGAGCTGGGTGATGCGCTCGGTCCCGAAGCCCGGCATCGTGGTCGACATGCATCGATCCTAGAGAATCCAGGATCACGGGCGCCTCGCCCCGGTCCGGATCAGTAGAGCGCGTCGATGCCGATCAGGTCGCCGAGGCCGAGGGTCCGCTGGCCGGTCTCGCACGTCGTCGACGCGGGCTTCATCACGAGGCCGCTCGTCGCCGCGGTGTGCCCGAGGCCGTACGCGTGCCCCCATTCGTGCGTGGCGACCCCGCGCAGGTCGAAGCGCTTCCCCGAGCAGGTCGACGCGGCGGACCAGTCGACCGACGTCGAGTACCGCTGGTCGGCCTCGACCGCGACGCCCGAGCGCGACCAGACGCAGGTCACCGCGAGGGTCCCGGCGCGCAGCGATCCCCACCCGACCATGTTCGAGCCGTCGGACGCGCCGCAGCCACCGGTGGCGGTGACGCCCATCGCGCGCTTCCGGCTGCCGAGGGGCGTGTCGTCCGCCGTCGACTTCACCGTCCGGCCGCACGCCGACGTGGTCCCGGTCCAGGCGTCGGCACCGGCGCCGATGGCTGCTGCGCCGGACACCTTCTGGTTGTTCGGGTTGTAACTCCACTCGACGGTGTTGGCCCAGCGGAAGCCGAGCTTCGTGTACGCCGTCGCGGAGCAGCTGGACGTCTTGCCCGTGGCCGCCGTCGACGACGACGCTCCGCCCGTGGCCCGGAGTCCGGAACCGCCCGGGAGCGTCCGGTGCGCGAGGGCGGCACGCTCCTGGCGGATGGCTGCCGGCGCCCCGGACCACTGGTCGTGCACGAGGACCGCGACGCCTGAGCGGCCGGTGTTCGTCACCGACACGTCCCCGTCGTCGGTGCTGCCCGCTGCACCGACCGGCATCGCGGAGACCGTCGTCCCGACCGGCGGCACCCGGAACTGCCGACCGTCGGGCAGCACGACCGTGCCGGACGACACGGCACACCCCGACGACAGCGCGGCGACGGTGATCCGGTCCCCGCGGCAGGACGGTGCGGCATCGGCGTGCGGGACGCCGACCGACGTGGTGACGACCGCGGCGAGCGCGATCCCGAGCACGACCGCCCCTGCGGTCACGGTGGACATCCGCACGTTGTCGACCCTCCTGGTCCGCTGTACCGGCAGCCCCCTGCCGGGCGCAGTCAGTGTGCGGACCCCCGGACGGCGCGGTCAACCCCCCGAACTGGCCGTGCGTAACCTGAGCGCCGCTCTCCTATTCTCGGAACCGGCGATCCGCCGCACACGACCCGCAGAACGGAACCACCACGATGGCACGACCCGAACGCGCCGCCGGACGACCGAGGCAGCTCGTCCTGCCCCTGGCAGCCCTGGCCGTCACCGCCGCGACCCTGCTCGCCGCCACTCCGGCCGCCGCAGCGCCGGCCGCCACCCCGGCGGCCGCAGCGACGGCCACCCCGACCTCGGCCGCCACGACCCCGAGCCCGACGGCCGCGGCCGCCACGGCACCCTCGACCGCCACGCCGCCGTCCGCGACGACGACCGCTCCGGCCGGAGCACCCACCGACCTGGCGACCGATCCGCCCACCGCCCCGACGACCCCGGCGCTGCGGTCGTTCACTACTGCAGCCCCCACCGTCACCGGCAGCCTGAAGGTCGGTGGGTCCCTGACGGTCGCCGCGCCGGCCTGGAAGCCCGCGCCGACGACGGTCGGCTACCGCTGGTACCGCGACGGGGTCGCGATCGGCGGCGCCTACAAGACCCGGTACACCCCGACCGTGTCCGATCGGGGCCACAAGCTCACCGTCTCGATCACCGGATCGCGGTCCGGCTACGAGACGGTCACGCGCAACAAGTACGTCGGGATCGTCGCCCGCGGTGACGCCCCGCGCGCGACGAAGAACCCGGCGGTCACCGGCATCACGCGGAGCGGCAGCGTCCTGACGACGTCGCAGGGCGCCTGGAACACCTCCGGCCTGACGTACCGGTACGAGTGGTCGCGCAACGGGACCGTCGTCCCGAGCATGACCGGTCGGACCTACCGACTCGGGTACTACGACGTCGGGGCGAAGATCTCGTCCCGGGTGATCGTGTCGAAGAACGGCTACACCGACGGTGCCGCTCGCAGCGCGGCCACCGCGGCGATCTCGAAGGCCGCGGTCGCGTTCTCCGGGGACGGCACGTTCCGCGTCGGCACCCAGGTGAAGGCCGGCACGTACTACTCCACGACGAAGACGAGCCAGCTCTGCTACTGGGCACGGCTGAGCAGCGCACAGGGCCGGTTCGACGACATCCGGGCGAACGACCTCGGCTCGGGTCAGCGACTCATGACGATCTCCAGCTCCGACAAGTACGTCGAGCTCGACGACTGCGGTTCCTGGTACCCGGTCGGTTCGGCCGGACCGAAGCTGGCGAGCATCACCTCGGACGGCGTCTACGTCGTCGGCCCCCAGGTCAGCGCGGGCACCACGTGGCGCACGTCGGCTCCGGCGGGCTGCTACTGGGCGACGTACTCCGCGGCTGACGGTGACATCGAGTCGATCATCGCGAACGACTACCGCGACTCCCGGGCGACCGTCACCGTGACGGTCCCGAAGAACGCCGTGGGCTTCGAGTCGAGCGGCTGCGGCACCTGGAAGAAGGTCGGCTGACCGACGCGCACCACGTCGGACGGGAGGCACGTGGCGGCCCCGCACCGCGCCTCCCGTCCGACACCGCGACAGCGGTCAGGGCACCCGCACGAACCGCGGCGCACCCCGCTCCCGCAACCGGAACCCGAGGTGCTGGTACAGCCCGATCGCCCCGGTGTTGCCGGCGGCGGCGTGCATGAGCGGCGTCTCGCCCCGCGCGCGGATGCCGTGCGCGACGTCGAGCACGAGGCGCCGTCCGAGCCCCTGCCCGCGGAAGTCGGCGTCCGTGCACACCGCACTGATCTCGGTCCACCCCGGCGGGTGCAGACGTTCCCCGGCCATGGCGATGAGGCGGCCCCCACGCCGGACGCCGACGTACCGGCCGAGCTCGATCGTGCGGGGCAGGAACGGCCCGGGCTTCGTGCGGGCGATGAGCTCGAGGATCTCGGGGACGTCGTCGGGGGTGAGCTCGACGGCTTCGGGGTCCGGAGCGCCCTCGATGTCCTCACCGGTGAGCTGCACGCCCCCGGAACCCTCGACGGCGTGCCAGCCCTCGGGGAGGACGGCGGACGCACCGACGCCGAAGGCCGCACCGGGTCCGAGCAGCGCGCGCACGTCGTCCCAGTCCGCGGCCGTCGGTCGCTCCGGGATCCCGGTCCAGACCGACACGTCGGGCAGGTACCGCGCGATGTCGCCGCGACGCTCGGCGAACCGGGCGTGCTCGCCGTTCAGGGACGCGAGCGCGGGGTTGTCGAGCAGCCGGGTCGGGGTGCCGTCGTCGGCGATCGTGAGGTCGAGCGTCCGCACCGCCGCGCCGCGGGGGTCGCCGCCGCGGAAGCCCAGGTCCTCGAGGCGGCGCCGGTCCCCGTCCTCCCAGCCGGCCGTGTCCGCGACGACGGCGGCGGCGTAGGTGTTGCGGGCGCGGGCGACGACGGCCTCGACGTCCGTCGCGGTGGTCAGGACGACCGCTCCGGGTCGGGTCAGGTCGGTCGTCGGGGCATCGGTCGTCATGGGTCCATCCTGCGACGCCGCGGACACCGACCGCACATCGTTGCACCGCGTGACACGGCGCCGGACCTCGCACCGTGCGAGGTGCTCCCACCACTGTGCGAGGTACGTACTACTGTGCGACGCAATGACCCCCGCACGCTGCGCGGTTCCTCGCACGCTGCGGAACGCGCGCGACAGGCGCTACGCCAGCCGCGCCGCCACGAACGCCACCATCCGCCGCACGAGCTCCGCGCGCGACGTGGCCCGCCGGTACTCGTGCCCCTCGCCTGCGAGCTCGAGGTACTCCACGTCGTGCGACCTCGCCGTGAGCGCCTCGACCACCTGGTGCGCCTCACCGATCGGCACGTTGGTGTCGAGCTCGCCGTGCACGACGAGCAGCGGCGCGGTGACGTCGTCGATCGCCCGCATCGGCGACAGCGAGTCGAGCAGCGCGGCGTCGTCCACGGGGTGGCCGTACTTCGTCGCGGCCGCGGAGGCGATCCACGGCTCGGTGTCCCGGTAGAAGGTCGCGAAGTCGCTCATCCCGCACACGGCGACGCCGGCCGCGAAGACGTCCGGCGTGAACGCCAGGGACGCGAGGGTGGCGTACCCGCCGTACGAGCGGCCCTCGACGGCGACGCGGGAGCGGTCCGCGTACCCGTTGGACACGAGGAACCGCGCGCAGTCCACGACGTCGGCGAGCGCGTTCCAGCGCAGCCCGAGGTCGTCGGCGTGCACGAAGTCGCGCCCGTACCCGCTGGACCCGCGGATGTTCGGCGCGAACACCGTGATGCCCGCGGCGGCGAGCGCCTGGTGCTGCGGGGAGAACGTGGGTCGCTCCTGCGACTCCGGTCCGCCGTGCAGGTGGACGAGCGCTGCGCGCGGCTCGGGAGGCACGGCACCGACGTCGGGACCACCACCGGACGACGACGTGGCCGGCTCCACCGCCCGGTACAGCCAGCCGGTGATCTCCAGTCCGTCGCGCGCCGCGAAGCGCTCGAGCGTCGGCTCGACCAGCGGCACCTCCGGCAGCCCGGGGACGCCGGTGACCCGGCTCCACGTCAGCGCGTTCGTGTCGAGGCGCCAGAGCTCCCGCGGCCGCAGGGGTCCCTCGACGGCGAGCAGCACGCTGCGCCCGTCGCGGCTGAGGACCGGGTCGGTGACGACGTACCCGGGCAGGTCCGGCACGGGCGTCCGCGAGGCGTCGTGCGTGTTGATGAGGTCGAGTTCGCTCCGGCCGTCGACGTTCCAGACGAGCAGCAGGGTCCGGCCGGCGTCGTCGGCGTCGAGGTACTCCAGTTCGGCGTCGTCGCGCTCGGTGATCCGTCGGGGTGCACCGCGCCATCCGTGCGGGCCGACCGGCTGGGCGACGAGCCCGCGACGGGGCAGCCCGGCCTCGGTGGCGACGTAGGCGACGAGCGGACTGGTCTCGCTCGCGGGTGCCGGTCGGAGGAAGGCGATCTCCGCCGAGCCGTCCGGCGAGTCGGCGAGCAGCGCGTGGCTCTCGTCGGTGAGCCGGTCGACGACCACGACGAACTCGTGGCCGCGCTGCCCGTCCCGGAGCACGACGAGGCGCTCCTCGACGCTGAGGTCGAGGATGTGGATGAGCTCCCCCACCGCGAGGTCGTCGCGGTCGCCGGAGACGGGGTCGACGAGGTAGGAGCGGGCGGGCTGGTCGGCCTCGGTGGACGGCAGGGTGATGACGACCCGGTGGCCGCTGCGGCTCCACGGCCCGAGTTCGGCGTGCTGGTACCGCGACCCGGCGATCTGCGCGGCGTCGGTGCCGTCTGGTCGGACCACCCAGACCTGCTGCTTCACGCCGCCGTCGGTCGCGATGGCCACGGCGAGCCACTCCCCGTCGGAGGACCACGTCACCCGGATCACGGGGTCGTCGGACAGCCGGATCCGTACGGGCTCGGGTGCTTCGTCGCCGACGACGACGTCCTGCACGAAGACCTCGGGGGTGCCGTGCCGGTCGCTGACGAACGCGACGCGGCGGGCGTTCCGCGTCATGGTGGGCCCCCACGATCCCCAGGCCGCGACGAGGCGCTCGCCCAGGTCGGCCGCCTGCCGGGCGCGTGCCGACGGCTCGAGGTGGGTCGCGCCTCCTGGCCGCACGGCGGGCCCGCTCACCGCACCCCCTGCTGCTGCAGCCACATCTCGATCAGGCCGAGCTGCCAGAGCGCGTTCGCGCCGATCTCGGTCCGCGTGCTGTTCGGGTCCTGGAGCATCCGCTCGACCGTACCCGGATCGAAGAGCCCGCGCTCCCGCGCCTCCGGGGCGTGCAGCGCCTGCCGGACGCGCTCGAGGTACGGACCCTCGAGCTGCCGGATCGCCGGCACCGGGAAGTACCCCTTCGTCCGGTCGATGACGGCGTCGGGGACGATGCCGCGGGCCGCGCGCTTCATGACGCCCTTGCCGCCGTCCGCGAGCTTGAGCTCGGGTGGGATCGCGCCGGCGAACTCGACGAACTCGTGGTCGAGGAACGGCACGCGGGCCTCGAGTCCCCACGCCATCGTCATGTTGTCGACGCGCTTCACCGGGTCGTCGACGAGCATCGTCATCGTGTCGCTGCGGAGCGCGGCGTCGACGCTGGTCTCGGCTCCCGGCACGGCGAACGCGGCGTCCACGAACGCCGAGGGCGTGTCGTCGTCGCTCCGCCAGCGTTCCCCGAGCAGGGGTTGAAGTGCCGGCCACCGGCGGTCCATGAACACCGAGCGGTAGACCTCGGCGGCCTGGTCCCGCGGGACGGACGCGAGCGGCGGGTACCAGCTGTAGCCGCCGAGCACCTCGTCCGCACCCTGCCCGGACTGCACGACCTTGACGTGCTGCGACACCTCTTCCGAGAGCAGGTAGAAGGCGACGCAGTCGTGGCTGACCATCGGCTCGCTCATCGCGCCGATCGCGCCGTCGATGCCGTCGAGCAGGCGCGACGACGGGATGCGGATGCGGTGGTGGTCGGTGCCGAAGTGGCGCGCGACCTCGTCGGAGTACTCGAACTCGTCGCCGGACTCGCCACCGGCCGACTCGAAGCCGATGCTGAACGTGGCGAGGTCCTGTTGCCCGGCCTCGGCGAGCAGTGCCACGACGAGCGAGGAGTCGATCCCGCCCGAGAGCAGCACGCCGACCGGGACGTCGGCGACCATGCGGCGCTCGACCGCGGTGCGGAGCTTCGCGGTGAAGGCCTCCTGCCAGTCCTGGTCGGTCCAGTCGGCCTTGTCCGGGTCGCGCTCGAAGCGGGGCTCCCAGTACGTCTCGTCACGGGAGGTCCCGTCACGCTCGATGACCCGGACGGTCGCGGGCGGCAGCTTGCCGACGCCGGACAGGATCGTGCGGGGCGCCGGGACGATCGAGTGGAAGGTCATGTACGACGCGAAGGCGACCGGGTCGATGCTCGTGTCGACGCCACCACCGGCCAGGACAGCGGGCAGGGAGCTCGCGAACCGCACCCCGCCGGGGACCTCGGCGACGTAGAGCGGCTTGATGCCGAGCCGGTCGCGAGCGAGCACGAGCCGGCCGCTGGCGTGCTCCCAGATGGCGATCGCGAACATCCCGACCAGGTGGTCGACGAACCGGGTGCCCCACTCGGCGTAGGCGGCGAGGATGACCTCGGTGTCCGAGGTCGAGAAGAACTCGTGGCCCCGGCCGCGCAGCTCGTCGCGGAGCTGTCGGTAGTTGTAGACCATGCCGTTGTAGGCGATGGTCAGTCCGGCACGGGGGTGCACCATCGGCTGCGCGCCCGCGGTGGACAGGTCGACGATCGACAACCGTCGGTGCCCGAGCGCGACCGGTCCGCGCGCCCACAGCCCGTCGCCGTCGGGGCCGCGGTGCACGAGGCAGCCCGTCATCCGCGCCACGGCCGCGACGTCCGGCGCAGTCCCGTCGAACCGGAGTTCTCCCGCGAGTCCGCACATCAGCTGTCCCCTGCCGTTCCGGTGATCCAGGTGTCCTTGGCGCCGCCGCCGCGCGAGGAGTTCACGACCATGCTCCCCTCCGGCGCGACCCGCGTGAGCGCGACGTCGGCGAGGTGGGTGTCGTCCGGCCCCGTGCCCGTGACGTAGACGAAGGCACGCAGGTCGACGTGCCGGGGGTCGAGGCCGGCCGGGCCGATGGTCGGGTGCGACGACAGCTGCACGACCTCCTGCCCGACCCAGCGGTCGGGCTCCGCGGCGATCGCCCGGCGCCGCTCGGCGACCTCGGGAGCGCTCGCGCTCGGACCGATCAGGACGTCCCGACCGCCCTCGCCGTCGACGGGCTTCGTCACGAGCTCGCCGACGCGGTCGAGCACGGAGAGCCGCTCGCCCTCGATGCTGGTCCGGTACGTGGGGACCGAGTCGAGCAGCGGCTTCTCGTCGAGGTAGTACCAGATGAGGTCCGGCACGGTGACGTACATCGCCTTGTCGTCGACGAGCGCGTTGCCCGGCGCGTTGGCCAGGTGCACACCGCCGGCCTCGGCGACGTCGAGGATGCGCGCGCCGAGGTCCGGTGCGTGCTCCGCCGCGAGCGCGCTGACGTCGCGGTCGATGCGCAGGTACAGCCCGTGCAGCACGTCACCCGTCCGCGCCTCGACGACGTGTCCGTCGCGGACGTCCAGGTCCGAGCCGGCCAGGAGGCGCAACCCGGCCCCGTCGGCCAGCCTGCGGTGCTCGAACCACGCGCCGGCGGCGGGGCCGTCGCTGATCAGCGCGATCACCGGGTCCGGTTCGCCGGTCACGGCGGTCGCGTTCGTGCGGAGCGTGTCGCGGAGGCGGTCGACCACACCGTGCGGGTCGAGCAGGTGCTCCGGCCGTGGGGCGTCCGGCACCACCTCGTCCATCAGCTCGCGGAGCGCGATGCCGTACGCGACGCCGGAGGGCGACCGGACGTTGTCCTCGAGCACGCGCCACCCGCCGAACTCGTTCCGGACCAGGTCGAACCCCATCACGGGCGCACGCACGGCGTCCTGCGGCAGCCGGGCGGCCGCCGGGTCCCACCCGTTGGCCCCGACGAACTGGCGCTCGTCCATCGCGCCGTCCGCCACGATCCGCCGGGGCCCGTAGGCGTCCCGGAGGAACAGCTCGATCGCGCGGGCGCGCTGCCCGAGGCCGGCGGCGAGCTGGCTCCACTCGTAGGCGCTGACGGTCCGCGGGACGAGGTCGCAGCCGAACGCCTGGACGCCGCCGTCGACCACGAAGCCGACCTCGTGCTCGCGGGTCCAGGTGTCGCGGGCGGCGCAGCGTTCGATCGTGGTCTCGGCGTCCCACCCGCGGAAGAACACCGCGAGGTCGCGGAACGCGGGGCGGGGCCGGGCTCCCGGACCGACGGCCTCGTCACCGGCGCGGACGCGGTACGACGGCAGCGTCACGGTCGGGTGCTCGGTGCGGCCGGAGGGCGTCCCGGCGGTGTCCTCGACGACCGAGGCCACGACGTCGTCGAGCTCGCCGCGCTCGGCGTACGCGGTGCGCTGCCGGTCCGTGGAGTTCCCGCGGGCGAGGGTGTCCTCGACGAGCTCCGCCACCGTGCCCCAGTCGCCGAGCTCCTCGAGCTCCGGACGGAGCCGTGAGACGAGCTGGCGGACGGCGGTCTCGGCGGGCAGCCGCTCCGGGTGCTGCCCGAGCCCGAGCAGTTCGCCGGTCAGGCCACCGCGGGCGGCCTGCCACATCGCCGCCCGGTGCAGGGGCTCGCTGCGCGGTCGCCACTCGGCTCCGGACTCGACCGCCTTCTCCGCCTTGCGGACGGCGGCGCGGAACAACCCGGCGATGAGCACGGCGTCGTCCACGATCGGCGTCGCGTCGCAGACCCGGAGCTCGAGCGTCGGGGCGTGCGAGGACGGCCGCACGTCGAAGTACGCCATCTTCTTGTCGGCGATCACCCCGGACGCGATGAGGTCGTCGAGCATCGCGTCGTACTCGGCGGCGTCCTTGACACGCCCGAAGCTGCCGGCCGAGGGCCAGCGCTGCCAGATGATGCTGCGGAACGACGAGTATCCGGTGTCCTGCCCGTTCCAGAACGGACTCGACGCACTGAGCGCCAGCAGCACCGGCAGCACCGGGGCCACCCGCTGGGCGATCTGCACCGCCAGGTCGCGGTCGCTCACACCGACGTGCACCTGCAGGCCGCAGATGAGCTGTTCGTCGACGAGCATCCGGTACTGCTCCTGCATGCGGCCGTACCGCCCACCGGAGGTCAGCTCGAAGTCGGCGTACTCCGACCGCGGCGCGGTGCCGGCAGCGGCGATCGTGACCCCGGCGGGGGCGATCGCGGCGCTCAGCTCGCTGCGCAGGTCGACGATCACCCGTCTCAGGTCGTCGAGGGTGCGCACCACGGGGGTGTTCGTCTCGATGGTCGTGCGCTGGAGTTCAGCGCCGAACCGGTCGGCGGGCAGTTTGGGCAGAAGGCGCGGGGCCTTCGCGGAAAGTCGTCCGGAATCGAGGTCGATGAGGTGCAGTTCTTCCTCGGCGCCGAGCGTCAGCTCTGCACTCATGGGCCGAACCTATCGCCGCACCTTGTGGAAGGCCCCGCCCGACGGCAGATCGTCGCATGCTCGAAACAATGCCGCACGGGGTACACCCCGCTGGGAGCGCCGGCGCCGCGGCACGTAGGAACGAAGGATGCCCACCACCGTGTTCTGCCTGCACGCCCTCGGATCGAGTTCCGAGGAGTTCGTCGGGCTGCGGTCCCGCCTCGCCGGGACGCTCGACCTGGTCGGGATCGACCTGCCCGGGTTCGGCACCAGCACGGCCGCGACCGGCACCACCGTCGAGGAGATGGTCGTGCTCGTCGAACGTGCGATCGGCCGGAGCGGTGCCACCGACTGGGCGCTGATCGGGCACTCGATGGGCGGGAAGGTGGCGTCCGTCGTCGCCTCGCGCACCGTCGACGGCAGCAACGGCCTGTTCGGCCTGCGCGCCGTGGTGCTGCTCGCCGCGTCGCCGCTCTCCCCGGAGCCGATGGACGAGGAGCGCCGGCAGACCATGCTCGACTGGGCGTCGGACGGCGAGATCGGCCCCGACGAGGCGGATGCGTTCGTCGACGCCAACACCGCGTCCCGCCTCGACCCGGAGCCACACGCGATCGCCGTGCACGACGTCGAGCGCGCCGTCCCGCAGGCCTGGACCGACTGGCTCGTCCGCGGCAGCCGCGAGGACTGGTCGACCGTCTTCCCGCCGAACCCGGTCCCCGCCCTGGTGCTGGCCGGCGCCGAGGACGGCGACCTCGGCCCCGAGGCCCAGCGGACGCTGAACCTGCCGCACTGGACCGCGGGCGAGTTCGACGCGGTGCCGGACGCCGCGCACCTGCTGCCGTGGGAGCAGCCCGACGCCGTCGCCGACCGCATCCGCGACTTCTGGCACCGTCGGGTCGACCACGGTCCGCTCGTCCCCGCCGAGACCGCCCGCGTCATCGCCTCCCCCCGCGTGAGCGCACGGACCCGCGGCATCCTCGCCGTCCGAGCGCTCCCGGACGCCCCGGACCGCGAACCGCGTGCCCTCACCCGCGAGCAGCTCGACACGTTGCGCGCCGTGGCCCGCGTCGTCGTCCCGCAGCCGGGCGACCGCCACCTCGACCTCGCGCTCCGCGTCGACGACCAGCTCGCCGACGAACTCGGCGACGGCTGGCGACCGGACGGTCTCCCCGCCGACGTCGAGGCCTACCGTGCCGGACTCGACGCACTCCGCAGCGAGGCCGCGCAGGGCGACGAGCACCTCGCCGGGGTGCTCGACGCGGTCACCGCGGGCGAGTACACGCCGACGACGGGCCCGCTCGACGGTTCGCAGCTGCGAGCCTGGCTCGAGGACGCCAGCGTCGACCTCGCCAAGCAGTGGATGGCACACCCCGCGACGATGGCCGCGGTGGACTACGACGGCTTCGCCAACGGCGGCGACGGGCTGCGCAAACAGGGCTTCCTGCTCCTCGGAGCCGGCGAGCGCGAAGCATGGGAACCGACGGGAGCCGGACGATGAGACTCGACCACCAGCGCCACCACAGCGAGGACGAGGTCGTCGACGTCGTCGTCGTCGGGACCGGCGCGGGCGGCGCACCGCTGCTCGCGACCCTCGCCCGCCGAGGCCTCAGCGTCGTCGCGCTCGAGGCCGGCCCGAACACCGACCCGGAGCAGTACACCCCCGACGAGGTCGAGGCGCCCGGGGACATCAACTGGATGGACGAGCGGATCAGCGGCGGCAGCGCCCCGACCGCCTTCGGCCCGAACAACAGCGGCACCGGCGTCGGCGGCTCGACCCTGCACTGGGGCGCGTTCACACCGCGGCCGAACCAGCACGACATCCGGCTCCGCACCGACTCCGGGCAGGGCGAGGACTGGCCGATCGACCACGCCGAGCTCACCCGCTGGATCGAGCAGGCCGAGCACGACGTCGGCGTCGCCGGACCCGCGCACTACCCGTGGGACCCGGAGCGCCGCTACCGCATGGGCCCGCCGCCGCGGAACGCCTCGTCGGACATGATGATCCGGGGTGCCGCCGCCGTGGGCGTCACCGCCACGGACGCCCCCGTCGGCCTCACCACCGAGGACCGGCACCAGGAGCACCACGGGCTCCGCCAGGCCTGCGTGTCCTGCGGTTCCTGCCACCAGGGCTGTCGGAACGGCGCGAAGGTGTCGATGGACACCACCTACCTGCCCGCCGCCGTCGCGTTCGGTGCGGAGATCCGCGCCGAGGCGTTCGTGCACGGCATCGAGCTCGACGCCAGGGGCCGGGTCGAGGCCGTCGTCTACCGCCAGGACGGCCGCGACCACCGGCAGCGCTGCCGCACGCTCGTCCTCGCCGCGGGTGGCATCGAGACCCCGCGCCTGCTGCTGCACACCGGGATCGCGAACAGCAGCGGCCAGGTCGGCCGGAACTTCACCGCGCACGGGGCCACCCAGGTCTGGGCGACCTTCGACGAGTCGATGCGGTCCTACCGCGGGTACCCGTCGTCGATCATCACCGAGGACTTCGTCCGCCCCACCGATGCCGACTTCGCGGGCGGTTACCTGATCCAGAGCCTCGGCGTGCAGCCGCTGACGCTCGCCACCTCGCTCGTGCGGGGCGGTGGGCTCCGCGGTGCCGCGCTCGTCCGGGCGCTGCAGGACTACCCGCGGATGGCCGGCGTCGGCATCAACGCCGAGTGCCTGCCGTACGACGACAACCGGCTCGTCCTCGCCGACGAGGTCGACGCGAACGGGGTGCCGAAGGCCCGCGTCACGTTCTCGCCCGGGTCGAACGAGGAAGCGATCACCCGCCACGCGGTCCGCACGATGACCGCGATCGTCGAGGCAGCGGGCGGCACGGACGTCCGGGTCCTCGACCGCACGGCGCACACCGTCGGCACGGCGCGGATGGGCACCGACGCGGGGAACTCGGTCGTGGACGCCGCTGGCCGGTCGTGGGACGTGCCGAACCTGTGGGTCGTGGACAACTCGGTGTTCCCGAGCTCCCTCATCGCGAACCCGGCGCTGACCATCATGGCGCTGTCGCTGCGCACCGCCGACCGGCTGCTCCGCGACGACGCCTCCGCCGACCGCGAGCAGGCCGCGACCGCCGTCGCCTGACGCGCGAGCCGAGGGACGGGAGGCGCGGTGCGGGCTCGCACCGCGCCTCCCGTCCGTCATCGGTGGCGGTCAGGAGTCGGCGGGTGCCCGGTCCTCGATCGGCACCACGACCGGATCCGCCCGGCGCGCACGCATGCGCGCACGGCGGTCGACGTCGAGGTCGTCCTCCGGAGGGTCGTTCGCGTCCGAACCCACGAGCCAGGTGAGCCCGCGCAACCCGCGCCGGTCGTCGGAGACGAGTGCGAGCGACCAGAGCGCGCCCTCGTGCTCGGCGGCACGGCGCTGGGCCCAGTCGACGGCCTGCAGGACGTCGGCCTCGAGCAGGTCGGTCGTCTCCGTCGCGAACACGTCGCCGTCGGGGCGCTGGACGTACACGCGGAAGCGCGGGCGCGGGTCCTCCCACGTGCTGTCGCGCTCGTCGACCTCGATGACGTCCATCCCCCGAGCCTACGAGTCCGGGTCAACCGCGGGTGCGCGCCAACCGCCGGTTCAGCGCCCCGTTCAGCAGCGCCACGAGCAGCCCCACCGCGAACACGAGCGTGCCGAAGCACAGCACCTGCGGCGGCATCCCGGCCTTGGCGGCGCCGTACACGAACAGCGGGAACGTGACCGAGGGCCCGGCGACGAACGAGGTGATCACGTAGTCGTCGATCGACATCGCCAGCGCGAGCAACCCCGCGGCCAGCATGCCCGGCGCGAGCAACGGCAGGGTCACGAGCCGGAACGCCTGCAACGGCGTCGCCCCGAGGTCCCCCGCGGCCTCCTCGAGCGCCCGTGACGTCCCCGCGATCCGCGCCCGGAGGACCACGACGACGTAGGCGACGTCGAACGCCACGTGCGTGAGCAGGATCGTCAGGAACCCGGTGCCGAGCCCGACCGACAGGAAGAACGACAGCGACGCGGACCCGACGACGATCGACGGCGCCGCGATGTCCGCGAACACGACGGCGTTCACGGCACCGCGCCCGGGGAACCGGTAGCGCTCGAGCGCCAGGGCCAGCGGGAGGCCGATCGCGACCGAGATGATCGCGGCGAGGAACGCGATGACGACCGAGGTGACGAACGCCTGTCCGAGGCCGGAGACGTTCACGAGGTTCGCGTACCAGTAGGTCGTGAACCCGTTCCACGCGAACGACAGCCGGTTCGTCGGGGCGTCGTTGAACGAGTACACGATCATGTAGACGATCGGCACGAGGGTGATCGCGATGGTGACCCAGTACACGATCGCGAGCCACGGCCCGCGGCGGTTCACCCCGTGCCGGCCGGGTCGGCGCGCGGCCGTCCCGGTGGCGGGGGCGGCGGGAGCGGTGGCGCGGGGCGGTGCGACGGCGGTCATACGAGGTCCTCGAGGTCGTCGGTGCCGGAGACGCGGGCGTAGATGAACAGGATGATGCCGAGCACGACCATGAGCACGGTCGAGAGCGCCGCGGCGACGTTGTACTGCTGGTTGCCGGAGTAGGCGTCCTGGATCGCCTGCCCGATCGTGTACGTGTTCGTGCCGCCCAGGAGCGCCGAGTTCACCGGGTCGCCCACGCTGTCGATGAAGACGAGCAGGACACCGGCGAAGATGCCCGAGCGGGACAGCGGCAGCGTGGTGTGCCAGAACGCCCGGACCTTGCCGGCGTAGAGGTCGTTCGCCGCCTCGCCGAGTCGGGGGTCGATGCGTTCGAGCGCGGCGTAGATCGGCAGCACCATGAACGCCAGGTCGTTGTAGGCGTCACCGAAGATCACCGCGCCACCGGTCCCGAGGATGTGGAAGTCCTTGCTGGCCAGGCCGATCGCCTGCAGCGCCGTGACGACCGGCCCCTGCGAGGCGAGCACGAACGCCCACATGTCGGTGCGGATGACGAACGACACGAGGAAGCTCACGAACACGAGCATGAGGAGCGGGTTCTTCCACCGTGGCGACACCCGGAACGCGATGAAGTACGCCACCGGGTACCCGACGATGATCGTCACGACGGTCGCGGCCGCGCCGTACCAGAGCGACCGACCGAGGAACGTCAGGTACGGCACCTGCGGGTCGATGAACAGCGAGCCGTAGATCCCCCAGTTCCACGTGAACGTGTAGCCGTCGTCCGGGTTGCCCGACATGAGCGAGACGATGAGTCCCGACACGAGCGGGATGACGAAGAACACGGCCAGGTACGCGGTGCCGACGACGGCGAGCAGGAACGGCACCCGCAGGCGGCGACCGTGCCGCACGGGCGCGGGTCCCGGTCCGGCCCCGAGACCGGCGGTCCCGGCCGTCCCGACGGCGCTCACGACTGCACCACCGCGTTGAAGATGCCGTTCCACTCGGAGTACTCGTCGTAGTTCTCGAACACCCGGAACTCGTGCGACTTGTCGAGCACCTCGGACGACGGGAACACGAGCGGGCTGTCCGCCACGGTGGGGTCGTCCAGCTCGTCCCGGACGTAGTCCTCCGCGGCGGGCACCGGGCAGACGTAGTTGACGTAGTCCTCGACGATGCCGGCGATCTTCGGCGTGTAGTAGAAGTCCATCCACTCCAGGGCCGACACCGGGTTCGCCGCCTGCCGGGGGATCATGAGGTTGTCGTGCCACATCATCTGGCCTTCCTCCGGCGTGACGAACTTCAAGTGCTCGAACCCGGACTGCTGCGCCTGGAACACGTCGCCGGACCACGCCTGGGTGATCCAGGTGTCACCGTTCTCGAGCTTGTTGATGTAGCTCTGGTCGTAGAACCCGGTGACGCTCGGGCGGAGCTTCCGCAGCCAGTCCTGGGCCGTCCGCCAGTCCGCGGGGGTCGAGGTCTCCGGGGCGATGCCGTTCGCGAGCAGCCCGAGGGACCCGAGCTCGGTGTTGTCGCTCATCAGCCCGACGCGGCCCCGGAACGCCGGGTCGAGCAGGTCCTGGAACGACGTGATCTCGCGGTCGATGTACTTCGGGTTGTAGGCGATCCCGGTGAACCCGGTCTGCCACACGACCGAGTGCTTGTTCCCGGGGTCGTAGGTCGGGTCCTTCACGGAGTCACCCGCGTTCGCCGCGAAGTTCGGCAGCCGCGAGTGGTCGAGCTCGCACACGAACCCGTTCTTGATCATCTGCGTCAGCTCGAAGCCGTTCGTCATCACGACGAGGTCGTAGCCGGTGGCCCCCTGCGCGCGGAGGATCGGTGACACCGTCGCGTAGAACGTGGCGTTGTCCTGGATCACGGCCTGGTAGTCGACCGAGATCCCGGTGGCCCGCTCGAACAGCTGGATGGATTCGGACTTGCCGTGGTCGGAGTCGATGTAGAGCGGCCAGTTCGCGAAGTTGAGCTGCTTCGTCGCCTTCTGGTCCTTCCAGAACCGCTCCCAGTCCACCGGGTGTTCGGCGAGCGACGCCGCCGACCCCTTGATGCTGCAGCCGGCGAGCAGGGCGGCGACCGCGGCGGCCCCGCCGCCCGCGAGGAATCCGCGACGGCTGACGCGTGCGGACGTCAGTCCGCGCACCAGGTCCGGCCGCGGACTCACGCGACGACCCCCGCGGTGGCGGGTGCGGACTGGAGGCGCGGGTCGGCTCCGGCGGTGACGGTCGCGTCGGACGTGGGGTGCGCCTCCAGGCCGAAACCGTGGTCGACGCCCCACGTGAGCCAGACCTCGGTACCGGTGGCGATGCGCGGTCCGCCCTTGGAGTTCTGCGCGAAGACGGAGACGCGGCCCGCGCCCGGCACGTCCACGAGGTACTGGGTGCTGACGCCGGAGAACGACACGTCGACCACACGGCCGGGGCCGAGGATGTTGCGACCGGACTCTGGTGCCGGCTCGGCGGTGCGGATCTTGAGCTTCTCGGGACGGACGCCGACCACCACGTGTCCGGTCGTCGCAACGGCCCGGTCGGTCGGGACGGCGATCGTGCCGGCCGCGGTCGCGACGACGAGGAGTCCGCCGTCGGTGCCGCGGACCTCGCCTTCGAGCAGGTTCGACTGCCCGAGGAAGTTCGCGACGAACGCCGTGCGGGGCAGCTCGTACAGGTCCTGCGGGCTGCCCATCTGCTCGATGCGGCCGCCGTTCATGACGGCGACCGTGTCGGCCATCGTCATCGCCTCCTCCTGGTCGTGCGTGACGTGCAGGAAGGTGAGACCGACCTCGGCCTGGATCGTCTTCAGCTCGAGCTGCATCTGGTGCCGCAGCTTGAGGTCGAGGGCGCCGAGGGGTTCGTCGAGCAGGAGCAGGGCCGGGCGGTTCACGATCGCGCGGGCGAGGGCGACGCGCTGCTGCATGCCGCCGGACAGCTGCGCCGGACGCTTCGACGCCGAACCCTCGAGCTCGACGAGCCGCAACGCCTCGGTCGCCTTCGTCATCGGGTCCGGGATGCGCCGGCGCTTCAACCCGAACGCCACGTTCTCGCGCACGCTCATGTGCGGGAACAGCGCGTAGTTCTGGAACACCGTGTTGACCGGCCGCTGGTACGGCTTCGTGTCGGTGACGTCCCGTCCGCCGATCGTGATCGTGCCGCTCGTGGGCTCCTCGAGGCCGGCGACGAGCCGGAGCGTCGTCGTCTTGCCGCAGCCGGACGGCCCGAGCAGCGCGAAGAACGAGCCAGCCGGGACGGTGAGGTCGAGGGCGTCGACCGCGGTGTGGCCGGGGAAGGACTTGGTGATCCGGTCGAGCCGGAGATCGGCTCCCGATTCGGCGAAGGTGCCGGTCATTGCCATGGTGCCTCCTGCTGCTCGTGCTGCTCGGGGTCGGGTTCGGGCTCAGCCGATGTAGGACATGACGTGCTTGATGCGGGTGTAGTCGTCGAACCCGTACTGGGACAGGTCCTTGCCGTAGCCGGAGTGCTTGAAGCCGCCGTGCGGCATCTCGGCGACGATCGGGATGTGGGTGTTGATCCACACGCACCCGAAGTCGAGGTCGCGGGCGAAGCGCATCGCCCGCGCGTGGTCCGTCGTCCACACCGAGCTCGCCAGGCCGTACTCGACGCCGTTCGCCCACCCGAGGGCCTGCTGCTCGGTTAAGAAGCGCTGGACGGTCTGCACCGGGCCGAAGATCTCCTGCTGCACCGCGCGGTCGTCCTGCCGGAGCCCGGAGACGATCGTCGCCTCGTGGTGGAAGCCGCGGTCGCCCAGGCGGTGGCCGCCGAGCTCGATCGACGCGTGGTCGGGGAGGGTGTCGATGAACGACCGGACCTGGGCGAGCTGGGCCGCGTTGTTCACCGGGCCGAAGTACGGGGTCGGCGCGTCCGGGCCGGTCTGCGCGTCGGTCCGTGCCGCCTCGGCGAGCGCCGCCACGAACTCGTCGTGGATGCCGTCCTGCACGAGCAGGCGGGTGGCGGCGGTGCAGTCCTGCCCGGCGTTGAAGAAGCCGGCGGCGACGATGCCGGCCACGGCGGTGGGGACGTCGGCGTCGTCGAACACGATCACCGGGGCCTTGCCGCCGAGTTCGAGGTGCGTGCGCTTGAGGTCCCCGGCGGCGGCGCGGGCGACCTCGATGCCCGCGCGGACGGAACCGGTGATCGACACGAGCTGCGGCGTGGGGTGGTCGATCATCGCGGCACCGGTCGTCCGGTCCCCCACGACGACGTTGAGGACGCCGGGCGGCAGGAACTCGGCGGCGACCTCGGCCAGCAGCAGGGTCGACAGCGGGGTGGTGTCGCTCGGCTTGAGCACGGTCGTGTTCCCCGCGGCGAGCGCCGGCGCGAACTTCCACACCGCCATGTTGAGCGGGTAGTTCCACGGGGTGACCTGGGCGACGACACCGATCGGCTCGCGCCGGACGAACGACGTGTGGTCGGTCATGTACTCGCCCGCGCTCCGCCCCTCGAGGTTCCGGGCGGCGCCGGCGAAGAAGCGGATCTGGTCGACCGAGAGCAGGATCTCGTCCTCGACGAGGGTGGCGCGGGGCTTCCCGGTGTCGAGCGACTCGAGGTCGGCGAACTCCTCCGCCCGCTGCTCCATCGCGTCGGCGATCCGGAAGAGCGCGAGCTGTCGTTCCGCCGGTGTGGTGCGGCCCCACGTCCCGAACGCGGTGCTCGCCGCACGGAAGGCCGCGTCGACGTCGGCGGCACTGGACACCGGAGACGTGCCGTAGACGTGCTCGTCGGTCGGGTCGATCAGGTCGAAGGCCGCGTCGGCACGGACCTCGACGGACGCGCCCCCGATGAAGTTCCGGACCTCGCTCGTCTTCGTGGTCTCCCGCATGGCGGCGATACTGGCACGGAAAAAGCCGGTTCGGAAGACTTGTAACAACGGAAATCGTCGTGAAACACGGTGTTCACAACGGATTCCCTTGCTTTCTGGGCGATGGCGCTGCAATGCTGTCCGGCATGGCGGCAGCACCACGACGTCCGGGACCGATCGACGACACCTCGAAGCGGATCATCGAACAACTCCAGGCGGACGGGCGCCGTCCGTACGGCGAGATCGGCAAGGCGGTCGGTCTCAGCGAAGCGGCGGTCCGGCAGCGCGTCCAGAAGCTGACCGAGACCGGCGTGATGCAGATCGTCGCGGTGACGGACCCCCTGCAACTCGGGTTCCACCGCCAGGCGATGATCGGCATCCGGGTCAGCGGCGACACCCGAACCGTCGCCGACGAACTCGAACGGCTCCCGGCGGTCGACTACCTCGTCATGACCGCCGGGAGCTTCGACCTCATGGTCGAGGTCGTCTGCGAGGACGACGACGACCTGATCGAGCTCCTGAACGGCACCATCCGGGCGATCCCGGGCGTCGCCGGCACCGAGACCTTCGTCTACCTGCAACTCCGCAAACAGCTCTACGACTGGGGAACGCGATGACCATCTCCGAACGACCCACCACCCGTCTCGGCTCGTACGACCCGTTCGCACCGGTGGACGACGCCGCGCTGCAGCAGAAGTCGCGCGACCACCTGTGGATGCACTTCGCCCGGCACGGTGCGAACCAGGCCGGTGCCGACGTGCCGATCATGGTCCGCGGCGAAGGGCACCACGTCTACGACAGCCACGGCAAGGAGTACATCGACGGGCTCTCCGGCCTGTTCGTCGTCGCCGCGGGCCACGGCCGGAAGCGCCTGGCCGAGATGGCCGCCAAGCAGGCCGAGACGCTGTCGTTCTTCCCGATCTGGTCGTACGCGCACCCCGCGGCGATCGAGCTCGCGGACCGGTTGGCCGACCACGCCCCCGGCGACCTCAACAAGGTGTTCTTCTCGACCGGCGGCGGCGAGGCCGTCGAGACCGCGTTCAAGCTCGCGAAGTACTACTGGAAGCTCCGCGGCAAGCCGATGAAGCACAAGGTGATCTCCCGCGCGGTCGCGTACCACGGCACCCCGCAGGGAGCACTCGCGATCACGGGCATCCCGGCGATGAAGCAGATGTTCGAGCCGCTCGCGCCGGGTGGCTTCCGCGTGCCGAACACCAACTACTACCGCGCCGCCGAGATGGGCTTCGCCGGCGAGAGCGAGGAGGAGTTCGGCTTCTGGGCGGCCGAGCGCATCCGCGAGATGATCGAGTTCGAGGGTCCGGACACCGTCGCCGCGGTCTTCCTCGAACCGGTGCAGAACTCCGGCGGCTGCTTCACCCCGCCACCCGGGTACTTCCAGCGGGTCCGCGAGATCTGCGACGAGTACGACGTGCTGCTGGTCTCCGACGAGGTGATCTGCGCGTTCGGTCGGATCGGCACGATGTTCGCGTGCGACACCTACGGCTTCGTCCCGGACATGATCACGTGCGCGAAGGCGATGACCTCGGGCTACTCCCCCATCGGCGCGACGATCATCAGCGACAAGCTCTTCGAGCCGTTCTCCACGGGCGACACGACCTTCTACCACGGCTACACGTTCGGCGGGCACCCGGTCTCCGCCGCCGTCGCGATGGAGAACCTCGACATCTTCGAGGAAGAGGGGCTCCTGCAGAACGTCCAGCAGAACGCCCCGCTCTTCAAGGCCGAGCTCGACACGCTGCGCGACCTGCCCATCGTCGGGGACGTCCGTGGTGACGGGTACTTCTACGGCATCGAGCTCGTGAAGGACAAGGCCACCAAGACGACCTTCGACGACGCCGAGTCGGAGCGCCTGCTCCGCGGGTTCCTGTCGAAGGCGCTGTTCGACGCCGGGCTGTACTGCCGTGCCGACGACCGCGGCGACCCCGTCGTGCAGCTCGCGCCGCCGCTCACCATCGGGCAGCCGGAGTTCCGCGAGATGACCTCGATCCTGCGGAGCGTCCTGTCCGAGGCCTGGACGAAGATCTGACCGTGACCGGCTACCGGGGCGTCTCGTTCTGGCTCGACGCGCTCGTCACGAGCGGCCGCGACGACCTGACGCCCCGCCCGCCGCTCGACGGCGACACCACCGCGGACGTCTGCATCGTCGGCGGTGGACTGACCGGTCTCTGGACCGCGTGGTACCTGCACCAGGCCGACCCGCGCCTCCAGGTCGTCGTCGTGGAACGCGAGATCGCGGGCTTCGGCGCGTCCGGACGCAACGGCGGCTGGTGCTCCGCACTGTTCCCGCGGTCCGCCGAGGCGATCGCCCGCGAGCACGGCCGCGACGCGGCCCTCGCCCTGCGTCGAGCGATGCGCGACACCGTCGACGAGGTCGGGCGCGCAGCGTCCGAGGCCGGGGTCGACTGCGACTACGTCAAGGGCGGCACCGTCCTCTACGCGCGCTCCGCCGTGCAGGAACGCGCGGCCCGCGACGAGGTCGCCGCCTCGGCCGCGTGGGGCGACGACATGACGTACCGCGACGCACGCCCCGGCGATGCCGCCGGATCGGCCGGTGTCGCGTGGACGCCGGACTGCGCGCGGGTCCAGCCCGCAGCGCTGGTGCGCGGCCTGGCGGCGGCCCTGGAGGCGCGGGGCGTCCGAATCGCGGAGCACACGCCCGCCGTCTCGTGGGGTCCAGGGCACGTGGTCACGTCGCGCGGGACCGTCACGGCCGGTGCCGTGGTCATCGCGGTCGAGGGCTACGGCGCGCAGCTCGAGCAGACGAAGCGGCGCATCCTGCCGCTGTACTCGCTCATGATCGCGACGGCACCGTTGCCCGCGGCGGTGTGGGACCGTGTCGGGCTCGAGCACGGGCAGACGTTCTCGGACTACCGGCACCTCCTCGTGTACGGGCAGCGCACGGCGGACGACCGACTGGCGTTCGGCGGGCGCGGAGCCCGCTACCACTGGGGGTCCGCGATCACCCCCGGCTACGACCGGGTACCACGCGTGTTCGAGCACCTTCGGCGGTCCCTGGTCGAGCTGTTCCCCGCCGTCGCCGACGCACCGGTCACGCACACGTGGGGCGGACCCCTCGGGGTGCCCCGTGACTGGTGCGCCTCGGTGACGTGGGACGGCCACGTCGGGACCGCCGGCGGCTACGTCGGCGACGGCCTGTCCACGACGAACCTCGCCGGACGGACGCTCGCCGACCTCGTGCGGGGTGTGTCCTCGCCGCAGACCGCGCTGCCGTGGGTGAACCACCGGTCGCCGGACTGGGAGCCGGAGCCGCTGCGGTTCCTCGGGGCGAACGCCGGGCTCGTGGCCACCGACCTGGCCGACCGCGAGGAAGCACTGACCGGGCGGCCGAGCCTCGCCGCCCGCCTGATGGCACCGCTGACCGGAGGACACTGATGGCTGCACGCGATGCCGACGTCGTCGTCGTGGGGGCCGGGGTCGCCGGGCTCGCCGCTGCTCGAGCGCTCGTGCAGGGCGGGCAGCGCGTCGTCGTGCTCGAAGCACGCGACCGCATCGGTGGCCGCACCTGGACCGACGACGAGATCGGGGTGCCGGTCGACCTCGGAGCCTCGTGGATCCACGGCATCGAGGGCAACCCGCTCTGGTCCCTGGCGTCCGCGTTCGGGATCGAGACCGTCGAGTTCACCGTCGGCAGCTTCCAGTTCGACGGGCGGCCGATCGGCTGGCACGCCCCGTCCGGACGGCGGTTGACCGCGCCCGAGGCCGCGTCGTTCGTCGCGGACCTGCACACCGTCGACGCGGCCCTCGCCGCGGTGGTCGCCGACGCCCCGCCGCCGGCGACCTACGCGTCCGCCGTCGACACCGCGCTGCGGTCCCTGCAGTGGCAGGGCGACCGGGCCGCGCGGATCCGCGAGTACACGGCGCACCGCTCCGAGGACCTCTGCGGCGCCCCGGTCACCGTGCTCGACGCGCACGGGCTCGACGAGGAGCACGTCGCCGGCGACGAGGTGGTGTTCCCCGGCGGCTACGCCCAGTACGCGCACGCCCTGGCGGCCGGGCTCGACGTCCGCCTGTCCTCCGTCGTCGCCGCCGTGCGCTCGTCGTCCTCGGGCGTCGTCGTCGGGCTCGCCGACGGGACGACCGTGTCCGCTGCGGAGGTCGTCGTCACGGCACCCCTCGGCGTGCTGCAGGCTGGCGCGATCACGTTCGAGCCACCGCTCGGGCCCGCGGTGCTCGACGCGATGGGCCGACTCGGGATGGGCGTCTACGACAAGGTGTTCCTGCGGTTCCCCGAGCGGTTCTGGGGTGACGACTGGGTGGTGCGGCAGCAGGGTCCGGCCGGGGTCGACTGGCACTCCTGGTACGACATGTCCCGGGTGACCGGCGAACCGGTGCTCGCGGCGCTCGTGGGCGGTGCCGGCGCGCGGCGAATCGAGTCGCTGCCCGATGCCCTGGTCGTCGACGAGGCGGTCGAGGCGCTGCGCCGGATGTTCGGGCCCACGGTCCCGGAGCCGGACGGCGTGCGGATCACCCGGTGGGCGGCGGACCCCTTCGCGCGCGGGTCGTACTCGTACCTGCACGTGGGGGCGTCACCGGACGACCACGACCTGCTCGGCACCCCGTCGGGGCGGGTGCAGCTCGCCGGTGAGGCCACGTGGGGCGACGACCCCGCGACGGTGCACGGGGCCCTGCTCTCCGGGCTGCGGGCGGCGGGGCGGTTGCTCGGGCACGAGGTGTCTGCCGGGTCGTTGGCGGGGCCGCTGCCCGGGTGACGGGCGGGGCCGGAGTCGGCCGGATCCGGCCGACTCCCGCCGCCCGGTCGGGCGTGATGCTCCGTCAGTCGAAGGCCGGGGTGTCCGCCGAGCACCGCACCGCGTCGCCCGGCCGCGCCGACGTCTCGCTCGCGATCTCGCGCTTCCCGTCGAGCAGGATCCGGCACGTCGCCGTGGACCCGGCGCCCGGCGTCGCCCGCACCGACGCCCGCTGTTCGGCGAGGACGATCGCGTCGTGCTCCCATTGCGACCCGTCGCCGTCCGAGGACCCGGTCTCCTGCTCGTCGAGCCGGTGCACCGCGGGCGCTTCGCCCCGTCGCTCGGCACCCTCGACCCGCACGTCCGTGAGCGCGGCCCCGCTCGGCTGGTCGACGCGGACCTCGTAGGTCACGGACCAGGCATCGCCCGTCTGCTGCTGGACGAAGCTGCACCCGGTCGCGAACACCGCGACGGAGCCGGCGACCACGGCGGCGGCGAGGAGACGGACGGTGGGTCGGTTGCGTTCGGACATGCCACCAGCCTGCGCACCGACCGCCCGCGGATCGTCCTCCGGGCGACGCGACCCCGTGCGACGTCGGATCGATCCCGGGTCCTCCGAGCGGTTGACATCGGCACCGTCCGCCCGCGCGGTCAGTACCGTCGACCGCATGGGAACCGTGCTGCCAGGCGTGATCGCGTTCGTCGTCGGGGTCGTCCTCGCCGTCGGGGCGCTCGTGCCGTGGACGGCGTGGGAGTACCGCCGTCACGGGCAGCTCGGCTTCCGACGCTCGCTCGTCGCGTTCGGCACGCTCGTCTACGCCCTCGCGCTCGTCACCTACACGCTGCTGCCGCTGCCCGACGACGTCGCGACGATGTGCCGGAACACGGCCTCGCCGCAGCTGACGCCGTTCGCGTTCCTCGGGGACGTCGCGAAGGAGGGCGGGATCTCCGGACCCCGGTCGCTGCTGTCCAACCCGGCGTCCGCGCAGGTCCTGTTCAACGTGCTGCTCTTCGTGCCCCTCGGTGCCCTCGCCCGGCACGCGGTCGCCCGGAGGCGCGTGTTCGTCGGCCTGCTCGTCGGGCTCGGCGCCGGGTTCGTGGTGTCCCTGCTCATCGAGACGACGCAGCTCACCGGCGACTGGTTCCTCTACCCGTGCTCGTACCGCCTCTTCGACGTCGACGACCTGCTCGCGAACACGACCGGCGCCGTGGTCGGCACGCTCCTCGCCCCGCTCGTGGGACTGCTCGCCGGGTCGGGGCGGACCACCGACGCGGATGCCCCTCGCCCGGTCACCGCGGCACGACGGTTCTCCGGCATGCTCGCCGACGTGCTGGCGATCTGGCTCCTGTCCGGCACGCTGAGCGTCGGGACCGCCCTGGCGTGGGCGATCGCCGGGCGGGACGACCAGGACCCGGTGCTCGAGACGCTCATCACCGCCGGTGCACTGGTCGCCCCGTTCGCACAGCTCGTGGTCGTGCTCGCGACGGGCCGGACACTCGGTGAGCACGTCGTCCGGCTCCGTCCGGCCCCGACACCGGGGACCGGGAGGCGCGTGGTGCGCTGGGCGCTCGGCTCCGGCGGGTGGGCGGCACTGCTCGCCGTGGACGTCCCGTTCTCCGCGTTCCTCGCGTTCGTGCTCGCGGTGACGTCGGTCATCGCGGTGTGGGCGACCCGCGGCCGGCGCGGGTTCGCGCTCGCGGTGATCCGGGCGGAGGTCGAGGACGACCGGGTGCCGGCGCGCGTCGGCTGAGCGGGTCCGACGGGTGCCCCGCGCCGGCAAGAGCGCGGGACACCCTGGGCTCAACCCTTGCGCCACACGTCGTGCAGGAGCCGGGCTAGGGTCACGAGCAACGTCGCGATCCCCAACCACGGCACCTGACGGCGTCGACGCGGTTCGTCGTCGGAGGACATCCGAACCACCTTCCGTGTCAGCGCCGGCGGACACGAAGAGCAGGGGCCGAGGGACGTGCGACCCGACGGTGATCGGGCTACACTGGTTCCGTGTTCAAGCTCGGGACGCATCGTGTCCCTCGTTCTCCACTCGGAGAGCAAATCGAAGCCCATCGCTGTTTCCCCAGCGGTGGGCTTCATCCTTGCTCGGGCCACGCTCCGGCGGTGACGCGGCCCGCCACCAGCCTACTGATGTTCCATGTTCCGGTGAGAGCGACACGGGGGTCGTACTGACCGGACCCTCACGGGTCGCACGGCCCTGGAACGGTGTTCGAGTGCCACACTCGGAGCCGTGACGACGACGCGGACCACACCCCGGCACGAGCACCGCGGGCCGGTCGCCGTCGCCGTGCTGGTGAACCTCGCGCTGAGCCTGTTCCTGCCCGACGAGGTCCTGTTCTTCCCGTCCTGGGTGGTCCCGCTCCTCGGGGTGCTGCTCCTCACCCCGCTCATCGTGTTCAACCCTCGGCGGCTGACCCGTGAGACCACCTGGTCGCGGTGGCTGTCCACGGGCCTCGCGGTCCTGCTGACCGTCGCGAACCAGCTGACCGTCGTCCGCACGATCGACGAGCTGCTGCACGGGCACCCCGACGGCGGCGCGGTGCTCCTGACCGCCCTGCAGGTCTGGGTGAGCAGCATCATCGCGTTCGGGCTCGTGTACTGGGAGCTCGACCGGGGCGGCCCCGTCGCCCGACGGCAGCCGGGGCTGTGGGTGACCGACCGCGCCGACTTCCAGTTCCCGCAGGAGACCGACCCGAAGACAGCGGCCTGGCGGCCGGTGTACCTCGACTACCTCTACGTCGCGCTGACGAACATGATGGCGTTCAGCCCGACGGACACGATGCCGATGACCATCCGGGCGAAGATGATCATGGCCTACCAGTCGATCGGCGGGTTCATCCTGCTGGCGCTCGTGATCTCTCGCGCGGTCAACATCATCAGCTGACCGAACTCCCGACGAGCGACTCCGACACGTCCCAGAGCCGAGCGGCGTCGTCGTCACGGAGCAACGGCGCCCACGGCTTCCGACGGCCGGCGGGTCCGCCGAGCTGCCCGGGTCCGGTCGGACCGACGAAACCGCCGTCGAGGTCCGCGTCGGTCGCCGCGAGCAGTGCCGGCTCCGCAGCCGAGGCCGGGGTCCCGACGAGGAGCCCGCGCGCCGACAGCCAGCGGATCAGCCGGACGGCCACGGTGTCGCCCGAGCGTCCGATCTCCGGGCGTGCGGCGAGCAGGCTCGTGGGTGCGACGCCGGGGTGGCTGACCGCACTCGTGATCCCCCACCCGCCGGCCCGGCTCCTCCGACCGAGCTCGAGGGCGAAGAGCGCGCACGCGAGCTTCGACTGCCCGTACGCCCGCGCGACGTCGTAGTCCCGCTCGGACTGCAGGTCGTCCCACCGGATCGAGGCACGCTGCGCCGCCACGCTCGACTGCATCACGACCCGACCGTCGGCGGCACGGAGCAGGGGGAGCAGGGCGCCGACGAGTGCGACGTGCCCGAGGTGGTTCGTGCCGAACTGCAGCTCGAAGCCGTCCCGGGTCGTCTGCCGCTCCGGCGGGTTCATCACGCCGGCGTTCCCCACGAACACGTCGATCGGCGTGCCCTCGGACCGCATCCGCTCCCCGAGCGTCGACACGGACTCCAGCGAGGAGAGGTCCAGGTCCTCGAGCAGCACGGATGCATCCGGGTGCTGCGCGGTGATCCGGGCGACGGCCGCCGCTCCCTTGTCGCGGTTGCGCACCGGCACGACCACCTCCGCCCCGGCGCCGGCGAAGCGCGCGGCGATCTCCAGTCCGATGCCGTCGCTTGCTCCGGTCACCAGGACCCGGCGCCCGCCGAGGTCCGGGAGGGTGAGTCGTTCGTTCCGTGCCATGGTCCGCCTCTTCCGTCGTGGTGAGCACCCGATCCGGCACCCGAGACGATCGTCGCCGCGTCGTGCACACGCAACCACGGCCTGACGATCCGTGGCTGCGGTCGACGCCCCGGGAGAGGATGGGCGCATGATCGACCGAGCGTCCCTCGCGGACTTCCTCCGCAGCCGTCGGACGGCCCTGCAGCCCGAGGACGTCGGCCTGCCCCGGGGCCAGCGCCGTCGCACGAGCGGGCTGCGGCGCGAGGAGGCGGCGCTGCTGAGCAACATGTCCGTCGACTACTACGCGCGGCTGGAACGGGAGCGCGGACCGCAGCCGTCCGACCAGATGCTCGCGTCGATCGCGCAGGGCCTGCGCCTCACGATCGCGGAGCGCGACCATCTCTTCCGCCTCGCCGGACACGAGCCCCCGACCGCGGCGTCCGGCGGCGACCACGTCAGCCCCGGCATGATGCGCATCTTCGACCGACTCGCCGACAGCCCGGCCGAGATCGTCACCGAGCTGGGCGAGACGCTGCAGCAGACGTCCCTCGCCGCCGAACTCACCGGTGACGCCAGCGGCCGACGGGGCGACGACCGGAGCATCGGGTACCGGTGGTTCGACGACCCGGCGTCCCGAGACGTCCACCCGGTCGAGGACCACCCCTTCCTGTCCCGGATGTACGCCTCGGGTCTCCGCACCGTCATCGCTCGCCGCGGACCCGACTCCCGGGCCGCACACCTGGCCGAACGGCTGCTCGCGACGAGCGAGGAGTTCCGCGAGGTCTGGGCGCGCCACGAGGTCGGCATCCGCCCGCGTGACGTGAAGACCTACCGCCACCCCGAGGTCGGGCTGCTCACCCTGCAGTGCCAGGTGCTGCAGGACCCCGAGAGCTCGCAGAACCTGCTCGTGTACACCGCCGAACCCGGCAGCGAGACCGCCGAGCGACTCCGGCTGCTCGCCGTGGTCGGCTCGGCGGTCGGTCGCGCCTGACCTCGGAGGTCGTCAGGCGCCGTGCGCCTCATCGGCCACCGGCTGCCACTCGCGCCAGGTCGCCAACCGCGACTCGTAGTCTCGCTCCGCGATGCCGAGCGGCGCCTTGCCGAAGAACACCCGCAGCGGCGGCTCGTCCGCGTCGACGACCTTCAGGATCGCCGACCGGGTCGCCTCCGGCTTGCCCGGGTCGGCGGCGGACGGGCGCTTGGACGCGGCCTCGCGCACGTCGGCGTACGCGGCGATCTCCTCGCTGTGCTTCGAGGACGGACCGGACCAGTCCGTCGAGAACCCGCCGGGCTCGACGAGGGTGACGTGGATGCCGAAGCCCGCGACCTCCTGGGCCAGCGACTGCGAGATCCCCTCGAGCGCCCACTTCGACGCGTGGTACGCCCCGACCGTCGGGAACGCACTGATCCCGCCGATGCTCGACACCTGGACGATGTGTCCGGACCCCTGCTCGCGCATGATCGGCAGCGCCGCCTGGGTGACCCAGAGCGCACCGAACAGATTCGTCTCGAGCTGCGCGCGCACCTCGTCCTCGGTGAGCTCCTCGACCATGCCGAAGTGGCCGTAGCCGGCGTTGTTGACGACGACGTCGAGGGAGCCGAAGTGCTCGGCGGCACGCTGGACCGCGGCGATGTCGGCCGCACGGTCGGTGACGTCGAGCTGCAGTGCGAGGAACGTGTCCGGGTACTGGTCGACGAGGTCGTGCACGTCGTCGGGGTTGCGGGCGGTCCCGGCGACGGAGTCCCCGCGCTCGAGTGCCGCTTCCGTCCACTCGCGGCCGAAGCCCTTGGACGCGCCGGTGATGAACCAGGTCTTGCTCATGTGTCCTCCTGTTGTCTGACCGGATCAGCCAACGCCCGGGGCACGGGTGTCACCTCGACGCCCGGGGGACGCGCGCGCCGACCGGACAGCCCCTCGGGCGACACCGACTCACGCCCGGGGCGCCGCGAACTCCAGGTTGACGTCGTCCGGGTCCTGCACGGACAGGATCACGAGCCCGAACGGCGGCAGGCCGGTCACCTCGCCGTGCTCGATCCCCGCCGCGTCGAGCCGGCCCACCGCGGCGTGCAGCTCGTCGACCGAGGCGACCCGGAACGACACGTGGTCGAGGCCGACCCGGTCGGCGTCGAACCGGTCCCCCGCCAGCGCGACCGGCCGCAGGCCCAGGGTCTGCCCGCCGAACGTGAAGGAACACCCGCCGTAGGTCCGCCACGGGTCGTCGTGGATCGTCGGGTCGTCGATCTGGTCGCTGAAGTCGCTCCCGGGCGGCATCCCGAACAACTGCTCGTAGAACGCCTTGCTGCGTCGGATGTCGGTGACCGTCAACCGGACGTGCGAGAAGCCGAGCGGCGTGACGATGGGTTCGCTCATGCGTCCACACAACACCTCGAGGGGGTTGCGCTCGTTGATCGTGCGATCAACAATGGCGTCATGGACGTCATCACCGGCACACCGCAGCCGTCTCCCCTGCACGAGGACACCGGCCGACCCCGACGCCGCCTGCGCGTCGGCCTCGTGCAGTCCCGGTGGCTTGAGGATCCCGCGGCCCACCTTGCCCAGCTCGCGGACGGCATCGCGACGGCAGCGGCGAACGGCGCCACCGCGGTGTTCCTCCCCGAACTGACGCTCTCGCGCTACCCGGGCGACACCCCCGCGACCGGCGCACCGAAGGAGTCGGCCGAGTCGCTCGAGGACGGCCCGACGGTCGCGTTCGCCCGCGCCCGGGCGGCGGAGCACGGGGTGTTCGTGCACGCCTCGCTGTACGAGCGTCCGGCCGCCGACGACCGGCCCGAGGACCCGCGCGGCTACAACACGGCCGTCCTCGTCGCCCCGGACGGCACGCTGGTCGGACGGACGCGCAAGACGCACATCCCGATCAGCGCCGGCTACTACGAGGACACCTACTTCCGCCCGGGTTCCGACGCCGACGCCTTCCCGGTGTACGAGCCGGCCGGACTCGGCGCCCGTGTGGGCCTGCCGACCTGCTGGGACGAGTGGTTCCCCGAGGTCGCGCGGTCGTACGGTCTCGCCGGCAGCGAGGTCCTCGCGTACCCGACGGCGATCGGGTCCGAGCCGTCGTTCCCCGCGTTCGACACCGCCCCGATCTGGCGGCAGGTCATCGTGGCGAACGGCATCACCTCGGGGCAGTTCATGGTGGTCCCGAACCGCTGGGGCGACGAGGGCGACATCACCTTCTACGGCTCGTCGTTCATCTCCGACCCGTTCGGCCGCGTCCTCGTCGAGGCACCGCGCGATGCGAGTGTCGTGCTCGTCGCGGACCTCGACCTCGACGCCCGCACGGAGTGGCTCCGGCTCTTCCCTTTCTACGTCACGCGCCGTCCGGACCTGTACGGCACGCTCGTCGCCCCCGTCGACGAGGAACGCCACGCGTACGGCGCACGCGACGCGATCGACGCGGCCATCGCCGTGGCGGCGACCCCCACCGGACGCGAGGTGCGCGCATGACCTGGGCCATGCCTCCCGAGACCGCCCCGCAGGAACGCACCTGGATGGCGTTCCCGCGGCCCGGGCTGACGCTCGGCGACGACCCGGCGAGCGCCGAGGCGGCGCGTGCCGTCTGGGCGGCGACCGCGAACGCGATCAGCGAGTACCAGGCCGTCACCGTGGTCGTCGACCCGGTCGCGCGCGACGACGCCCGACGCCTCCTGTCCGGCGCCGTGGACGTGCTCGAGGCGCCCCTCGACGACTTCTGGATGCGCGACATCGGTCCGACGTTCGTGGTCGACGACGTGACCGGGGCCCGTGGCGCGGTGGACTGGGTCTTCAACGGCTGGGGCGCGAACCCGTGGTCGACGTGGACGCGCGACGCCGAGGTCGCCGCCACCGTCGCCGCGGCCGCCGGCGTGGAACGGATCCCGTCACTGCTCGTGAACGAGGGCGGCGCGATCCACGTCGACGGGACCGGACGCGTCCTCGTCACCGAGACGGTCCAGCTCGATCCCCGCCGGAACCCCTACGCCGACCGCGCGCGGGTGGAGCAGGAACTGGCGCGCACGATCGGCGCGACCGACGTGGTCTGGCTGCCCCGCGGTCTCACCCGCGACTACGACGGCTTCGGCACCCGGGGGCACGTCGACATGGTGGCGACCTTCGCCGGCGCCGCGATGGACACCGTGCTGCTGCACGCCCAGCCGGACCCCGGCCACCCGGACCACCTCGTGATGCCGATCGTCCGACGGGCGATCGAGGAGGCGACGGACGCCACCATCGTCGAGCTGCCCGCACCCGCGACGCTCGCCGACGCCGACGGACCCGTCGACTGGAACTACGTGAACCACGTGGTGGTGAACGGCGCGGTGATCGCGTGCGGGTTCGGGGAGCCGGTGGCGGACGAGCGGGCGCGGGGGATCCTCGCGGACGTGTACCCGGGGCGCGAGGTGCGGACGATCGATGCGCGCGAGGTGTTCGCGCGGGGCGGTGGGCTGCACTGCATCACGCAGCAGGAGTCCGCGGCTCGGTAGACGTCAGGTCGCCGGCGCCCCGAGCCCCACCCGCGGCTGCAACCAGTCGAGCCCCGCGGCGAGCGCCGCCCGCGCCGTCACCCAGCTGTGCCGCCCGCCCGGCACCACCCACGTGGCGACGTGCATCCCCGCTGCCCGGGCCCGCCCGGCCATCACGGGCATCACGGGCCCGTAGGTGGTGTCGAGGGCCCCGGCCGCGAAGAACGCGTTCGAGTCCCGGAACGGCGCGCCGGCACGCAGCAGTGCCGCCGGCTGCGCAGCCGCCCACGCCGCGCGGTTCCCACCGAAGCCCTCGTCGACGGTCTTCGTCTCGCTGCCGAGCGTGGGCCCGTCCTCGCCGGAGACGTCGATGAGGTTGCCGAACCGCGAGGGGTCTCCCGCCCCGAGCTGGATCGCGCACGTCCCACCCTGCGAGAACCCGCCGATGGTCCACGCGGAGGCCGCGGTCTGCACCCGCAGGTGGCTCGTCACCCACGCCGGGACGTCCTCGGTGAGGTAGGTCCGGCTGTTGCCGAGCGCCCCGTCGACGCACATCGGGTTCGCCGACCGCGGGCCGAGCTGGTCGGGCACGACGACGATCGGTGCGAGGCCACGGTCGACGGTCGCGAGCGCGTCCATCGTCTGCTCGATCGCCCCGCCGGTCTGCACGTCCTCGGGACCGGCTCCGCGGGACTGGCCGGACAGGAGCACGTCGACGGGCAGCGCCGGTGGGTCGGCGGTGAGCGCGGCCGGGGGCAGGTACAGCAGGGCCTGGCGTGCGACGAAGTGCGATCGCGTGGCCGGGATGGTCACCCGGAGCAGCCGCCCCTGCGTCGGCAGGTCGGCCGGAGCGGTCCACGTCCGCGCCAGGTCGACGCTCGCCGGCGCGGGAGTGGACCCGGGTGCCTCGGCAGCGGGGATCCCGCCGGCCGTGGTCGCGATCGGGGCGTGCGCGGAGGGGGGTGCGCTCGGCACGGTCGTCGCGCGGGCCGTGGAGGCGCGGCTCGGCTCCGCAGCGACGGCCCGCCCGCCAGCGGCGGAGCCCGTCCCACCCGCACCGGTCGCGTGGGCGATCCCCCACCCACCGGCCGCGCCGAGCGCGAGGCCGACCACCAGCCCGGCGGCGAGCAGTCCTCGTGTCCGTGTCATCGGTCGTCCTCGTCCGTCGGCGTCCGGCCCGGTGCCGGTCGTGCCGAGCCGATCGTAGGGAGCCGTGCCGGGAGAGCGCCCGCGGTTCCGGCACCGTGGCTGAGCATCTTCCCGGCCGGTCCCAGGCTCCGGTCGGCAAGTGACACCGCGTACATCCCTGCCTCGCATCGTGTACTCCGTGGCGGGTCCGACGCTGCCCGCGGCGTCGGTATCGTCAGCGGATCGGTCCACCCGATCAGGTCCGCGCACCGCCGCGCGGACCCCGGCCCCCGCAGCTCCGGCTGCGAGCAGGAGGAACTCCCCATGGCGTCACCGACCATCGTCACCGCCCCGCCCGGCACCGCGCGCGGTGGGTCCCTGAAGCGGAGTCTCGGGCTGTGGGCGATCGTCGGACTCGGCCTCGGGTACATGACGCCGACCGTGGTGTTCGACACCTTCGGCATCGTCTCCGGCGAGACGAACGGCGCCGTGCCGAGTGCGTACCTCATCGCCCTCGTGATCATGCTCCTGACGGCGATCAGCTACGGGAAGATGGTCCGCGTCTACCCGGCCGCGGGTTCGGCCTACACGTACGTGCGGGAGTCGATCCACCCGAACGCCGGCTTCATGGTCGGCTGGGCGTCCCTGCTCGACTACCTGCTGCTCCCGATGGTGAACGCGCTCATCATCCGCCTGTACCTCGAGCAGGTCTTCCCGGCACTGCCCGCGTGGGTGACGGTGGTCGTCTACACGCTGTTCGTCACGACGGTGATCTGCCTGTCGATGCGCGGGACGTCGAACCTCAACATGGTCCTGCTCATCGGGGCGATCCTCGCGATGATCGCGTTCGTCGTCTTCGCCGTGATCGAACTCGTCGACGGTGCCGGTGCCGGCACGGTGGTCAGCGCCGAGCCCTTCGTGCACGACGGCGTGACGATGTCGGCGCTCCTCACCGGGGCGACCGTCGTGTGCTTCTCGTTCATCGGGTTCGACGCCGTGACGATGTACACCGAGGAGGCGAAGAGCATCCGCATCATGCCGAAGGCGATCCTGCTGACCGTCCTCATCGGCGGGCTCATCTTCCTCGTCTCGGCGTACTTCGCCCAGCTCCGCTTCCCGACCAACGCCCCGTTCGGCGAGTTCACCGACGACCCGCTGCCCCAGATCGGGCTGCTCGTCGGCGGCAGGGTGTTCCAGGCGATCCTCGTCGCCGCCGGGTTCGTCGCCGCGCTCGCCTCGGGCTTGGCCTCGCACGCCAGCGTCGCCCGCATGCTGCTCGTGATGGGCCGCAACAACGTCCTGCCGAAGAAGGTCTTCGGCTACGTGAGCCCGAGGACCCGCACGCCCATCCCGAACGTCGTCATCGTCGGGGCGGTCACGCTCCTCGCGATGACGTTCTCGCTCGACACCATCTCGGCGTACATCAACTTCGGCGCCCTCATCGCGTTCACGTTCGTCAACCTCACGGTCATCGTGCACTTCGCCTGGCGCGAGGGCCGCCGGCACACCGCCCGTGACCGGTTCGCCTTCATCGTCCTCCCCGGGGTCGCGATGCTGCTGACCGGTGTTCTCTGGTCTCAGCTGCACGCCGACGCCCTCATCGCCGGCGGCGTCTGGGCCGCGATCGGCTTCGTGTACCTGCTGGTGATCACGAAGGGGTTCCGGATCCAGCCGAAGGGCTTCGATGAGAACCAGCCCGTCACCGGCGTCAACAAGCAGCTGACCGACCAGGTCTGAACCACACAGGAGACACGATGAACGACACGGCCACCGTCTACGCGGTCACCGACCCGGCCACCGGCCAGACCCTCGCCACGTTCCCGACGATCACCGACGACGAGCTCCGCGCGGCGATCGACACCGCCGACCGCACGCACGCCCAGTGGTCGCGCACGAGCACCGTCGCCGACCGCGCCGCGCTCCTGCACCGCGTCGCCGAGCTGTACCGGGAGCGTCGGGACGACCTCGCCGCCACGATCGTCCGCGAGATGGCGAAGCCGATCGACCAGGCCGTGGGCGAGGTCGACTTCTGCGCCGACATCTACGACTACTACGCGGACCACGCCGAGGAGTTCCTCGCCGACCAGCCGATCACCCTGGCGGACGGCAGCGAGGGCAGCGCGTTCATCCGGAAGTCCTCGATCGGCGTCCTGCTCGGCATCATGCCGTGGAACTTCCCCGCGTACCAGATCGCCCGGTTCGCCGGTCCGAACCTCGTCATCGGCAACACCGTCCTCCTCAAGCACGCCCCGCAGTGCCCGGAGTCCGCACTCGCGATCGAGCAGGTCTTCCACGACGCAGGCTTCCCCGAGGGCGCGTACACGAACGTCTTCGCCACGAACGACCAGGCGGCCGACGTCATCGCCGACCCCCGCGTCCAGGGCGTCTCCCTCACCGGCTCCGCACGCGCCGGTGCCGCCGTCGCCGAGATCGCCGGCCGCAACCTCACCAAGGTCGTCCTCGAGCTCGGCGGCTCGGACCCGTTCGTCCTGCTGTCGACCGACGACCTCGACGCCGTGGTCGGATCAGCCGTCGCCACCCGCCTCGAGGGCAACGGCCAGGTCTGCAACGCCGCGAAGCGCTTCCTCGTCGCCGACCACCTGTACGACGACTTCCTGGCGAAGTTCACCGACGCGATGGCCGCGGTCTCGCCGACCGACCCGACCACGCCCGGTGCCGAGCTCGGTCCGCTGTCCTCCCCCGCCGCTGCCGACCGGTTGCAGGAGCAGCTCGCGGCGGCCACCGCCCAGGGCGCCACCGTCGTCACCGGCGGCCAGCGTCAGGGCAACGCCTTCACCCCGACGATCCTGACCGGCGTCACGCCCGACAACGACGCCTACCGCGAGGAGTTCTTCGGCCCCGTCGCCGCCGTCTACCGGGTCGAGGACGAGGACGCCGCGATCACGATCGCGAACGACACCCCGTACGGCCTCGGCTCGTACCTGTTCACGACCGACGCCGAGCAGGCACTGCGCGTCGCCGATCGCATCGAGGCCGGGATGGTCTACGTGAACATCGTCGGCGCGGACAGCCCGGAGCTCCCGTTCGGCGGCGTCAAGGCGAGCGGCTTCGGCCGCGAGCTCGGCCCCCTCGGGGCCGACGAGTTCGTCAACAAGAAGCTGATCCGCATCGGCGGCTGACGCCCTGGACCCGGCCCACGACGGACGGGAGGCGCGGTGCCAGCCCCCGCACCGAGGCTCCCGTCCGTCGATGGTCTAGACCAGCGCCGTGAACGACGCGTCGCGCACCAGCACGGTCGACGCGTCGTCGCCGACGGCCTGGTCCGGGTCGCTCGACAGCCCGAGGGACCAGTGCCCGCCACCCGGCCTCTCCGGCAGGGTGAACTCGACGGTGGTCTCCGACGCGTTGAGCAACACCGCCACGGTGTCGTCGCCTTGCTGCAGGACGAGCATGACCGCCCGGTTGCCGCCGTCCGCCCAGTCGGCGTCGTCGAACCCCTTCGCGTCGGCACGGAGCACGTCGACCGTGGACGCCGAGTCGCCCGGGGCCGTGCGGTACCACTCGGGACGCAGGGACACGTGGTCGCGGCGGAACGCGATCGCCTCGGTCGTGAAGGCGAGCAGGTCCCGGTCGGCCGCGGCCCAGTCGAACCACGAGATCTCGTCGTCCTGGCAGTAGGCGTTGTTGTTTCCGCCCTGCGACCGGGCGATCTCGTCGCCGCCGAGGATCATCGGCACGCCCGCCGACAGCAGCAGCGTGCCGAGGAAGTTCCGGCGCTGCCGGTTGCGGTAGTCGTTCACCACGCCGTCGTCGGTCGGGCCCTCGACGCCGCCGTTGAACGAGGTGTTGTCGCTCTCGCCGTCGTTGTTGTCCTCGCCGTTCGCCTCGTTGTGCTTCTCGGCGTACATCGTCAGGTCCGCCAGGGTGAAACCGTCGTGGGCGGTGACGAAGTCGACCGAGCACAGCGGGGAGCGTCGAGAGCCCTCGTAGACGTCCGGGCTGCCGAGCACCCGCTGCACGGCGTCACCGAGGGTGCCCGCATCGCCGCGCCAGAACGCGCGCAGGTCGTCGCGGTACTTGCCGTTCCACTCCGACCAGTCCGCCGGGAAACCGCCGACCTGGTAGCCGGCGGTGTCCCACGGCTCGGCGATCATCTTCACCTCGCGGAGCACCGGGTCCTGGTGGATGATGTCGAGGAACGCTGAGTGCTTCTCCGCCTCGCCGCCCTGACGGGTCAGCGTCGTCGCGAGGTCGAAGCGGAAGCCGTCCACGTGCATCTCCTCGACCCAGTACCGGAGCGAGTCCATGACGAGGCCGAGCGCCGCGGGGTGCGACACGTTGAGGCTGTTGCCCGTGCCGGTCGTGTCGAAGTAGTTCGCCTCGTCGCCCTCGACCAGGCGGTAGTACGACTCGTTGTCGATGCCCTTGAACGAGAGCGTCGGGCCCATGTGGTTGCCCTCGGCCGTGTGGTTGTAGACGACGTCCATGATGACCTCGAGGCCGGCGGCATGCAGGGCCTGCACCATCGCCTTGAACTCGGCGACCTGCTCGCCGGCGGTGCCGGACGACGAGTACTCGTCGTGCGGGGCGAAGAACCCGATGCTGTTGTAGCCCCAGTAGTTGCGGAGACCCTTGTCGGCGAGGGTCGAGTCCTGCACGAACTGGTGCGTCGGCAGCAGCTCGACGGCCGTCACGCCGAGGTCGGTGAGGTGCTTGATCGCCGCCGGGTGCGCGAGTCCGGCGTACGTGCCGCGGATCTCCTCGGGCACGTCCGGGTGCTGCTTCGTGAAGCCCTTGACGTGGACCTCGTACACGACCGTGTCGGCGAGCGCCGTGCGGGGCCGCTCGTCGTCGCCCCAGTCGAAGTCGCGGTCGGCGACGACGGACTTCGGCATCGCGGCGGCCGAGTCGGTCTCGTCGATCTGCTCGGGGTGCTGCATGTCGTGGCCGAACAGCGCCTGGCCCCACTCGTACGTGCCGTCGACGGCGGTGGCGTACGGGTCGAGCAGCAGCTTCGCCGGGTTGTGGCGGAGGCCCTTCGCCGGGTCCCATGCGCCGTGGACGCGGAAGCCGTAGCGGGTCCCCACGGTCACGTCCGGGACGACGTCGTGGAAGGTGTAGCCGGTGCGGTTCGTGAGCTCGGTGCGGTGTTCGGTGCCGTCCTCGTCGAACCGGCAGAACTCGACGCGCTCGGCGGTGCTGGAGAAGAGAGCGACGTTCGCGCCGCCGTCGACGAATGTCACGCCGAGCGGGGTGCGGGAAGAAGTGGTCATGTCGTCGTTCTACCGGTCGGCGACTGTGTCCCCGGCTCGCCGACGTACCCCGTCGCCGAGCGTGGTGCGCAGCGCAACTCCGGTCCTAGGATCACCACGTGACCACCGGTGTCCCGCGCTCCCGCCCCGTCCTCGTGACCGCTGCCGTCGGGCTGTGGCTCGTGCTGTTCGCGTGCGACCTGGTCACACGGCTCGTGGACCTGCCCGGAACGGTGTCGTCCGGTGGCCCCTGGGCCCTCGTGCCGGTCGCCATCGGCCTGGCGATCCTCGGCTGGTTCGTGTTCGGTGCACTGCGCGTCGGCCGCGGGTCCGGACGCGCGCGGTTCTGGATGGCGGTGCTCGGTGTGGTCGGAGCCATCGGCGCCCTCCTGCCGCCGTACGGACTCACCACCGCGAACGGCGTACTGGGTGCCGTCGCCGCGTTCCTGCCGTACCTGCCCGCTGCTCGCGGGTACTTCCCGCCACGCCAGCGCCCTGCTGCCCGGGTCGCGCAGCCGCGGGTGCTCGGTTGGGACCCGGACACCGGCGAGCCCATCCGCGCCGCCGACTGACGAGGGCGCAGACCAGACCGCGCTACTGCGGGTCCGCCGGCTCGCCGCCCGAGTCGTGGTCGCTGTCCTGCTCCGGGTCCTTCGTGGCGTCGCCCGAGGGCGAGCCGTCCGGCAGGTCCTCGGTGTACTGCCGCTCGGCGTCGTTGGGGTCGCTGGTTCCGCTGGTGTCGCTCATGTCCCGGACCGTACGCGCGCTGCGTCCGGCGTCCGTCCAGGACGGGCGTCGGTCAGCGGACGAGCCGCACGGTGGAGCCGATCGGGCCGAAGCTCGACGTGGCGCCGTCCGGAGCGAATCCGTTCCGTCGGTAGAAGGCGTGCGCACGCGGGTTGTCCTCGGCGACCCACAGCGACGCCGGACGGTCACCGAGGACCGCGTCGAGGAGCGCTTGACCGCTGCCGTCGCCGTGGGCGCGCCCGAGCACGTACAGCATCGTGAGTTCCTCGGGTCGGACGGCGTCGGGCTCGGGCGTCGCCTCCACCGCGGCGAAGCCGACGATCCCGTCAGCGCCGTCGGCCACCACGGCCGCGAACGTCCCCTGGGCGAGGTTCGCGCGCCACATGTCGAGTCGCCGTCCCAGGTCGAACCACGGGTCGGTCTCCGGATCGTCCACGAACCGGCCGTAGGTCTCGCGCCACGACGTGGTGTGCACGCGCGCGATCCCCTCGGCGTCGGCGGTCGTCGCCGGGCGGATCACCACGGCCTCGTCGTGCGGGTCTCCCATGGGACGACCGTACCGAGCGAACCCACACCGATGACGGACGGGAGGCGCGGTGCCAGCTCGCACCGCGCCTCCCGTCCGTCTCGGCGTAGGTCTACTGCACCGCCGGCTGCGGCAACGAGGCGAGGATCTCGGCCGCCGCTCCGCGGCCCATCCGCACCGCCCCGTCCACGTGCTGGTACCCGTGCCCGGCGAGGTCGCTCGACGCGAACCGGATCGGGCCGACGGCAGCGCGCTGGTCGGCGCCGTACCGGACGAGCCCGCCCAGGTCGAAGCTCGCCGCGTAGGCGCCACGGGTCCACTCCTCGGTACCCCAGTCGCTCTCGTAGTAGACGACCGGTCGACGTGCCTCGTCGCCGTAGTAGTGCGCGAGCGAGTCGAGCACGCGGGCCTTGCGCTCCTCGGCCGAGAGGGCGAAGACGTCATCGGCGTGCTGGTCGGACACGAACCCGACGAGCGTGCCCTGCTCCTGCCCGTACGAGGTGTTGTCGTACGCCTCGTGCACGAGCTCGTACGGGCTGAACGCGGTGCCGGACAGCCCGGCGCCGCGCCAGAACGGCCGGTCGTAGACGGCGTGCACCTTGATGACGAACCCCATCGACAGGTGCTGGTGCAGCTGGTGCTGGCGACGCGGCAGCGGCGGCTCGTACGAGATGCGGGAGTACAGGGGCGGCGGGACGGCCACGAGTGCCTGGCGGGCGCGGACCTCGATGCCGCCGTCGGCGAGCGCTGTGACGCCCTCGTCGTCCCAGCGCAGGGTGCGCACCGGGGCGTTCAGGTGGACGTCCGCACCGAGCCGGGCGGCGAGCCGCTCGGACACCTGCTGCATGCCGCCGACGACGCGCTTGTCGAGGATGAAGTCGGCGTCGACGAGGTTCGAGAAGCTCCCGGCCGAGGCGGCCATGAGCAGGGCCTGCAACGCCGAGAAGGCGTGTGCGGGTTTGGTCAGCATGGCGCCGGCGATGAAGAGCTCGACGTTGTCGGTCGCGACCCGGTCGTCGCTCAGCGTGTGCAGCCAGGCGCGGAACGAGGTCTCGTCGAGCGCGGCGGCGTGGGGCGCTTCCCAGGGGCGCGCCGGGTCGACCGTCGCCACGTACTCGTCGACGACGGCGACGAGCCGCTCGATCTCGGCGGCGGTGGCCTCCGGCAGCGGGAAGATGTCGCCGGTGTACTCGGTGCGGGTGCCGTGCTCGTCGATGTAGACGCTGGAGCCCTCGCGGTAGCGGTCGTACGTCCCGAGTCCGAGTTCGTCGAGGGTCTCGAGCAGGGCGGTCTGGTCCGGGGAGACCCACTGGCCGCCGATCTCGAGGGTGACGCCCTCGATGTCGTTCGTCCACGTGCGGCCACCGACGCGGTCGCGGGCCTCGAGCACGGCCACGCGCTTCCCCTCGGCGACGAGGCGGTTCGCGGCGACGAGGCCGGTGACCCCGGCGCCGATGACGACGACGTCCTTCTCGATGGTCATCGCTGCGCTCCCTTCGTGCGCCCGAACGGGTCGGGCGTCAGCGTGTACATGGTCTCGAGGTACTCGGCGATGCCCTCGCCGCCGCCCTCGCGTCCGAGGCCGGACTGCTTGACCCCGCCGAACGGTGCCGAGGCGTTCGAGACGACACCGGTGTTGAGCCCCAGCATGCCCGTCTCGAGCCGTTCCGTGAGGCGCTGTCCGCGCGCGGGGTCCTCGGTGAACGCGTAGCCGACGAGCCCGTACTCCGTGTCGTTCGCCGCCGCGACGGCCTCGTCCTCGGTCGAGAACGTCCGGATGGCCAGGACCGGTCCGAAGATCTCGTCGCGGAGCAGGTCGCTGCCGGGCTGCACGTCGGTGATCACGGTGGGCGCGTAGAACGTGCCGGGGCCGTCGACGGGGTGGCCGCCGGTCCGGAGGGTCGCACCGCGGTCGAGGGCGTCGGTGACGAGCCGGTGCGCCTTGTCGACGGCGCGCTGGTCGATGAGCGGGCCGATGGCGACGCCGTCCTCGGTCCCGCGGCCGACCGACATGGCCGCGACGCGGTCGGTGAGGCGGCTGGCGAACTCCTCGGCGACGTCCTCGTGCACGAGGAACCGGTTGGCCGCGGTGCACGCCTGCCCGGTGTTCCGGAACTTCGCGGCGAGCGCTCCCTCGACGGCGAGGTCGAGGTCCGCGTCGGCGAACACGAGGAACGGGGCGTTGCCGCCGAGCTCCATGCTCGTCCGCAGCACGTTCTGCGCCGCCTGGGCGAGGAGGGTCCGGCCCACCGGCGTCGATCCCGTGAACGACAGCTTCCGGAGTCGCGGGTCGGCGATGATCGGCTCGGAGAGCGCACCGGCGTGCGTGGTCGGCACGACGTTGACGACCCCGGCCGGCACGCCCGCCTCGACCAGCAGATCGGCGAACAGCAGGGTGGTGAGCGGGGTGAGCTCGGCGGGCTTCACGACGACCGTGCACCCGGCGGCGAGCGCGGGGGCGATCTTGCGGGTGGCCATCGCGAGGGGGAAGTTCCACGGGGTGATGAGGAACGCCGGGCCGACGGGCTTGTGGCTGACGATCGCACGGCCGGTGCCCTCGGGGTTGGTGCCGTAGGAGCCGCCGATGCGGACGGCCTCCTCGGAGAACCAGCGGAGGAACTCACCGCCGTAGGTGACCTCGCCGTTCGCCTCGGCGAGCGGCTTCCCCATCTCCAGCGTCATGAGGAGGGCGAAGTCGGCGCGGTGCTCCTGGAGCAGGTCGAAGGCGCGGCGCAGGACCTCGGCTCGCTCGCGCGGCGGGGTCGTCGCCCAGCCGTGCTTCGCCGCTTCGGCGGCGTCGAGGGCCGCGATACCGTCTTGGGGGGTTGCGTCGGCGATCTCGAGGAGCGTCTCACCGGTGGCGGGGTCGACGACGCCGAACGTGCCGCCGTCGGCCGCCGGTCGCCAGGTGCCGTCGACCAGGAGGCCCGTGGGGACCTTCGCGAGCAGCCCACGTTCGGCGTCGGTGCGCTGGGTGGCCTGCTGGCTGGTCTGCTGGGTGTCGGTCATGCTGCTGCGAGTCCTTCCAGGACGATGTCGAGCCCCTCGTGGAGCAGGTCGTCGTCGATCGCGAGCGGGGGGAGGAAGCGGAGGACGTTGCCGTACGTCCCCGCGGTGAGGGCGATCACGCCGTGCTCGTACGCGTACCGTACGACCCGTCCGGTGAGCGCGGCGTCGGGTTCCCCGGTCGCCGGGTCGACGAGTTCGATCGCGATCATGGCGCCGCGGCCGCGGACGTCGCCGATGCGGGGGTCGGTCGCCTGTGCGGCGCGGAGTCGTCCGAGCAGCACGTCGCCGATCTCGGCAGCGCGCTCGACCAGGCCGTCGTGCTCGAAGGCGTGGATCGCGGCGAGTGCTGCGGCGCACGCGACGGGGTTGCCGCCGTACGTGCCGCCGAGTCCGCCGACGTGGGCGGAGTCCATGATCTCGGCGCGCCCGGTGACGGCGGAGAGCGGCATCCCGCCGGCCATGCCCTTGGCGGTGGTGACGATGTCGGGGACGATGCCCTCGTGCTCGCTCGCGAACATGGCGCCGGTGCGGGCGAACCCGGTCTGCACCTCGTCGGCGATGAACACGACGTCGTTCGCGGTGGTCCACTCCGACAGCGCGGCGAGGAACCCGGGTGCCGGGACGACGAAGCCGCCCTCGCCCTGGATCGGCTCGACGAGCACCGCGGCAGTGTTCTCCGCGCCGACCTGCTTCTCGATCTGGCTGATCGCGCGCTTCGCCGCCTCGGCACCGGACAGTCCGCCGTCGCGGAACGGGTACGACATCGGGACGCGGTAGACCTCGGGCGCGAAGGGACCGAAGCCGTTCTTGTACGGCTGGTTCTTCGCGGTGAGCGCCATCGTGAGGTTCGTCCGCCCGTGGTAGGCGTGGTCGAACACCACGATCGCCTGCCGACCGGTGTGCTTGCGGGCGATCTTCACCGCGTTCTCGACCGCCTCGGCGCCGGAGTTGAAGAGCGCGCTCCGCTTCTCGTGGTCGCCGGGGGTGAGCCGGTTGAGCGCCTCGGCGACCTCGACGTACCCGTCGTAGGCGGCGATGGTGAAGCAGGTGTGCGTGAACGCCTGGACCTGCTGCTGCACGGCGTCGACCACGCCCGGGTGCGCGTTGCCGACGCTCGTCACGGCGATCCCGGAGCCGAGGTCGACGAACGAGTTGCCGTCCGCGTCGACGACCACGCCGCCACCGGCCGCGACGACGGCGATCGGTACCGCGACCCCGACGCCGGACGCCACGGCGGCGGCCTTGCGTTCGAAGAGCGCTCGGGAGCGGGGGCCCGGCACCTCCGTGACGAGCCGCCGTTCCTGGGGCAGCGAGGGGCCGCCCGCGGCGGCGCTGGTCGAGGGTGCGACGGTGGAGGACATGCCGCGATCGTAGGAGCCACTCCCCTGCGGCGCCGCTGTCCACCGTGTACACCCGCGGCCACCTCGATCGACGCAGCGGATAGGGTGCACCCATGCCCGCGACCCTGCGCTCCCTGCTCCACCGCGCCGACCTGCGGCTCCGGCTCCTGACGGCCACCGACGCAGCCCTCGATGCGCCGCTGTCCTGGTTGCACAGCTCCGACCTCGAGGACCCGACGCCGTTCCTCGCCGACGGGCAGGGGCTGCTCACCACCGGCACGCAGTTCGGCGACGACACCGAGGTCACGGCGGCGGTCGCGGACGCCTACGTCGCCCGACTGCTGCGCCGGGGCGTCTTCGCGCTCGGCTTCGGGGACGAGGTCGTGCGCACCGGCACCCCGCCGCAGCTCGTCGACGCCTGCACGGAGCAGGGACTCGCGCTCTTCGAGGTCCCGTACGAGACCTCCTTCATCGCCGTCGCGCAGGCGAACGCGGACGCCGTCGCCCGTGACGCCAACGCCCGCAACGCCTGGGCCCTCGCCGCGCAGCGGGCCATCTCGCTCGCGGCCATGCGCCCCGACGGCCTGGGGGCGACCATCGCCGAGCTGTCCCGGCAGCTCGACGGGTGGGTCGGCCTCTTCGACGTCTCCGGACGGCTCGACCGCGGTCACCCGGCCGACGGTGTCCCCGTCGAGGACCTCGAGGTGCTCCGGACCGAGGCGCTCCGGCTCCTCCGAGCCGGCCAGCGGGCGAGCCTGCCGGTGACGACCGAGCACCGCACCGGGTTCTCGTTGCAGACCCTCGGCAGCGGCGGCCACCTCAGCGGCGTGCTCGCCATCGCGAACGGCGGCGCGCTCGACCGGGCCGGCCGCGAGGTCGTCACCGCCGTGATCGCCCTGGCCGGACTCGCACTGCAGCAGAACCGCGAACTCGCCCGTGCGCGCGGGCTCCTCCGCACCGGGCTCCTCACGATGCTGTCGGTGGGCGACCCCGCCGTCGTGGACACGACCTCGCGCGAGGTGTGGGGACCGCTGCCGGCCGAGCCCGTCCGGATCGCCGCCGTCGACGTCCCCGACCAGGACCTCGACACCGTGGTCGACTGGCTCGAGCTGTGGGTGCAGGACCGCCCCGGCCGGCTCTTCTTCGCGGCGGACGACGAGCTGTTCCTCTGCGTCGGCGCGGAGGACACCGCGATCGTCGAGGAACTCGTGGACCGCTTCGACCTGCACGCCGGGCTCTCCGACGGTGCCTCGTACCGGTACTTCGGCCGTGCGCGGACCGAGGCGGTGCAGGCTCTCGACCGCCGGCGCGAGGGGCGACCCGGCACCACCGAGTTCGGCGAGCTCGCCCGCGAGGGGGTGCTCGCCCACCTGGCCCACGTGGACGTCGACGCCGGTGCCGTCGCCCGCGCGTTCCTCGCTCCCCTGCTCGACCACGACCGGACGGCCGGCACCGAGCTGACCCGCACCGTGCGGACCTGGCTCGAGCAGAACTGCGAGTACGACCGCACCGCCCAGGCACTCGGCATCCACCGGCACACCGCCCGCGCGCGGGTCGAGCACGCGGGACGGCTGCTCGAACGGGACCTGTCGGCGTTCCCCACCCGCGCCGACCTCTGGGCGGCGTTCGTCGTCGAGGGCGCGTGAGGCGCGCCTAGGCTGGCGTCGTGCCGACCACTCCGACCCGCCGGCGCCTGAGCCCGGCCGAGCGGGAGGCCCAGATCGCCGACGCGGCCGTCGCCGTCGCCCGCGCCGAGGGCCTCGCCGCCGTGACCCTGCGCGGTGTGGCGGCTGCCATCGGCGTGGCGCCCTCGCTCGTGGCGCACTACCGCCCGGTGATGGAGGACCTCGTCGGCGACACGTTCCGCACCGTCGCGAGCGCCGAGGTGGCCGAGGTCCGCCGGATCGTGCACGAACGGTCCGACCCGACCGCACGCCTGGGGACCCTGCTGGCCTGCATCGCCGACCCCACCCGGGACGACGTCGCCGCGCTCTGGGCCGACGCGTGGAGCCTCGGCCGGACCAACGGTGCGCTCGCCACCGCCGCGCGCGACGTCATGGACGACTGGCAGGCGCTCGCGACCGGGGTGGTCCGCGACGGCGTCCGCGACGGGGTCATGCACACGGACGACCCGGACGCGGTCGGCCGACTGCTGTTCGCGCTCGTGGACGCCACGAACGGGTACGCCCTCGTGGACTACCTCGACCGGCCGACGCGCGAGGGTCTCGTCCGCACGACGATCGCGCACGCCGTCGGGCTGGACGCCGCTGCCCTCAGCGCTGCAGGGCCACCCACTGCAGGAGCATGATCGTCTTGCCGTCGGCGACGCGCCCGTCCGCGACCATCGCCAGGGCCTCGTCCAACGGGAGCTCGAGCACCTCGATGTCCTCGCCCTCGTCCTCCAGCCCGCCGCCGGCCTCCACGAGGTCGGCGGGCGTGTAGGCACCGACGTACCCGTGCACGCGCTCGGTCACGGACCCGGGGCTCATGAACGCGTCGAACACCTTCGTGACGGTGCCGAGCCGGATGCCGAGCTCCTCCGCCGCCTCGCGCCGCACGGCCGTCTCCGGGTCGTCCTCGTCGAGGAGCCCCGCCGCCGCCTCGACGAGCATCCCGTCCGGGTGGCCGTTGACGTAGGCGGGCCAGCGGAACTGCCGGGTGAGCAGCACGGTGTCGCGCTCGGGGTCGTGGGGCAGCACGGCAGCACCGTTGCCGCGGTCGTAGGTCTCGCGATGCTGCCGGTCCCAACGACCGTCACGGCGCCGCACGTCGAGCGTCGTCCGGCGGAGCACGTGCCAGCCGTCCGAGACGACCTCGACGTCACGGACGACCACGTCCGGGTTGCGGTCGAGGTCGCGGCCGACGGCGTCGAGCCCGGTGCGACCACGGGCGTCCGGGACGGTGGTACCGGGTCGGGGGTCGGTCGTGCGCGCGTCGTCCACGTCGTCACGCTAGCGTCCCGCCGGCGCGGGCAGGCCGCCGGTACGATCGTCACGCCGCACCAGGGAGCGGCGGGGACGGGGAGCACATGACGACGACGGACGACCTGCGACGTTCCCGACCGACCCCGCCTCCGGTCGTCCGGACGGCGGTCGTCCTCTGGGCCGTCTGGCTGGTCGTCGGCGTCGTCTCCACCGTCGTCGTCTCGGCGTCCGGGTCGGGACTGACCGGGGTCGGCGGCGTCCTCGCACTCGCGCTGTCGTTCGTCGTCTGGGCCGCCGTCGCCGCTGCGACGATCCTGGTGCTCCGTGGCTCCGCGGTGGCCCGGATCGTGCTCGTGGCGATCGCCGCGCTCCGTGCCGTCCTGAGCATCACCGACGGGGGCCTGTCCACCGCGCTGATCCTGGTCTCGGTCGTCGCCGCGGTGCTGCTCTTCCTGCCCAGCGCACGCCCGTTCTTCCGCCGCGCCGACGTGACGGAGCCGAGCCGCGCCTCCAGGGCGACGGATCCCGACCACCCGCGGAACTGACGCCGCTGCGGAACGCAAAGAGGCCCCCGGATCTCTCCGGGGGCCTCTTGCGTTGTCTGGTGCGCGAGGGGGGACTTGAACCCCCACGCCGTTTCCAGCACACGGACCTGAACCGTGCGCGTCTACCAATTCCGCCACTCGCGCCAGCCCGAGAACACTACCACGCACAGACGCTGCCAGACGCCAACCACTACCATGCAGAGGTCGACGACCGAGAACACTGGAGACCCATGGGCCTGTTGGACAGCTTCGAGCGAGGGCTGGAGCGCGCTGTGAACGGCGCGTTCGCGAAGACCTTCCGCTCCGGCGTGCAGCCCGTCGAGATCTCGAGCGCCCTCCGCCGCGAGCTCGACACCAAGGCAGCCGTCGTCTCCCGCGAACGCATCCTCGTGCCGAACGAGTTCACGGTGCGACTCGCGCCGCCGGACTACACGCGCATGAACGACATCGGTCGGCCGCTCGTCGACGAGCTCTCGCAGATGGTGCAGCAGCACGCGGTCGCGCAGAACTACTCCTTCTCCGGACCGGTCACGATCCGGCTGCAGCAGGACGGCACCCTCTCCACCGGGATCCTGCAGATCGACTCGACGACGGTGCAGCGCGACGTCGCCTGGGTCGCGGTGCTCGACATCGGTTCGCAGCGGCACAAGCTGCAGCGTGGTCGCACCGTGATCGGTCGCGGGACGGACGCCGACATCACCGTCGCCGACACCGGCACGAGCCGCAAGCACGTCGAGGTCATCTGGGACGGCAAGCACGCCCAGGCCAACGACCTCGGGTCGACGAACGGCTCGAAACTGAACGGTGAGCGCTTCCAGCAGGCCATCGTGGAGCCGGATTCCACGATCGAGATCGGTCGTACCCGTATGGTGTTCCGGGTGATACCCGAGAACGACGGAGGTACCAGGTGACCACAGGGCTGACCCTGCTCGTCCTGCGCTTCGCGTTCCTCGCGGTGCTCTGGCTGTTCGTGTTCGTGATCGTCTTCGCCCTGCGGAGCGATCTGTTCGGCCAGCGCGTGCGCACGATCCCCACCGATCCGAAGGCCGGTGCGTCGGGTCCGACGACCCCCGCGGTGCCGGCAGCAGCGGCCCCCGCCGCAGCGTCGGCCGGTGCCTTCACGGACCTCATCGGTCAAGCGACGGGGGCGCAGCAGTCCGCCACGCCGGCTGCGACCCGCCTCGTGATCACCGAGGGCTCGCGCGAGGGCATGGAGATGCCGCTCGGTGGCGGCCCGATCACGATCGGCCGGTCGAGCGAGTCCAACGTCGTCATCCGCGACGACTACACGTCCACCAACCACGCCCGCCTCGACCTCCGGGCCGACGGCTGGCTCCTCACCGACCTCGAGTCCACGAACGGCACGTTCGTCAACGGTCAGAAGGTGACCGTTCCCGTGATCATCGCGGAGCGGACGCCGATCACGATCGGGACGACGACGTTCGAGCTGCGGCGGTAACCCGGGATGACCGCTCGCACGCTGAGCGCCGCTGTGTCCCACGTCGGACGCATCCGCGCGAACAACCAGGACTCCGGCTACGCCGGACAGCACCTGTTCGCGGTGGCCGACGGCATGGGCGGGCACGCGGGCGGTGACGTCGCCTCGGCGATCGCGATCCGCCGCATCAGGGAGGTCGACCGCGAGTTCCCGTCGGCGCACGACGCCGAGTTCGCACTGCAGTCGGCGCTGATCGCGGCGAACCAGCTCATCACCGAGACGGTGTTCGAGCACCAGGAACTCACCGGCATGGGCACCACGGTGTCCGCGATGATCCGGGTCGGCGAACAGATCGCCATCGCGCACATCGGCGACTCGCGCATCTACCGGCACCGCGACGGCGAGCTCCAGCAGATCACCTCCGACCACACCTTCGTGCAGCGGCTCGTGGACAGCGGCCGGATCACGCCTGAAGAGGCCGCGGTGCACCCGCGACGCTCCGTCCTCATGCGGGTGCTCGGCGACGTCGACGCCGCGCCGGAGGTCGACACCGCGATCATGGACATCCAGCCGGGCGACCGCTGGCTGCTCTGCTCCGACGGTCTCTCGTCGTACCTGGCCGAAGAGCGCATCCGGCACGCGCTCGCGTCGAACATGGACGCGAACCAGGTCACGCAGCGCCTCGTGAAGGAGACGCTCGACCACGGCGCGCCCGACAACGTGACGGTCGTCGTGATGGACGTCACCGACACCGAGCCCGACGACGACGACGACGCGGCCACCACGGTCGGGTCCGCGGCGGCACCGCTCACGTTCGAGGCGTCGACCGGCCGCAAGCCGATCCGCCTCCCCACCATCCTGCTCCACCCGCTCAAGGTCACGACCGCCCCCGAGGACTCGCACTTCGAGCCCGAGTCCGACCAGTTCTTCGCCGAGCTCATCGCCGAGGACCGCCGTCGCCGGATCCGCCGTCGTGTCTCGTGGACCATCGCGCTCGTCGTGGCCGTCGCCGCACTCGTCGGCGCCGTCTTCCTCGGCTGGCGGATCATCCAGGACCACTACTACGTCGGGACCGACCGCGGCACCGTCGCGATCTACAAGGGCGTGCAGCAGTCGATCGGGCCGATCGCGCTGTCCGACGTGTACGAGGACACCGACATCTCGGTGTCCGGGTTGCCGGAGTACACCCGCGAGAACGTCCGCTCGACGATCAACGCGCAGTCGCTCGACGACGCCCGTGACATCGTCGACCGGCTGCGGAAGGCCGCCGAGACCGGTCAGGACCAGGCGGGCACCGGCGGAGACGGCGGATCACCGTCTCCGACGCCCTCCTCGTCCCCGACGAAGTCGCCGTCGCCGTCACCAGGGGCGAAGCGATGAGCAGCGCCACCGCCCAGTCCTTCACGCAGGCGATCACGATCAAGCTGCGGGAGCCCGCCCGCGCCCGCAACCTCGAGCTCGTGCTGCTCGTCATCGCGTGCGGCATCTGCGCCGGCGCGATGGTCCTCGTGCAGCTCGGCACGAAGGGCAAGCTGTTCGACACCTCGGTGCTCTGGGTCGGCGCCGGCATCCTCGGGCTCGCGCTCGTGATGCACGTCGTGCTGCGAATCGTCGCGAAGAACGCCGACCCGTTCATCCTGCCGGTCGCACTCGTGCTGAACGGCATCGGGATCGCCGAGATCTACCGCATCGACGTCCACAACGGCCTGACCGGCTGGGGCGCGATCGGCGTGAAGCAGATCGTCTGGACGATGCTCGCGATGGTCCTGGCGATCATCACGGTCTCGGTCGTCCGGAACCACCGGTTCCTGCAGCGGTACCGCTACATCTTCATGTTCCTGACGATCGCGCTGTTGCTCCTGCCGATGCTGCCGGGCATCGGACTCAACGTGAACGGTGCGCGGGTCTGGATCAAGCTCGGCTCGTTCACCTTCCAGCCGGGCGAGCTCGCCAAGATCACGATGGCGCTGTTCTTCGCCGGCTACCTCGTCACCGCACGGGACTCGCTGTCGATCGTCGGCCGGAAGTTCCTCGGCATGACGTTCCCGCGGGCGCGTGACCTCGGGCCGATCCTCGTGATGTGGGCCGCGGCCATGGGCGTCCTGGTCTTCCAGCGCGACCTCGGCACCGCACTGCTCTACTTCGGCCTGTTCCTCGTGATGATCTACGTCGCGACGGCGCGGCTGAGCTGGGTCCTCATCGGGCTCGTGCTGTTCGTGGGTGGCGCGCTCGTCGCCCAGTCCGTGCTCGTCTACGTGCACGGCCGGTTCGAGCAGTGGCTCGACCCGTTCAACCAGGAGATCTTCACCCGGCAGACCCAGGGCAGCTACCAGCTCGTGCAGGGCCTGTTCGGCTTCGCGAACGGCGGGATCACGGGCACCGGTCTCGGCCAGGGGCGTCCGTACATCACCCCGGTCGCCAACGCGGACTACATCATCGCCTCCCTGGGTGAGGAACTCGGCCTGATCGGCGTCTTCGCGATCCTCGCCCTGTTCATCATCCTGGCGTCGCGAGGCCTCCGCGTCGGGTTCATGGCGCAGGACGACTTCGGCAAGCTGCTCGGCGTGGGCTTCGGCTTCATCATCGCGCTGCAGGTGTTCGTCGTCGTCGGCGGCATCACCCGGGTCATCCCGGTCACCGGCCTCACGACGCCGTTCATGGCGGCCGGTGGTTCGTCCCTCGTCGCCAACTGGATCATCGCCGCGATGCTGCTGCGCCTGACCGATGCAATCCCCGCCGAACAGCGCGTGCAGCAGGGTGCGATCCCGGCTGCTCGTGGTCGCGGGACGACCAGGAAGGAGCGCAGCCGGTGAACCGACAGCTCCGCGGTGTCTCGACCGTCATCGTGCTCATGTTCGTCGCACTCTTCGTGTCGACGACCTCCATCCAGTTCTTCTCGGCCGACTCCCTCCGCGCGGACTCGCGGAACTCCCGGACGATCCTCGCCAGCTACTCCACGAAGCGCGGCGCGATCCTCGTCAACGGCAGTCCCATCGCCGAGTCGACCCCGGTGGACGACCAGTACCAGTACCAGCGGAAGTACACGAACGGCGACCTGTACTCGGCCGTCACCGGGTACTTCACGATCGGCCAGGGCAACTCCGGCATCGAGGGCGCCGAGAACACCGTGCTCTCCGGCAACTCCGACGCCTCGTTCTTCCAGAACCTCAACGCGATCCTGACCGGCCAGGACGTCCAGGGCGACAACGTCAACCTGACGATCGACCCGGACGTCCAGAAGGCCGCGTACGACGCACTGGGCGACAACACCGGTGCCGTCGTCGCGATCCAGCCGAAGACCGGCAAGATCCTCGCGATGGTGTCGAAGCAGAGCTACGACCCGAACACGCTGACGTCACACGACACGCAGAACGTCATCGACCAGTACAAGGCGCTCGAGTCGAACGCCGCGAAGCCCCTGCAGAACCGGGCCATCGGCGGCGACCTGTACACGCCCGGGTCGGTCTTCAAGCTCGTCGTGGCGTCCGCGGCGCTCGAGGGCGGCAAGTACAACCTCGACTCCGAGTTCCCGAACCCGTCGCGGCTGCAGCTGCCCGGCACGAGCACGTACATCAACAACGCCGAGGGCGGCTCGTGCGGCGGCGGCGACAAGGTCAAGCTGCGCACGGCGATCCAGTACTCGTGCAACATCCCCTTCGCGGAGCTCGGCCAGAAGCTCGGCTACGACGCGATCAAGAGCATGGCCGACAAGTACGGCTTCGGCGACGCGATCGAGGTCCCGATGCGCGCCACGGCCAGCCAGTACCCCGACGTCAGCGACGACACCGCGCAGCTCATGCTGAGCTCGTTCGGCCAGGCCAGCGTCCGGGTGTCCCCGCTGCAGATGGCCATGGTCTCCGCCGGCATCGCGAACGGTGGCAAGGTCATGCAGCCCTCGCTCGTCGACTCGATCACGACGAGCGACCTGAAGACCGTCGAGTCCTTCTCCCCGAAGCAGTACAGCGACCCGCTCTCGTCGTCCGAGGCGAGTGACCTCACCGAGGCCATGCAGAGCGTCGTCAGCTCGGGGACCGGCACCAATGCCAAGATCGACGGTGTCGACGTCGCAGGGAAGACGGGCACGGCCGAAGGCGGCACGGGCGATCCCTACACACTCTGGTTCACGGGCTTCGCCCCGGCGAAGGACCCGGAGGTGGCCGTCGCGGTCGTCGTCGGGAACGGCGGCGGACTCGGGCAGTCCGGAGTCGGCAACACGGTCGCGGCCCCGGTCGCGAAGAAAGTCATGGAGGCGGTGCTGAACAAATGAGACCCACCAGCGGACTCACCTTCGGTGGGCGGTACCAACTCTCGTCCCGCGTCGCCATCGGCGGCATGGGAGAGGTGTGGCAGGCCACCGACCTCGTCATCGGCCGGACCGTCGCACTCAAGATCCTCAAGGACGAGTACCTCGGCGACCCGGGCTTCCTCGAGCGCTTCCGCGCCGAGGCCCGTCACGCTGCGCTCGTCAACCACGAGGGCATCGCCAACGTCTTCGACTACGGCGAGGAGGACGGCAGCGCCTACCTCGTGATGGAGCTCGTCCCCGGCGAGGCGCTCTCGACCATGATCGAGCGGGAGCACACGCTGCCGGTCGACAAGGTCCTCGACATCGTCGCGCAGACCGCGAACGCCCTGCAGGCCGCGCACGCCGTCGGGCTCGTGCACCGCGACATCAAGCCGGGCAACCTGCTCATCACGCCGGACGGCCGCGTCAAGATCACCGACTTCGGCATCGCGCGCATCGCCGACCAGGTGCCGCTCACCGCGACCGGACAGGTCATGGGCACCGTCCAGTACCTCTCGCCGGAGCAGGCGAGCGGGCACCCGGCGTCGCCGTCGACCGACATCTACTCGCTCGGCATCGTCGCGTACGAGTGCCTGGCGGGCCGTCGCCCGTTCACGGGCGAGTCGCAGGTCGCGATCGCCATGGCGCACATCAACGAGCAGCCGCCGGCGCTCCCGGGGGACATCCCGGAGCCGGTCTCCGCCCTCGTGATGTCGTGCATCGCCAAGAAGCCGGCCGACCGTCCGGCGACGGCGGCGAACCTGGCCCGTGCGGCGCAGGCGCTCCGCCGTGGGGACGTCGCGGCCGCCACCGTCGCCGTGCCGGCCATCGCCGCCGGCGGCACCGTGGCGTTCAACCCGCCGCAGACGCCGGGGAACGACGCTGCGACGGCGCTCATCGGCACCCAGGCGGGTGCGGCCACGGGCGGTCCGGGCACCCCGGGCTCGCCGGTCGACGGCGAGGACGAGGAACCGAAGAAGAAGCGCGCTTGGATCTGGTGGGTCGTGGGCATCGTCGCGGTGCTCATCATCGCCGGTGTGGTGATCGCCTTCGCGGTGACGAGCAACGGGAACGGCGGCGCCGACCCCTCGCCGTCGCAGTCGTCCGCCAAGCCGACACGCTCCCAGACGCCGACGCCGAGCGCGACCCCGACCGAGACCCGCGTGACCGTGAACTCGGCGGACTTCGTCGGGCTGTCGGTCGCCGACGCGCAGGCCAAGCTCGAGGCGCTGAACCTCACCTCCCGCGTCGAGGACGGCGACCCCGCCCCGAAGCCCGAGCAGGCGAACACCGTCCAGTCGATCAGCCCCACCGGCAGCCTGGCGCCCGGCTCGCTCGTCGTGCTGCAGCAGTACACGGCGCAGCCGACGGTCAACCAGCCGAACTCGGCGTCCCCGGGTGCGGTGTCCGCCGACGGCGTGGTGACCTTCAGCTGGGCGGCGGCGACGTGCCCGACCGGGTACACCGTGTCGTCGTACGCGTACACGATCACCGGCGGCAAGGACGCCTCGAGCCAGACCTCGGGCACGCTCGACGCCGACCACCGATCGGTCACCGTGCAGATCGACAAGATCGACACCTCGGCATCGCTGAGCTACACCGTGACGTGCGGCAACCTCGCGGCGTCGGCGGCGTCCGAGGCCGCGTCGAGCGACGCCTGGCAGGCCGCGGACGAGCCGACGACCGACCCGACCGACGGCAACAACCCGAGCGCTGGCCCGCAGGACGGCAACTGATCGACCCCCGGACGGGGGCTCGCGACACCGTTGCGTAACGGTTCGGTCGAGCCCCCCGTCACCAGCGTCTCACCAGCGAAGCCTGCCGTACACTTGCCCGGACGGACATTCGGAGGAGTACGTGCCAGAAGGTGTGACCGCGGGGATCACCCTCCTCGCCAACCGCTACGAGATCGGTGACGTCATCGGTCGGGGCGGCATGGCCACTGTGCATCTGGGCAACGACACCCGGCTCGGACGCAAGGTGGCAGTGAAGCTGCTGAAGCCCAGCCTCGCCAACGACCCGGCGTTCCGCACGCGCTTCCGGCAGGAAGCCCAGGCGGCCGCCCGCATGGCCCACCCCACCATCGTCCGCGTCTACGACGCCGGCGAAGAGACGGTCACCGAGACCTCCGGTGCCGAGGTGCAGGTGCCCTTCATCGTCATGGAGTACGTCGAGGGCCGTCCGCTCTCCGACATCATCGGCGAGGGCCCGGTCGCCCCGGACGAAGCCGTGCGCATCACCGAGGGCATCCTCACCGCGCTCGAGTACTCGCACCGTGCCGGCGTCGTGCACCGCGACATCAAGCCCGCGAACGTCATGGTGACGCACTCCGGCCAGGTCAAGGTCATGGACTTCGGCATCGCCCGCGCCATCACCGACACCTCCGCGACGGTCGCCCAGACGACCTCGATCCTCGGTACCGCGTCCTACTTCTCCCCGGAACAGGCCCGCGGCGAGACCGTCGACGCCCGTACCGACGTCTACTCCACCGGTGTCGTGTTCTTCGAGCTGCTCACCGGCCGCCCGCCGTTCCTCGGGGACACCCCCGTCGCTGTCGCGTACCAGCACGTCAGCGAACAGCCCGTCGCGCCGTCGTCCCTCATGCCCGAGGTCTCGCCGGCGCTCGACGCGGTCACGCTGCACGCCCTGGTGAAGGACCGCACGCGCCGCTACCAGAACGCGGCGGAGTTCCGGACGGAACTGCAGCAGGCCGCGGCGGGCAAGGTCCCCGCGTCGACCCGCAAGCTCCAGCAGCAGGCCGCCCACGATGCCTCGACGGTGCTGTTCGGTGTGAACCCCCGGACGACCTCGAACCCCGCGGTGGCCTTCCGCGAGCTCGACGACGACACCGCCGAGCACCGCCCGCAGCGCACCCAGAACCGGCCGCCCGTCGCCTGGATCTGGGTCGGCATCATCCTGACCGCGGCGGTCATCGTGGCGGTCGTGTTCTTCGTGGCGAACCTCGGTCCGGGCAAGCCTCCCGTCACGTCCTCGGTCAGCGTGCCGAACGTCGTCGGTGCGACCTACGACTCCGCGGCCTCCGCGCTCGGCAAGAAGGACCTCGTCCCCGTCAAGGTCGAGGAGAACTCCGACGACGTCGACCGGGGATCGGTCATCCGCACCGAGCCCGGCTCCGGCACGAACGTCGCGCGCAAGCAGAACGTCCGCGTGATCGTCTCGCTCGGCCCCGAACAGGTCGCCGTCCCGGACCTCGCGGGGCAGGCGCAGGACGCTGCGCAGAAGACCCTCGAGCAGGCGGGCTTCGCCGTCGGTGCGATCAACTCCGACTACTCGCCCGACGTGCCCGAGGGGACGGTCATGAGCACCGACCCCGCCGCTTCCTCGCAGCACACCAAGGGCACGGTGGTGAACCTGACGGTGTCGAACGGCAAGGTCGAGTTGCCGAACGTCACCCAGCAGCCGTTCTCCACGGCGAACGCGACCCTCGCCCAGCTGGGGCTGAAGGTCACGCCGGCGCCGTCGTACTCGTGCATCGGTGGCACCGTGACGCAGCAGAGCGCCCCCGCCGGCGACATCGCGCAGGGCAGCACCGTGACGCTCACGTACTGCGCCGGCTCGGCGCAGCCCTCGCAGCCGCCGGCGACGGATGCACCCGCCGACGGTGGCAAGGACGGCGGCGACGACGGTCAGTGATCTGACCGCGTCCTGACGGATGCTCCGCGGCAGGGGTGCGCCGCGCCTCCCGTCCGTCGTCGTGTCAGGCTGCCTTCCCGGAGGCGCGGCTCGACCCCGCCACGTCCCGACCGTCCCGCAGGGCGGTCACGTCAGTGGCGCGCCGCTGTCAGGCCCGGTGGGCCGCGATGAGCGGGTTCAGGCCCGCAGCGCGTTCTGCTGCACCGGCGAGGCCGGTCGTCTCGAGCCAGTTTCCGACCATCCGGTAGCCGCCCTCGGTGAGGACCGACTCCGGGTGGAACTGCACGCCGTACACGGGGTGCTCGCGGTGCTGCACGCCCATGATGACGCCACCACCGGTCCGGGCGGTCACGGTGAGCTCGTCGGGGACCGTGCCGTCGACGATCGCGAGCGAGTGGTACCGCGTCGCCGTGAACGGGTGCGGGACGCCCGCGAAGAGGGGGCTGTCGTCGTGGTCGACCTGCGAGGTCTTGCCGTGCATGAGTTCCTCGGCGTGGGTGACCGTCGCACCGAGCGCCTCGGCGATGGCCTGGTGGCCGAGGCACACACCGAGCAGGGGCTTGTCCGCGGCGATGGCGGCGTGCACGGTCTCGACGGAGACGCCTGCGTCCGCGGGCGTCCCGGGGCCGGGGGACAGCAGCACACCGTCGTACTCGGCGATGCGGTCGGCGATCTCGGATGCGGGGAAGGCGTCGTTCCGGACCACGTCGGTCTCCGCCCCGAGCTGCTGCACGTAGCCGTTCAGCGTGTAGACGAAGCTGTCGTAGTTGTCGACGACGAGGATCTTGGTCATGGTCGGTTCACCGTACTCGTGGGGGATGTGTGCGGCGGGCTGAGAGGCTTCCCACACCCGCGGTCACGGTAGGATACCGGCCATGGCCAAGGACAAGGACCGCACCAAGCCCGCCCGGACGACCCGAGCCGACTCGGTCGACACCGCGGGGGACCAGCCGAACCCCGTGTGGTTCAAGCCGGTCATGTTCGGTTTCATGCTCATCGGCCTCGCCTGGGTGATCGTCTTCTACATCTCGAACACGACGCTGCCGGTGCCGTCCCTCGGTTCGTGGAACATCCTCATCGGCTTCGGCATCATGTTCGTCGGCTTCCTGATGACCACGCGCTGGCGGTAGCACCCCGGCCACACACCTCTCGACGCCCGTCGCACCTGCTGGTGCGGCGGGCGTCGTCATTCGTGCCGTTGTCCACAGTGCAGTCGCCCCGCCGTGGCCCTTGTCCCCACCTCCGCGCGCGTTCTCCACAGTTCTCCACACTCTCCACACACCCATCCACACCCCCGTCCCGGAGTTATCCACAGCGGACTCCACAGTGGGGATAATCACATGCGTGTAACTCACCGCGTTCTCCACAGCTGTGGACAACTCAGTCGTGCACGTGTGGAAAAGCCCCCGGGGACGCACGAACGCCCCCGCCGCTGAGCGACGGGGCGTCCGGTGGTGCTGCTGTGCGGCTGTGCGGCTGTGCGGCTGTCAGCCGATCGTCACCGCGTACCCGACGGCGGTCAGGGCGATGCCCACGACCGCGGCGGCCACGAGCAGTGCGATCTGCAGCGAACGCTGGCGGATGTTGCGGGTCCGTGCGAACACGAACCCGACCACGAAGCCGCCGATGATCCCGCCGACGTGCGCCTGCCACGAGATGTTCGTGCCCGGCAGGAACCCCACGACGAGGTTGAGTCCCATGATGACCAGCAGCTGCACGGCGTTGTTGCCGAGACTGCGCTGCAGGACGAAGAACGCCGCGAACAGCCCGAAGATCGCGCCGGACGCTCCGACCACCCACGTGCCGGGGGCCAGGAACGTCACGAGCATCGACCCGAAGATCCCGGTGATGAAGTAGAGCGCCAGGAACCGCCACGCCCCGAGCATGTTCTCGAGCATCCGGCCGAAGATCCACAGCGCCCACATGTTGAACAGGATGTGGAAGAGGCCCGAGTGCACGAAGAGCACCGTCACCGCTCGCCACGGCTGCGAGGGCAGGAGCAACGAGTTGTAGGCGAACAGGTTCGTGAAGAACCCGCCCGAGACCTGGTCGAGCAACCAGATCGCGACCGAGACGGCGACGATCACGACCGTCGCCTTCTGGTCGAGCATGGCGAAGCGCCGCCGGGCGACCGTCAGGCCGCTGGGGCCTCCGGACGCCCGACGGTTCGCCTGGAACTGCGCACGCTGCTCGCGCACGCACTCAGGGCAGTGCACCCCGACCGCCGCCGGCGTCTGGCACTCCGGGCAGATCGTCCGCCCGCAGCGCTGGCAGAGCACGAAGCTCTGCCGGTCCGGATGCCGGTAGCAGGTGTTGTTCGGGTTGTACGCCTGATCGGTCACGTGGTGGCTCAGACGTCCTCGACGTCGATGCTCTGGATGACGACGTCCTCGAGCGGCTTGTCACGGCCGTCGGTCGCCACACCCTCGATCGCGTCGACGACCGCGCGGGACTCGTCGTCCGCGACCTCGCCGAAGATGGTGTGCTTGCCCTGCAGCCACGGCGTCGCCACCGTGGTGATGAAGAACTGCGAGCCGTTGGTGCCGCGGCCACCCTGGATGCCGGCGTTCGCCATGGCGAAGATGTACGGGTTCTGGAAGGTGAGCTCCGGGTGGATCTCGTCGTCGAAGCGGTAGCCCGGTCCGCCGATGCCCTGACCGAGCGGGTCGCCGCCCTGGATCATGAAGTCCTTGATGATGCGGTGGAAGACGACACCGTCGTACAGCTTGTCGGTCGAGACCTTGCCGGTGCCGGGGTGGGTCCACTCCTGCTTGCCCGTCGCGAGGTCGACGAAGTTCTTGACGGTCTTCGGAGCGTGGTTGCCGAACAGGTTGACGCGGATGTCGCCCTTGTTCGTGTGGATCGTTGCGACAGCGGTGTGCAGAGACATGTTCCGATTCTCGCATGTACTGCTGACGGTCAGACGGATCACACAGGTGAGGCTCCGTGACCTGTCAGGCACTGCGGTGGCAGGATGGGGGTCACGCCGTTCCGATGGAGGTACCAGATGACGACGATCGAGATCCCGCGCAAGCGCCGGAAGCAGATCAAGAAGCTCAAGGGCCAGACCGCCTCGCTCCTCGGCGAGCAGCGCAAGGTCCTCGAGCACGCGAACGCGATCCTTGCGGAGGCGCGGTCCCACGCCGTGGACACCGCTCGCAAGGACATCGCTCCGCGAGTGCAGAACGCGATCGACAACGGCATCCGTCCGGCTGTCGCCACGGGGGTGCACGCTGCCACGAGCGCAGCGCAGAGTGCTTCGCACCGCTTCCAGTCCGAGGTCGTCCCCGGACTCGTCGCGACGGCGGGCTCAGTCCTCAGCGTGGGTGACCTCGCGAAGGACCCCCGCGTCAAGAAGATCGTGAAGAACGCCCAGAAGAAGGGCAAGAAGGCCAAGAAGGCAGCGGAGAAGTACGTGCCGCACCAGAAGAAGGGCATCGGCTTCGGCGGTGTCGCGCTGATCGTGGTCGGTGTCGTGGCCGTGGCGGGCGCCGCCTACGCCGCGTACCAGACGCTCCGCGCGGACGACGACCTGTGGGTCGCCGACGACGCTGACACGGCGGAGAAGCCTGCCGCCTGACCTCCCGGTTCGCACGAAGGGCCCCGGCACGCGCCGGGGCCCTTCGTCGTCCGCGGTCGGAGCGGCGAGCGGGCAGAATACGTCCCGTTCACCGCGCCGAAGCGGCCGTTCGTGCCCACTCGGCGCCCGACGCACGGCATGTCGTGCCCACTCACCGGCCCGGCGACGGACGGGAGGCGCGGGTCGGCCCCGCCCCGCGCCTCCCGTACGCCGTCGCGTTCGGCCCACCCCGCCACCCGGCGAGGTCGCACAACCCAGCACGCACGTCCGCCGGGGTCCACCCGGAGCCGTGTCGCGGTCGCACGACGCACCACTCACGTCCGCCGAGGTCCCACGAACGGCCGTTCAGCCAGCGCGAGATGCCACAATCGGCAAACCTCGAGCCCGCAAGAACGTCGCGCAACGGAACCGATCGCGGAGCGGCGCGCCGAAGGCGCAGACGAACACGACGACCAAGCGAGGCGAAGCGAGGAACGAGCGGAGCATCGCTCACGCCGAGGGAGTGGAGCCTGGGAGAATCGAACTCCCGACATCCTGCTTGCAAAGCAGGCGCTCTACCAACTGAGCTAAGGCCCCGTGACACCCATCGTACGGAGTGTCGGAGGAAGTGGTGGGGCTACAAGGACTTGAACCTTGGACCTCTTCGTTATCAGCGAAGCGCTCTAACCGCCTGAGCTATAGCCCCTCAGACCGGATGAAAGCCTACCGTACGGATCTCGCAGAACGAAATCGAGACGGTCGGCCCATCCGGCCCGGGTGTGTCAGTTGTTCGTGAAGCCGACGAGCAAGCCGCCGGTGATCCGCACACTGAGGTTGTAGAGGACACTCACGATGGCGCCGAGCACGGTGCCGACGACCACGTTGAGGATGCCCACGACGATGGAGAACCCGAGCACCTGGCCCAGCGAGAACTGGTCCATGATCGAGTAGTTGTTCTGCCCGGTGACGTCCTTCAGCAGGGCGTCGATCTGGGTGAAGACACCGGTCTGGTTCAGGATGACCCACACCAGCGCGGTGGCGACGACGATCACGATCGAGCCGGCCAGGGCGATGAGGAAGCTGAGCTTCACCATCGACCAGAAGTCGACGTACACGAGCCGCAGCCGCACCTGACGGGTGCCGACGGGCCGCTTCGCCTTCTTCTGGAGCTTCTCGGCGACACTACTCATTGCTTGACTGGTCCTCTCCGGCCACGGTGTCCGTGGGCACTGTGTCGGCGGGGTCGGCGGCCGCTTCGTCCGGGCTGACCGTCTCCACCGGGCCCGCAGGCTCGATCTCGGCGTCGTCCTGGTCGTCCAGGTTCCGCTCTGTGTTCCGGGCCACCGCGATGATCCGGTCGTTCTCCGCGAACCTCGCGAAGACCACACCCATCGTGTCGCGACCCTTGGCGGGCACCTCGGCCACGGCAGACCTTACCACCTTGCCCGATTGCAGCACGACGAGCACCTCGTCGTCCTCGCCCACGATGAGAGCACCCACAAGGTCGCCTCGGTCAGCGGCCAGCTTGGCCACCTTGATGCCGAGACCACCACGGCCCTGCACGCGGTACTGGTCGACCGACGTGCGCTTGGCGTAGCCGCCCTCGGTCATGACCCAGACGTAGCCGTCGTCCGAGACGACCCGGGCTGCGAGCAGCGAGTCGTCGTCGCGGAAGGACATGCCCTTCACGCCGGAGGTCGATCGACCCATCGGGCGCAGGGTGTCGTTCGTCGCGGTGAAGCGCAGCGACATGCCGTGCTTCGACACGAGCAGGAGGTCGTCGTGCTCGTCGACGAGGAGTGCCTGCACCAGGGTGTCGCCGTCGCGCAGGTTGATCGCGATGATGCCGCCGGTGCGGTTCGTGTCGTACTCGGTGAGCGGGGTCTTCTTCACGAGACCGTGCGCCGTGGCGAGCACGAGGTACTGCGCCGCCTCGTAGTCGCGGATGTCGAGCACCTGCTGGATCTGCTCGTCCGGCTGCATGGCGAGCAGGTTCGCCACGTGCTGACCCTTGGCGTCGCGGCTGGCCTCCTGCAGCTCGTAGGCCTTGGCGCGGTAGACCCGCCCCTTGTCCGTGAGGAAGAGGAGCCAGTGGTGCGTCGTCGTCACGAAGAAGTGCTCGACGATGTCGTCGGCGCGCAGCTGCGCACCCTTGACCCCGCGTCCGCCGCGGTGCTGCGACCGGTAGTTGTCGCTGCGCGTCCGCTTGACGTACCCGCCGCGGGTGATGGTGACGACCATCTCCTCTTCGGGGATGAGGTCCTCGATGGACATGTCGCCGTCGAAGCCGAGCAGGATCTCGCTGCGGCGGTCGTCGCCGAACCGCTCGACGATCTCCTCGAGCTCGTCGCCGATGATCGTGCGCTGACGGGTCTCCGACGCCAGGATGTCCTGGAAGTCGGCGATCTTGCGCTCGAGCTCCTCGGCCTCGTCGTGGATCTTCTGCCGCTCGAGGGCGGCGAGACGACGGAGCTGGAGCTCGAGGATCGCGCGCGCCTGGATCTCGTCGACGGACAGCAGGTCCATCAGACCGGTGCGGGCCTCTTCGACGTCGGGCGACCGGCGGATGAGCGCGATGACCTCGTCGAGGGCGTCGAGCGCGGCCAGGTAGCCACGGAGGATGTGGGCGCGCTTCTCGGCCTCGCGCAGCCGGAACTGGGTGCGGCGGACGATGACGTCGATCTGGTGGTCGACCCACGCCGAGATGAACCCGTCGAGCGCGAGGGTGCGGGGCACGCCGTCGACGATCGCGAGCATGTTCGCGCCGAAGTTCTCCTGCAGCTGCGTGTGCTTGTACAGGTTGTTGAGGACGACCTTGGCGACGGCGTCGCGCTTGAGCACGATGACGAGACGCTGACCGGTACGACCCGAGGTCTCGTCGCGGATGTCCGCGATGCCGGCGAGCTTGCCGTCCTTCACACCCTCGGCGATGCGGATCGCGAGGTTGTCGGGGTTCACCTGGTACGGGAGCTCGGTGACGACGAGGCAGGTGCGGCCCTGGATCTCCTCGACGTTGACGACCGCACGCATCGTGATCGAGCCACGACCGGTGCGGTAGGCGTCCTGGATGCCCTTCGTGCCGAGGATCTGCGCCCCGGTCGGGAAGTCCGGGCCCTTGATCCGCTGCATGAGCGCGCCGAGGAGCTCTTCACGCGTGGCGTCGGGGTGCTCGAGCGCCCACTTGGCGCCCGCAGCGACCTCGCGCAGGTTGTGCGGCGGGATGTTCGTCGCCATGCCGACCGCGATGCCGACGGAGCCGTTGACCAGCAGGTTCGGGAACCGTGCCGGCAGGATCGCGGGCTCCTGCGTGCGACCGTCGTAGTTGTCCTGGAAGTCGACGGTGTCCTCGTCGATGTCCCGGACCATCTCCATGGCGAGCGGCGCCATCTTGGTCTCGGTGTACCGCGGGGCAGCGGCGCCGTCGTTGCCCGGGGAACCGAAGTTGCCCTGGCCGAGCGCGAGCGGGTACCGGAGCGACCACGGCTGCACCAGGCGGACGAGGGCGTCGTAGATCGCGCTGTCGCCGTGCGGGTGGAACTGCCCCATGACGTCGCCGACGACGCGCGAGCACTTCGAGAAGGCCCGGTCGGGACGGTAGCCGCCGTCGAACATCGCGTAGATCACGCGGCGGTGCACCGGCTTCAGTCCGTCACGGACCTCGGGCAGGGCACGACCGACGATGACGCTCATCGCGTAGTCGAGGTACGAGCGCTGCATCTCGAGCTGCAGGTCGACCTGCGAGATGCGGTCACCGGAGACGACGATGTCCCCGCTGTCGCCGTGGACGATCTCGGGCTGCTCGTCGGCGCCGTTCTCGTTGTCGTCAGCCATGTGGCTTCGTTCCCTTTCTGGACAGCCTGGAGGCTGTGGTTCCGTCAGTCGCGCCGGGCGCGACCACAGGTGGTCAGGACTGGTCCGCGCGGCTCACGCCGCGCCTCCAGGCCAGGATCAGATGTCCAAGAACCGGACGTCCTTCGCGTTCTGCTGGATGAACTGGCGACGGGACTCGACGTCCTCACCCATCAGCGTCGCGAAGACGCTGTCCACCGCGGCGGCGTCCTCGAGCGTGACCTGCAGGAGCGTCCGGGTGTCCGGGTTCATCGTGGTGTCCCACAGCTCCTTGTAGTCCATCTCGCCGAGACCCTTGTAGCGCTGGATCCCGTTGTCCTTCGGGATGCGCTTGCCGGCGGCGAGGCCGGCCTGCATCAGGGCGTCGCGCTCCCGGTCGCTGAACACGTACTCGTGCGCCGAGTTCGACCACTTCAGGCGGTAGAGCGGCGGCTGCGCGAGGTACACGTAGCCGCGCTCGATGAGCGGCCGCATGTAGCGGAACAGCAGGGTGAGGAGCAGGGTCGTGATGTGCTGGCCGTCGACGTCGGCATCGGCCATCAGCACGATCTTGTGGTAGCGGGCCTTGTCCGGGTCGAAGTCCTCGCCGATGCCGGCGCCGAACGCCGTGATCATCGACTGGATCTCCTGGTTGGCCAGGGCACGGTCGAGGCGGGCCTTCTCGACGTTGAGGATCTTGCCGCGCAGCGGCAGGATCGCCTGCGTCATCGGGTTGCGACCCTGCACGGCGGAACCACCGGCGGAGTCACCCTCGACCATGAAGATCTCGGAGACCGTCGGGTCCTTCGACTGGCAGTCCTTGAGCTTGCCGGGCATGCCGCCCGACTCGAGGAGGCCCTTGCGACGGGTGGTCTCGCGCGCCTTGCGTGCGGCGAGACGGGCCTGCGAGGCCTGGATCGCCTTGCGCACGACGTCGCGGGCCTGCGTCGGGTTGCTCTCGAACCAGTGGGTGAGCTCGGTGCCGACGACGCGCTGGACGAAGCCCTTCGCCTCGGTGTTGCCGAGCTTGGTCTTCGTCTGCCCCTCGAACTGCGGTTCGCCGAGCTTCACGGAGATGACGGCCGTCAGTCCTTCGCGGATGTCGTCACCCGTGAGGTTGTCGTCCTTCTCCTTGATGATCTTCGCCTCGCGCGCGTACTTGTTGACCAGGTACGTCAGCGCCGCGCGGAAGCCCTCTTCGTGGGTGCCGCCCTCGTGCGTGTTGATCGTGTTCGCGAAGGTGTGGACGCTCTCTTGGTAGGAGGTGTTCCACTGCATCGCGACCTCGAGCGCGATCTTGCGCTCCGGGTCCTCGGCCTCGAACCCGATGACGTCCGGGTGCACCAGGTCGGCCTTCTTCTGGGCGTTGAGGTACTCGACGTAGTCGGCGAGCCCGCGCTCGTAGAGGAAGGAGTCGTGCCGTGCCTCTTCACCCTCGGCCGGGGTGCGCTCGTCGGTCAGGGTGATCCGCAGGCCCTTGTTGAGGAAGGCCATCTGCTGGAAGCGCGTGCGCAGGGTCTCGTAGTCGAAGACGACGGTCTCGAAGATGTCGGCGTTCGGCCAGAACGTGATCGTGGTGCCGTGGCCGTCGTCTTCCTCGTCCTTCGACAGGGGCGCGACCGGGACACCGTCGGTGTAGCTCTGGCGCCAGACGTGGCCCTGCTGGCGAACCTCGACGTCGAGCTCGGAGCTCAGCGCGTTGACGACCGACGAACCGACGCCGTGCAGACCACCGGACACCGCGTACGCGCCGCCGCCGAACTTGCCGCCGGCGTGCAGGACGGTGAGCACGACCTGGACGGTCGAGACGCCCTCGGCAGCGTGGATCCCGACGGGGATGCCACGGCCGTTGTCGACCACGCGGACGCCGCCGTCTTCGCGGATGGTGACGTTGATCGTGTCGCAGTAGCCCGCGAGCGCTTCGTCGACGGAGTTGTCGACGATCTCCTGCACGAGGTGGTGCAGACCGCGGGGACCCGTCGACCCGATGTACATGCCCGGACGCTTCCGGACGGCTTCGAGTCCCTCGAGCACCTGGATCTGGTCTGCGCCGTACGCTGGATCGCTCTGCGGGGTCGCCTCGCCGGACGAGTTCTGTCGGTCGTCGTCAGATCCGGATGTCATTCGAAGGTGCTCCTGCCTGCGCGCGGAACACCCGCGCACTGCACCTCTCAGTCTACCGCAGGACCCCCTCCTCCGAGGGCGGATTCCGGCCGTGGACGGCCTTTTTTCGTCCTCCCGGACGATTTCGTCGCCCTACCCGTAAGTGTCGCGGGGACCGCGCCCCTGAACCGTCCTGGGACCGCGTTTCCAGGTGGGGGCGTCGGGGCCCGAAACCCGGATCGACTGCACCCCCGCCTCGGGGTGCCGCTCGGCGATGGTCGTCGTGACGGTGCTGCGCATCAGTCGGAGCTGGGTCGCCCAGGCCGTCGAGTCGCACCGGATGACGAGTGCACCGTCATCGATGGTCACGGGTCGGGAGTGCTTCGCGAGTTCCTCGCCCACCACGGCGGGCCAGTCCACGAACAGCTCGGACCGGGCGAGGGGCTCGGTCCAGCCCAGTTCCTGCGCGAGCGAACCGACGACGTCACCGAGTCCGGCGGGCTCGCGACCGCGACCGTAGGGCACGGAGTCGGGGTCGAGTCCCTTCATACGGCGCCGGCGCGCGTCGACGCCGCGCTTCGAGGGGTCGCCGAAGACGGCGCGGAGGTGCCGGTAGACCCGTGAGGGCTCGGTGGGTCTCGACGGCTTCGGCATCAGAGGCCCGCTCCGGTCGGGTCGGCTTCCGCCCGGTGGTCGTCCGGTTCTTCGGTCGGACTGGAGGCGCGGCTCGACTCCGCCTCGTCGGTCACGATCGTGCCAGCTTCGATCCGGACCGTGTGCGCGGCCAGCTGCTCGGGCACGTCACCGAACACCGCCGCGGTGATGAGCACCTGCTCGTAGTCGGCAACCGCCCCGGCCAGGCGTTCCCGGCGCGACTCGTCGAGTTCGGCGAACACGTCGTCGAGGATGATGATCGGATCCCCCAGGCTCGACTCGGCGCGGAGGATCGACGCACTGGCCAGCTGCACGGCGAGCGCGAACGACCACGATTCCCCGTGACTGGCGTAGCCGCGGGCAGGTAACCCGTTCAGCTGGAAGAGGACGTCGTCGCGGTGGGGACCGACGAGCGTCAGGCCGCGGTCGAGCTCGTCGCGTCGACGCCGTTCGAGTGCCGCGCGGAACGCATCGGCAGCCGCGGTGACGGTGACCGGCTCGTCGGGTGTCCCGAGGACGGGATCCGTCGCGGCCGCGTCCTCCGGGTCGCCGCCGCGGACGCTCAGGACGCCGGTGATCGACGCCTCGTGCCGTTCGCCGGCGACGGTCGCGTAGGCCTCGGCCACGAACGGGGCGAGCCGCCGGGTGAGGTGGTCACGGGCGGCGATGATCTCGGCGCCGAAGGCCACGAGACGCTCGTCCCAGACGTCGAGCGTCGCGAGCGAACCCGCCTTCGCACCGGTCGCCCGGGCCGACTTCAACAGGGTGTTGCGCTGCCGGAGCGTCCGGTCGTAGTCGGCGAGGACGCCCTGCATGCGCGGGGCGATCTGCCCGAGGAGCTCGTCGAGCATCCGGCGTCGGCCGGCCGGTTCGCCCCGGACCAGCGCGAGGTCCTCGGGAGCGAAGAGGACGCTCGTGCAGTAGCGCGGGAGCTCGCGGGGCTTGATGGCCGAGCGGTTCACCTGCGCCCGGTTCGAGCCGGTGCGGTTGATCTGGACCTCGGCGAGGATGCTGCGGTCCTCGTGCGCGAGCCGAGCGCGGACGATCGCCGCGTCGCAGCCCTGCCGCACGAGTGCCGCGTCCGTCGGGACCCGGTGCGATCCCAGGGTGGAGAGGTAGCCGATCGCCTCGACGAGGTTGGTCTTGCCCTGTCCATTCCGGCCGACGAACAGGTTCGGCCCGCGTGCGAGGTCGACCTCGGCCTCCCGGTAGTTCCGGAAGTCCGTGAGTTGCAGGTGGTCGACGTGCACGCGGGCCGTGGCCGGGTTGCCCCGGTTGGACTACGCCTTCTTGACGGCGTGGCCGCCGAACTGGTTGCGGAGCGCCGCGACGGCCTTCATCGTCGGGGACTCGCTGCCCTGACGCGAGACGAAGCGGGCAAACATCGCCGCGGAGAGCGCGGGCATCGGCACCGCGAGCTCGATCGCCTCTTCGAGGGTCCAGCGACCCTCGCCCGAATCGTCGACGTAGCCCTCGAGCTCGTCGAGCTTCGGGTCCTCGTTGATCGCGAGGACGAGGAGGTCGAGCAGCCAGGAGCGGACGACCGTACCGCGCTGCCATCCGGCGAAGACCGCCGGGACGTCGTGGACGATGTCCTTGGCCTCGAGGAGCTCGTAGCCCTCGCCGTAGGCCTGCATGATCGCGTACTCGATGCCGTTGTGGACCATCTTCGCGTAGTGGCCCGCGCCGACGCCGCCGGCGTGCGAGAAGCCCTCTTCGCGCGGGCCCTCGGGACGGAGCGCGTCGAAGACCGGCATGGCGAACTCGACGTCCTCGGGGGCGCCGCCCACCATGAGGCCGTAGCCGTTGTCCTTGCCCCAGACGCCACCGGAGACGCCGGCGTCCATGTAGCGGATGCCCTTGGCGTCGAGCTGCTTGGCGTGCACCTCGTCGTCGAGCCACTTCGAGTTGCCGCCGTCGATCACGAGGTCGCCCTCGCTCAGGACGTTCGACAGGTCGGTGATCACGTCGTCGGTGATCTTGCCGTGCGGGACCATGACCCACACGAGCTTCTTGCCCTCGGGGAGCGCCGCGGCGAGTGCGCCGAGGTCGGCGACGTCCGAGACGGCGGGGTTCGCGTCGTAGCCGGTGACCTCGATGCCTGCGTTGCGGAGACGGGCACGCATGTTGTTGCCCATGCGACCGAGGCCGACAAGACCGATGTGCATGATTTCCTCTTCTGTTCGTCGTCGCGCTGATGCAGGGATGGCGCGTCAGCGCAGTGTTCGGCTGTTGCGCTTACCGCAGCAGGAGATTGGGCTGCAGCAGGTACCGGTATCCGTCCGCGGCCGGGGCCTCTTGCGAGGTCTGCCCGGTGATGAGCACCGGGCCCGGCTTGTTGGGGTTCTCCGTCTTGGTGAAGGAGATCCGGACGAACTCGGAGTGCACCGCGTTCAACCCGTCCAGGAGGAAGGCGGGCTTCAGCGAGACCACCGTTTCCTCACCGGTCAGCAACGCACTGATCGACTCTGACGCCTGCGCTTGTTCGGAACCGATCGCTTCGAGCGTGAGCCCGTCGACCGTGAAGGAGAACCGGAGGGCGGCTTCGCGCTCCAGGACGAGGGAGACCCGTCGGACCGCCTCGACCAGTTCCGCGGTGTTGATCACCGCGTGGTCCTGGACGGTCTCGGGGAAGAGCCGGCGGACCGGCGGGTAGTTGCCCTTGATGAGCAGCGACGTGACGGTCTTGTCGTCCGCGTGGAACGCGATCAGCTCGCGGTCGGACGAGCCGCTGATCGACACCGAGACGGTGGATGCCGAACCGAACGTGCGGCCCACCTCTTGCAGGGTGCGGGCCGGGACGAGCGCGTGCAGCGGGTCCGACCCGACGCGGCCGGAGTCCCACGCGATGGTGCGGACGGCGACGCGGTAGCGGTCCGTCGCGATCAGCGAGAGGTCGTTGTCGCCGACTTCGAGCTGGACGCCGGTGATCACCGGGGTGACGTCGTCGCGGCTGGCGGCGACGGCGACCTGGGACACGGCTTCGGAGAAGGCGTCGCCGGGGATGACGCCGGTCTGCTCGCCGATCTCGGGGAGCGTCGGGTACTCCTCGACCGGCATGGACAGCAGCGTGAAGTGCGCCGACCCGCAGGTGACCGAGATCTTGGAGTCCTCGGTGGTGAAGGTGACCGGGGCGTTCGGCAGGCGGCTCGCGATGTCGTTGAGGAGCCGGCCGGAGACGAGCACCGTGCCGGGGTCGTCGATCTGCGCGGCGATGGACGTCTGCGCCGAGACCTCGTAGTCGAACGACGAGAGCGTGAGTCGATCGCCGTCGGCGTGGATGAGGACGCCCGAGAGGATCGGGAGGGTCGTGCGCTGTGGGAGGAGCTTCACCGCGAAGGAGACGGCTTCGGAGAAGACGTCCCGGTTGACCTCGAACTTCACAGCTGGAACCCCTGTCGATCGGTTGGACTGTCCGGCCGCCCCATTGTGGCACAGCCCGGCGAGGCCCGGATTTCTTGTCATCCCGCCGTCCACAAGGTTGGCCCGCTGAGATCAATCGTTAACCAGGAGTAATGGTGTTAACGCCTGTGCACACTGTGGATAACCCTGTTAACACCGCTTGTCCACAGGGAACTACACACGTGTGAGTTGTGAGCGGAGTGTGGGCGGCGTCTGGATGAATGAATCTCATCTATCCACTTCCATCCCCAGTCTCCACAGGTGGCCCCTCCGCTGTGAACAACCGACCGGCGTGTCCTCCACAGTTATCCACAGGCTTTCCACACTGTGTGAAGTCCGGCGCATGGAACCGTCTCAGATGGTGGATGCGCGCGGAAGCAGTCCGATCTGACGGTCGTCAGCCGCGCCTCCAGGGCCGTACCAGATGTGCGCAGTGCGACGCAACGCGACGTGCGTCAGCGGTAGCGGCGGTCCTGCTTGATGCGGCTGGTCAGCTCCGTGACCTGGTTGTAGATCGAGCGACGCTCCTTCATGAGCTCCGCGATCTTCTTGTTGGCGTACATGACCGTGGTGTGGTCCCGGTTGCCGAAGAGCTGTCCGATCTTCGGCAGCGACAGGCTCGTCATCTCACGGCAGAGGTACATCGCGATCTGCCGTGCCGTGGCGATCGCCTGCGAGCGGGAGGACCCGTAGAGGTCGTCGACGGAGAGCTTGAAGTACTCCGCGGTGTGGTTGATGATGTCCGTCGGCGCGATCACGTTGTCGTCGTCGAGCGTGATGAGGTCCTTGAGGACCGTCTGCACCAGGGCCATGTCGACGGCCGTCCGGTTCAGGCTCGCGAACGCCGTCACGCGGATCAGGGTGCCCTCGAGCTCGCGGATGTTGCTCGACACCTTCGACGCGATGAACTCGAGGATGTCGTCGGGCACCTGCAGGTGGTCGGACTGCGCCTTCTTGCGGAGGATCGCGATGCGGGTCTCGAGGTCCGGCGCCTGGACGTCCGTGATGAGGCCCCACTCGAAGCGGGAGCGCATCCGGTCCTCGAACCCGGTCAGGTGCTTCGGTGCGACGTCCGACGTGATGACGACCTGCTTGTTGTGGTCGTGCAGCGTGTTGAAGGTGTGGAAGAACGCCTCTTGCGTGGAGTCCTTGCCCTGCAGGAACTGGATGTCGTCGATCAGCAGGATGTCGATGTCGCGGTACCGCTGCTGGAACTGGTTCGACCGGTTGTTCGCGATCGAGTTGATGAAGTCGTTCGTGAACTCCTCGCTGGACACGTACCGCACCCGGATCCCCGGGTAGAGGCTCTCGGCGTAGTGGCCGATCGCGTGCAGGAGGTGGGTCTTGCCGAGGCCCGAGTCGCCGTAGATGAAGAGCGGGTTGTAGGCCTTCGCCGGCGCCTCGGCCACCGCGACCGCCGCCGCGTGGGCGAAGCGGTTCGACGAGCCGATGACGAAGTTGTCGAAGTTGTACTTGGGGTTGAGTCGGGACTCGGGGCGACCGCTGGTCCCCGGGGAGTCGATCTGGCTCGGGACGAACGGCGCCTCGATGTACTGGCGGGGGGCCGCACTCTGCTCGACGGCTTCCTGCACCGGCTCGGCGTACTCGGGGACGTTGCTGGTGACCTGCGTGTCGACCCGCGGCTCGGACGCCATGTCCGGGTTCACCGTGATGGCGAAGTTCGCGACGGTGTCGTCACCGATGCGGGAGACGGCCTCGGTGATCGGGATGCGGATCCGCTGCTCGAGCATGCCGCGGGTGAGGTCGTTCGGCACCTCGAGGTAGAGGGTGCCGGCGAGCACGCCCTTCGGCTCGACCAGGTTGAGGAAGCCGTGCAGCTGCGGGGTGATGCGGTCGTCCTCCGAGAGGAGTCCGAGGACGGATGACCAGAGGTCCTCGACGGGGTCGGCCGGCATCGTCATGTCGCGCTCGTCTCCTGATGTCGTGTCGTGCTCGTCGCTGGTGCTCGTCTGCACTGGGTGTCCACCGCCGCCGGACGGACCGGCGCAGCGTCGACCGCCGGATCGTTCCTGGCGGGTCGTCGTGAGTCCGGGTGGCATCGTCGACGTCCCGGACGCGTGTCGTCCCGCATGGTGGTCCACAGGGTTGTCCACAGTCTTGTCCACGACCGGCGCGAGCCGCACGACGAGGGGAATCCCCCGTCGTACCGGGCCGCTGGCCGGTCGATCTCCCCACTGTAAAGGACTCGAGCGCGTCGTACCGAACGCACGTTTTCCCCAATGTGGATAATGAACGTGCGCACCGCTCCCGCGGTCGGGTCGACGACGGCGTTTGACCTGCTCGCCCCTGTCACGTACCGTTAACCAGTTGACTGCGGCCGTTCGGTCGCGCCCATCTGCGTCGTTCGGCACCGAGCGACTACACATACGTGACGGCTCGCCGCGAGCAGCCGTGTGGAGAACATCATGAGCAAGCGCACCTTCCAGCCGAACAACCGCCGCCGCGCCAAGAAGCACGGCTTCCGCGCCCGCATGCGCACCCGTGCCGGCCGCGCCATCCTGGCCGCACGTCGCGCCAAGGGCCGCACCGAGCTCAGCGCCTGATCAGGCTCCCCGCCTGATCTCGTCCTCCGGTACCGACTCGTGTTGGCCCGCGCCAACCGGATCGTCCGAGGTGACGACTACCGGTCCGTCGTGCGTCGTGGTCGCAGAAGCGCCACGGCGCACGCCGTCGTATCGGTGGTTCGTCGCACCTCGGACGACCCGTCGAGCGGTACCGGTCCGACACGGTTCGGGTTCATCGTCGCGAAGACGGTGGGCAACGCCGTGACCCGGAACCTGGTCAGGCGTCGCCTCAAGGCGATCGCGCACGGACTGCTCGCCGACATCCCCGTCGGCTACGACGTGGTGGTCCGCGCACTGCCAGCCGCTGCGCAGGCCGGATGGCCTACCCTGCTCGAAGACGTCTCGCGCTCCTGTGCGCGTGGTGTGGAGAAGGCAGCATGAACCGCAACCTGTGGACCCGGCTCGCCTGGGCCGTCGCGTTGCTCCCGCGCAACGTGTGCGTCATCGTGCTGCGCGCCTACCGTGCCGTGATCTCACCGCTCTACGGCAACGTCTGTCGGTACCACCCCTCGTGCTCCCGGTACGCGCTCGAGGCGATCCAGCAGTACGGCGTCGTCCGCGGATCCGCCATGGGTGCATGGCGCATCGCACGGTGCAACCCCTGGGCAGCCGGGGGCATCGACGACGTCCGTGCACGGCGTCGCCCCTACGACGTCAACCGGTTCGGGTTCGTGCTCGCACCGTCCCAGCCGCAGCCGCAGCCCACGGGTGGTTCCACCCTGCCGGTCCTGCTCCCCCAGCGCACTCGAAAGGCGTGACAGTCCCCATGGACCTCGGATTCATCGGAACGATCCTCTGGCCGCTCAAGTGGGTGGTCTCGGCCATCCTCGTGGGCTTCCACTGGATCTTCGAGAGCATCGGCATGGACCCCGGAGCCGGCATCACCTGGGTGCTCTCCATCATCTTCCTGACCTTCGTGGTGCGCGCCGCGCTCATCCCGATCTTCGTGCGCCAGATCAAGTCGCAGCGCCGCATGCTCGAGGTGGCGCCGCAGCTCAAGAAGATCCAAGAGAAGTACAAGGGCAAGAAGGACCAGTTCTCGCGTGAGGCCATGAGCCGCGAGACCATGGCGCTGTACAAGGAGACCGGGACGAACCCGCTGAGCTCCTGCCTGCCGCTGCTGATCCAGATGCCGATCTTCTTCTCGCTGTACTCGGTGCTGCACGAGGCGCAGATCAACAAGACGGGCATCGGCCTGCTCACGAACGACCTCGCCGCGTCGTTCGGCAACGCATCGCTCTTCGGCGCTCCCCTGCACGAGACGTTCACGAACGCCTCCGGCTGGGAGGTCCGGGTCATCGCCGGCGTCATGATCGTCGTGATGACCGCCTCGCAGTTCATCACCCAGCTGCAGCTCGTCGCGAAGAACATGTCGCCGGAGACCAAGGAGTCTCCGATGTACCGCCAGCAGAAGATGATGCTGTACATCCTCCCGCTGGTCTTCGTCATCTCCGGTCTGTCGTTCCCCCTCGGCGTCATGTTCTACTGGCTCGCCTCGAACGTCTGGACGATGGCGCAGCAGTACTTCGTCATCCGCAGCATGCCGACCCCCGGTTCCGAGGCCGCACTCGCCCGCGAGGCACGTCTCGCGAAGAAGGCGCAGCGTCGCGGTGCCGCCACCCCGGTCCTCGCTGAGGCCGGCGCCGGGGCCGGTGCCGCCGAGATCGAGGCCGTCCGCGTGACGACCCAGCGGCAGCAGCCGGTCGGCAAGAACCGTGCCAAGAAGAACGGGAAGAAGTAAGTGACCGAGCAGGACACCGCGGACGCCGTGGACACCACCGTCGACACGTCGACCGCGACCGTCGACGACGACGCCCGCGACGAGGCCGACATCGCGGCGGACTACATCGAGGAACTCCTCGACATCTGCGACCTCGACGGCGACATCGAGATCGAGGAGCGTGCGGGTCGCGTGTACCTGTCCGTCACGGACGAGGGCGACGCGCTCCGCGTGCTGTCGAAGCCGGACACCGTGTCGGCCCTGCAGGAGCTCACGCGCATCGCCGTCCAGGCCGAGACCGGCGAGTTCAGCAGGCTGATCCTCGACGTCGGCGGCTCGCGCGATGCCCGTGCGTCCGAACTGCAGCGGCTCGTCGACACCGCCATCGAGCGCATCGAGGCGGGTTCGACCACGGCTGCACTGCCCGCGATGTCGTCGTACGAGCGCAAGCTGGTCCACGACTTGGTTGCCGAGAAGGGCTTCCACTCGGAGTCCGAGGGTGAGGGTCGGGACCGCCACACGGTCGTCACCCGATGACCGAGACCGCGCCTCCCGTCCTCGAGACGGAGCCGGCGGCTGCTGCGACGCTCTTCGGCGATCGACTCGACCTGGCGCGTTCCTTCACGCACGAGCTTGCTCGACGCGGTGAGGAGCTCGGCCTGATCGGCCCGCTCGAGCTGCCGCGGTTGTGGACGCGACACATCCTCAACTCTGCGGTGCTCGCTCCACTCCTGGAGGAACGGGGCCGGGTCGCGGACGTCGGTTCCGGTGCTGGACTCCCCGGCTTGGTGCTCGCGATCGCCCGGCCGGACGTTCACCTCACGCTCATCGAACCGATGGAACGGCGAGTGGATTGGCTGACGTCAGAGGCCTCGCGCCTCGGCCTCGACAACGTCGAGGTCGTCCGTGCCCGTGCTGAGGACGTCGCCGAGGACATCGTGGTCGACCAGGTGACTGCGCGGGCCGTCAGCGCGTTGTCGAAGCTGATCCCCCTGACCGTGCCCCTGGTTCGATCCGGTGGCCAGCTCATCCTGATGAAGGGCGCCCGCGTCGAGGACGAGATGGAGAAGGCCCGAAAGGTCATCCTCCGGAAGCGTCTCGCCGATGTCGAGGTGCTCGAGCTCGGAGTCGGTGTGGTCGAGGAGACCACGCGCGTCTTCCGGGCTACAGTTGACTGACGCTGCGGCTCGGGCCGGTTCGACCGGCCACCAGTGGCTCCGCGTTCCACGTGAAACACCGAACCGGGGAAGAGGCACTCGTTGAGTTCATCGACCGATTACGACGCGTCGACACCGCTCGCCCGTGAGATCGCTGATCTGAACCGTCGCCGCCGTGCGATCGCGACGCAGCAGTTCCCGCTGCCGCCGAAGACGCGTGTCTTCACGGTGTCGAACCAGAAGGGTGGCGTCGGCAAGACCACCACCACGGTCAACCTCGCCGCTGCGTTGGCGCACGGCGGAGCGCGCGTGCTGGTGATCGACCTCGACCCCCAGGGCAACGCCTCCACGGCGCTCGGTGTCAACCACCAGGCCGAGGTCCCGAGCATCTACGACGTGATCGTCGACGAGGCACCGATCGCCGACACGGTCCAGCGCTCCCCCGAGTCCGACACACTCTGGTGCGTCCCGGCCACGATCCACCTCGCCGGCGCCGAGATCGAACTGGTGTCGCTCGTCGCACGCGAACAGCGACTGCGGACCGCGCTGGACCACTACCTCGAGTCGCTGGACGAGCCGTACCACTACGTGTTCATCGACTGCCCCCCGTCGCTCGGGCTGCTCACGATCAACGCCTTCGTCGCAGCGCGCGAAGTCCTGATCCCGATCCAGTGCGAGTACTACGCGCTCGAAGGGTTGAGTCAGCTGCTCCGGAACATCGAGCTCATCGAGCGGCACCTGAACCCGAACCTCGCGGTGTCGACCATCCTCTTGACGATGTACGACAGCCGGACGAACCTCTCCAACCAGGTCGCAGCAGACGTGCGGGAGCACTTCGGCGAGCAGGTGCTCGAGGCCGTCATCCCCCGATCCGTCCGCGTCAGCGAAGCCCCGAGCTACGGGCAGAGCGTCGTTGCGTACGACGTCAACTCAACCGGCTCGCTCTCCTACCTGGAGGCGGCAGCCGAGATCGCAGCACGAGGAGCGCAGCACTGATGGCACCGAAGCGAACTGGACTCGGACGGGGCATCGGAGCCCTCATCCCGACGGCGTCGGAGCAGCAGGACCGTCCCGTCGACGTGTTCTTCCCGACCGGCGGATCGCCGGCGTCCGCGCCGCTCGTCGACGGTGCGACCGCAGAGGAGCTCGTCGCGGTTCCCGGCGCGCGTCTGGCGAACCTGAACCCCCTCGACGTCGTGCCGAACGCGCAGCAGCCGCGCAAGGAGTTCCGCGAAGAGGAACTGCAGGAACTCGTCCACTCGATCCGCGAAATCGGTGTCCTGCAGCCGATCGTCGTGCGCCCGATCGCAGACGCCGCTGGGACCGAGCCGCAGTACGAGCTGATCATGGGCGAGCGCCGACTCCGCGCCACCAAGGAGCTCGGGCTGAGTACCATCCCCGCCATCGTCAAGGACACCCCTGACGATGCGATGCTCCGCGACGCCCTGCTGGAGAACCTCCACCGTGCGAACCTCAACCCGCTCGAAGAGGCTTCGGCGTACCAGCAACTCCTGGCGGACTTCGGGATCACGCAGGAGCAGCTCGCCCAGCGGATCGGCCGTTCGCGTCCGCAGATCACCAACACGATCCGACTGCTGCGCCTCCCCTCCCCCGTTCAGCGGCGTGTGGCAGCTGGCGTGCTCTCGGCCGGACACGCACGTGCGGTCCTCGCTGCTCCTGACGCCGAGGCCATGGAGTACCTCGCCGAGAAGATCGTCAACGAGGACCTGTCCGTCCGGGCGGCCGAGTCGATCGCGCAGCAGCTCGCGGCTAAGACGCCGGTGAAGCCCAAGGCGGAGCCGTCCAAGCGGCAGGTGCACTTCAACGACCTCGCGGAGCGGCTCGGGGATCGGTTGAACACGCGGGTCAAGATCGCTGTCGGGGCGCGGAAGAGCTCGGTGACGATCGACTTCGCGAACGGGGATGACCTCAACCGGATCCTCGGGGAGCTCGGTATCGAGGACGTCGCGGGCTGACGTTCGGCCGTCTTCTGCCGCGAAGGTCTCTGTACGGCGCTGTGCGGCCGCCTGCCGGCTCGCCGGCGTCGCCGGGTCCGTGGGCTTGTCGGCGGGTCTACTGGGCCCTGAGTGAGCCTGCTGTGGCCTCTCGGGTACCCCGTAGTTCGGGGGCCCGGTCGTGCAGGCAGCGTTTCACGTGGAACATCGAGTCGAAGCGCCAAGGGTGGTTCGTGTCGGCCAGCGGACGCCGTTCTGTCCGATCGTGGCGCCGTGCTCGCGCCCACCGGAGCCGTCAGACCGAGCGACCTCGCTCCTGCACGGCGCGGCCAGGAGCGGCCAGGCGTCGAAATCAGTGGCTCGCGTGTCCCCGCCGTGGCGGTCATCCGGGCCATGCAGTCGCGGTGGGGCAGTGGAGCGGCTGCCGCGCGTATCGAATCCGACCTCGAGCCGAGCTGCACGTTCGTACGCTTATGGGTGGCGGGAGACATTGAGACGGGATGTCGGATGACCCGCAAGATACCGCGCGGAGTTGGTCCCCGGGTTTCCTTCTCGGCATTGGCGCGATCCGTGATGGGCCGGGCGCTCGGGCCGGGCTGCTCCCCCCATTGGGTGATGAGCTGCGAACGATCTTCTCGGCGCTTGGCATGGAGCCCTGGTCTTTGAGTCGCTGCGAAAGGCTCCAGTTCGAGGGCGATGAGATGGGTGCGGGCCAACCGAAGGAACCGTCTCCATCATGCGTCACGGCCGTACGCAGGGATCCGCACCCGTCCCGGCTCGCATGGAAACGAGGGCTGTGGCCCCGGGCTGGCTCACTCTGTGTGCGGCCCTCGGGCGGCGAGTGCGGGTCGCGGAGAGGTCGATACTGGAGGCCGCAATGTCTCCCAAGTGTCGTCCGCGCAGGTTTGGGCGAATGTTCCACGTGGAACGGGTGGATCAGGCCGGAGGTTTCACGTGGAACACGGCACGAAGCTTCCACAGCCCGACGGCAGCGAACACCGGCTTCAGCAGGCTCATCTCTCCGAACCGGTAGTCATCGGCAGCCACGAGCCGCTCAGCGAGCTCCGGTCGCTGACGCCCGAGGTAGATACGCGCCTTCTCAGCGTGCAACCCGTTCGATGCGAAGGCGACCCGGTCCGCCGACTCAATCCACGGAAGTGCGTTCCGGACGTTCTCCCACGTCGAACGACTGTCCGGCTCGATCGACACAGGACCATCCCAGCCGAGGGAGTTCTCGATGTAGTCGCGGAGCAGCACAGCCTCCGCGACCGTCCCGCGCACCGCTCCCCCACTGCAGAGGATCCGAGCAGGAGCGCCGGCTGCGCGAGCCGACCGTGCTGTGCGGACAGCGATCCGACCCCGCCACCGATTCACGACGTTGATGCGATGACCCCGATTGCCGAACCCCAGGACGACGACGAGCCCCGTGGAGCCCGTCGTTGGTCGTGCAAGACGTCCAGCACGACGCGCGCCCCGCCAATGCACGGCTTCGCCTGCGGCCAGGGTCACGAGGCCCACGGCCGCCAGGACGGGGGCGAGGGATGTTCCACGTGGAACGTGTCGGCGCCCCACGATCGCGGTGTCAGGCCCGGTGGTCGCGGATCGCCTGCTCCGCGAGCTCGGCGTAGGTCCATCCCAGGTCGAAGCCCGACGCGGAGAGGGCCTGCGGCACGAGAGAGGTCTCGGTGAGCCCGGGGAGGACGTTCGCCTCGAGGAACCAGGGCGTCCCAGCGGCGTCGACGATGAGGTCGACGCGCGAGATGTGCCGCAGACCGAGGGCCTGGTGGGCTGCCACGGCGGCGGAGGACGCAGCAGCCGCGAACTCCTCGGACAGGCGGGCCGGCGTGTAGAAGGTGGTCTCGCCGGCGTTGTACCGAGCCTCGAACCCGTAGATGCCGCTGCGTGGGACGATCTCGACGGCGGAGAGCGCCACCGGACCGTCGCCGGTGTCGATGATGCCGACCGCGACCTCGGTCCCACGGATGAGCTGCTCGACCACGACGTCGTCGCAGTACGTGTACGCGGTGACCATCGCGCGCGGCAGGTCGTTCACGTCGTCGACGAGGGTGACGCCCTGGGCGCTGCCGCCTCGGGCCGGCTTGACGGCGAGTGGGACCGGGTGCTCGACCGCGATGCTCTCGAGGACGCCGACCGCGCCGAGCTCCCGGAAGACGTCGTGCGAGAGCGTGACCGAGCGAGGGGTCCGGACGCCCGCCCGCGCGACCAGCGCCGAAGCGGTGGGCTTGTCCCATGCCAGCCGGGCCGACGTCGAACGTGAGCCGACGAACGGGATGTCCAGCGCCTCCAGGATGCCCCGCAGGGCGCCGTCCTCACCAGAGGCGCCGTGCAGAGCCGGCCACACGACGTCCGGGCGGCTCTCCCGCAGGGTCGGCAGCAACGAAGCGTCTGCGTCGCGGAGGTCCACCTGCCAGCCGTACCCGGTCAGCGAGTCGGCCACACGGCGACCGGACCGCAGGGAGACGTCACGCTCGTGCGAGATCCCTCCCGCGACGACGACGACGTGACGGCGGGTGAGCTCGGCCATGCGGATGGACCTCCGGTACTGCGGGTGGAACGGTGAAAAGTGCTGATCAGGAGATGTTCGGCGGCGGCGCGCTCACCGACGATGCCGGTCGGACGACCGCGTTGGGCCGCGTCGCGGACCCGAAGGTCTCGACCAGCTCGAGCTCGTCGTTGACGACGTTCGCGAGCCGCTTCACGCCGACGCGGATCTGCTCCGGCGTCGGGTAGCAGAACGACAGGCGGATGTGACCGCCGCCGCGTCCGTCGGCGTAGAAGGCCGTCCCCGGGGTGTACGCGACGAGTTCCTTGACCGCCCGCGGCAGCATCCCCTTGGAGTCGAGCGTCTCGGGCAGGGTCAGCCAGACGAAGAACCCGCCGTTCGGCTTCGTCCAGGACAGGTCCGGCAGGAACTCCCCCAGCGCGGACAGCATGGCGTCACGACGCTCGGCGTAGAGGCCCCGGAAGGTGTCGACCTGACCCTTCCAGTCCGCGGCGTCGAGGTAGGCGTTCACGACGTACTGGCCGAAGGAGTTCGGCGCGAGGACGGCCGACTCGTTGGCGAGGACGAGCTTCTCGCGGATGGCGTGCGGTGCGAGGGCCCAGCCGACGCGGAAGCCCGGCGCGAGCGTCTTGGAGAACGAGCCGAGGTAGACCACGCCCTCTTCGTCGATCGATCGGATCGCCTGTGGCGCCGGCTCGTCGAACCAGAGGAGGCCGTAGGGGTTGTCCTCGAGCACGAGGATGTTGTTCGACCGACAGATGTCGAGGATCTCGATGCGACGCTCGCGGCTGAGGGTCACACCGGCGGGGTTGTGGAAGTTCGGGATCGTGTAGAGGAACTTGATCCGCTTGCCCTGGGTCCGAAGGTTCGCGATCGCTTCGCGCAGCGCTTCGGGGACGAGACCGTTCTCGTCGGTGGTGACGTGCACGGTGTCGGCCTGGTACGACCGGAACACTCCGATCGCACCGACGTAGGACGGCGACTCGGCGAGCACGACGTCACCCGGGTCGATGAAGAGTCGGGTGACGAGGTCCAACGCGTGCTGCGACCCGGTGGTGACGACGACGTCCTCGGCGCTGGCACGGATGCCCTCGAGGCTCATCACGTCGACGATGTGCTCGCGCAGGGACCGCAGGCCCTGTCCCCCGCCGTACTGGAGCGCCATGGCGGCGTCCTCGGCCATCACACGGTCGAGGGAGCCCGTGACGAGCTCACGCGGCAGCGCGGAGACGTACGGCATGCCGCCGGCGAGCGAGACCACCTCGGGCCGCGACGCGACGGCGAACAGGGCTCGGACCTCGGAGGCGCTCAGCCCGGCGGTGCGCTGAGCGTAGGAGTCGTACCAGGGGTCGAGGCTGTTGCCGTTCGTCATCTTGGCTCCGTTCCAGCGGGACCTGCCCGCCACTCACATTCCCGCCACACTACGACATCGACCCCGGAAACCCGGGCCCCGCGACGGGGCCGATCCTGAACCAGTGGCCCGGGAACGCGAGCGGCCCCGCACCCGGTGGGGTGCGGGGCCGCTCGGTGGGGCAGGTGCCTACGCGAGGAACTCTGCGAGGTCGGCCTCGAGCGCCGGCTTCGGCTTCGCGCCGATGACGGTCTTGACGACCTCGCCGCCCTTGAAGACCTTCATCGCCGGGATCGAGGTGATCTGGTAGTTCATGGCCGACTGGGGGTTGTCGTCCACGTTGAGCTTCACGATCTCGATCTTGCCGGCGTGCTCTTCGGCGATCTGGTCGAGGATCGGCGAGACCGCGCGACACGGGCCGCACCACTCGGCCCAGAAGTCGACGAGGATCGTCTTGTCGGACTTGAGGACCTCGTCCGAGAAGGTGGCGTCGGTGACTGCCTTGGCGTTGGACATGTGTGCTCCTTCGAGAAGTCGATCAGTGGGTGCAACGCCCGGAGCGCTGCGGTATTCCGTGGATCAGGCGTGGGCGGCTTCGACGTCGACCGTGACGGGCGACTCCGGGGTCACGCCCTCGGCGGGGCCGGTCAGCGCGTCGTCGAGCTCGGCGAGGTACTTCTCTGCGTCGAGCGCCGCGACGGTGCCGGAGCCGGCAGCCGTGATCGCCTGGCGGTAGGTCGGGTCGATGACGTCACCGGCGGCGAACACGCCGGGCAGGTTCGTCTTCGAGGAGCGACCCTGGACCGCGATCGTGCCCTCGGGGGCGATGTCGATCTGGCCGTGGATCAGGTGCGTGCGCGGGTCGTTGCCGATCGCGATGAAGAGGCCGTCGAGGGCCAGTTCGCTCTCGGTGCCGTCCACCGTGTCGCGCAGCGTGACGCCGGTCACCGCGGAGTCACCCGTGATGCCGGTGACCTCCTTGTTCCACGCGAACTCGATCTTCGGGTCGTTCATCGCCCGGTCCTGCATGATCTTCGACGCGCGCAGGGTGTCCTTGCGGTGGATGACCGTCACCTTGTCGGCGAAGCGGGTGAGGAACGTGGCCTCTTCCATCGCAGAGTCGCCACCGCCGACGACGGCGATGTTCTTCTGGCGGAAGAAGAAGCCGTCGCAGGTCGCGCACCAGCTGACGCCGTGGCCGGACAGCCGCTCTTCGTCGGCGAGGCCGAGGTGGCGGTACGCCGAGCCGGTCGCGTAGATGACCGCGAGGGCCTCGTACGTCTCGCCGGAGCCGACCGTGACCTTCTTGACGTCACCGGTGAGGTCGACCGACACGGCGTCGTCGTACAGGACCTCGGCGCCGAACTTCTCGGCCTGTTCCTGCATCTTGATCATGAGGTCCGGGCCCTGGATCCCCTCGGGGAAGCCCGGGAAGTTCTCGACCTCGGTCGTCTTCGTGAGCTCGCCGCCGGTCTCGACGCTGGAGGCGACGATCAGGGGCTTGAGCTCCGCGCGTGCCGCGTAGATGCCGGCGGTGAACCCGGCCGGGCCGGAACCGATGATGATGAGCTGGCGCATGCCTCGCTGCCCTTCCGTAGATAGCTGACCGGGTCAACACATGCTACCGGCGTGGCATTCCGCATCACCCGGGAGCGCGTCAGCGACCGAGCCGCTTCCGCAGGATGTCGACGGCGCCCCTGATCTCGCCGTTCTTCGCGACGACGAGCGCCCCGAAGTAGACGAGCACCATCACGGCGCCGGTGAGGGCGATGGTGATCAGTGCGCCGGAGACGTCGGACATCGCGAAGCCGTCGGCCGAGAAGCCGCCGAAGAAGTTGACGACGACGAGCCCCACGACGCCGGAGATGAGCGCGGCGATGACGAACTGCACGTGCGACCGGGTGACGATCGGCCCCTCGATGCCGTTCAGACGCTTGCGGACGAGGACGAGCGCGATGATCGTCTGCACGGTCCCCGCGACGGTCGTGCACACCGCGATCGAGACGCCGATCACGTTGCCGGGGAAGGTCGCGACGGCGAGGGCGCCGATGACGAAGAGCACCGACTGGACGCACTGCATCAGGAACGGCGTCCGGTGGTCGTGCAGGGCCCAGAACACCCGCTGGATGATGAAGAGCATGCTGAACAGCACGAGACCCGGCATGTAGGCCCACAGGACCTCGGCCATCGCCTGGGTGTGGTCGAACCGGTTCTCCCAGATCCGGGCGAACGGCATCGCGAGCACGATGAGCGCGACGCTCGCGAACACGGTGAACAGGCCGACGATCCGCAGGGAGAGCGAGAGGTTCCGGCGCACTGCTCCGAGGTCGCCGCGTTCGGCGTCGTGGCTCATCCGCGTGAAGTACGCCGTCGCGATGGAGACCGCGATGATCGAGTGCGGGAGCATGAAGAGCAGCCACGTCGTGCCGAGGGTGGCGATGCCGGCGCCCCCGGCGAGCGACGCGACGCGGGACTGCACGATGCCGGCGAGCTGCGTCACGAGGATCATCGCGAAGAGCCACCCGGCGGCCGTCCCGGTGGAGCGCAGCCCCACCCCGCGCCAGCGGAAGTCCGGTCGGAAGGTCAGTCCGGCACGCCGCCAGAAGAACGGCAGGAAGGCGGCCTGCGCGAACACGCCCAGCGACGCGCTGCCGGCGAGGACGGCGATCTTGATCGCCGTCCACCCCTCGGTGGAGGAGTTGACGTCGCGACCGCCGAACAGCGCGATGAAGACGATCAGTCCAGCGATCGCGATGACGTTGTTGAGCAGCGGCGCCCAGGTGAAGGGCCCGAACACCTGCTTCGCGTTGAGGACCTCGCCGAGGAGCGAGTACATCGCGTAGAAGAGGATCTGCGGCAGGCACCAGAACGCGAAGGCGACGGCGAGGTCGGTCTGCGCGTCGGTGAAGCCCTTGCTGTCGCCGGACGCCTGCTGGCTGTACACGGAGACGAGGAACGGTGCGAGGAGCGTCGCGACGATCGCGATGACGACGAACACCGACCCGCCGAGCGTCACGATCTTGTTGACGTAGGCCACCCCGCCGTCGGTGTGCTGCTTCATCGAGCGGACGATCTGCGGGATGAGCACGGCCGACAGCAGGCCGCCGGCGATGAGCGCGTAGATGTTGTTCGGCAGCTGGTTCGAGATGCCGAAGGCGTTCGCAGCGTCGGAGCCGGTGTTGCCGATCGCGAAGGCGAGGACGAACGTCTTCGCGAAGCCGAGGATGCGCGACAGCATGGTGCCGGCGGCGAGCATCGCGCTGGCACGGCCGAGACTGCGCTCGGCGGCCGGCTCCGCGTCGACGGACGGCTCGGGCTGGGTGGCGCTGATGGTCGGCTCCTCGGGGTCGGCTGTCGGTGCGTCGCGCACCGCGGTGTCGGACTGGAGGAACGGTGCACGCCCGTCGTGCGGCGATGCGGCGGGCACGGGGTCCCCACCGACCACCGGCTGGACCTCGAGCAGCCGGTTCGGGTCCTCGTCGTCGTCCTCGTCGACGTCGCCGTTCCGGCGACGGCGACGCTTCCGGATGCTCCGGAAGATGCCGAACCCGAAGATCGCGACGAGCGCCACCGCCGCGGCCGCGGTGATCACGGTCTCCCACTGCGCCTGGACGTTCAGCTCGACGGTGGCCGGGGTCGCGATCTTCACCCCGGTCGGACTCGTGAGGGAGAGGGTCAGGTTGACCTTGCCGTTCGCGACCGACTGGACCGGCACCGTCGTGCGGGTGGAGGAGTCCGGCTGGATCTTCACCTCGATGTCGTTCCGCACCACCCGCAGCGCGGAGTTGGACGGCTGCACGGACAACAGCACCGTGACCGGGAAGTCGGAGCGGTTCCGGATGGAGATCGGCAGCGAGGACCGGTCGCCGAGCAGGGTGAGGCTGCTCGAGTCGGGGATGCTGATCTGCGAGGTCTTGCCCGCCCAGTTCGCGACCTGGGCGTCCACGGCGGTCGCGAGGCCGTCCGTGTCGGTGCGCCAGGCGTTCGAGGCCAGGGCGAGCAGCCGGAGTCGAGCGGGCGCGGTCAGGTCGGTCGGGGTGTCCAGCGCGGACGCGAACCCGGCGAGGTCCTGTTCGCCGTCCACCAGTCGCTGCAGCTGGTCGATGCGGGCGTCGCCGTTCGTCCCGGCGGACAGCGTGAGGGAGCCGGCCGTCGCGGAGGCCGCGGTGGAGAGGTCTGCCGGGGCGACCCAGGCGGTGTCCTCGAGCGCGTCGAGGGCCTGGCTCAGCCGCGCGGAGTTCGTCGGCCAGTCCCGACCGAGGGTGAGCAGGATCGGTGCCTCGGCGGTGCCCGCGCGGGCGGAGGTGGCGAGCGTCGCGGTGAGCTCGGACATGGCCGTCGACCACTCCTGCTGGCTCGACGCGGTCGCGGCGGTGCGGAGCAGGGCGGACATCGACTGGTCGGACACGAGGACGTGTTGCCCGGCGATCTGCTCGGACGCGGCGATCGTCGTGTCCGCGCCGGCCGACGTGTTGCCGCTCGACACGATCGTCGTCTTCGAGCCGGCCTTCGCGAGCGCCGGCAGGTCCGCCGCTGTGACGGTGCCGTCCGACGGCCAGGCGATCCCGTCCATCGAGTAGGGGAAGTCGAGCAGGGAATCGGTGGTGGGCAGCGTCGCGGGTGCCTCGTCGTCCGTCCCGGGGTCGGCGGTGGCGTCGTCGGTCGGTGACGTCGAGGCGGAGGGGTCGGCCGTCGGGCTCTGCGGATCCGACGTCGGGGTCGGGGTCGGGGTGGACGCGCCGGGGAAGTTCTGCTGCTTGATCTCCTGGTCGAGGGAGATCGGCGAGAGGACCCCGTCGGCTCCCGCTTGCCGGAGGCCGGTGACGTCGGCGTCGGCGTACGGGAGCGCGAAGGTCTCGTTCCGGAGCGACTCGAGCCGGTCCAGCCACGCGGTCGCCGACGACGGTGCGTTCTCACCGAGGATCCGGATGGACGCGATGATCCGCGGGTCGATCGCGACGGCGACGTTGTGGTCCTCGGCGGCGTCGAGCTGCTGGGTGAGCGTGCCGTCGACGGCGGTCGCTGAGGCCAGGACGCCGGCCGTCAGGACGCCCTGGTTCGTCGCCGGGACGGTGATGGGCATCGCGACCGAGACGCTCACCGGCGTCTGGTCCGTCTCGGGGTACCAGGTGATCGCGGACCGCGCCACGGCGTAGGTGTCACCCGCCGTGTACTCGGCGGCGATGCGTCGGGCACCGAACGACGAGTACCCGCCGAGGGCGACGTTGCCCGAGACGATCTTCACCGAGCCGAGCGTGACGGATCGGTGTGCCGGGACCGCCGGGACGTCCACGGAGTCCATCGGGGCGCCGAGGTAACCGGTCGTGCTGGTGTCGGCGAGCCAGTCGGAGAGGACGTCGCGCGTGCTCACGGAGCGGAAGATGTCGAGCTCCGCGGTGCCGGCAGGGACGTCCGCGTCGGTGTCGTTCGTGACCGTGACGGAGAGCTCGAGGTCCTCGTCGCGCTGGACGATCCCGCGGTTCGCCGGCGCGATCGTGATCGTCGTCCGGCCCTGCTCGGCGGCCGCGGGGTGTGCGGCGTGCGTCGTGGTCGTGGAGGCCGTCGTGGCGAGTGCACCGTCGGCCGCAGCGGGCGCGACGACGAGGCCGAGCGCGACGAGGGCCGACGCGGCGGCGGCGAGCGTGGTGCGGAAGATCTGCATGCTGGAGGGGCCACGGGGTCGGTTCGGGCCGTCCACGAGTGTATGAGGCCCGACCATGAACGCTCCCGTGCGCGCGCACGTTGTGGAGAACTCAGACCTGCGATCTGGGAGGATGAGGACCGTCATGCAGTCCGTTGCCCAGGCCGTCGAGCGACTCGACGCACTCGCCGCCACCGAGCCCGTCGCCATCCTCGCTCGGGCCTTCGCCGACGCCGGACACGAACTGGCCCTCGTCGGTGGGCCCGTCCGCGACGCCTTCCTCGGGCGTGCGGTCACCGACCTCGACTTCACCACCGACTCCCGTCCGGACGACATCCTGCGGATCGTCGGACCGATCGCGAGCAATACCTGGGACGTCGGTCGGCAGTTCGGCACCATCGCCGCGCGGGTGGCCGGCGAGCAGGTCGAGATCACCACGTACCGCAGCGACGTCTACGACGGCGAGACCCGCAAGCCCGAGGTCGCGTTCGGCGACACCATCGAGGACGACCTGCTCCGCCGCGACTTCACCGTCAACGCGATGGCGCTCCGGTTGCCCGCGCGGGAGCTCGTCGACGTGCACGGCGGCGTCGAGGACCTCCTCGCCGAGCGCCTGCACACGCCCCAGGCCGCCCGGGTCTCCTTCCGCGACGACCCCCTGCGGATGATGCGCGCCGCCCGGTTCACCGCGCAGCTCGGCTTCACGGTCTCGGACGAGGTGCGCGAGGCCATGACGGACCTGGTCGACTCGATCGACATCGTCTCCGCCGAGCGGGTCCGCGACGAACTGGTCAAGCTCCTGAACACGGACGAACCGGTGGACGGCGTACGTCTGCTCGTCGACACCGGGCTCGCCGAGCGCTTCCTCCCCGAACTGCCGGCGATGCGGCTCGAGATCGACGAGCACCACCACCACAAGGACGTCTACGAGCACTCCCTCACGGTCCTGACGCAGGCGATCGGCTACGAGGCCGAGCGGCACCCCGGCGACGCCCCCGACACCGTGCTCCGACTCGCAGCGCTCCTGCACGACATCGGGAAGCCCGCGACCCGCAAGCTCGAGCCCGGCGGCGCCGTGAGCTTCCACCACCACGACCTCGTCGGCTCGAAGCTCGCGAAGAAGCGGCTCCGTGCCCTGCGCTTCGACAACGACACCATCGCCGCCGTCAGCCGCCTGATCGAGCTGCACCTCCGCTTCTTCGGCTACACCGACGGCGCGTGGACCGACTCCGCCGTCCGTCGCTACGTCCGGGACGCCGGCGACCAGCTCGAACGCCTGCACGAGCTCACCCGCTCCGACGTCACCACCCGGAACCGCCGCAAGGCCGACCGGCTCGCCTTCGCGTACGACGACCTCGAGGACCGGATCCGGGAACTCTCCGAGCAGGAGAAGCTCGACTCGATCCGTCCGGACCTCTCCGGCGACGACATCATGCGCATCCTCGACATCCCGCCGGGGCGTGCCGTGGGCGAGGCCTACCGCTTCCTCCTCGAGGTGCGGATGGACGAGGGCCCCCTCGGGTCCGACGATGCCGAAGCGCGCCTGCGCGACTGGTGGGCCGCCCGCGACGCGACCGCCTGACGGACGCGATCGGTTCTGCACAGCCGGTGGCGCGCCTCCAGGCCGTCCGCTAAGCTTGCCGGGTTGTCCGCACGCACACTGCGTGGCAGGACACATGCATCAACCCTCCTGCCCCGAGAACTGCTCGGGGCCGCTGAGACCAGAGGAGGTGGGTTCCGCATGCACCAGTACGAACTGATGGCGATCCTCGACCCCGAGATCGACGAGCGCACCGTCGCTCCCAGCCTGGACAAGTTCCTCGCTGTGATCCGCAACGACGGTGGCACCGTCGACAACGTGGACGTCTGGGGCCGTCGTCGTCTCGCCTACGAGATCGCGAAGAAGTCCGAGGGCATCTACGCCGTCGTGGACTTCACGTCCACCCCCGAGGCCGCCAAGGAGCTGGACCGTCAGCTCGGCCTCTCCGAGGCCGTGCTCCGCACGAAGGTCCTCCGCGCCGAAGAGGGCATCGCGCAGGTCGCCGCCCAGAAGCAGCGCGACGAGGCCCGCGCGGCCCGCAAGGCCGCCAACGCAACCGCGACCGCGAGCGCCGAGTAACCCGTGGCCGGCGAAACCGTCATCACGGTGGTGGGCAACCTCACCGCGGACCCGGAGCTGCGGTACACGCAGAACGGGCTCGCCGTGGCGAACTTCACCATCGCGTCGACTCCTCGCACGTTCGACCGTCAGGCGAACGAGTGGAAGGACGGCGACGCGCTGTTCCTCCGTGCGAGCGTCTGGCGCGAGTTCGCCGAGCACGTGGCGGGCTCGCTGACGAAGGGCTCGCGCGTCATCGCGCAGGGTCGTCTCCGTCAGCGCTCGTACCAGGACCGTGAGGGCCAGCAGCGCACGAGCATCGAGCTCGAGGTCGACGAGATCGGCCCGTCGCTGCGCTACGCGACCGCGCAGATCACCCGTGCTGCGGGTGGCTCCGGCGGCGGTCGTGGCCAGGTCGGTGGCGGCAACGCCCCGGCGGGCAACGGCGGCAACGGCGGCGGCTGGAACAACAACGGCGGCGGTCAGTCGGACGCGCCCTGGTCCCCCCAGGGTGGCCAGCAGGGCGGCAACGCACAGTCGAACGACGTGTGGAGCACCCCGGGCGGCACGTACGACGACGAGACCCCGTTCTGATCCTCCGCGGTTCAACGGACACAACTTCCACTTCTTAAGGACAAACAATGGCTGGAAAGAGCACCGGCGATCGCCGGAAGCCTCGCGGTAAGGGCGGCAAGAACGCCGCTCCCGCGAAGTCGATCAAGGTCGGCGTCATCGACTACAAGGACGTCGCGACCCTTCGCAAGTTCATCTCGGAGCGTGGCAAGATCCGCGCCCGTCGCATCACCGGCGTCTCCGTCCAGGAGCAGCGCCTCATCGCCCGTGCCGTGAAGAACGCCCGTGAGATGGCGCTCCTCCCCTACGCCGGCTCCGGCCGCTGATCGGAGGTCGACACATGTCGAAGCTCATCCTCACCCACGAGGTCTCCGGCCTCGGTTCCGCCGGTGACGTCGTCGACGTCAAGAACGGCTACGCCCGCAACTACCTGATCCCGCAGGGCTTCGCTGTCGCGTGGTCCAAGGGCGGCGAGAAGCAGGTCGAGTCGATCCGTGCGGCACGTGCCGCTCGCGAGCTCGCCACCATCGAAGAGGCACAGGACCTCAAGATGAAGCTCGAGAACGCGACCATCAAGCTGACCGTCAAGGCCGGCAAGGACGGTCGTCTGTTCGGCTCCGTCCGTCCGGGCGACGTCGCTGACGCCGTCCAGGCGCAGGGCGTCGGCTCGCTCGACAAGCGCAAGGTCGAGGTCCCCGCGACCATCAAGACCGTCGGTGACCACGAGGCCACCGTCCGTCTGCGCGAGGACATCACTGCCGTGATCTCGCTCCAGGTCGTCGCCGCCAAGTAACACTGGCTGCGGTCTTCCGCTCACGACGGGCGGGTCTCCTCCGGGAGGCCCGCCCGTCGTCGCGTTCCGGGGTCGTCGGTGGCGGTTCCGACCCAGGAGGCGCGGCTCGTCCCGCGCTGACCGGTTACTTCTCAGACAGGGTCGCGCTTGCTGGGAACGGCTTGGGAAAGTTGTCCTCAGGTTTCCGTTTGTCAACTGTTTTTACACAGGCGCAACGGTCGGATCGGCAACCTTCAATGCGTACTTGAACCCCACTTCTCCACACATGGTGTGGAACACGAAACCCCAGGTCAAGCAGTCGAAAGTGTGTTCCCCAGCCCAGTTGTCCACACCCCTGTCCACAGTTGTCCACACAGCATCCCGGCGTGTTCCGCAGGCTCTCCACAGAGTTATCCACAAGGCCGTTTGCTGGGGATAACTCTGTCCCCGTAGCTTGGCCCAGCGACTCGGCGATGTCGGTCGCCCGGGGTAGAACAGGGACGGTCGGTTCGTCACGGCCGCCGTCGGCGGACCCGTCGCAGCCACTGGACGAGCCGCCACTGAACAAAGAGGAGCAAGTGTGTCGATCGCGCATCTCGAACCCGCGCCGCAGGACTACGCGGATCGTGGTGGCGCGGAACGCACTCCCCCGCACGACATGCTCGCCGAGCAGTCGACGATCGGCGGCATGCTCCTGTCGAAGGACGCCGTGGCCGACGTCATCGAGACCGCTCGTGGCGTGGACTTCTACATCCCCAAGCACGAGGTCATCTTCGACGCGATCCTGTCCCTCTATTCGCACGGTGAACCGACCGACGTCATCGCCGTCACCGACGAGCTGACGAAGACCGGCCTGCTGTCCCGCGCCGGCGGCGCCGAGTACCTGCACAGCGTCACGAGCATGGTGCCCACCGCAGCGAACGCCGGGTACTACGCGGCGATCGTGGCGGAGAAGGCCGTGCTGCGCCGCCTGGTCGACGCGGGCACCCGCATCGTGCAGATGGGCTACGCGTCCGAGGGTGAGGTCACCGACCTCGTCAACAGCGCCCAGGCCGAGGTCTACAACGTCGCCGGTGGTGTCCAGACCGAGGACTACGTCCCCCTCACCGACGCCATCTCCGCCGCCCTCGACGAGATCGAGGCTGCGAAGGGGCGCGACGGGCAGATGACCGGTGTCCCGACCGGCTTCGCCCAGCTCGACGGCCTCACGAACGGCTTCCACCCCGGGCAGCTCATCATCATCGCCGCCCGACCGGCCCTCGGGAAGTCGACGCTCGCGCTCGACCTCTGCCGCGCGGCCGCCATCAAGCACAACGAGACCGCCGCGTTCTTCTCGCTCGAGATGGGTCGCGCCGAGATCGCGATGCGTCTGCTCTCCGCCGAGTCCAGTGTGCCGCTGCAGAACATGCGCAAGGGCACCGTGGACTCCCGCGACTGGACGACGATCGCGCAGACCCGTGGTCGGATCAACGACGCGCCGTTCTTCATCGACGACTCCCCCAACATGACGCTCGTCGAGATCCGGGCGAAGTGCCGGCGCCTCAAGCAGCAGCACAACCTCCGCATGGTCGTCATCGACTACCTGCAGCTCATGACCTCGGGCAAGAAGGTCGAGTCCCGCCAGCAAGAGGTCTCCGAGTTCTCACGTGCGCTGAAGCTCATGGCGAAGGAGCTCCAGGTCCCCGTCGTCGCACTGTCGCAGCTGAACCGCGGTCCCGAGCAGCGTGCCGACAAGAAGCCCCAGATCTCCGACCTGCGTGAGTCCGGGTCGATCGAGCAGGACGCCGACATGGTCATCCTGCTGCACCGCGAGTCGGCGTACGAGAAGGACAACCCGCGGCAGGGTGAGGCGGACCTCATCGTGGCGAAGCACCGCAACGGGCCGACGGACACGATCACGGTGGCGTTCCACGGGATGTTCTCGAGGTTCGTGGACATGCCGCAGTAACGCGTTTGTCGTGCGAGCGCTCACGGGAGGTGTCGGATTCGCAGCAATACTGTCGCGAGGGTCCAAGTTGACGGTAGCTCCGTCGCTAAAACGGTCTTGCCGCTCGATCAGTAGTTGCCCCGAGACATTGCGTGCAGTGCGGCAGATCCGACGCGGCGGCTCGATCGCTCGCTTCGGGAGGGCGTCCGTCCGATCCATCCACGACCGAGAAGGCCGATGAACAGAACCGCGCAGCAGCCCAATCAGATGATCAAAGTCGTCTACTTCGACGAGCAGTCGGCGTCCGACTACCTCGACATCACCGCCGGGGGCAAGGAAGTCACGACCAGCGAAGCCGTAAGGAAGCGGATGGCCGCGACGGAAGCGAAGGTGAGCGCGAAACTCGTCGCCAAGCTCAGCTGGCTCCCGTTCCTCGGAGCGTCAGCAGACGTTGGTGCCGGAGTGAGTGTCGCTCAGTCGAACCAAGGCATCCTCTCCAAGACCCTGTCGAATACGATCCTCACCGACTACCTCGAACAGATGGTGGAAGACGACCGGATCGAGCAGCTTGACGGGATCCGCGTCAGCGCGCCCGAGGGATCCATGGCGCACACGAAGATGTTCACGCCGTACTTGATGATCATGGATACCAAGGGATCAGGAGTTGACCTGGCGCGGCTTGATGAAGCACTCGCTACCGCGAAGGGCTACTACGAGATGCTCGGTCAGAGCGTGCAGCGCACGGAACGCTGTGTGCTGCGGTTCAACCTGCAGGCGTTCCGAAACAATTACGGCCTCACCGATCTGGCACGGATGCAGTTGGTGTTCCACGGGGTTCTCGTCGGCACGACGGACGAAGCGTCGCTGTCGATGGAGGCCGAAATGTCGCAGCAGTCCCCGGTGCCGCCAAAACTGACGGCGGAGGACATCATCGACGACGCAGCAGGTGACACCAGCGTGGCGCGACTCAAGGTGTTCGACGTGATCTTCGCGGGGGTGCAGCATGGCAGCTGATGTCGAAGTCGTCATCTGCTACGGCCCACTCGACTGGTTCACCGGCATCCTCGACGGTGAGGACCACGAGAGCTTGCTCACCCTGATGCTCGAAGAGGACACGGTGCGCCGGCAGTTGGTCGTCACGAATCCTTCTGCTGAGCCAGCAGTCGCCGACGTCCCGCCGCGACCGGCACTGGTGTCGATGACGTCGGGCGAGTACGCGAGCTTGCGAGAACATGTCATCACGAACTTCGCGTGGGAAGTGAGCCGGCTCAACCCTAGGAAGCTGGTCGTTCAGAACCCACCGGCGCCAGTTCGGGATCAACTGCAGAGGACCTTTCCAACCACGACCGTCGAAGAGTTCACCTACCCAGCGCTGACCGTTGAGCAGCTTCTGCAGATTCACGATAACTTCGATTCGGCAGTGGTCGGCCAGACGCAGGCGAAGGCTCAGCTCCTTTCGGCACTGTACAAGCTGACGACGCCCGGTCGGACAGCCCCGGTCGTGGTCATGTTCTACGGCCCATCGGGAGTCGGGAAGACCGAGACCGCCCAGTTCGTGAACAGAGTCGCGAAGGGCACACTGCTCCGCAAGCAGTTCTCAATGTTTCACTCGGAGAAGTTCGCGTCGTACCTTTTTGGTGCCTCCCACTCCGAGCCCTCACTTGCCCGCGACCTCCTTGACCGGGAGCCTGGCGTGATCCTCATCGACGAGTTCGACAAAGCCAACCCGATGTTCCACAGCGCCTTCTACGAACTGTTCGACGGCGGCGCGTTCGAGGACAAGAACTACCGGGTCAACGTCGGGCCCGCGTTGATCGTGTGCACCTCGAACTGGGCAACTGAAGCCGAGGTTCAGGAGGCGCTTGGCGACGCGCTCTTCTCCAGATTCGACGCAGCGATTGAGTTCACCACGCTGACTGAGGTGGAGACCATCACCGTGATCGATCGGATGATCGACAGGCGGTTTGACAAGTCATCAGACCCGCGGATGGCGGATCTGAACTCCGAAGAACTCCGCGGCAAGCTGCACCGAGCCGCGACACAGTCCCCGAACATCCGCCAGCTCGCGAAATTGGTCGACGAGGTGATCGCCAGGTCGCTCGTGCGCAATTTGCTCGCAGCCTCTCGTCAAGCTGCCGACGACGACCCGAGGGACGGCGTCCCGCCGCCCTCGGACTGACAGCCGCAGGCCCTGCATGCCAAGGGCGACAGTCCGCCGGCGTGCATGTGGGTATCCCCGCTCGGATTTCGACGCTGACCCGGCGCATCACGATGCGCGTGGTCCCCACAAGTCGAGGGCGATCCAAGCTCGAGGATCATGCGGATGCAGACTCGCCAAGATAGGCGCCTCGGTGCCGGTGATGCGTCGTTGGGGCGATGTCGTGGCACCCGGCCCTCTCGTGTGTGCCGCAGGCAAGCAGCTCTCCCACTGCTTCTGTCCGAGGAAGGTGCGAGTCGTCGGACTACCGGGATCGCGAAGGTGGCGGTGAGACAGACACGACTAGCAGTGCGCGAGCAAGGGGGGTAGGTTGCACTGGGTTGCGGAGGCGGGGCCGCCAGGTCCGAGCGAAGCGGACGTGCAGTTTCCGATTTCGAAACTGTGGTACTTTGACCGCATGTCTGATTTGGGTGCCTCGATCCGGGCCGCCCGCGTTGCGATCGACCTGGAAGCCCAGGATCTCGCCCAGCGGCTCGGCATGACGAAGTCCCAGATATCAAAGATCGAGTCGGGAGACCGGGCGGTCAAGGCTGGCGAAGTCATCGACATCGCAGAGGCGCTCGGGGTGTCGCCGATGGCGCTGCTCCGGCCGTCGTCGACCTCAGCGCAGGTGGCGTTGGCGGCGCGAACGGTGGAGTCCACCTCTGTTCAGAGCAGCCCTCTCATGGATCGCCTCCGGGGGCTCGTGGACCTTGTTGAGCTGATGCCGACTGCGCCACGGTCGCGAGGCGCTTGGTTGTCGAAGCCACCCGCGCAGATCGATCAGGCGAATTTTGTGAGGTCCTCGTCAGCTCTCGCCCAATGGGCGCGACTGTCGCTCGGCCGCGTCGAAGCCGGAGCCTCGCGCTTCGCGTCTCTCGCGTCGGCTCTGAGCAAGAACCTCGGCGTCGACGTCCTCGTCGAGCGGTTCCATGATCCGGCCACTGGTGAGCCCGATCCAGTACTTGGCGGTGCCGTGGTTCACGACGAGCTGCATCTGATAGCAGTGAACGCGACGTCGATCAGATCACGAGCGCTGTTCACACTCGCGCACGAACTCGGACATGTTCTGCAAGGCGACGGTGTGCGTGTGTCCCAGGACGCGAATTTCGCTGCAACCTCCCCGGAAGAGCGGTTCGCGAACGCTTTTGCGGCGGCCCTGTTGTTGCCAGACGACGAGGTGCACGCGGTGCTCGCCACACATGGCCAGTATCTCCCCGACACAGTCGCGGCCATCATGCGCGATTACGACGTGTCGAAGCAGACAGCTGTCTATCGACTCCACAATCTCGGGCTGATGAACTGGCAGAACCGAGACCGGCTCCTGAACTTTCGCCCTTACGAATTCGCTGGCATCATCCGCGACCCCGGTCTGAGCGACTATGCGACCCGTGGCGGCCGCGATTATCTCGCAGACCGAGTGGTCCAGCCCGATTCGATGATCGAACGCGGCATCGCGGCATACACGGCCGGGATCATCGGCTCGGCGCCACTAGCGAGTCTTTTGGGTATTTCGGTCGAAGAAGCCATCGATCTGCACGGTGGCACCGCCCTAAACGAGCAGGTCAATGAACTCGCGTCGGTTGACCCGACGGTGCTGATGGCCGCCGAGACGGCAGAACCACTCCCCGACGCATACGAAGACACGCCCGCCTAGGTCAGCCGTGCCCTTACCCTCCGAGACCTCTGTCATCTACGACACGGTCACTCTCCACCACTTCGCTGCAGCTGACCGCTTCGACATCCTGCGGGAACTGCACATGCACCGGCCAATCCCCCGTTGGGTGGCATCCGGAAAGAACGAGGTGGAGGACGGCCTCAACCACATCGACTCCAGGCAACGCAGCCAGCTGATTCTCGCGCAGACATGGTTCGACGTACCGGGCGACGCCGATGCGGCGGAGACCCTCGAACTCCAGATCGCAATCTCCGAACCCGGCGAGTTGCAGAAGTACAAGAAAAAGAACCTGGGTGAGGCCGAAGCTATCGTCCTCGCGAAGGCGACCGGCGCAATCCTCGTGACCGACGATAACGGTGCTTACGACTTCGCATCGAAAGCGCAGCAGCTCGGACCAGGCCGAGTCTTCGACGCGTGCCAGTTGCTTGATCAAGCGGTCATCGATGGGTACATCGTTGATGGTGTGCGGTGGGACGTCCATCGTGCGGTGCGGGACGCTAACCGCGAGATGCACTGCAAATGCAAGTTCTAACCGGCCCGTAGGACGGTGTTCTGGAGCCCCTCTCGGGCTTAGACGCAGGGCGGACGCCTGCGGGTGAACAGGGTCACCGCGGAGAGCTGCTTCTGAAGCAGGAGGAGCGGGGTGCCGCATCGACAGCATCCAGCCTCAACGGCACCCCTGCGGTGACACGCGCACCGCCAACGCCCCGAGAACCCGCCGGTCGCGCACCGGAAGCGGGAGGAGCGTCTTGCACCAAAGAGTAAACGCTTGAAGGCCCAGGGGCAAGCCATAACAGTACCCTGACCTGGGGTTTTCTGTCACAGCGGTCGTTGCGACGCAGGCGCGGCTGGGCTAACTTGTGGGCAACAAAAATCGCGGACGAGCCAAGGCTCTCCGCTGAATATTGGGGCCCGGGATAGCAGCCCGGGTGACGCTCTGTTGAGTTTGCGGATGGTCGATCCAGTCCGGATCTTGCCATGCCCTCACGAGGGAGGCAAGACGAGTCACCGCAATCGATACGGAGTCACCATGCCTCGCTTCCGCAAGCCCCTCACTGACCAGCAGCGCGCGCTCATCGCGCGGATTCACACTTCCGCCGTTGAGCGAGAGCGGCAGGCGACGGAGTACCGGCGCATGTTGTGGGAGCTGCACCTTTCTGGCCTCTCCATCAGGCACGTGGCGGACGAGGTGCCAGAGTCGCCCGGGACCGTGTTCAAGTGGTTGCATCAGGAGCGCGACCGTCAAGGCGAGCGCACACCCTGAGAGCGTCGACAGTCGCGACAGGCCTATCGCCCTACGTCTCGTCACGCTGACGGTCAACCAGCAGGCGCTCACCCTGCCCTTTGGAGCCGGAAACGGCGTGGGGAGCGCTTGTACAGCGAACCGCCGGTGGACCCGAAGTGCCCAGTGTTCGGGACCGCCGAGGACAGTGCTGCAAGCGGCGTACTCCATCCAGAGGGGCGGGTCGGGACGAACTCGCCATCTCATGGCAGCGCACGGGACTGAGCCCATACGGATGACGCGTCTTCCGGTACGCGCGGCTCCGCCCCCTGCCCGCGCATAGACATGGCGCGGGCCCCGAAGCGGTCAGCAACGGCGTGATCGACGTACTAGGGCTGAGATACGGCCCGTGTCCGCCGTACAACGTTCAGGAACCGAAGGAGCACCACCATGAACAGCACGTCCACCTACTCGTTCAGCGTCGAGCACGAGGGCCAGCGTGTGACCATGCCGCTGCTGTCGAAGGTACCGGGGGCACGACGTCGCTCGTGGTCCGCATCGCCGGTGTCACCGTCGGCGTGGCTAGCGTCGCGTTCCCGCTGCTCACGCAGACGAGGCGACGACGACCGTCAAGAAGCGATCCATCACGAGGAGCTGGGCCGGCCCGTTGCTCGTTGGAGCGAAGCTGCGCTCGCATCACCTCACATCGTCAGGCGGGCTCGCACTTGCTCCCCTCGCCGGAGGCGCCTCCTGTCGGCAACAAGCGGACCTGTGCTGTGGTGCGATCTGCACCGGGGCCCTCCTGCTCAGGTGGGTCGGCTTCCCAATCGGTGGACAGTTTCGCCGTCGCGAAGCGACTTCCTCGCCGGCAAAAGCAATCCGCGTTGCGAGCGCGAGCGTGAGCGCGAAGCCCGTCGGTAGCCACCGACCCACCTCGGAGCGCGCTGCGACGAAGAGAGAACGCCGCGCTCGCACTCCTGGGGAGTGCACCCGTCCGCCAAAGCAGGGAGATTAGTGAAATGCATAACTGCGCCTTCACCAGTGACGTGCCTCTCGCGCCCTTCGCCGGGGGGTGTTGTTGATGGCAACTTAAGCGCTCACCAATCAGATTGCTGGAGGAAAGCACTTTGTTCCAGTAGTCTTAGTGTAGCGATTGGGCCTATCTGGAATACCCCGAAAAGCAGTTCTACATAGTAGATTGAATGGATGATATCTACTTTTGGGTGGCTTGCTGGGGCCACGATCTCATCCATATTCGTATTGCATTGGTAGGCGCGCGGAGGTATCGTTCGAGGCGTGATGCGAAAGCGTTAGCATCACGGCAGCAAGCTGACGGGAACCCGTCGTGGCTGCCTGAGAATCATGCCGTCGCTCATGTCGGTGCCCGCACCACTCGCCATGCGCACAAGTCGAGGAGAAGCCAATGAACAGCCGCCGAAGGGCGGGCGGAAGCAACGACAGTCGGACGAAGAAACGCCCGGCGAGAATTAGTGGTTCTCGTTACCGGGCGTCCTCCAGATCCTGCGATCGGATCATCTGGAAGGATACACCCGAACAGTCATTCGGGCAAGAACTGAATGAATTGTCGTGCGCTTTCACCGCGCCACCCCGACGTACCCATGGATCAGGTCGGGACGCTCAGATCACGACTTTCCTACGGCCCTGGTATGGGCCCTCTCAGCGGCGTCTCACCATGAGTGAGCTTCGTGCTGGCCCAGTCGCGTCCGTCTTCGTCGACGGTGTGCCCGGGGCGGTGCCCCTCGTGGAACTCACCGCTGATCTCATCGCACGAGGGTCGCCCGTTCGTCGACCTGGTCGGCACTCGGACATGCCGAACAAGCCGGGAACGTACTTCGCCAGTACCAATGAGGACCTCGTGCAGTATGACTCGCAGCTCGAAGCCGAGTTCTTGCTCTTCGCTGACCAGGACCCCAACGTCCTGCTCATCCGGTCCCAGCCGTTCAGCGTTTGGGCTGTCGTCGATGGGAAAGTGCGTAAGCACACTCCCGACTTCGCTCTACTGTGCCGCGACGGGACGGTGCGCATTGTGAATGTGAAGCCACTCCGCCGCATCGTTCAAGCGGACGTCCGTCACCTGCACGAGTGGGTTGAGCGCACAGTGGCCCAGGCGGGGTTCCTGCATGAGGAGTACGCCGGGGCGCCTCGAACAGTTTTACGGAATCTTGCCTTCCTCTCCGGCGCGCGAGTGGAGATGTGGATGCAGAAGTACCCCGTCAGCGATGTCCTCGATGCATGGCGGCCGGGAGACACCATGGGCCGTCTGGAACGGCGACTGTCCCCCACGCTGCATCGCGCAATCGTGCGGCCCTGCATCAGGAACCTGCTCTGGCGCTCCCAGTTCACGACCGATCTGACCCAGCCGCTCGGCAGCCTCAGCGCATTGGAGCGTTCAACATGAAGACGAACCACGTGATGAAGTACACGCCCTCGGGCTCAGCTTCGGCTGACGCGAACAACTCGATCGAATCGAGCACCATCATCCTCGCCTTCGTCGACCCGGACACCGGTTCGCCCTACCGCGCGCTCATCACGCTTGAAACCGACACGTACTCTCGCGCTGTAGTGGCGCGCACGGTGCGACGACTCCGACCGTGAACCGCATGAACGGCAAGGCCCGCTTCGAGGAGCAGTTCAGCCGCACCGCCCGGCTCCTAAGCGAGCTATACGAAGGCTGGGCGGCCCCGACGGTCGAGGCACCCGCAGAGGTGTCCATCGCCGAGCTTCGCCGTGTCATCTCTGACTGGATCGTTCAGCACTGACACGCCAGTTAGCCCGCCGGTCGAGACCGGCGTCCCATGCGTCACGCCGACGCGTCCCCTGCACTTGAAGACGCACCCGCGCCCAACCGACGTTTGGCGCGCGTCCAACAAACCAACGGAGCAATCCAATGTCTCGAACCATCCCCCTCGGCAACGGAACCAAGATCGAGCGTGAAGGGAAGCGGTGGACCATCGAGGGCTTCGGCCCGAGTGTTCGTCTCCGCGGCCCACGCGGGGTCGTCAAGGAGGACCGCCTCACTGACATCCTCGCCGATAGCAACTTCGTCGGCATCGAAAACGAGGAACGCCAGCCTCTGTGGCGATCGTCCCTCGCCTTCGACTCGCTGCCAAAGACGCAGCGAGCCTCCGCGGTCGCGCAAGTCGAGTTCTGGAAGCCGCACGTTAACGAGGTGCTGACCGGGTTCGCCTCCGGAAGCGCAGAAGCGCGCCGTCCCGGTGAGCCGCGCGAGCAGTACGACCCAGCACGGCCGCTTGGCCAACGGCTGCGCTCGAAGGCGAAGGAAGTGCAGAAGAGCACTCGAACCATCGAGCGCAAGATCGCTGGCCTCCAGAACGAGGGTGACATGGGTCTCGTCGACGCCCGACTCCTCAAGCCTCAGCGCTGGTTCGAGTCCGTCGATCCACGTTTCCGCGACGCACTCCGAGCCGAGATCGACAAGGCGCGAGAGCCCGGACGGTCACGGCTCACCCGCAGCGCGCTCATCAGCAACGCAATCGACGCCCTCGAGGTCGAGCACCCCAGCGTGCGGTGGCGCAGCGATCCGCTGGCAGGGACGAAAGGCAGGCTGCCGTCGACAGCTACCCAGTACCGACTCTTGGAAGCGCTCGGAGCAGGAGCGGTAACCCGCCTCAGCAATAAGACGAAGAGTTCGCACTCGAACCGACCGCGCGGACGCTACGACTACTCGCGACGTGCCTCCCGGCCCGGGGAGCGTGTGCAGACGGACACCACCATCGTCGACGTTATGTGCATCGACCGTCTCACCGGGCGTCGCTTCCGGCCAGAGATGACCGCAACTCTTGACGAGTACACGGGCTGCATCCTCGGATTCGTTCTTCGCGAGACGACAACTCAGGAGGACGTCGCGGCAGTCATCGCACAATCAGTCCGACCGCAGCCAATCGACCCTGATTGGACAGCGCCAGCCGAATGGCCCTACCACGGCATACCGGGGTCCCTACGGCTTCCGTTCAAGCCGACGAAGCCCAACGCTCCCGTGATGCTTCCAGAGAAGATCGTCATCGACAACGGCGCCCCATTCGCCAGCCACTACATCACGTACGTCTGCGCACAGCTCGGCATCTCTCTGGAACCCACCCGCCCCTACCGCGGCGTTGAAAAGCCGAAGATGGAACGGTACTGGCTCACTCAAAAGACCGGCCTGCTCCAGTTCCTGCCCGGATACACGTCCGGCTCCGTCGACGGGCGCGGCACGAAGGTCGACGACGACGCCGTCCTGTTCGTCGACGAACTGGCCGACATCATCAGAGAGTGGATCGCACGCGTGTACCACCTGCGGCCCCACCGTGGACTGCGGCTGCCTGGAAGCCAGCGGAGCGGCGCAAGCCCGTACGAGATGTACTGCGCCGGCATCGAACGCGCAGGAATGATCGTCGCTCACCCCGACCCCGACCTCTGGCTGCGGATCCTGCCAGCGAAAGGACGACGGGTCAGTGAAAAGGGCATCTCGCTCCGTGGCCTCATCTACGACTCTGCACTCCTCGCCGAGTACGAGGGCGTGGATGGTCCCGAGCCCGGCGGCAAGTGGCGGTTCCACTACGAGCCCGGAGACGCTCGACAGATCTACTTCGAAGCGGCAGACGGAAAGTGGCACGAGATCCCATGGGTGCTGCGGGACCAGGACGACCAGCCCTTCAGCTTTGAGGCCGTCGAGTGGACGCGGAAGCAGCTCTCCAGCCAGCGCTGGGTTCGCGACTTCGACAAGGAACTTCGCCTGATCCTCCGCAAGTGGCGAACCGAGCTGCCCGAGGACGCCAGCGCTCGGCGGCTCGCGACGCGCATGGACATGTTCATGCGCGCGCTCACCGAGAACCCGGACAGGCCCACAGCCGGCGCTGTCATCAACTACTTCGGCGAACAGAACACAACCGACGCCGAGCCGCCCATCGACAGCCGAGACCTCATCCCCGACGAAGACGACGACCCGATCGTCGACTACTCGAACACCGAATTCGACCTCGACGCCGAGCCGACACCGGACGACTTCTACGCCCAAATGCTCGACGACCTCGACGACGGCGACTACACCGACCTTCCAGCACGACCCCTCATCGGCATCAACAACTGAAAACGACAAGGAGCACACCATGAGAACCGAACACGCACGACTGAACCACGTGAACTGGGTCCGCCTCGTTCGCGGAAACCCCTACGAGCGGCCCGAGTCGCGCACCCTCGCCACACTTCACGGCCTCAACGACGAGGAACGCGAGGCCTACAACGACCGCCGCGCCGACTGGCACGCCAACTTCGGCGTGATCAAGACCCCTCAGCTGGTGCGCGCCCACAGCCAGCTCGGTGAGATCGTCGCCGCAAACCAACACGTCGGCGATCGAGTCCGCGGCGCAGCCGTCGTCGACGCCCCACCCGGGCTCGGAAAGACCACAATCGCGAACAGCTACGCGTTCCGGTACTGGGCCAAAGAGATGCGTCGCGGCCTCCCCGATGACACTCGCTTCGACCGGATCCCCGTCATCAAGGTCGGCCTAAAAGCCAACGTCACAACGAAGTGGCTCACCGAACGCATGTGCAAGTTCATGGGTCTCCCAACCACCGGCACCGAAACCGCCCTGCACGACCGCCTCCTCGACGCCACGGTGGGATGCGAGACCAGACTGATCGTCATCGACGAGATCCAGTTCCTGAACTTCGCCGGCAAGGAGGGCCGCAAGATCCACAACCACATCAAGTTCCTCGCTAACGAACTGCCCGCTACCTTCTTGTTCGTCGGACACTCCATCCGCGCGACCACTGCCCGCTCAAACGCCGCCATCCAGGACGCCGCCCGGGACCAGACGGACTCACGGTGGACTTACGTGGACGTCCACCCGTTCCAGGTCGGAACGGAAGAAGGCCGGCAGGCGTGGCGGTCCTTCCTCCTGACCGTAGAGAGCAAGCTGGTCCTCGCGAGCCTGAAGCCCGGAATGCTCGCCGATGGCCTCGCGGACTACGTCTACGCGAGGACTCTCGGCCGAATGCAGCACATCACAAGCCTCATCGTTCGAGGCTGCGTGCGAGCTATCGACAGCGGCGAGGAGCAGCTCACCCGAGACCTGTTGGACAACATCAAGCTCGAGAAGCTCGTCGACGACGGTCGAATCAGCCGAGTCGCCGGAGCCGACCGAGGCGTGTACGACCTCGCATCCCACAAGCCTCGAAACCTCCCCCGCACCACGCCCCGCGCACCTCGCGCAACAGCCAACGTGGCAGGCGGAACGACCCCAGCAACCAAGCTCACGCCGCCAGCCCGACCGAAGCCAGTGAGGAAGTCCGGTCCAGAATCTAAGCGTCCAGGCAGCAAGGCACGCTGACGTGGCAGAGTTTCACGAGCGGGCGGCCCGGTTCCCGGGCCGCCCGCTCCCCATCCCCGGGGAATCAATCCACAGTTGGCTGCGTCGGTACGCGTGGATGTTCCGCAGCAGCCACGCTGAACTCCTAAACGCGATGGACCTGACGGCCTCGGAACGCCGGAAGAACGCCCAATGGCGTGGACGTATCCCTGATTCGGTTTCGGAGAAGCTCGAGTCGCACACAGGAGTGCACCGAGATGTTCTGCACGCGATGACGCTGCAGCGGTTCCACAGACGATTTGTCGAAGTACGCGCGGATGGCGCTGTAGCGCGCAAGCACTGGGCACGCGGCAGCGGAACCCGGTACTGCCCCTCATGCCTCAACGAGCACGATGGCGCGTTCCAGAACGACTGGCAACTCGCAAGCACCTTCCTCTGCATTAGGCACAACACGCTCCTCGTCGACGGCTGCCAGGACTGCCATCTCGAGCAATACGTCCTTCCCCCAGGCGCCGCTGCGCTCAATCCGATGCACTGCGCCAGCCGAAGGGTTGGTGAGGGGCCGTGCGGAAGCTACCTTCCCGCGCACTTCGCTGAACCTGTCCTTGCAAGCTCCCCACTGGTCACCGCGCAGCAGTTCATCAACGATCTTGCTTCCTCAGCTGACGCAAGCGAAGCGCGCGCCGCCCTCCTCAACCTTGAGGGCGTCATGCACGGAATCCGGAAGGGGGCCAGCATCGAAGCGATCGCCGAGCACGCTGACCTCGACCCAGGAGAGCTAAGAGGTCTTCAACCGGAGTCCTCCAGAGCCCAACGCCCGAGCAGTGCACTCGACTACGGCGCTCTCGCGGCGTGGGCAGTACCCCTCGTGACCGCTTCCGAGTCTGACGTCCGCGCCGACTACCGGAGGCTGGTGCTGCACTACGACTGGGCAGCGCTCGACGAGCACTCAACAACCGGCTTCGGATCGCCTGAGCACCTCACAGCCAGGTGGTCACCGCAGCTCCTGCCGCAGACTCGAACACGACTTCTCCGAGCGGTCGACACGCACCTGACCCTCATGCAGCGTCTCCAACACGCCACAACAGTCGACGCGCCGACACGTGCGGCCCAGCCAATGATTGCTCCTGCGATGTGGCCCGCGTGGGCAGTCGCACTCGACACCGGCGGCTCCTACACCGAGTCCGCGTTCCGGACAGCGATGTCCGCCGCGCTCGCACTGGTGGGCACCAGAGAGGAGCATCCAGGCGCGAAGGTAAAGTACAGGCCGTTCAAGGAAGCTGTCCGTCCCGAGCTATTCGACGACGATCACCTTACGGACCAACTCCGCCTCCTCACCCAGCTCGCGATCCGACTACAGCCAGCCGCAGCGGAAGCGATCAACTACCCCGAACGCGCCAACGCGATCTTCCGAACGCCGCTCCTTCCGGATCACGCGTGGAAACGCATCGCGAACCACCTGCGCATCCCGCCAGGGGGAGCGACCCGGGCGTTGATGGCGCGCCGGTACGCATACAACCGAATGACCGGCTCGACGGGCTCCGCCTATCCCGAGAAATGGTCTCGCCAGCGCGCCGACGACAGCAACCTCTATTCCAATTTCTGTCTATCGATGACGTCCGAATTACAAGCAGCGATCGACCAGTACCTGCGGTCATACCTTCGCCAGCTGCGCATCGGCGGACCGGTCACCAGCACGCCGGCCGTCGACCTCCTCAACGGCGCCGTCCCCGGCCGGGCTCTCCGCGACATCGATCTCTCCAAGTTGCACGCGCTTCTGGACGGCGGAGAGCGCCGCATCGGCGTCTTGACCAGTGAGCTGCAGCGGACCGAGATCCACGTGCGAGCAGCCGTCGATACATTCCCGCTGTCAAGTGCGACGGTCTTCAACGCCGGACCTCTCGACTGGCCGTCGCTCCCGGCACGCCGTAGAGCACGAGCGTCCGCCGCATGAGACGTTCGCGCAGTAGGCCGGTACGGCCGAGATCTCAGGGCGCGCGGACGTGCGCGGCGCTGTTCAGCGATACCGTCGGCTGTCCAGGTGTCCGAGGACCCGATCGGGATCTCGCCCTAATCGGAGCCAGTCACGGGGACTGAACGCTTGTCCGCCGTCCAACAGACCACCCTGCACTGTGCCCATGAAGCCACTCAGCACCGCAGCGGACATGCCAGCAGCTCGCTCACATATCTCGGGGACGAACGGGATCATGTCGTCTCCCGTGAACTGCCACCCTGGAAACAGCCGGAGGCCATCGACTGTGAATGCGTGGATTTCGTTCTCGCGAACCCGTCGCTCAAGTTCACCGCGGTCGATCGTCAACGCCTCGCAGACCTCAGATGTCTCCTGCGACGCCGCGATTAGCTGCACCAGAGACCATTTCACTGCGTTCGACACGCTCGCAGAGGCGTACGCGTTCGCCCGGGTCGATCGTTCCGCTGGGTCCGCATGCTCCCTACCGGTTACCGCTGGCCGACCGCCTGTCCGTTCGAACGCCTCGTCAGCGGGAGTGCACGGCAGATCAGTCATCTTTCTAGCTCCTGTACTCGTCGTACCAATCGCGAAGAACATCGGTATTCACCCAGTCAGGATGGCGCTCCCGTACGCGTCTCACGTGATCGGCGTTACTCCACCATTCGTCGCCGTACCGTCCGCGAGAGGGCCTGGGCCAACCCCCCACCATCAGCATTAGGCGTTCATAGATCAGATCCGCGTTCCAGCGTTGGTCTGTCCACCCGTTCTTCTCCGCCACCACCCTCAGGTGGTACGTCAATAACTCGTAGCGGATCGGGTAGAGCCTCCACATTGCGTCGCGCAGCGCCACGGCAACGTTGTCGAGATCGCCCGTCGCGTCGTATGCCCAGGCGAGCGTGGCTTCCGGACAGAGGTACGGGTAGCCGCCGACCCAGCGGACGTCGGGGCGATCGACTTCGCGGGTGATCACTTGGACGTCGTCGTCTGACCGCACGCCGGCGACTGCAACGGGCACGAGAATCTCTGGGCCCCAGCTGATGTCGTCAAGTTCCCAACGAGCGCAGGCTCCTCCGCCGCCGATCACGGCGATTGCCCGGTCCGATCCACGATCGCGAACTGTTCGCTGACGTAGCGTCAGTCGCGGTTCAAGAGCGAGCCATCTCGCCTCGGCTTCGAGCGCTTGATCGCCGATTGGAATCCGGTTAACTGCTACATGAACCCACACGTTCGAGCGCACGCTGAGGAGTTCCCCGACGTCCGTCAGCCGGCGGAGCCCCAGCTCAGCGGTCACCCAACCGTGGATCCGAGCAACCTGCTCACGCGTGACCAGGCCGTCCTGGTCAGCGGCGAGAGCGACCACTAGTGGCCGAATCTTGTCCGCGGCTTGACGGCGCTTCGCGCCCTGGGCACGCACACCGAGGCGCAGCGGCCGCGAGCGAAGGCGCAGACTTGACGTCCCTCGCCGTGGGCGGGGCGCGTCGTTTGGATCGCTCATGCGGTGACCATAAGCCAAGACGGGGTGACACGGAATAGCGTCCGGCCGAATTGGTACAAAACTCAAGGCAATTGCGTACTCTGGTCGCGCGCGCATGCTTGAGTCACGCTTGCGTTCGTTGGGTGCAAATATGCGTACTTTGTTCGCGATCTCTGCCCCATCCGAGGGTCGGTCTTTCATTCGCGCTTCGAATGTGCCTATTCTGACGCTTTCCTCAATCGAGAGGAGTGGGCGATGGCAAGGGAACCCGTAGGTGAGAATCGACGACTGGCCGAGCGCTTCGACGCCGACTCGGACGAGTGTCTGATCGTTATCGCGGGCGACTGGCACTCGGACCTCGTGCACCTCACCGACAACGTTCCCCGGCTGCTAGACGAAGGCTTTTCGGCAACCGCAGCACGGCCCACGACCCTGCTGCACGTTGGCGACTTCAACATCACGAACGGCTCTCGCGCCAACAAGCAGTTCCTGCTTCGTGCGGCCGAACTAGCGTCCGAACGACAGATGCGGATCCTCATCACGCCCGGCAACCACGACAGCTGGTCCCGCCTGGAATCGAGATCTGACTTCGCGCGAAGCGAACCCACCCGCCTCCGCGATGGCGTCTGGGTGCTTCCACGCGGCTACCGGTTCCGCATCGGCGGTAAGACGATCCTCTCCTTCGGAGGTGCCGGTTCGATGTCCCGTCCCCCGAATAAGGAGGGACTGACCTGGTGGCGAAGCGAGATGCCGACCGACGCAGACGTGGATGCAAGCATCAGTCGAGGGCGCGCCGACATCGTGATCACTCACGAAGCGCCCCTCGGCGGCACTGTGCGCGTCGACCGAAAGCTCGCCACGTTCCCGCTCCGGAGCGCCGCCGACCGCGACTACACCGCGCTCGGGCGGGATCGCATCGCACGCCTCTGGCGCGGCGTCGCACCGACGCTCCTCTTCCACGGGCATCACCATCTTCAGGCCGAAGGACATCTCCACGACGGCCGCTCGGTGTACGCGCTCAACCAGAATGGCGAGCCCGGCAACCTCGTGTCGGTAGACCTCGAGACGATGCGAGTCCGGTGGCTAGACGGCGCGAGCCCGCTCGGAGGTTGAAAGTGGGAATGGCGCATGCGAATCGTTCCGCCCACCTGTGAGCAGCTCTGCTCTGTGTCGCTGATCTTGCTGCGGTCCGTGTCGGGTCAGGTGGTGCCGATGACGAGGGTGCTGCAGGCGGCTTCGACGACGTTGTTGGTGATGACGTCGATCGGCCTCTCCCTCGTCGACGTCGCCGCGCACCTCGTTGCGGTCGATACCCGTTCCTGCACGGACGTCCACGACACGATGTGTCCTGTCCTCGCCCGATGTCTTCAGGAGATCGACGACAAGATCGCCCGCCTGCAGCAGCTCCACGGGCGGTTGACGCAAGCGGAGCAGGACTTCGCGGAATGACCGGACTGTGACGAGCACTGCAGCGCGCATTGCGTCATCGCCGACGGCATCGGGGCAACTGCTTGGCGTTCCGGAGAAGGCAACCGCGCGGCCGAGGGTTAGCGCGTCGGTGCGGTGATGAGGCCCGCGAGGGTGTGGAGCGCGCCGGGGACGAGGGAGAAGTACGCCCAGGTACCGCGCTTTTCGCGGTGCAGGATCCCGGCATCGACGAGGACCTTGAGGTGGTGCGACACGGTCGGCTGCGACAGGCCGAGCGGTTCCTGCAGGTCACACACGCACGCCTCTGCCCCGTCGTGCGCGGCCACCATCGAGATCAGCCGGAGCCGTGCCGGGTCCGCGATCGCCTTGAGCGACTTCGCCAGGACCTCCGCGGACGCTTGATCCATCGCCTCCGTCGTGACGGGCGAGCAGCACGCCGTGACGTCCTGGATAGGAAGCAGCTCGATTGTCATGGGCTCATCCTCCCACGGACTTCGACACGCGTCTATATTTGCGTTCATCGATATCGACGTGCTTCGATGTACGCGCCGGATCTCGGCTCCCGCTCGATCCGTGAAGGACCAGCCTGATGACTCACCTCCTCGCCGTCGGCGGCAGCGACGCCGGCATCGCCGCAGCGCTTCGGGCCCGTGAACTCGACCCGTCGACGGATGTGACGGTGGTGCTCGCGGACGAGTTCCCGAACTTCTCCATCTGCGGCATCCCGTACTGGGTGTCCGGTGACGTCGCCACGGAAGCGTCCCTCGCGCACCGCACCCGCGCCGACCTGGAAGGCGCTGGCATGACCGTCCGCTCCTCAACCTGGGCCTCCGCCGTCGACGTCGACCGCCGCCGCCTCACCGTGACCAGTCCCACCGGGGACGAGGAGATCTCCTACGACGAGCTGCTGATCGGCACGGGCGCTGAACCGGTCCGCCCGGCAGGGGTGCCGTTTGGAGAACCGGGCATCCACCTGCTGCACTCGATGACTGATGCGGAGCAGGTCGTCGCTGCCCTCGAGCTGCTGCCGGCGGGGAGCCGGGTGGCGGTGGTCGGTGCCGGCTACATCGGCCTGGAGATGACCGAAGGGCTCGTCGCCCGTGGGTTCGACACGACGCTGATCCAGCGTGGCCCGGAAGTGCTCTCTACCCTCGACCCGGAGCTCGGGTCCCTCGTCACCGCCGAGGTCCGCCGCCACGGCGCAACCGTTCTGACCGGTTCCACCGTCACTGGGATTACGCCGGCAGGCGGTGGGCAGTGGCGCGTCGCCACCAGCTCCACGTCCGGTGACGCGGAGGGCACGTTCGCGCTCGTCGTCGTCTGTGTCGGGGTCCGCCCGGTCACGGGCCTTGCCGTCGCTACCGGCGTGCAGCTCGGGCAGGCCGGTGCGATCGTCGTCGACGAGTCCATGCGCACCGGGGTGCCGCACGTGTGGGCTGCCGGCGACTGCGTCGTCACCCACCACCGGCTCCTCGGCACTACCTGGTTGCCGCTCGGGACGACAGCGCACAAGCAGGGCCGGGTCGCCGGGGAGAACATGCTCGGCGGTTCGAAGACGTTCGCAGGTTCGGTGGGGACGCAGGTGGTGAAGGTGTTCGATCTCGTCGCCGCCCGCACCGGCCTCCGCCAGCACGAGACCGGCCCGCTCGAGGTGTCGCCGCTGACGCGGGTGACGGTGGCGGATGACCACAAGCGGTACTACCCGGGCGCCGTCCCGCTGACGATCAGCGTCACCGGCGACCAGGCCACCGGTCGGCTCCTCGGTGCGCAGATCGTCGGGCAGCGGACCGCGGAGATCAGCAAGCGTATCGACACGTTCGCCACCGCCGTCCACGCAGAACTCACCGTGGACGACGTCATCGATCTCGACCTCTCCTACACGCCGCCGCTCGGGTCCCCGTGGGACGCCGTGCAGGTCGCCGCGCAGGGCTGGGAGCGCGCCGCCGCCGCAACGAACCAGGCTGCGGTGGGCGCCTGATGGTGATGGCTGTGGTCGCTGCGGCGATCTTCGTCGCGACGCTCGTGGTGGTGATCTGGCAGCCCAAGGGCTTCCCGATCGGCTACACCGCGCTCATCGGCGCCGTCATCGCCCTCGCCACCACCGTCGTCGGCCTCTCCGACATCCCGACCGTGGTCGGGATCGTGTGGAACGCGACGCTGACGTTCGTCGCGGTGGTGCTGATCTCGTTGATCCTCGACGAGGCAGGGTTCTTCGAGTGGGCGGCTCTCCACGTCGCCCGTTGGGGCCGCGGCAACGGCCGGTTGCTGTTCGTCCTCATCGTGGGCCTCGGCGCCGTCATCGCCGCGGTGTTCGCCAACGACGGGGCCGCGCTGATCCTCACCCCGATCGTCGTCGGGATGCTCCGAGCCCTGAACATGCCGCAGAAGGCAGCGCTGGGGTTCATCCTCGCCACCGGGTTCATCGCGGACACCGGCAGTCTGCCGTTGGTGGTGTCGAACCTGGTCAACATCGTCTCCGCCGACTACTTCCACCTCGGCTTCGCCGAGTACGCCGCCGTCATGATCCCCGTCGGCATCGTCTCCGTCCTCGCGTCCCTCGGGATGCTGCTGGCCTACTTCGGCAAGAGCATCCCGAAGCGGTACGACGTCCTCGCCCTCACCAGCCCGGCCGCCGCCGTGAAAGACCGGGCGACGTTCCGCGCCGGCTGGGTCGTCCTCGCGCTGCTGCTCGTCGGCTACTTCGCCGCCGACCCACTCGGTGTGCCCCTCGCGGCCGTCGCTGGCGTCGGGGCGGTCGTGATCGTGCTCGTTGCCGCCCGGCAGCCCGCGTTCCTCTTCGCCCGCGCCCAGGCCGCACCGGTCCTGGTCACCACCGGTGGCACCGCCACCGTCCGTGCCGCCGGTGGCGGTGCAGGGGCGCCGTCGGGGCGGGTGATTCCGGTGTGGAAGACGATCCGGGAGGCGCCGTGGCAGATCGTGCTGTTTTCCATCGGCATGTACCTCGTCGTCTACGGCCTCCAGAACCAGGGCCTCACCGACCACCTCGCGAAGCTGTTCGACGTGTTCGGTGACCGCGGGGTGCTCGTCACGGCGCTCGGCGTCGGGTTCACCATCGCGATCCTCGCGTCCCTGATGAACAACATGCCCACCGTCCTCATCGCCGCCCTCGCCATCGGCGGTGCCGGCGCGACCGGGCTCACGCACGAGGTGATGGTCTACGCCAACGTCATCGGCTCCGACCTCGGCCCGAAGATCACCCCCATCGGGTCCCTCGCGACCCTGCTGTGGTTGCACGTGCTGGAGAAGAAGGGCATCCACATCGGGTGGGGGCAGTACTTCCGCACCGGCATCGTCCTCACCGTCCCCGTCCTCGCCGTCACCCTCGCCGCCCTCGCCGGCTGGCTCACCCTCATCCACTGAACCCGAAAAGGCACACACCCATGAGTGACAAGCCCACGATCCTGTTCGTCTGCGTCCACAACGCGGGACGCTCCCAGATGGCCGCCGGCTACGCCCAGGCCCTCGGCGGCGACCGCGTCGAGGTCCTCTCCGCCGGCAGTGCGCCGAAGGACCAGATCAACCCGATCGCGATCCAGGCGATGGCCGAAGACGGCGTCGACATCGCCGGCAACCAGCCGAAGATCCTCACCACCGACGCCGTCCGCGACTCCGACGCCGTCATCACCATGGGCTGCGGCGACGCCTGCCCGGTCTTCCCGGGCAAGCGGTACGAGGACTGGGACCTCACCGACCCCGCGGGCCGCGGCATCGAGGACGTCCGCCCCATCCGGGACGACATCAAGCACCGCGTCCAGACGCTCCTCGCCGAGCTGCTGCCCGCCGAAGCAACCGCGTAACGACCAGGAAGCCGCAGATCATGACGCTCACCCTCACCGTCCCACCCCGGACCGACGCGGACCGCCTCACCGGACTCCCCGTCGCGGTCATCGGCGCCGGCCCCGTCGGCCTTGCCGCCGCCGCGCACCTCCTCGAGCGCGGCCTCGACGTCGTCGTCTACGAAGCTGGGCCGACCGTGGGGACGAGCGTCCGCGCCTGGGGACACACGCGGCTGTTCTCCCCGTGGCAGTACGTCATCGACCCTGCCGCGCAGCGTCTCCTGGAAGCCACCGGCTGGGAAGCGCCTCGGGCGTCGTCTCTGCCCACCGGCCAGGACCTCGTCGACACGTACCTGGCACCGCTGGCTGCGACCCCGCAGCTCGCCCCGGTGATCCATTACGGCACCCGCGTGGAAGCGTTGTCCCGGCAGGGCATGGATCGCACCCGTTCCACCGGCCGCGCCGACACCCCGTTCCTGCTCCGCCTCCACACCGCCGACGGTGCGCAGGACGTCACTGCGCGTGCGGTCGTCGACACGTCCGGCACCTACACGTCACCGAACCCGCTCACTGCTGCTGGGCTCGCACCCGCCGAGGATCTCGGCGACCGGGTCGTCCACGCACTGCCTGACGTCCTCGGTGCCGACCGTGCCCGGTTCACGGGGAAGCGGGTCCTCGTCGTCGGTGCCGGCCACTCCGCCGCCAACACGCTCATCAAGCTCGCCAGCCTCGCGAAAAACGTGCCCGGCACAACGCTGCTGTGGGCTGTCCGGAACGCCGGCACCGCCCGGCTCGGCGCGGACGCCGCCGACGGGCTCGCCGCCCGCGGGCAGCTCGGTTCCACCGTCCACGGGCTCGTCGAGTCCGGTGAAGTGCAGCAGATCGCCTCGTTCGAGATCGACGACGTCCGACCCGACGGCGACCAGGTCACCGTCACCGGCCGCCGAGCTGGCGAGCCCTTCGCGGTGACGGTCGACGTGATCGTGAATGCGACCGGGTTCCGGCCCGACCTCGACATGCTCCGTGAGATCCGCCTCGGCCTCGACGTCATCGTCGAAGCGCCCCGAGCCCTCGCGCCGCTGATCGACCCGAACCTGCACTCCTGCGGCTCCGTGCCCCCGCACGGTGTCGCTGAGCTGGCGCATCCGGAGCCGAACTTCTTCATCGCCGGGATGAAGTCCTACGGCCGCGCGCCCACGTTCCTACTTCTCACCGGCTACGAACAGGTCCGCTCGATCGCCGCGGAGCTGGCCGGTGATCATCAAGCCGCCCGAGACGTGCAGCTCGTGCTCCCCGAGACCGGCGTCTGCTCCACCGGCGTCGGCGGCTCGTCCTCCTGCGACGTCCCGGCAGCAACGGACCAGGCCGCCAGCGACTCGTCCTGTTGTGCAACGCCCGCCCCGGCCGTTCCCAGCAGCTCCTGCTGCACGAACTGAACCGGGCCCCGCATGACCGACAAGCCCACCGTGCTGTTCATCTGCAAGCACAACGCCGGCCGCTCCCAACTCGGCGCCGCCCTCCTGGAACTCGGCGCCGACGACCGCTACACCGCCACCTCCGCCGGGATCAGCCCCGCTGACGAGGTGAACCCGTCGATCGCCGCAACCGTCGCCGAACTCGGCCTCGACATCAGCGGCCGCACCCCACGGAAGGTCACGCCGGACCTGCTTGATGAAGCCGACGTGGTCGTGCTGATGAAACCCGGGCTGGACCTGCCCGGAACGCCGAGCGGCCGAGTGTTGCAGTGGTCGTTCCCGGACCCGGACCCGGACTCCTGGTCCCCTGATGACGTCCGCCCCATGCGTGACGCCGTCGCCGCCCGCATCCAGGAGGAGCTACTGCACCCATGACTGACCCCTCGGTCACCGTCCGGTCGATGACCGCCGCAGACTGGACCTCCGTGGAGGCGATCTACCGGGAAGGGATCGCCACCGGGAACGCAACGTTCGAGGCGGAACCGCCGACGTGGGAGGCGTTCGATGCGGGGAAGCTGCCCGAGCACCGGTTCGTCGCCGTCGACGGTGACGAGGTTCTCGGCTGGGTGGTGGTCTCCCCGACCTCTGCTCGGCCGGTGTACCGGGGCGTCGTCGAGCACTCCGTGTACGTCGGGGCCGCGGCGCGGGGCCGCGGCGTCGGACACGTCCTTCTCGACGCTCTCATCGAATCGACGGAAGCGGCCGGCATGTGGACCATCCAGTCCGGGATCTTCCCCGAGAACACCGCTTCCCGCACCCTTCATGCCCGCCACGGGTTCCGCGAACTCGGCACCCGAGAACGCATCGGCCTCATGACGTTCGGCCCGTGGGCCGGGCAGTGGCGCGACAACGTCCTCGTCGAACGCCGAAGCGACCGGGCTGGAACTTGAAGCCGTGCCGCCTCACTCCTACTGAGCATCGCGCTCTTGCGACCGTGCGGATGCATCAGACACCCCGAGAGCAGGCGGCCTCGCGGAAACGTACCTGGACCGCACCGTCAGCACCTTGAGTCTCTCCGGCAACTCGGCCTACGCTTCAACCACAAGTAGCGGACCGAGCACGTGCTCGTCCGCGGGTTGAACAGGGGCCCGAGTTGCGTTCGAGCGGCATTCCTTGGAGTTCGTCGCTGAGTTACTACGCGCTGCGCTGCGCTGCACCTTCCCCTGAATCCGGAGCGCTTGCTGCGTCACGTCATCGAACTCGGTGCCGAAGACGGCTGGTCGGGCCAACTATCGCAGACTCATTCGCCGAGCTGATCGCCCTCGCCGTCGGATGGCCGGACCTTCGCCCAGTCGACACAGCCTCGACCTGGGCAAGCGTTCGTGAACACGTCGAGCAGCTGCGTACGTACACCACCAGAGCGGGAGGACCGAGCAAGGTCAGACGTCAGAAGGGCGAGCCGGTTTCAACAATGGTCAAACCTTGGCGTAGGGCGACGCGCTACTCCAGCGTGCGGACGCGACCAAGACAGCGAGCCAGCGAGACAACGCGACGTAAGCAAGACGTGTCCAGTGCTTCAAGATCACTCCGGTCTGATTCAAGTGCTTCCGGCCGAAAACGGACATCTCTGACGCAGGTCACCGATTGTAGATATTATAGATTCCAACGTAAGTGAGACCCGCTCGATGACGATTGAGCTGCCGCCCGTGCGACCTCATCGGGGTCTTGGCGGACAGCCGGCGCCACCGTAGGTTGTCTTCCATGGGGGCTCTTCTTGTACTCGCTTGCTTGTGCCTCATCGGTGTCATCGCGGGACGAGCGCTCTGGCGTGCCACCGACCGGCTGAAACCTCCGCTCGATCCACCGGACCCGACGTCGCCGTCTCGACCAGCAACCGCAGGTGCACACCGTCCTCAACGGCCAAAGGCGACGCGACCTAGCCCGCTGCCGCCCGACTTCGCTGATGCTCTCGACCTGCGACAGCTGTCAGCTGGCCGACATCGGGTGAAAGGTACTTTCGCCTACGTCCCAGCCGGCCGCCGACGCGATGTTGGCGGGATTGAGTACTGGCTCGTCCGGGAGCCGAGCAACCCCCACGACTCGAACGCCGTTGCCGTTTGGGACACGACGCGCAAGGTCGGCTACATCTCTGCTGCGAAGGCAAGTCTGTTGGCCCCGGAACTTGATCGGGTTAACGCGCCCGCGTTCCGAGTGAACGGCGAATCGTCAGCAGACAAGATTGCGCTGCACGTCCATTTGCCTCACATCAAGGGCGTCCGAGCGCTTCAGATCAATTCTTCGACGAAGGGAGACACCGAATGATTATGCGCTTCTCGCTTCGCTGCGTCGGCTGCGAGACGGCCTTCACGGCACGCGTCGGGGTCTCTCCGACCGATCTGACGCGCTTTTACCTGCTCTGCCCGACCTGCGGGCTCCCCATCCACGGTCGGTCGACCGGGCAGGAGCTTGAACAGCTGCGGGTCGAGTTTGATGACGCCGAGAAGATCGCCGGTGATGGAACCGATCAGCCCGTGGTGACAATCGACCCAAGCGTTCCAGCGCGCAGCGACGCCGATTGGAACAGTGGATTTGGCTCTTTCACGATGATGACCTTTCACTTCCTGCTGGGAGACGAGGTGAGTGAGTACTTCGACGACGTGGGCACGGCTGAGACTGCAGCGCTAGAGGGCTGGAAGAGCGTACGCCGCATCGGGAGGTACTACCTCGACGGCTCTTGGGTCTTCTTTGACAAGATCGGGCGTGAGACCTTTCCCGATTGGGAGCCAAAGACGACCGACCATGAACGAGCCGCCCGAGTGTTCCGCGCCGTGGGAGCAGTCACCGAGCAGGTGGTTGGTTCCCGCGCAAACCGGACGGCAAAGTTCATGGAGCGGTACCTGCTCAAGCACCGAGCCGCACTGCGGACGCCCGCCTACGTGGAGCTTCTGCAAGCCGATCTCGCTGAGGGACGGATCGGTACCCTGCAACGCGATGTTTTCGCGCAGGTCGATACCTTCTTGAGGTCGTATGACGCTTGGTCGCTCGGCCGGCTCCCACGGTTCCTCACTGAAGCCAGCAAGGCAAGCCTTGAAGACCTGACGCTCTTTCGTGATGACTTCACTCAACTCAGAGACCTGTACCAGCAGGGCTTCGAGCTGGTCTGCAAGACAACGCGGTACATGGTTGCCGCGCAGAACACCATCAAACGCGGAGACCCGAACGACTTCGGAACCGCCACCCCAGCCGGAGTAGGAGAGAAGCAGCGCCCCAAGACGCTCAAGGCTTTCGACAAACTCCCCAACGCATCTCGGCTCGCCTACGCCGCCATCGTCCCAGGCTGGGAGGGGATGACGGAGCTGCTGAACAACCGCACGCGCAATGCCATCGGCCACGCCACAGCACATCACGACCTCCGCACCGGCACGATCGTCAGCGACGTCGATCCGTCCGGCACCCAATACCTCGACTTTGTCGGTCACGTCTTCGACGTGTTCGACGCCCTCGCAACAGCGATGCAGGTGATCGGGCGCGTCCGCGTCTCTGCATCTCCCAACCCGTACGTCTGACCGTCGGACGCTGGCCTTGCAGCACACCACGACCGTCGTTGCTGCTGCCCGCATCGGTCCTCGGGCCCTGAAAGTCGGCCCCGACCTCCTAGTCGCCGGATAGTTCGACGCGCGCAGCGCTGCGCTTCAGGGGTTTACTCGCCGTTGCCCCTCACGAACCCATCGACAAGGCCGTGTGCCGCATGAGAGTTTGTCGCTCCTGCGATTAGAGTCCAGATATGGCAGGAACTGAAAGCACCACCGACCCGCGCAAGGTGTTCGTGATCCACGGCCGCAACGACTCAGCGCGGCGTGGGCTGTTTGATTTCCTTCGAGCAGTTGGCCTTGACCCGATCGAATGGGCCGAAGCGCTCGCGTTGACGGGTAGCGCGTCTCCCTACATTGGCGACGTTCTCGACCATGCGTTCGGGGTCGCTCAAGCGGTCGTCGTGTTGCAAACACCCGACGATGTAGCACATCTCCACGAGTCGCTGGCGGAACGCGCTGATGATCCTGAGACCCAACCGCAGATGCAACCGCGGCCGAACGTACTGTTCGAAGCCGGCATGGCCATGGGGCGGAGCCCGGAACGAACGGTGCTTGTCGAACTCGGGCACGTCAAGTCCTTCAGTGATGTGCACGGACGGCACTCAGTTCGTCTGAACAACACGGTGGGTAAACGTCAGGATCTCGCCAACCGTCTGCTCACCGCGGGCTGTGCGGTTAAACTGAGCGGGACCGATTGGCACGAGGCCGGCGACCTCACTCCGCCGGCCTCGCCGGGGAATGGCCTTCCCCTGGGTAAGAAGCTTCCCTCCAGCGCGACCAATGGAGAACCGAGGCTGTCGGCGACCCTCCGCGTCCGCGGTGGCAACAAGCTAAGCGACATCATCGTCACCAACCACGGTCCGGGTGACGTCCACGACCTCAACGTGCAGCCCGAAGACGAGGGGCAGCACTTTCACCACGAAGACGGAGTCTTGCCCGTACCTCGGTTGCCCGCTGGCAAGTCGGTGGTTGCGTTGCAGAGGATGCCGCCGGCCCTGACCGACTCGCACGCGCCGTACTTCACGCTTCGGATCATCGGCAAGACTGCCGATGGCACCCCCATCGAGCAAGACGAGTTCGTGAGCGAGAGCTGACATGGAGATCCCGTTCTCGTTGCCGCTAGACGGCGACGGTTTCCTCCGGCGGGCTTGCCCAAACTGCTCGGGCGAGTTCGCTTGGCATTCGGGTCCCGCCAACGCCGAAGCTGAGAACCAGCCATCCGCATCGCAGTACTACTGCCCATACTGCGGCGCGCCGGCTGACGTGGACGACTGGATGACAGAGGAGCAGAAGGAGCACATCCAGGCCATCGGCATGAACGCTGCGATGAACGAAGTGAACGAGCAATTCGATGACCTGTTCCGGCCGATGAACAGCAAGTTCCTCAAACTCACCAGAACCGGATCATTCGACGTGCCAGACGCGCCGCTGCCGCTGACGGAGCGCGATGATTCGGAGGTTTCGACCGTCGTGTCCTCCCCCTGCCACTCCTGGGAACCGGTGAAGGTGCACAACACCGCTGCACCGCTCCACTGTCTCATTTGTGGCGCCGCGTACAGCCTCTAAGGAGGCCGACTCTCGCGCAGCGGGCTCAGGACTGAGCCGGGAATCCTTTAACAGCACCATCGCGGCACCGGCGAGGGCCTGGGCGCTGCACGCGTCGCTACGGAAGGACAGCAGTGAACATCGCATTCGCCGCACTGATCGTCTCTGCGCTGAGCTTGCTCACCGGAGCCGCCGCCCTCGGCTGGCAGATCTCAAGCTGGCACTACGACGGTCGACGTGTGAGGGTCCGACTCCTCCATGGTGGAATCGGCACTGCTACAGCCGTGGTCGGCAAAGTCGGCCGCGACGGCCGCCCGAAGGACCTTTCAAGCGCCATCGACCAAGGGCTTGTGGCGCGCGAAGTGATTGGCATAGCTGTCACCAACGTGGGTCGTGCACCTGTCCGGATCGATCGCTACAGCCTCCACCCAGTGGGAGGGCCAGTGTCCCTCACGCCACACGGAGACGCGGTCGGGCCAGAGCTGCCCTTCCGGTTGCCGCCTGGAGAGACAGAGACCTGGTATGCCTACGCCGACGACGCCCGCCGGCTGACGCACTCCGCTCACAGCATCGGGCACATCACATCACGACGCTTCTACATGTCAGTCGAACTCGGCACAGGGGACACGAAGAGAACGAAACGCGAAGTTCGCATCTGATCAGGGCAAAGAAGATTCGACACGTACCCTGAGAAACGCAGCGGCCAACTCACATGAGAAAGGCCGCTCCGCCGTGACCGCTTTCGACAGCCCCCATGAGAAGGAGCATGTCGCCGCGCACACGACTTGTCTCCTTCGCACACAACTCGTCGCCGTCCCGCGCGGGCTACAGTCGCCCCGGTCTTTCCGCACAATCCCGAGACCTGGCAGCTCGCGCGACGCGTCCGTATGACGCGCCTTCACTGCGAAGGATCGCGGACCACGTATTTGAGACGAAGGCTGCCGGCAGCTAGCGCGTGTAGGACGACCTCAGATGCAGTGGCCTCGGCCGCGGCAACGGGCTCAGCGCAGCCGAGTCCGGCAGCCGATCGGCTATCGGCCGCGCTGCTCGTCGCTTCGTCGTCGCCACTCTCCGCCGGCGTAGGCGAGCGTGTAGAGCCCGGCGATGGTGAGTGGCGAGATCGCCAGGAAGACCAACATCGAGTCGACGAGGAACAACAGCAGCGCAGCGACACCGAGAAGAACGACACCCACGAGGACCAGCGTCCACAGCGGCAGCCGTCGGCCAAGCCGCTCGCGCTTCGTCATGATGCCGAAGCTACCCGTGAGACCACCCCTCAGGCGTCCCGTTGAGCGATCGGCTGTCCGTGCTGCTCCTTCTCGATGTGACGGGCCGATAGCGTGACGAGATGGCAACCGGCGTGAAGTACGACTCGCTCTGGAAGGAAGCGCACCGGTCCTTCAACAGGGGCACCCTCCGCGTGGGCCACGCGCCTGTCGACGGCGACGCACGCTGGGGTCTCAGCCTCGTCCTGCTTCCCCCGGCGCACATCGCAGACGCCGTGAGCGCGGCCGCCGCTGGAATTGGCAGCCTCTACGCCGGCACGCACCACATCTACAACGCCGCCGACCTGCACCTGACGGTCACGAGCCTGGAGCCATACCGCGACAAGGTCGCGCAGACGACAATCGAGCACTACGTCGATGCGGTCGAGCGTGCCCGGGATTTGCTGGAGGTCAACGTTCGGCTGGTTGGGCTCGGTGGCTCGCCTTCCGGCGTCTTCGTTCAGGGCTCCGACGACGAGACGCTGCTTCCGATCCGGCGACAGATGCGTCAGGCAGCGGCGGACCTACACGACGGCGTCGCGCCGCCAATGGCGTTCGTTCGAGACACCGCACACATCTCCATCAGCGTCCACCGCGAAGCAGTCCCCGAACCTTGGGCGGCCGAATACGTGCAGCGGCACAGGCGCACTGGGTTCGGCGACATCATGGAAGCCACGGTCGCGCTCGCGCGATATCGGGCAACAGAGCACTCGATGAGCGTCGAAGTCCTTCACACCGTCCGGTAGCCGATCGGGTATCGGACGCGCTGTCCTGTTGCTACGGCTGCCGGCATGCGAGACAGTCGCGTCATGTTTGGGCCTGAACGAACCGAGTACGACTTCTCGGTGTGGAACTGGCTTTACGGCCCGAAGGTTGAGCGTTTCCCCGGGAAGCGATCGCGCGGCTCGAGTCCGAAGGTCTCGTCGAGATGGCCGCGAACCGGTACACCCGCGTCGCCAGCCTCTCCGGCGCGGCGCACGACCAGGCGGCCATGCTCCTTGCCGCGCTGCACGCGTGGGCGATCGAGCATGCCGGCGACGCGGCCTCCGATGCGCGGAAGACCGCCGCCGCCGCTGCGGGCAAGGTCACCGCGGGCGTCGACGCGCACGATGTCGATGCGTACCGGAGCCTTCAGGATGCTGTCGCGGTGCTCATCGTCGGGTTCGACAACCCGCTCTACTCGGCGACTGAGGTGGCGGTGCGCGGTCGGGTGAAGTTCCATGCCGCTGCTGCTGACGCGAACATCGACTGGGACGCGGCGGCTGCAACGGTAGGTGCCCTCGCCAAGATCTGATCGACGCCGGTGTGATCATCGGGTACTCGGTCAGCGTCGGTTCTGAAGCCCTCGGCTACGCCGTGCGGTTGCCGCTCGTCCTCGGCAGTGGGGGTCAGCACCGTGCTGTTCGGGCCCTCGAGGAAGCTGGCTGCGGCGACAGCGGTGAACGTCGACGGCGCCACGCTGGTCGACCTGGGCCGTTCCGACGCCTGGCATCTCGATTCCCGGGTACCTGCAGCGCAGCAAGCAGGTCCGCAAGTGTACGCACGCAACGACCTCGATCGTGGGCACCTCACCCCGCAGCCCTGACCGTTAGCGGATCCGCTACCGGTCAGGGTCGAAGGCGAGAACGTGGGTACCCGACTGCGGCGCTCACCAGGATGACCAGGGCGCAGCCGAGAGTGATCCACCCGAACACGCCAGGGGTGTTGCTCGCGAGGAGCACGACTGAGACTGCCCCGAACACGAGTCCGAGCAACAGGAACACCAGCCATAGCGCATTCGGTCGGCTCATACCAGCAACCTAGCTGTCGCCCGTCGTGAAGGTTCGTCCGTCGCGGAACGCGTCCGATAGCCGGTTGGCTACCGATCGCCGACCCGGTCGTCGGTGGTAGTTCCGGTGGAGGATCGGCTACCGGACGGTTCGAGTGGTAGCCCACTCGCGATCGAGCATGGCGTACTGGTAGCCATCGACCCAGCCCAGGTCGGCGTGCCAGGAGTCCTCGACGCTGTGCTGCTCACGTCGCATGCCGTTCTTCTCGAGGACGCGGGCTGAGGCGATGTTGTCGGCGTTGCAAGTCGCTGTGACGCGTCGGAGCCGGAGCACGTCGAACGCTGCGGTCAGGAGACCGCGGACCAAGTCCGTTCCGAGTCCGCGTCCTGCGAGGTCGGGTTGCAGCATGTATCCGATGACCCCTTGTGTGCCTTGGGGCATCCCTGGTTGCCCCAAGCCGTCGACGACGTCGAGGAACCCCAAGCCGGCGACCCGGCCGTCCAAGTCAGCGATGCACGAGTAGTCGGTGTCGCTGTCGGGGATGCTCGCCCACTCTTGGGCGTAGACGTCCGGGTCGACGGAGGTGCGGAGCATGAACCGATTGACAACCGGGTTGTTCCGAAGCGCGACGAGCGTGTCTGCGTCCTCGGGCCGAGGGTCGCGGAGGAGGAGGCCGGCGCTCCGAGCGGGCCAAGGAGAGCTGTTCACGCTGTCATCCTCCCAGGAGCCCGGATCGGCGGCCGATCGGCTACCGGACAGCAGAAGAGACCCGCGGCACTTCCTGGGTACTGCGGGTCGCTCTGGCTGGATCAGCCCCGATCTCGTGCCATTCCTGCCTCGGTGTTGCGTGTGCCGACAGCGACGCCGTGCGGGGAGGCAGCTTCGATGCGGTCGAGGTCGCTCGTGGTGAGCACCACGTCAGCAGCGGCGACGTTCTCCTCGACTCGTGACGCTTTGGTCGTGCCCGGGATCGGGACGGTGCCGACTTGGATCAGCCACGCCAGCGCGAGCTGCGCGGTCGTCACACCCTTCTCGTCAGCGATGACCTTCAGCGCCTCGACGACGCGCAGATTCGCGTCGATGGCTTCGTCGGAGAACCTGGGGAGGTGCCGCCGCGCATCTCCTTCGGGGAGGTCGTCCTTCCGAGTGACGGTGCCCGAGAGGAACCCACGTCCGAGCGGCGAGAACGGCACGAACCCGATCCCGAGCTCCGCGGCGGTGTCGAGGACACCATTGTGTTCGGTGTCGCGCTCGAACAGGCTGTACTCGGACTGGATCGCAGTGATCGGGAATGTCGCGTGTGCACGGCGCAGGGTCTCGGATGAGGTCTCGGAGACGCCGATGTAGCGGGCCTTACCAGCGGTGACCGCTTCAGCCATCGCGCCGACCGTGTCCTCGATCGGCACGTTCGGGTCGGCTCGGTGCAGGTACCAGAGGTCGACATGGTCGGTGCCGAGGTGACGGAGGGACCTGTCGATCGCTCGACGCGCATGTTCTGGGGACCCGTCGAGTCCGATCGGGGTGCCGTCGTCGGTGAAGTTGGTGGCGAACTTCGATGCGACGACCACACGGTCCCGATCCCCGCCGAGCACGCGTCCGAGGAGCTTCTCGTTCTCGAACGGCCCGTACGCCTCCGCGGTGTCGAACAGGGTGACCCCGAGGTCGAGGGCCCGTCGGATGGTGTCCACGGAGCCCGCTTCGGTCGCGCCGCCGTAGTAGGCACTCATACCCATGCACCCGAGGCCGAGCGCGGACGTGACGAGGCCCTGGGAGCCGAGAGGGATCTGCTGCATGCGTGTTCTCCGTTCGTCGCCGGGAGCACCCGGACGCCGTCGACCCTCCACCCTGGTGTGCACACCATGTCAAGTGGAAGACTCGGCCTCATGCTGCTTCCCGAGGTCCACGTCAACGAGCCGGTCACGATCAGCGCCGCCGCGGACCTACTCGGCATCACGGTCGACACGATCCGGTACTACGAGAAGGAAGGGATCGCACCGGCAGCGGAGCGCGGTCCGGATGGGTGGCGGCGGTACGACACGGCGGCGCTGAGCTGGCTGGCCGGGACGGTGATGCTCCGCGGCACCGGGATGAGCATGCAGGAGATGCGCGAGTACGCGGCCGCGTACCGGGCCGGCGCTGACGACGTCGCACGGCTCGCGCTCCTCGAGCAGCACCACGAGGCCGTCCTCGCCCGGCAAGCCGAGGTGTGGCGACACCTCGCGGCACTGGAACGGAAGATCGCGGCATACCGCGAAACCATCGCCGTGAGCGACACCCACTCGACAATGTGACCCCTCGCCCGGACACGACAGACGACAGTCGATGCCCCGTCTCGATGGACGATCGGCTATGGAGACGGATCCGATAGCGGCCGCCACGCGCTCAACACGAGGTGTACTGCCTGTCGCGCTTCGTCAGGAACAAGCCGTTCCTCGTCGAGTGACGTTGCGGCGATCCAGCTCGGGTCGTACTCGTTATCTGCCGACGCACGGCGCAGCTCAGGCCCTCCGAGCGACACCTCCGTGGAGGTCACTCGCACCGCAAAGTATGCGGCGGGCACGTCGCGGTCCACGGGAACGTCGAGCAGATCGCCCACGTCGCCTTCGAGCCCGGTCTCTTCGAGGAGTTCACGGAAGCAGGCCTCGCGCAGGTTCTCGCCCTCTTCGACGCCGCCTCCGGGGAGCACGCAGTAGCTCCGACCGTCCTTGCGTCTCTTGATCACCAGCACCTGCTCATCGAGCACGACGACTGCGGCTGACCGAATACGCATGATCTCAGTTCACCATCCACCGCCTCGATCCGGCAGGCGTCACGACGTCCGATCGGCCTCCGGGCGCTGGTAGCGTCCAGAGATGGCGCAAGCGATCGGGGGTTCGGCTCGCTCGAAGGTCCGCGAGCTGCTCGCGATCCCGGCGCCGGAGTCGATCCACCCGACGGCGGTCCGCCGTTCGCTGCTCCACCGCGAGGGGTCGATCTGGAGCGAGGGCATTGAGCTCGACACCCTCGACGGTGACACGATCCCGTGCCTCCTCCTCACGCCGGATGATCCCGCCGGCGTGGACGTCATCGCCGTTCACCAACACGCGGGGGCGTTCACGGTCGGCAAGAGCGAGCCGGCGGGGCTGACGGGCGACCCGGCACTCGCCTACGGTGCAGCGCTCGCGAGTGCCGGAGCGCGGGTGATCCTGCCGGACCTCGTCGGGTTCGAGGCGCGACGACGCGACTGGACCGACGACCCCGCCGCGGACGAACGGCTCGACGCATGGTTCCGGGTGTCGAACGGCAGCAGCCTGCAGGCGAAGCACACGCGCGACATCGCAACGGTGACGAGCTGGATGCAGGACACGGGTGCGGTCGGCACCGACCTCGGGATCATCGGGCACTCGCTCGGCGGTCAGGTCGCGCTGTTCTCCCTCGCTGTCGACCCCCGCCTGACGCGGGGCGTCGTGAGCTGCGGCATCGGGACGCTGGCCTCGTTCGAGTCGGAACGCATTCGCCACAATCCCGCGTGGTTCGTTCCGGGGCTCACCGGGGCCGGCGACGTTCCGCTGGTCGCCTCAGCCGTCGATCAGCCCGTCTTCGTCGCCGCCGGACGTGACGATCGCCTCTTCCCGCTCCACGGCGTGCATCAGGTCCTCGAAGCGTTCCGCCCAGGCATCCTGACCACCGAGGTGTTCAACGGCGGACACGCGATGCCGGCGCTCGTCTTGGACGCGGCCGTCCGGCACCTGCTCGGAGAGCGGGTCGACGACTGACCTGCTCACACCGTCCGGCCGCTGATCGACCGGCCCTCCGTCACGCCCCGATCTGCACGGCCCCGATCGCGGACAGCACGAACGCCACGATCGCCGCGCTCGACCGGACCACGTCGATCCGCTCCCACCGCACCACGACCCGCTTCCAGTCCGCCGGCGGGTCGAGCGGATCCCAGTCGTTGACCCTGATGTTGATCGGGACCGTACCGAGGAACGACGCGAGGACGAACACCCCGAGCGCCACTGCGGCTGCCACTCGCCACCCGAGCCCGTCGCCCGCGCCGGCGACGACCAGGACCGCGACCGTGGCGAGCACCGCCGGCACCATCAGCATCGGTACGACGACCTTGAGCGACTTGACGAGCGCGATACGCGTGCGGAGGTGCGCATCGTCCGGCAGGGAGGCCATCGCCGGTTGGACGCCCCATCGCACGATGAACTCCTCGCCGGCGAGGAGACCGACGAGGACGAGCTGCACGACCAGGACCACGTTCACGGACCACAGCCTCGTCCGAGCCACTCACACCACGCTGACGTGGCGCTCACACAGGTTCGACAGAACCGTCATCGGTGCCTGGGAGCCGCGACGGCGCGCATTCGACCAGGAAACGGAACAGGAGCGGCCCCGCTGCCTGCGGGGTCGCTCCTGTTGACCGTGGCTCTTACGACTGCGCGACGCAGACCTGCTTGACGCTCGTGACGTGGCCCGTCGAAGCGCCGATCTGGAACGTGTACGTGTGGTACCCGGAGTTGTAGCTGTACGAACCGCTCTTCGTGACCACGCGGATCAGGTTCGTTCCGGCCGAATTGCGGTCTGGTGAACCGAAGATGTGGACTTCACCCGTGCTCGTCCAGTTCAACTGGGCGGCCTTGTTCCCGCACCCGATGGTCAGGAGTGACCCGATCTTCTCGGCGTGTGCCGGACCTCCGGTGAACAGGGTGGCGGTGACGAAGGCCACGGCGACCAGCAGGAGAACGCCGAATCGCTTTCGACCGGTAAAGGTCGACGTCGTTTCTCGGGAGATTTGGCTGGTGATGTTCATGTTGCCTCATTCACTTCCGCTCGGGGATTCCCCGAAATGCCTTCGGGATCCCGTTCGGACGCTAACACCGGCAAGATGCGGTCGACAGTCCGCTGTTCTGTGGACTGCAATTCCTGGAGCATTGCGTATAGGGTCTCCGCCACAGCCGCAGCAACGTTCCTCGGGCACGATGGAGCGGCACCGCTGACGATCGGGGGGACCGTGCAACAACGCTGTGACCAGTGCCGAAGACCCATCCAGGGTGAGCCGGTCCGGACGGCCACACGGACGCTGTGCGACGGGTGCGGGACGACCTTCCTCGGGCTGGCTGCCGGAACGATGGCCGGCAACGGCGACGTCGGGCAGTCGATCGCGACGGCCGGCTGGTTCGAGCGACTGCGCCGCCGGAAGCGGGACTGACCACCGCGACCGAGGTCAGCGGACCGCTGCGAGCACCGCCGCCTCCTCGGCCGCCCCGAGCCCCGCCCGCCGCGGCCGCTCCACCCCACGCGCCCGCTCGTCGTCGAGCACCCCAGCGAGGGTCTCCGTCAGCGGACGACTCCGACCCCCGGCATCGTGGAACGCCCGCGCAGACCGGTGCATCAGCGCCGCATCGGAGTGCGGAAGCCACAGCGGCAGCGACCTCGGCCCCGCCCAGTACCGCACGTCGTGGGCGAGTAGCACGTCGTCCTCGACCTCGACGAGCTCGCCGTCGAACCTCGTGGCTTCGACGGCCAGGCGGAAGAAGTCCCGCATCGGCACGACCTCGCCGACGGCGTTCACGACCCCGGAGTGACCCGTCCGCCAAGCACGTCCGACCCACGCGGCCAGGTCCGCGACGTCGATGACCTGCACGGAGCGCCCTTCCGACGTGGGGACCAGCACCGGCCCGGGTCGGCTGACCCGGGCGGGCCAGTACCCGAACCGGTCGCTCGGGTCGCCCGGGCCGACGATGAGGCCGGGTCGTGCGACGAGGAGCCGCGATCCGAGTCGGTCCGCGCTGCTCCGCTCGGCGGCGACCTTGGCGTCCGCGTACTGCGTCAGGTCGACGGGTTCGACGACCTCGGCGGTCTCGTCCGCGCCCGGTTCGTCGTTCCGGGCGTAGACCGAGGTGGTCGAGACGAGCGTCCAGTGCGCGGCGGAGTCCGCGAGCGCGTCGAGCGCGGGACGGACGAGGTCCGGATCGGACGAGAGTTCGACCACCTCGTCCCACGCGCCACGCACGGGTTCGTAGGCACCGTCCGCACGACGATCGGTGCGGACGAGTCGGGCGCCGTGCGGGACGTCACCCGTCGCACCGCGTGCGAGGCAGGTGACCTCGACGCCGTCCTCGAGGAGGTCCCGGACGATCGCACGTCCGAGCCATCCGGTCCCACCCAGCACCAGTGCCCGCATGGACCCATTCAACCGTGGTCGACACCGAGCGTCCGGCTCGTCCACCCGGCCAGCGCGGCGGTCGCCGTCCTCGAGATCGTGGCGTCGGGCAGCATGCTCGTGAAGCCGTGGAAGGCTCCCGGCCACACGTGCAGCTCGGCGTCGACGCCCGCCGCCCAGAGTCCGCTCGCGAAGGCCACGGTCTCGTCGCGGAAGACCTCCGCGCTGCCGCAGTCGATGTAGGTGCGCGGGAGTCCGGCGAGGTCCGTCGCCCGCGCGGGAGCGGCGTACACGGACACGTCGTCGGTGGCGCGTCGGCTGCCGAGGTAGGCGTCCCAGCCGAACCGGGTCAGCTGGCGGTCGGCGACGCCGACACCGTCGATCTGCACGGTGGAGACGGTCTCGTCGCGGTCGTCGAGCATCGGCGACACGAGGATCTGGGCCAGCAGCGACGGCCCGCGACGGTCCCGGGCGAGCAGGGCCGTGCCCGCTGCGAGGCCGCCGCCGGCGCTCTGCCCGGCGATGACGATGCGGTCCGGGTCGATGCCGAGCTCCTCGGCGTGCTCGGACACCCACACGAGCCCGGCGTAGCAGTCCTCGACCGGGAACGGGTCCGGGTACTCGGGCGCGAGGCGGTAGTCCACGCTGATGAGCACGACGTCGTGGACCAGCAGCCAGTCGTCGTAGGAGTCGAGGTTCCCGAGGTGGTGGCCGAACACCATGCCGCCCCCGTGGATCGTGTAGACGCCCGTGGTCGTGCCGGTGCGACCGATGCGCTGGATCACCGCGAGGTCGATCGGGTCGCCGCCGTGACCGGGCACGGTGATGCGTCGACGCTCGTACCCGCGGGCGTGCAGCCGTGCATCGAGTTCGGCCTCGGTGACGTCGAGCTGCCGCATGTGCGGCAACACCTCGGGCGTGATGGTGACGGGGCCGCGCGCTGCGAGGGCGTCGAGGAACGGCACGAGTTCGGGGTCGAACGGCGGGCGGGTGATGACTTCGGACACGGGTGCACTCCTTCGATGAAGAAGTGGCGACCCCCGTGAGCCGCGTGTGAGTACCCGGCAGCCGATGGGGCGCGGGCCTTTTCCCTCTGCGCCCGACGATAGCGCATCCCCGACGGGTGCCCACCCACGCCGATCAGGTCGGTCGGTGCTGCTCCGCGTACCGACGCGCACGACCGATCCGCCGTACCGAGAGCGGGATCGCCCAGGCGAGCACGACGACCATCGCGACCAGGAAGACCACGGGCAGCAGCCCCAGGTCGCCACGGACCGCGGACGACACGAACTGGAACGCGATGGCGACGTACAGCAGGCCCGTGAACACCAACTGGAACTGCAGGGCGAGCGGCACGATCCGGGCGTACCGGACCGCTCCGGCGCGGTCGGCCTCGCCGAGCGGGAGCTCCTTGCCTCGCAGCACCACCTTCGCGTACCGCTGCAGGCGGCCGATGTCCCGCCCGCCACTGTCGCGGAGCGCACGGTTCAGCGGGAGCGCCACGACGATCGCGGCCATCGCCGTCGCGGTGAAGGTCAGCTGGCCGCCGAGCAGGACGACCTGGAGGAGCGCGCCGCCTCGGTCCGAGAAGGCCGCCAGGATCGTGACCCCGATCGTGCAGACCACCGCGGCGATGACGAAGGTCGTCGCGATCGAGCGCACCCCGCGCCGCACCAGCCCGGTGCCGGGGATGTCGTCGCCCTGGTCGGTGATGGGCGGCTCCGAACGCCGGAAGAGTGCTCCGAGCGGGCGGGCGACGGCGAGGAGCACCCCGGCCCCGACGACGAGCAGCACCGGCACCCAGAGGGGCGCCTGCGCCGACAGAGCCGTCAGCACGAAGACCACGGCGGCCACGACGTCGACGGCGGCGACGACCGCCGAGACCCGGAACAGGGAGCGCTGGCTCTCGGGGGACGAGCGGTGGTCGTAGTAGGCGGCGAAGGCCCCGACGAGGACCGGTCCCATGACGACGAGCGGCGTGCAGACGGCCGCGGCGACGAGCCACCCGTGCGCCGCGCTCCCGAGCTCGAGCGCCACGAGCAGCCCGCCGCCGAGGGACAGCGCCGTCGCGACGACGATCGTGGCGATGTACAGCAGGACCCGGATCACACCGTCGCCTCGGTCCCCCGGATCCGCCCGACGACGACGTCGACGATCCCCGCGAGCAACGCCGCCGCGACGAACCCGAGCGCCACGCCCAGTCCGAGCGGCAACCCCTGCGCGTAGTCGCCCTTCGAGCTCGCGAGCGCCGAGTAGAAGATGCTGCCGACGGCGGCGATCCCGATCGCGGACCCGACGCGCGCACCGACCTGGATGAGCCCGCCGGCCGAGCCGCCCTGCTCCACCGGCACCTCGGACAGCGTGAGCGTCTGGTTCGGCGAGATCGTCAGTCCGGAGCCGACACCGGCGACGAGGAGCGGTACGACGAGCCACCATCCGAGGTCGGACCGGTAGTGGTTCGCGACGACCCAGATGACCCCACCGAGGCCGATCAGGACCAGTACGGTCCCGACGACGATGAGCTGTCGGCCGAACCGCGAGACGACGCGACCGCCGATGGTCGACGCGACCCCGGACCCGATCGCGAACGGCACGGACGACAGGCCGGCGAGCAGTGCGGAGTAGCCGAGGCCGGACTGCAGGGCCAGCGTCAGGACGAAGAACAGCGGCGTGAACCCGGCGAAGTACAGCGTCGCGAGGCCGACACCGAGCGAGAACGACCGGCGGCGGAACAGCCCGATGTCGATGACGGGCTCCTTCGACCGCGCGTACCGCCGCTCCCACAGCACGAAGAGTGCGCCGAGCACGACGGCGGCGACCACGAGCCACCACTTCGCCGTGCCCTTCCACTCCTGCGACTGCACGAACGGCAGCAGCAGGGCGACCACCGCGGCGCCGAGCAGGACGATCCCGACCGGGTCGAAGTCGTGCTTCCGGCCGCGTTCCACCCGGCTCGCCGCCGGCAGGTAGCGGAAGGCCAGGAGGATCGTGACGAGTCCCACGGGCAGGTTCACGAAGAAGACGAACCGCCAGCCGTTCTCGGTGCCGAAGGCCGTGATGAGCAGACCACCGACGAGGGGGCCGATCGCCGTGGCGATGCCGACCGTGGCGCCGAACAGCCCGAAGGCGGTGCCGCGCTCCTTCCCGCGGAACAGCTGCTGGATGAGCGCCGTCACCTGGGGCGTGAGCAGACCACCGGCGAGGCCCTGCACCAGCCGCGCGACGACCAGGACGATCCCGTTCGGGGCGAAGCCGCAGAGCGCGCTCGCGAGGGTGAACAGGCCGACCCCGATGACGAACATGCGCCGGCGGCCGGAGGCGTCGCCCAGTCGACCGCCGGGGACGAGCAGGAGCCCGAACGACAGTGCGTAGCCGGACAGGATCCACTGCACGGCCTCCGGGGTGGCCCCGGGGAGTCCGGACGAGATCGACTGCAGCGCGACGTTGACGATCGACACGTCGAGCAGGACGATGCCGCCGCCGAGCAGGCAGATGACGAGGGCCTTCCACCGGTTCGGGTCCGGCTGGTCACCGGATCCGGCGTCGGAGTGCTCGGATCGCTCGGGGGGCGCGGCGGTGGCCGCGTGGTGCGCATCGTGGTGCGCGACGGTGGGAGCCGCGTCGGGCTCGGCGGGGAGTCGGTGTTCGGGTGCCATGACGCTCTCACGCTAGGCCGCAGCGGAGGCGCTGGTCCGGCGAGCACGGATCTTGTCCACACCTTCAGGAGGCGCGGTGCGGGTCCGGTACGCCGGCTGGCAGCATGGCCTGGTGACGACCGTCCCGGACCCGGCCCTCGTCCCCGAGCTCCTCGTCACCGACGTGGACGCGAGCATCGCCTTCTGGTCCGGCCTGTGCGGGTTCACCGTGGCCTACGCGCGTCCCGAGGAGCGGTTCGCCTACCTGACGCTCGGGTCGGCGCACGTCATGCTCGAGCAGGCCGGGGTCGGTCGGAACTGGCTCACCGGGCCGCTCGATCGACCACTCGGCCGCGGGATCAACCTGCAGATCGGTGTCCCGGACGCGGACGTCGTCGCGGCGTCGCTCCGTGCCGGCGGTGTGGAGCTCTTCATGCCGGCGGAGACGCGCTGGTACCGCGTGGGCGACGAGGAAGCCGGGGTGCGGCAGTTCCTGGTGACCGATCCCGACGGGTACCTGCTGCGCTTCCAGTCGTCCACGGGGCGTCGACCGGTCGCGCCGTAGCGCGACTCACGCGTCGTCGCGCAGCGACCGCACCATGCTCCGCAGTGCTCGGAGCGCCGCGCCCTGCTCGTCGGCCGACATCCCGCTGAGCATCCGGACCTCGACGCCGCGGACGGCTGCCGAGGCCTCGGCGAGCCGCTCCCGCCCGAGCGGGGTGAGCTGGACCGGCAGCGCCTTGCCCACCGGGGCTTCCGATGCGCGCGACACCGAGCCGTCGCGTTCGAGCGCCTGCAGCAGGACGTTCATCGACTGCCGCGTCACGAACGCCCCGCGCGCGAGGTCGGAGTTCGACGACCCCGGGCGCTGCGCGAGCAGCTCGAGGCACGAGTAGTGCGTGACGGTCATGCCGAGCGGGCGCAGGACCGACTCCATCGCGGTGCGGAGCGCGCTCGCGGCCTCCTTGAGCAGGTACCCGAGGGACGTGTCCAGGTCGATGCCGTGTCCGTCTTGACGCATGTCAGTAGTCTGACATAGGTTCGTCCGTGTCAGATAACTGACACCAACGAAGGAGACCCCATGCCCGTCACCGGCCCCGACTTCATCTCGCTGCAGACCCGCGACCTCGATGCATCCCAGGCGTTCTACGAGCAGTACCTCGGCCTCGTCCGGTCGCAGGCGGGTCCGCCGCACGCGGTGGTCTTCGAGACCACGCCGATCGCGTTCGCCCTGCGCGACCTCGTGCCCGGCACCGACCTCGACGCCGTGGCACAGCCGGGCATCGGCGCGGCGATCTGGCTGCACGCGACCGACGTCCAGGCGATCCACGACGCGTTGGTCGCCGACGGCCACCGGATCGTCTCGGCGCCGATCGACGGGCCGTTCGGTCGGACGTTCACCTTCGCCGACCCGGACGGGTACCAGGTGACGCTGCACGACCGCGCCTGACGCCCTGGCACGGGCGGACCGGACGGTCTACGGTGTCGCCATGAGCGACGACGCCGGGGACGAGCAGCTGTGGCGATCGATCGTCGGGCGGCCGGCGCTCTGGATGGCCGTGGCGTGGACCGCCCTGGGCGTGGTGTGGCTCGTGTTCGCCGCGGTCGAGGGCGGCGACGACGCGTGGCGGTGGATCATCGGTGCGGTCTGGATCGCACTCGGCGTCGGCCGGATCGCCGTCGCGGTCTGGGACCGGCGGCACCACCGTGGGCGGTACGCCGGGCGCTGACCGGCGGCGCGGCTCGTGTCAGTCGTCGTCGGGGGTGGTCCGGCGACGGGCGACCAGCAGGACGGCGACGAGCGCGGCGGCGACCACGACCGCGATCCCGCCGAGGACCCACGGCGTCGCCCCGGGCCCGGACGATCCGGTCGCGGCGCTGGTCGCACCGGCACCGGCACCGGCATCGGCTGTGGCGCTCGGCGTCGGGGTGCCCGCGCTCGGGCTCTGCGACGGTCCCGTCGCCGTCGCCGTCGGGGTCGGGGCCGGTGCTCCGGTCGACGTGAACCGGTAGCTCCCCGAGATCGGGTGTCCGTCCACCGAGACGCTCCGCCAGGTCACCGTGTACGAGCCGGCAGCCGTGAGGTCGGCGGCCGTGCGCAGCGTGCTGCCGTCGACGTCGACACTCCCCGCGCCGACCTCGGCGCCGTCCGGGCCGGTCACGCTGACGACGATCCCGGACTCGAGCCCGGCCAGCGGCGGCTCGGAGAACGTGAGTGTGACCTGGTCGAGGTCACCCCCGACCGTCGTGTCCGCAGCGGGTGCGGTCGAGGCGAGGACGTCGTGGGCGGACGCGGGGGCAGCCGTGACGAGGACGAACGCCAGGGCGACGGCCGACGCGGCGGTGGCGAGCGGGGCACGGAAGGGCACGGTCCATTGTCGCCGATCCTGACCGGACGCACAGGACGTCGGCCCGGACGACGGACCCCGCGACGGCTCAGTCCATCGCGTCGTCGTAGACCCCGATCAGCCGGTCGAGGAAGGTCTGCACCGTCGCACGCTCCGCGGGGTCCAGGTCGTCGACGATGCCCTCGATGCCCTCGATGAGCGGCAGCACGAGGTCGTACGCACGGTCCGAAGACTGCTCTGCCGCCGTGACGACGAGCTTGCGTCCGTCGCTCGGGTGCCGTTCCCGTCGGACGTGCCCGGCGCCCTCGAGCCGGTTCAGGACGAGCGTCATCGCGGCGGTCGAGATCTCGAGCCGACGGGCGAGCTCGGTCGGGGTGGCCGGCCCGGTCGCGATGAGGTGGTCCATCGCCTCGAGTCCCGCCGCGTCGACCGACAGTGCCGCGGCGAGGTGCCGCTCGAAGCGCTGCTGCCGGACACTGACCTGCTGCACGCGGGACCGGATGTCGTCGTCGGGGAGCGATCGCCCGTCGCGTCGCGCCGTCGCCCGGTCGTGGCGGTCCTGCCGGTCGTCGGGGCGGTCGGTCGCTGGGTGCTGGTCGTCGTTCGGCACGTCCACCATGGTAGTCGTGTACATTGCCAATCTCATTGGTAATCAACGACGTGGGGGACCATGACCGATCACACCCGCGGACGCGTGCTCATCTCCGGCGCGAGCATCGCCGGCCCGGCGCTCGCCCACTGGCTCCACCGCTTCTCGTTCGAGACGGTCGTCGTCGAGCGGGCGCCGTCCCTCCGCACCGGCGGGCAGAACGTCGACGTGCGCGGAGCCGGGCGTGAGGTCGCGCGCCGGATGGGCATCGAGGACGACATCCGCGCTGCCACGACGGGCGAGGTCGGCACCCGGTTCATCGGTCCGAGCGGCCGGACGATCGCGGCGTTCCCGGCGGGGACCTCGGACTCCGGCGGGGCCACCGCCGAGCTCGAGGTCCTGCGCGGTGACCTCGCGCGGCTCCTCGTCGACGGGACGTCCGACGCCACCGAGTACCGCTACGGCGACCGGATCACCCGCATCGACCAGGACGACGACGGCGTGACCGTGGGGTTCGAGCACGGCCCGGACGACCGGTTCGACCTGGTGGTCGCGGCGGACGGCATCGGATCGAGCACCCGTCGGCTGGTGTTCGGCGACGAGCCGGAGATCCGGTCGCTCGGGCTCGAGACGACGTACGGCACGATCCCCCGGACCGCGGCGGACGACGACTGGTGGCGCTGGTACAACGCACCGGGTGGCCGGTCGATCACCCTCCGCCCCGACCAGCACGGGACCATCCGCGCGGCGATGTCGGTCGTGACGGACCGGAAGCGGGAGCGAGCCGGCTCCGAGCGCGGCGACCTCGATGCGGTGCGCCGCCGCCTGCACGCGGTGTTCGGCGACGCCGGGTGGGAGGCCGAGCGGGTCCTCGCGGGGTTCGACCACTCCGAGGACCTCTACTCCGAGGCGATCGGACAGGTCCACGCCCCGCGCTGGTCGGACGGCCGGGTGGTGCTCCTCGGGGACGCCGCGTACTGCGCCTCGCCGGTGAGCGGCATGGGCACGAGCCTCTCGCTCACCGGTGCCTACGTCCTCGCCGGGGAGCTCGCCGCCCACGTCCACCACCGTGACGCCCTGCGCGCGTACGAGCGCATCATGCGCCCGTACGTCGCGAAGGCGCAGCAGCTGCCGCCGGGCACGCCGCGGATCGCGAACCCGAGGTCCCGGCTCGGGATCGCGGCCTTCGGCGCCGCCGTCCGCGTGGCGTCGCTGCCCCTCGTCGGGCGCCTCGGCGCCCGCTTCGCCACCCCACCGGCCGAGGCGATCGACCTGCCGGACCACGCGCACCTCGAGTGAGCCGGTGGCGGACGGGAGGCGCGGTGCGGGCCCGCCACGCGCCTCCCGTCCGTCCCGTCCTCCCGTCCCGCAGCGATGTGCGCTACGGTCCGGTCATGATCGTCTGGATCAACGGGACGCACGGCGTCGGCAAGACGACCACCAGCAGGCTGGTGCAGCCGCTCCTGCCGGACGCTCGCGTGCTCGATCCGGAGAAGGTCGGCGAGACCCTCATGGACGTCCGGCCCCCGCTGCCCGAGTCCGGCGACTTCCAGCACTGGGACCCCTGGCGACCGCTCGTCGTCGAGACCGCCCGGCAGGTCCTGGCCTTCGCGGGCGGCACGCTCGTGATGCCGCAGACGGTCCTCGTCGAGCGGTACTGGCGGGAGATCGCGGACGGGTTCGCGGCGCACGGGATCCCGGTCCGGCACTTCGTGCTGCACGCGGAAGAGGAGACCCTGCGGGACCGGATCCAGAACGACGCCGTGGTGGGGCCGTCCACGTTCCGGTCCAGCCGCGTCGAGCCGTACGCCGAGGCGGCACGCACCTGGCTGCACGCCGCGGCCGAGGTCGTCGACACGACGGAGACCCCGCCCGAGCAGGTGGCACGGAACATCGCCGACGCGGTGCTGCAGGTCGCACGGTGAGCGCCTTCGTGCAGCGGTCGCAGTGGTCGGTCGTGACGTCGGAACCGGCGGACGCGGCGGAGCTCGTCACGCGGATCCCCGACGTCCGACGGGCCACGGTCGAGGGTGCGCCCTCGGGGTTCTCGTTCGAGGAACGGCGCCGTGGCTCCGAGCTGCTCTCCCTCGTGTCGATGGCGAGCACCGGCGTCGTCGAGGGAACGGTCGAGGCCGAGTCCGCGATGGTCCTGTTCTGGCTGAAGTCCGGCAGCGGTGCGGTCGACGGCGACGGGGTGCCCACCGGCCGTCCGGTCCTGTTCCGCCACGACCCGCAGCAGGTCCGGTGGGACGGGTTCCAGCTCGACCTCATCCGCATCGACCGGACCACGGTGGAGCAGGTCGCTGCCGAACGCGGCGCCTGGCAGCCGGGGCCGATCGAGTTCCAGCCGCACCACATCCCCGAGGGGCCGACGCTCGCCGCCTGGTGGTTGATGGTGCGCGCGGTGGCGGCCGACGTGCTGCGCGGTCCGGAGGAGGTCACCGAGGAGCACGAGCGCGAACTGACCCGCTTCGCGGCGGGCGGCCTGCTCACGGCGGTCCCGCACTGGCCGGTCGGGCAGGACCAGCCCCGCACGGCAGCGGCGGCACGGTTCGCCCGGGCCGAGGCGTACCTGCTCGAGCACGCGACCGAGCAGATCACCGTCGAGGACGTCGCGGCGGCTGCGGGCCTGAGCATCCGCGGGCTGCAGGACGCGTTCCGGCGCCACCACGGCATCACGCCGACGACCTACCTCCGGCGCATCCGACTGCTGCTCGCCCGTGAGGGCCTGGAGTCCGGGGACGACCGGAGCGTCGGGGACGTGGCGCGGGACTCGGGCTTCGCGCACCTCGGACGGTTCGCCGGCAGCTACCGCGACGAGTTCGGGGTGCTGCCCCGGGAGACCTGGCAGGCCGCGCGCCGCCGCTGAACGGCGCGGCCCGCTGATCACGCCGCCAGCGGCTGGTCCCGCAGCGCCGGGCAGTGCTCCGGCGTCGGGTGCTCGGTGATCGCGATGACCTCGTCGAGCCGGTCCCGAGCGGCCTCGAGCTCGGCGAGCTGCGCCGTGATCCGGTCCCGCTCGGCGACGAGGAGCGCGAACGACTCCGGCGTCGCCACCCCCGCGTCCACGCAGGGCAGCAGCTGCACGATCGTGCGGCTCGGCAGCCCGGCGGCGAAGAGCTGCTGGATGAGCTGGACCCGCTCGACGGCGGGCACGGCGTAGGAGCGCTGGCCGCTCGCCGTCCGTCCGGCCGGCAGCAAGCCCTGCTCCTCGTAGTACCGGAGCGACCGCACGCTCACGCCGGTCGCCGCAGCGAGGTCTCCGATGCGCACGATCTCCTCCTTGCACCTGACATCGATGTGAGGTCTTAGCGTAGCCGAGCCGCTGCGGGAGGTGCCCGTTCGGCAGGAGGAACACCATGGACATCGCTGGATCGGTCGCACTCGTCACGGGCTCGAACCGGGGCATCGGACGACGGTTCGTGCAGCAGCTGCTCGAGCGCGGCGCCGCCAAGGTCTACGCCACGGCCCGGCGCCCCGAACTGGTCGACATCGAGGGGGTCGAGGTGCTCCCGCTCGACATCACCGACCAGGCGTCCGTCGCGGCGGCAGCGGCTGCGGCGTCCGACGTGACCCTGCTCGTCAACAACGCCGGGATCACCACACAGGGCTCGCTGCTCACGGACGACCTGACCGACGTGCGGCGGGAGATGGACACGCACTTCTGGGGCAACCTCGGGATGGTCCGGTCGTTCGCGCCGGTGATCGAACGCAACGGCGGGGGCGCGATCGTGAACGTCCTGTCGGCGCTGTCCTGGTTCGCGTACCCGGGCTCGGGCGGGTACGCCGCCGCCAAGGCCGCGGAGTGGAACATGACGAACGCCGTCCGCCTCGAGCTGACCGGCCGGGGCATCAGCGTCCAGGGGCTGCACCTCGGAGCCGCCGACACCGACATGATGGCCGGGTACGAGGGGCCGAAGGTCGACCCGGCCGAGGTCGCCCGGCTCTCCCTCGACGGTGTGGAGCGGGGCGCGGCGGAGGTCGTCGTGGACGACTGGAGCGCCGGGGTCAAGGCGTCGCTCGCCGAGGCGCCCGAGCGGTTCTACGCGCAGTTCGCGTGATGCGGCCAGCGTGACCAAGAGACGGACGGGAGGGACGGTGCGGGCCCGCACCGCGCCTCCCGTCCGCCGCTCCGCACGTTCCGCGCGCTCGTCGCGTCCTCCGCGCTCGCCGCGTCAGGACCGTGCACGGGATCAGACCGAGGGCGTCAGCGATCCGTCAGGACGCCGTCCGCACGGCCGCCCCCGCCGGATCGTGGAGTGGTGACCCTGACCGCGATCCTCCCGACGCTCCGCGCGTCCCTCCCCGATCCCGTGGACCCGACCCTCTGGCCCGCCCACACCGAACCCACGACCGGCGACGTCCTGGTCGCAGCCGTGTCGATGGTCCGGCTGGCCGAACTCGCCGGCACCCCGTGCGTGCACACCGCCGAGCAGGCACCGCCCCGCTACCGACCCCGCACGTGGACGCCGGGCGAGGTGAGCGTCGCCGTGGCGTCGGTCCTGCGCGTGCGGCTCCCCCGGACCGGTGTCGTCCTCCTCGAACTCGACGCGGTGCTCCCCCGGTTCGCCGTCCTCGACCAGGTGCGGCTCATCGGCCGGGTGAGCACGGCGGCCCCGACCGGGACGTACGTCCTCACCCCGTGCACCGGCGCGGAGGACGGTCCCTTCCACCGGCTCCCGGCCCCGTTGCCCGCGGACGTCCGCGAGGGCGACCTGCTCTGCTTCCCCTGCGTGACCGCGATCCGGCACCGCGACGTCGTGGTGCCGGTCCGTGCCGAGGTCGTCCGGTGAGCGCCGTCTCCGACCTGCGCGCACGCGTGGTCGACGGCCCGCACGTGTGGGGCCGGTACTCCGTGCGCCCCGTCGACCGGACGATGTGGAGCACGAGGACCCTCGTCGTCTAGCCGCCTGGTACGACCCGCCGCGAGCGTGCGGTGCTCCGCGCGTGGTCGGCGTGGCCGGCCGTGGGGGCACTGCTGGCGATCGCCGTGATGGCCGCGCTCGCTCCCCGCGCCGCCCTCGGGACCGTCGCCGCCGTCGGGGTGTACGCGGGTGGCTTCCTGGTGCTCGGGCGGGCCGCCCGTCGACTCCGTCCCGGTGTCCGGACGCTGACGGTGACGACCTTCCACGGCACCGGGCGACCCGAGGTGCACGGGGACGTCCGGTTGCTCGGCGCCTCGCTCGACGCGTTGACCGTGCCGGAGCGGGCGCTCCGTGCCGGTGCGATCCGACCGGTGGACTTCGAGTCGATCTGGGCCGACGTCTGGGACGACCTGCCGAGCGGCCCGCGGTCCCGGGTCAGTCGCGCAGGAACGCCTCGAGCTGCCGGGCCACGAGGTCCGGTCGGGTGATGAACGGGTGGTGCCCCGTCGGAAGTTCGACCGACCGGGTGGCCCGCGCCGCGTGCTCCCGCTGGAGTGCGACGGTCGTCGAGCGGTCCTCGGCGCACACCACCGCGGTGGAGTCCACGCCGGCCCACCCCTCGGCGCTCGTCGGGGTGCCGAACGCGCGGACGTCCTGCGAGGTGACCCGGTCCCACGCCGCCCGCTGCGTGGCGGCGTCGGCGTCCTGCAGGAACCGGGCGCCGAACGACCGCTCGTCGTACCCGTCGACGACGATCCGCCCGTCGGCGTCCGGACGCACCGCGACGGGGTCCGGCTCGCCGGACATGATCGACCCCTGCGACGCCCCGACGGGCGGCAGGTAGCTCGACACGAGCAGCAGGTGCCGGACCGCGGGGTGCGGGCCCGCCTCGGCGATCACCGTCCCGCCGTAGGAGTGTCCGACGACGATGGCGTCGGGGACATCGTCGAGCGCGCGGCGCAGTGCGGCGGCGTCCTCCTGCAGGCCGCCGCCGGTGTCGGTCTCCCCGCACGACGGCAGGGCCACGGCGCGGCTGGCGATCCCGGTCCGTTCGCGCAGCAGGTCGCCGGTCGGAGCCCACCACCAGTCGCCGTCACGGACGAGGGCGCCGTGCACGAAGAGGACCGTCGGGCTCGTCACTCCATCACCATCGCGGACATGCGCGTCATCAGGCCGCGGGGGACGAAGCGGTGCGCACTCGCCAGCACGGCGTTGCGCGCGCCGGAGACGACCGTGGGTCCGCCGGCACGGGCGAACGCCCGCAGACCGACGCGTGCGACCTCCTCCGCCGACTGCCGACCGCCCTCGAGGAACGACCCGCCGCCCGCGGCGTCGAAGAAGCCCGTCGCAGTGGGCCCGGGGCACAGGGCGAGCACCCGGACGCCCTGCCCGCGCGTCTCCTGCCAGAGGGCCTCGGTGAAGGACAGGACGAACGCCTTCGTCGCGCCGTAGAGCGCCATGTGCGGGGTGGGCTGGAACGCAGCGGTCGAGGCTACGGTCATCACGCCGCCGACGCCGCGGGCGAGCATGCCGGGCAGGTACGCCCGCGTCAGCCGGACCAGCGCGGTCTCGTTGAGCGCGATCTGCTGCACGATGCCGTCCTCGGGCTGCTCGGCGAAGGTGCCGTGCCACCCGACCCCGGCGTTCGCGATCAGGACGTCGACGCGGGTGCCGTCGAGGGCCGTGATCACCTCGTCGACGCCGTCGGCCGTCGCCAGGTCGGCCGGGAGCACCCGCACGCGCACACCGTGGCGTGCGTGGATGCCCGAGGCGACGGCGTCGAGCTTGTCGGCGGACCGGGCGACCAGGACGAGGTCGGCGCCACCCGCGGCGAGGCCCTCCGCCAGCGACTCGCCGATGCCGCCGCTCGCACCGGTCACGAGGGCCAGTCGGCCCCGGAACGGTTCGGGGTTCCGCGCCACCGCTCAGCCCGCCGTGCGGAGGAAGTCGGCGATCGGGGTGGAACCGGTGTTGAACCGGATCGTCCGGCCGATCGTCTCGTCGCCCTCGACCGCGTCGGCCACCACGTGCGCGACGTCGCCGCGCGGGACCTGCGTCGAGGAGCCGTCCCAGTCGACCGAACCCGTGGGCTCGTCGTCGGTGAGGGTGCTCGGCGCGACGACCGTCCAGCGGAGCCCCGAGTCGCGGAGGACGGCGTCGGCGATCATCTTCGACTGCGCGTACGCGAAGAAGTCGTCGTCCTGCGGCACCCCGTGGTCGAGGAGCGAGCCGGACCAGGAGACCATGACGTAGCGGTCGACACCGGCCTTCGCGGCACCCTGCACGGACAGGATCGCCGCGTCGCGGTCGATCGCCCAGGTGCGGTCCGCTGATCCGCCGCCGGCACCGGCCGACCAGACCACGGCGTCGTGTCCGTGGATGAGCTCGGCGAAGTCGGTGAGGGTCTGCTGCTGGATGTCGGCGACGTGCGGCTGCCCGCCGTGGGCGCGGATCTCGTCGGCCTGGTCGGGGTCGCGGATGACCGAGGTGACGGTGTGGCCGCGGTCGGTGAGGATGCGGGTGGCGAGGAGTGCGACCTTGCCGTGGCCGCCGAGGACGATGACGTTGCTCATGCGTCGGACGCTACTCGCGGCGGCTCAGCGCGCGAGGTGCGCGAGGTGCGCACCAGCGGACGGGAGGGACGGTGCGGGCCGGCACCGCGCCTCCCGTCCGGCAGCCGGTCGCGTCAGCCGACCCGTCGGCGCTGCACGAGGGTCGCGACGCCGAAGGCGGCCAGCAGGATGCCGACGCACCACGCGAGGGCCACCCACAGGTCCGCGTCGAGCGGCTGCCCGGCGAACAGCGCACGGATCGAGTCCACGATCGACGTCACCGGCTGGTGCTCCGCGAACCACCGGACCGGCCCGGGCATGGAGTCGGTCGGCACGAACGCCGAGCTGATGAAGGGCAGGAAGATCAGCGGGTAGGAGAACGCACTCGCGCCGTCCATCGACTTCGCCGAGAGCCCGGCGACGACCGCGATCCAGGTGAGCGCCAGCGTGAAGAGCACCAGGATCCCGAGCACCGCGAGCCACGCTCCGATGCCCGCGCTGCTGCGGAACCCCATGAGCAGGGCGACCCCGACGACCACGGTCACCGACACGGTGTTGGCGACGAGGGACGTGAGCACGTGCGCCCACAGCGACGCCGCCCGGACGATCGGCATCGACCGGAAGCGCTCGTCGATCCCGGCCTGCAGGTCGAGGAACAGCCGGTACGAGGTGTACGCCACCCCGGACGCCACCGTGATGAGGAGGATCCCCGGCAACAGGTAGTCGATGTACGGCGTGCTCCCGGTGTCGATCGCGCCGCCGAAGACGTACACGAACAGCAGCAGGAAGGCGATGGGCATCACGGCGGTGGTGATGATCGTGTCGGGGCTCCGGAGCACGTGTCGCAGCGAGCGCCCGGTCAGGACGGCGGTGTCGTGGATCGGGTGGGCGGACATCAGGCCACCCCCTTCGTGGTGTCGGCCTTCGTGGTGTCGGCGTCGGGACGGTGTCCGATGACGGCGAGGAAGACGTCCTCGAGCGTGGGGCGCTTCTCGACGTACTCGACCGTCGCGGGCGGGAGCAGTCGCTGGAGTTCGGCGAGGGTGCCGTCGGCGATGATGCGGCCCTCGTGCAGGATGGCGATCCGGTCGGCGAGCTGCTCGGCCTCGTCCAGGTACTGCGTCGTGAGCAGGACCGTGGTGCCGCTCGCGGCGAGGGCGCGGACGGCGTCCCAGACCTCGATGCGGGCCTCGGGGTCGAGGCCGGTCGTCGGCTCGTCGAGGAAGACCACCGACGGGTCGCCGATCAGGCTCATCGCGATGTCGAGCCGGCGGCGCATCCCGCCCGAGTACGTCCCCGCGCGGCGGGACCCGGCATCCGTGAGCGAGAACCGGTCGAGCAGCTCGTCGGCGATGCGCCCGGCGTGCCGGAGGTGCCGGAGCCGTGCGACGAGGACGAGGTTCTCGCGGCCGGTCAGCACCTCGTCCACGGCGGCGAACTGCCCGGTGAGGCTGATCGCCTCGCGGACCGCACCCGGATCGGCGGCCACGTCGTGCCCCGCGACCGACGCGGTGCCGGCGGTGGCCGTCGTCAGGGTCGCGAGGATGCGGATCGCGGTGGTCTTGCCCGCGCCGTTCGACCCGAGCAGGGCGACCACGGAGCCGGCCTCGACGTCGAGGTCGACCCCACGGAGGACGCGCAGGTCGCCGAAGGACTTCTCGAGCCCCCGGACCCGGATCGCCGCGGTCACGACGGCTCCCCGCCCGCATCGGCCGCCGCGATCGCGTCGACGAGGCGCTGCTGCTCCTTGCTGAGCCACGACCCGAGGCCGTAGTTCGCCTTGAAGTCCTCGGCGAAGGCGATCGGGTCGTCGCCGACCACCGCGCGGACGCTCGTGCCGTCGGCGGCGCTCTGCTCGAACAGGTCCGCGAGGTCGTCGAGCATGCGCATGAGCTGCTCGCCGTCGCTCGGGCCGGTGTACATGAGGTACCGCTCGATGCCGTCGACGGCGGTGCGGTGGCTCGTCGGCAGCGCTGCCGTGCGGGCCTTGTACTGCTTCCAGCGCTTCTTGTCGCCGATGAGCTTGGTCGTGATGTCCGAGATCGAGATCCCCATGATCAGTCCTGTCCGTTCGTGCTGCTGGTGGTGTGCCGGAGGTGGTCGAGCCGCTCGGCGAGGAAGGTCCACGCCCGCCAGAAGTCGTCGAGCTGCTCCTGCCCGCGGGCGTTCAGCGTGAACACCTTGCGGGGCGGGCCCTTCTCCGACGGGACCTTCTCGACGTCGACGAGGCCGCGCTGCTCGATGCGGACGAGCAGGGCGTAGACGGTGCCCTCGGCGATGTCGGTGAACCCCTGTTCCCGGAGCGAGGCGGTGATGTCGTACCCGTGGGCCGGGCGGCCGGCGAGCACGGCGAGGACGATCCCCTCGAGGATGCCCTTGAGCATCTCGGTCTCCTGCTTGGGCATGCGTGCCTCCTGCGGTCGGTGCCGTGTGTCGTGGTGCGCTGTACTCAGTGACGCTGACTACTGGTACATAGTAACGCTGAGTACCAGGAGCGCAAGAGTAGTTTCCGAACCGACACGACAGGAGCACCGATGAGCACGAAGAACGAGCAGCACACCCTGGTCCGCACCCTGGTCCTGGGCATCCTCAGCGGCGGCCGGAGCGCCACCCCGCTCGCCGTCATGGCACTGAACCACGACCGCTCCTCGCTGAAGGGCTCGTGGCAGGACTGGAAGGTCTTCAGCACGCCCCTCGGCCGTGGCGTCCTCGTCGCATCGGCCGTCGGCGAGCTCATCGGCGACAAGCTGCCGGGGACGCCGAACCGGATCTCCCCCGCCGGCCTCGCCGGGCGCGTGGCGTCCGGAGCGCTCGTCGGGGCCGCGCTCGGCACGACGGGCAGGCGCGACCTGCGCATCGAGGGCGCGATCCTCGGCGGCGTCGGCGCGATCGTCGGCAGCTTCGTCGGCTGGGGTGCGCGCAAGCTCGTCGGCGCCACGACCCGCCTCCCCGACCCGGTCGTCGCGCTCGCCGAGGACGCCGCGACCATCGCCGGCTCCGTCAAGGTGATCACCACCTCGTGACGGCACCGCGTCGGGCCCTCGTCACCGGCGGCAGCATCGCCGGGCTCTCCGCCGCCTACTGGTTGGACCGGACCGGCTGGGACGTCACCGTCCTCGAGCGCTCGGCGGGCTTCCGCACCGGCGGCCAGAACGTCGACGTCCGGGGCGTCGCCCGCGAGGTCCTCGACCGCATGGGGCTGACCGAGGCGATCCGCTCGGCCAACACGGGCGAGACCGGCACGGTGATCGTCGACGAGCAAGGTGACACCATCGTCCGGCTGCCCGACGACGACTCCGGCGAGGGGGCGACGGCGGAGCTCGAGGTCCTGCGCGGCGACTTCGCGGACGCGATCCGGCAGGCGCTGCCGGACCGCGTGCGCCTGGTCTTCGACGACGCCGTGGTCGCGGTGGACGAGGACGGCTCGGACGGACGACCCGTCACCGTCCGCACCCGGAGCGGTGCGACGCTCCAGGCCGAGCTCCTCGTCGTCGCCGAGGGTGTCCGCTCGAGCACACGCGACCTGCTCTTCACCGTCGAGCCCCGGCGGCTCGGCATCACGATGGAGTTCGGGACGATCCCACGGATCCCGTCCGACGACGACACCTGGCGCTGGTACAACGCCGTCGAGGGTCGACAGGTGCACCTGCGGCCCGACAACCACGGCACGACGAGGGCGATGCTCGCGTACACCAACGACGACGGCGAGGTCCCCGACCGGCGCGACCGCTACGCCGGCGCCGGATGGCAGACGGACCGGGTGCTCGACGGGTTCGAGCAGTCGGACGACGTCTACGTCGACGACCTCACGCGGATCCATGCCCCGACCTGGCACCGGGGTTCCGTCGTGCTGCTCGGCGACGCGGCCTGGTGCGTGACGCCGATGGGCGGCGGCGGGAGTTCGCTGGCGCTCACCGGCGGGTACGTCCTCGCAGCGTCCCTCGCCGATGAGTCCGACACCACCGCGGCCCTCGGGGCGTTCGAGGCGTGGATGCGGCCGCTCGTCGACCGGATCCAGACCATGCCGTCCGGGATCAAGCACTTCGCGTACCCGCAGACGAAGCTCGGTCTCACGGCGCAGCGCGCCGCGCACCACGTCCTGACCTCGCGCCCGGTGGCGCCCCTGATGGCGCGACTGACGCACACGGCGGACTCGGACCAGCCGCTCCCGGCCCTGGAGCCGACCCGCTGACGGACGGGAGGCGCGGTGCGGGCCCGCACCGTCCCTCCCGTCCGGCACAGGGGTTCCGTCCGGGCCTGCCACGCCCAGTCGCGTGCGCCTAGCGTGACCGGCATGCGCATCGTCGTCATCGGAGCCACCGGCCACATCGGCACGTTCCTCGTCCCCCGTCTCGTCCGCGCCGGTCACGACGTCGTGACCGTCACCCGCGGCAGCAGCACCCCGTACGCCGACTCCCCCGAGTGGCAGCAGGTCGAACGGGTCACCGCCGACCGCGAGCAGGAGGACCGCGACGGCACGTTCGGCGACCGGATCGCCGCACTCCGCGCCGACGCCGTCGTCGACCTCGTCTGCTTCACGACGTCATCCGCCGAGGCCCTCGTCACGGCCCTCCGCCGGAGCGGTACGCACCTCGTGCACTGCGGGTCGATCTGGCGTGCCGGGGTCTCGCACGTGCTGCCCGTCACCGAGGAGAACGCGACCGAGCCGTTCGGCGACTACGGCGTGCAGAAGGACGCGATCGCCCGGATGCTCAAGCGTGAAACTGCCGAAGGGGGTTTGGTGACGACCTCATTGCACCCCGGTCACATCAGCGGACCGGGCTGGATGCCCATCGGTCCGCTCGGCAACCTCGACCCGACGGTGTGGACGAAGCTGTCCGCCGGCGAGCCCGTCGAGGTCCCCGGCCTCGGTGCCGAGACGATGGCGCACGTGCACGCCGACGACGTCGCGCAGGCCTTCCAGCTCGCGGTCGAGCACCGGGACGCCGCGGCCGGCGAGGACTTCTTCGTCACGGCTCCGACGGCGCTCACGGCACGCGGGTACGCGCACCTGGTCGCGTCGTGGTTCGGCCAGGAGGCGCGGCTCGAGCCCGTCTCGTGGGACCGGTTCCGCGAGACCACGGCTCCGGAGCACGCCGGTGCGAGCTGGGAGCACCTGTCGCGCAGCCAGGTGTTCAGCACCGAGAAGCCTCGGCGGCTGCTCGGCTACGAGCCCGCCTGGACGGCCGAGGCGACGGTCCTCGACGCGTTCCGCTGGCTGGTGGAGCACGGCGAGGTGGACGTCGCGCGCCCCCTCGTCGTCTGAGGTCAGGCGCGGGCGGCGACCACCAGCCCGCGGTGGCGGTGGACCGCCCAGACCGTCAGGGCGAACCCGACCAGGACCGCGCCGCCCGCGGTGACCGCGGTCCACCCGCCGGCGTTCCAGAGCACCGAGGCGAGTGCCGAGCCGATCGCCCCGCCGATGAAGTTCGCGGTGACGAACGCGGTGTTGAGTCGGCTGCGCGCCGCCGGGTCGATCGCGAAGAGCCGGGTCTGGTTGAGGACGTTCGTCGCCTGCACACCGACGTCCAGCAGGACGACCGCGACGAGGACGACCACGATCGACCGCGCTCCGAGGCCCGCGACCACGAGTGAGACGAGCACGACGGCGATCGCCGCACCGGTCACCGGCACGGAGACCCCGCGGTCGTGCAGCCGACCGACCCGCTGCGCGGCGACCGCCCCGGCGAGCCCGGCCAGACCGACGAGCCCGATCGCGCTCGTGGAGTACCCGAACGGCTCGGCGCTGAGCAGGAACGTCAGCGCGGTCCAGAACATCGTGAAGACGGCGAACATCGCGGAGCTGATGACGAGGGTCACCCGCACGGCCCGGTGCGCGGCGACGGCACGGAACACCGAGGCGATGAGCGTCGGGTACCGCACCCGGTCGCGCCGGTCGAGCTCGGGGATCACCCGCCGGAGCAGCACGGCGAACAGCAGGGCCGCGACGGCGGCGACGACGTAGATCGCGCGCCAGCCGAACGCGTCCGCGACGAGCCCGCTGACCGTCCGCGACACGAGGATGCCGGTGAGCACCCCGGAGGCGATCGTGCCCACCACCCGCCCGCGGGCCGAGGGATCGGCGAGGTCTCCGGCCAGCGGGATGAGCAGCTGCCCGGCGACGGTGGTGAGGCCGACGAGCGCGAGCGCCACCAGCAGCACGGCGAACGACGGGGCCACGGCGGCGAACAGCAGCGCGACCGCGGACGCGACGAGCACCCCGGGGATCAGGCGTCGTCGGTCGAGCACGTCGCCGAGCGGCACCACGAGCAGGATGCCCAGCGCGTACCCGACCTGGGTGAGCGTGACGAGCAGCCCGGCGACCGCGGCGGACGTCCCGAGCGAGGACGCGATGTCGTCGAGGAGCGGCTGCGCCCAGTAGAGGTTGCCGACGGCCGCGCCCCCGGCGACCGCGAACAGCAGTGTGCGGGCGGGCGTCATCCCCGCACGGGCGGTCACGGACGCCGCCGGAAGAGCTCCGCGAGGTGCCACGGCCCCGGTGCGAGTCGGACGGCCGCCTCGGCGCGGATGCGGTCCTCGCGCGCGCGGTCGCGTGTGAGTTCCTCGATCTCGCGCTCGGCACGCAGGCGGAACCGGACGCGCTCGAGGAACGTCAGCGGCTCCGCGGGGCGGGCGGTCCGGATCGAGTCGGTCTCGCTCATGCGTCCTCCGTCTCCGGGACGGCGGCGACGGTGGTCGCCGCGAGGTTGGCGAGGAGCTGCAGGCGCTCCTCGGACGGCGAGCCGGGCTCCGCGCCGTAGACGATGAGCGTCAGCCCGGTGTCCGTGACGAGCTCCATCGTCTCGTACGTCAGGTCGAGGTCGCCGACCTCGGGGTGGTGCACGTGCTTGATGCCGGACCGGTGCCGCATCACGTCGTGCGCGGCCCAGCGCTGGCGGAACTCCTCGCTGCGGGTGGAGAGCTCCCCGATGAGGTCCGTCAGCCCGCGGTCGTACGGGGACCGGGCGGCCTCGGCACGGAGCACGGCGACCATGTCACCGGTCACGCTGTCCCAGTCGCGCCAGAACTCGCGACCGCGGGGGTCGAGGAAGGCGAAGCGCGCGGTGTTCGGGGTACCGGACGGGTCGAGGAAGAGTGGTGCGTAGACCGCACGGGCGAGGGCGTTGCCGGCCAGGAAGTCCGACCGGCCGTTCCGCACCCACGCGGGAGCGGTCATCGAGTCGAGCACCCGCTGCACGTTCGGCCGGACCTTCGACGTCGGGGTCTTCCGACGCGTCGTCGCCGAGGCGTTCTGCGCACGGGCGAGGTCGAACAGGTGCGCGTGCTCGGCGTCGTCGAGCCGGAGCGCCCGGGACAACGATCCGAGGACGCTCTCGGACACCCCGGTGAGGTTCCCCCGCTCGAGGCGGATGTAGTAGTCGACGCTCATGCCCGCGATGAGGGCGAGTTCCTCGCGGCGAAGGCCCTTCACCCGTCGCGCGCCGCCGAAGTCGGGCAGCCCGACCTGCTGCGGCGTGACGCGCTCGCGGCGGGTGCGGAGGAAGTCGCGGACTTCGTCTCTCGTGTCCATGTCCTCCACGGTAGGTCCGATCGACGGGTCGGAGCAGGGGCTGCTGGTACCCGTCAGGCCGGTCCGGGCGGTCGTAGCGTCGTGGACATGGACACACTCACCCTCAACAACGGACTCGAGATCCCCGCGATCGGGTTCGGCGTCTTCCAGAGCGCGCCGGCCGAGACGGTCGACGCCGTGCGCACCGCGCTCGAGACCGGGTACCGCCACATCGACACCGCCGCCGCGTACGGCAACGAGCGCGAGGTCGGCGAGGGCATCCGCGCCTCGGGTGTCGACCGCGACGAGATCGTCGTCGAGACGAAGATCTGGGTCTCCGACTACGGCCTCGACGAGACCCTGCACGCGTTCGACAAGGCGACCGGCAAGCTCGGCTTCGACCACGTCGACGTCCTGATCCTGCACCAGCCCGCACCCGACCGCTTCGAGCGGACCATCGCGGCGTACCGGGCGCTCGAGCGGCTGTACGCCGAGGGCCGAGTCGGCGCGATCGGCGTGAGCAACTTCATGCCGCACCACCTCCGGTCGCTCCTCGACGCCACGGACGTGATCCCGGCGCTCAACCAGGTCGAGCTGCACCCGTACTTCACGCAGCCGGACGTGCAGCGCGCCGACGCCGAGCACGGCATCCTCGACCAGGCGTGGTCGCCGATCGGCGGCATCACCTTCTACCCGGGTTGGGGCGACGAGCGGGTCAGCGTGCTCGACGACCCGACGATCCGGGCCATCGGCGAGGCGCACGGCAAGACCCCGGCGCAGGTGATGCTCCGGTGGCACGTGCAGCAGGGCCGCAACGCGATCCCGAAGTCCACGAACCCCGGGCGCATCGCCGAGAACTTCGACGTGTTCGACTTCGTGCTCTCCGACGACGAGCTCGCAGCGCTCGACGCCCTCGACACCGGTCGTCGCGGCGGGCCGGACCCGGACGGGACCGACACGAGCCGCTTCGAACGGGTGATCCCGGAGGCCTGACGCGACCCGGTGGGGCCTGGAGGCGCGGTGCGGGCCGGCACCGTCCCTCCAGTCCCGCAGGTGGCCGCGACCACCGCGTCAGACGCGCTCGCGCGCACGCTCCACGATGCGCTCCGTCGCCGCCCACGAGGCGAGCAGCCGCAGCGCGTCCGCCGTCGGGCTCCCGGGCGTCGCCGGGTAGATCGTCAGCGCGAGCCCCGGGTCCTCGGTGAGCTCGAGCGTCTGGAAGTGCAGCTCGAGCGGACCGACCACCGCGTGCCGGAACGACTTCACCCCCGCGTAGTGCCGCCGGACGTCGTGCGCCGCCCAGAGCGCGCGGAAGTCGTCGCTCCGCATCGAGAGCTCGCCGATCAGCGCCGCGAGCCCGGGGTCGTTCGGCGTCCGCCCGGCCTCGCGCCGGAGGATCGCGACGTTCGTGTGCGCCGCGCGCTGCCAGTCGAGGTAGAAGTTCCGTGCCTGCGGGTCGAGGAAGATGAACCGCGAGAAGTTGCAGGGCCGTGCGCTCGCCGCGACGAGGTCCGAGTGCATCGCCCAGCCGAGCGTGTTCGCGGCGACGATGTCCTGTCGGTTGTTGACGATCATCGCGGGGGCGTCGGCGATGGCGTCGAGCAGGTACTGGAGCTCCGGGCGCACCGCCGCCACCGGTGTGACCGCGGCGGCACGGCGGGGCGTGGCGTTCTGGTGGCGGGCGAGGTCGCGCAGGTGCTCGTGCTCGGCCGGGTCGAGGTGGAGCGCGCCCGCGATGGCGTCGAGCACGCTGTCCGAGACGCCCTGCAGGTTCCCGCGCTCGAGCCGGGTGTAGTAGTCGATGCTCACGCCGGCCAGCCGGGCGACCTCCTCGCGGCGCAGCCCGGTGACGCGGCGGCGGGTGCCGAACGTCTCGACGCCGGCCTGCTCCGGTGTGATGCGGGCGCGGCGACCGGAGAGGAAGTCGCGGGCTTCGTCGCGGTGGTCCATGCCGGTCACGGTACTTCGGCTGGGCGGGGGCGAGCGAGGTGCTGCCGGAACCCCCGTGCTGGGTCCTCGTGCTGGTCGGGGTCCGTCGGTCGGGCTCAGCTCGTCGCGAGCGGCACCGACACGATCCGGTCGTCGCCGTCCGTCGGGTCGCCACGCCCGTCGGTGTTGTTCGTGACGAACCACAGGGCACCCTCGGGACCCTCGAGCACCGTGCGGATGCGGCCGAAGTCCTCCGCGAAGTACTCGGTCGACGTCGAGGGGGCGTCGGCCGGCACAGCCCTGACGACCTCGCCCTGGAGGTTCGCGATGAACACCGTGTCGTCGATCACCGCCAGGCCGCTCGGCGAGGCGTCGTCGGTGGCCCACTGCTGCACGGGGTCGACGAAGCCCTTGCTCGTGCCGCCGGTACCCTCGACCTCGGGCCAGCCGTAGTCCCGGCCCTTCTCGATGACGTTGAGCTCGTCCCAGGTGTCCTGCCCGAACTCCGACGCGAACATCGTGCCGTCGGCCGTCCACCCCATGCCCTGCACGTTCCGGTGGCCGAGGCTCCACACCGGGGACCCGGGGAACGGGTTGCCGCCGGGGACCTGGCCGTCCGGGGTCAGCCGCAGGATCTTCCCCGCGAGCGAGTCCCGGTCCTGCGCGTCCGAACCGGTACCGGCGTCGCCGACGCTCGCGTAGAGCATGCCGTCCGGGCCGAACGCGATCCGCCCGCCGTTGTGGAAGCTGTTCGTCGGCAGCCCGTCGATCAGGGTCGTGGCGTCCCCGAGCGCGTAGGACCCGGCGCTCCCGGACAGGTCGTAGCGCTGGATGCGGTTGCCGTCGTCGCCCGTCGAGTACACGAACAGGTCGCCCTCGTGCAGCGCGAGTCCGAGCAGACCGCCCTCACCGCCGTGCCGGACGCCCGCGATCGTGCCGACCTCGCGCGTCTTCCCGGCGCCGGTCAGTTCGAGCACCGTCGCCGAGTCCCGCTCGCTGATCAGGGCGTCGCCGCCGTCACCGGTGCGGACCACCGACCACGGGGCGTCCAGTCCGGTGGCGATGTCGGTCGTCTCGCCCCCGGGCTCGAGCTGTCCGGCGGCGCTCGCCGCGGGGGTGGTGGCGCTCGAGGAGGGGCTGCTCGTGGCGGTCGCCCGACCCTCGAGCGTGCGGGCGTCGTCGTCGGTGCAGGCCGCGAGGACGAGGGCCGCGGCGGCGAACGCGCCGAGGGCGGACAGGGTGCGGCGGGTGCGAGCGGTGGTGTGCACGGTGGTCCTCCCGGGTCGTGGGTCGATTGCACACGCGGCGGTCGGGAATCCCCTGGGTGACGGGGGTTGCGGTGGAACCCCTGTCGGCAGGGACTCCCACCAGCGCACCGACCAGCCGTTCGATGGGTCCGTGCCCGCCACCGTGACCCCGCCCGCTCCCCCGACCACCCGCGCCGTGCCCACGGCCCTCGTCGCCGCCGTCGTGTTCCTCACCGCGGTCGCGCCGCTCGCGACCGACATGTACGTCACCGCGTTCCCGACCGTCGAGGCCGAGTTCCGCACGAGCGCCTCCGCCGTGCAGCTGACCCTCACGACGTTCTTCGCGGGCATGGGCCTCGGGCAGCTCGTCGGCGGACCGTTCTCCGACCAGCGCGGGCGCCGCCTGCCGCTGCTCGCCGGCACGCTGCTCGTCGTCGCGGCCTCGGTCGTGTGCGCGCTCGCCCCGTCGATCGGCGTTCTCACGGCGGCGCGCCTCGTGCAGGGGTTCGCGGGCGGGTGGGTGATGGTGATCGCCCGGTCGGTGGTCGTCGACCTCGCCCACGGCGCCCAGCTCGTCCGCGTCCTCAACGTCGTGATGGGCATCGGCGGGATCGCACCGGTGCTCGGGCCGCTGTTCGGCGCCGCGATCCTGGGGTTCGGTGACTGGCGGACCACGTTCTGGGTCCTCGCCGGCCTCGGGGTGCTCATGTGCGTGACCGCGGCCGTCGTCGTCCCCGAGTCCCTCCCACGGGACCGACGGCACGCCGGCGGCCTGCGCACGTTCCGGCTCGCGGCGCGGCAGGTCCTCGGCGATCGACGGTTCGTCGGCTACGTCGTCACCGCGTGTGCTGCGTTCGTCGGGGTGTTCGCGTACGTCGCGACCTCGCCGTTCGTGCTGCAGACCATGAACGGACTGTCGCCGACGGCGTACGCGATCGACTTCGCGGCGAACGCGGGAGCGATGACGATCGCGTCCCTCGTGGCCGCCCGACTCGCCGGCCGGGTGTCCACGAGACGCATCATCCTCGTCGGGCAGGCCTGCATGGGCGTCGCCGGCGCAGGCATGCTCATCGGCGCGATCTGGTTCGGGATGCCGCTGATCGTGGCCCTGATCGGCTTCTTCGTGCTCATGATCGGCAACGGGCTGGTCGTCACGAACGGTGGGGCCCTCGCATCGTCCGCCGTCCCCGCACACCCCGGGACGAGCTCAGCCGTGCTCGGTCTGGTTCAGTGGACGACGGCCGGCGTGACCGCTCCGATCGCGGGACTCGGCGGCTCGGACACCGCCGTCCCGATGGCCGTCCTCGTCCTCGGTGGCGCGCTCGTGTCGCTCTGGGGACTGCTCGTCCTCGCACGACCCCACACCACCGGAAGGACCACTTCATGACCACCATCGCCATCGTCGGAGCCGGCAAGGGCCTCGGCCTCGCCGTCGCCGAGCGCTTCGCCCGCGAGGGCTTCTCGATCGCCCTGCTCTCCCGCAACCAGGACCGCCTGGACTCCCTCGCCGCCGGCCTCCGGGAGCACGGGTACACCGCCGCCGGCTTCGCCGCGAACGTCCGCGACGGGGACTCCCTCCGCGGCGCCCTCGAGCGTGCGACCGAGCAGCTCGGGCCGATCGAGGTGCTGCAGTACAGCCCGCTGCCCGCCAAGGAGTACATGCGCCCGGTGCTCGAGACCACGGCGGAGGACCTCGTCGGTCCGATCGAGTTCTCGGTCTACGGCTCGGTCAACGCCGTCCGCCAGGTGCTGCCCGGCATGCGCGCGATCGGGCACGGCACGATCCTGTTCGTGAACGGAGGCAGCGCGGTGCGCCCGGGTGCTCGGGTCACCGGGACGTCCGTGGCGTTCGCGGGAGAGAGCGCCTACGCGCAGCTGCTGCACGACGCCGTCCGTGACGAGGACGTCCACGTCGGCCAGCTCATCATCCCGTTCGGCATCGACGACGGGCAGCCCGAGCACTCCGGTGCGTCGATCGCGGACCGCCTCTGGGCGATCCACACCGAGCGCGGTGCGTTCCGGACGTACGCCGAGCCGCTGCCCGAGTGACCGACTGACGGACGGGAGCGCGCCCCGCTCAGCGGCAACGCGAAGCGTTGCGCGGGGCGCGCCGACCGAGCCTGCGAGGGAGGAGGGCGGGCCCGCCCCTCCCGTCCGCCCCTGGTCGCGTATCGATCAGCGCGCGGCTCGCGTGATCGCCGTCGCCATCACGCGCGCGACGACGACGTTCGTCGCCGCGTCGCCGTGGATGCCGTCCGCCGACGCGCCCCGGACCCACGCGCCGTCCGCCTGCCGGAACCCGGCGAACGGGTCGACGTACGACCAGCCGTGCTCCGCCGCGTCGCGCTCCAGCGCCCGGCTGAGGACGAGCTGTCCCGCGCGGCGGTCGGCGCCCCACTGGCTCCAGGTCCAGTTCGACGGCGGGCCGGAGACGACGAGGACGTGCCGCGCACCGACCTTCCGGACGACGGCGTCCACGTTCGCGATCGTCGTCGCGGTCGGGATCGCCTGGTTCACGTCGTTCGTGCCGAGCTCGACGACGAGGACGTCCGCGTCCGGCACGGGGCCGATCTCGTGGAGGACCTCGTCGGACCGGTACCCGCTGTGCGCGTAGCCGCCGACGGCGTGGAACCGGGTGTCCGGCACGAGGTCGTGGAGCCAGGAGTCCGGCCGTGCCGTGATGGAGTCGCCCGCGTACGCGAAGGTGACCGCGCCGGACCGGTCGCCGGAGCCGAGCGCCCCGGTCACGGCGTCGTCCGGTGTGGCGGCACGGACAGCTGTTCCGCCGGCTGCGGCTCGGGTGTCCGCACGTTCGACCGGCGCGGCGGAGGCGCGACCCACGGACGGTGCGCGCTCGGCTGCGGCGGTGCTCGCCGACACGACGGCCGTGCCGACGACGAGGGATCCGCCGGCGACGAGGCAGGCGGCGGTGACGATGCTCGCGACGAGGGCGAGACGACGGGTGCGGGACACGACATCAGGTATCCCCCGGATCGGCCTGCCGTACCAGCCCCCAGACCTGGGGAACCGCGCCGCTGGCTGTGGGTCTTCGCGGCCGTTCCCAGCCGGCCGCCCCCGTCGGGTCCGGGACCCGCCGCGTCCGGTCACGGTGTGCGCCGCAGTGCCACGCGGTGGCGGCGGCCCGCGAAGACCCACGTCCCCGCGGTGACGAGCAGCGGCAGCCCGAGCCCGAGGAGGGCGAGCACGGGCCAGTCCGCCACGAACGGCAGGTGCGTGGTGCCGGCTGGTCCCGCCGAGAAGCGGAGGGTGAGCGCCCGGATGGGCAGCAGCCCGAGCAGCGTGCCGATCACCGCACCGACGGTCGTCAGGATCGCGGCCTGCCACGCGGACACCCGGCGACGGAGCACGGGTGCCGCACCGACCGCGTCGAGGACCTCGTCGTCGCGTCGGCCGTCCGAGCGGGCCAGCCCGATGGCGACGGCGGTCGCGCCGATCGTCACCGCCGCGGCGAGGGCGAGGACGATCGCCTTGACGATGCCCTGCGCGTCGACCGGACCGGCCTCGTACTGGAAGTACGGGCCGCCCCACCGTTCGCGGTCCGCGCCGCCGAGGCTCTGCCACGCCGAGGTCAGCTCGTCGGACTGTGCCGGGGTCAGGTCCGCGGACTGCTCCGTGACGAGCATGCCGTCCACCGCCGGGACCCGGTACCGCTCGGCGGTCTCGCGGGTCATGAAGACGCCGACCTGGATGCGGGGGGTCTGCACGTCGAGCACCGCGGGGATCGTCGTCGTGGCGTCCGGACGGGTCTTGGCCGTGATCGCGGGGCTGTTCGACGTCTGGTCGCGGAACGCGTCGATCCGGACCTGGCCGTCGTGCGCGTACTCCGGCCACAGGGCGACGGCGCGGCCCGAGGTGAGCGCGTCGCGGACCTCGGCGGACGGACGGTGTCCGGTGAGGACCGCGTAGTCGTCCACCGTGCCGGTCCAGATCTTCGGCGCGGAGCTGTCCTGCGACTCCAGGTAGCGCGAGCACGACGTGGTGTCGTTCGCGCGGCAGTCCGTGCGTCCCCAGTCGTGCAGGAGCGAGACCGTCGACGGCTCGTCGGTCGGCACGCCGTCCACGACGCCGAGGACACGCACCCGGTCGTGGTCGAGGACACCGGAGACGATCTTCGCCGCCTTCGCCGTGACGGAGGCGTCGTAGCCGCCGTCGCTGCCGTCCTCGTTCGAGAGCCAGACGTCGGCCGTCGCGACGCCCACGGCGGTGCGGTACTCGTAGTCGCGGACGAACTGCGCGTGCTCGGACGCACTCCACGTGATCGCCACCGAGGCCACGAACACGACGCTCATCACGCTCGCGAGCACCGGCACGGTCCGCACCGGGTTGCGCCGGGCGTCGCGGGCGGCGATGCGGGCGGAGAGCCCGAGCCGCGTCGCGGTCCTGGAGACGAGGGCGAGCAGCCACGGCGACGACATCGCGACCCCGAGCTGCATGAGGCACGGGCCGATCGCGACGCCGGCGCCGACGATCCAGGCGAGGTGGTCCTGCTGCACCGGGCGGTCGTTGAGGAGCAGCACGCCGGCACCGCACGCCAGGGTCATCACGGTTCCCGCGACGACGAGCACGGGGGCCCAGATCCGGCGGCGGCGCTCGGCGCGCGGGTTCACCGCCGCGGGCCGGAGCGAGCCGCGCAGTGCGGCGAGGACGTTCACCCGCGTCGCCGCACGGGCCGCGACGAGCGCCGACACGAGCCCCGCGAGGACGGCGGCGGCACCGATCGACAGGACCAGGCCGACCGGGACGTGCAGCCCGGGCCACGAGCCCACGTTGCCGTTGTCGGCCAGGTGGAACGCGAGCACGCCGACACCGGTGCCGAGCGCGACCCCGAGGACGGCGCCGGTGAGCCCGAGCACCAGCCCGGAGCCGGCGACGATCGACCGGACGAAGCGTCGGTCCCCGCCGACGCTCGTGACGATCGCGTACGAGCGGATGTCCGCCCGGGTCCCGACGAGGAACGCGGCACCGGCGAGCAGGGCGACCTCGAACATCGCGAAGACGCCGAGCAGCGCCATCGCCCCGAGGAACCAGCCGATCGGGCTGCTGAGCCCGGCGCCGTGCAACCGCTCGTCGGGCGGGTCGAGCACGACGGGACGCGACTGCACCGTGATCCCGTGGGCGTTGAGCGCGCGGATCTCCGACCACGTCGGGGCGTCCGAGGCCAGGTACACGGTGACGTCGAACGGCGCCGCGGCCGTGCCGGTCGTCGGCTGCGTGGTGCCCCACGGCACGAAGACGCCCTGCGCACTCGGGTCGGACGCGGCGTCGCGCATGGTGCCCGTGATCGTGAAGCGCTTCGTCACCGGGTCGGTCAGGTCGACCGTGTCGCCGATCGACGCGCCGAGTCGCTCGAGCGTCGCCGGGGTGACCATGAGCTCGTCACGGCTGGTCGGTGCGGCGCCGTCGAGCACGTGCCAGTGCCCGTCGAGGACCCGCGACCAGACCGCTCCCTCGACCGCCTGGATCCCGATCGGCCCCTTCGGCCCGGTCAGCACGATCTGCGCCGAGGTGACCGGGATCGACACGGCACCGGCGGGCACGTGGTCGAGGACGTCGGCGAACCGGGCCTCGCCGTCGGACTCCGCGACCGGGCTGTCCTTCGCGGACTCGGTGTACTGCCACTGCACGGGGTCCTGCCGCATGCCCGGGAGGTCCGGGCCGACGACCTGCATCTGCGCTGCCGCGTGCCCGAGGTCGTACCGCAGGCTCTCCGCCTGGGTCGGCTGCGTCGACTGCACGACGACCGACACCGCGGCGAACCCGGCGGTCGGGATGCCGATGAGGGCGACGATCAGCGCCGCCCGCCCGGCCTTCGCGAACGCCAGCCGGCGGCCCAGCCGGAGCGCCGGTCGCAGCGCGAAGGGCGTGCGGCGGTCACGCCCCGAGCGGGCTCCGGCGTCGGCGCGTCGCCGACGCGCGTTCACGAGGCGGTCCGGTCCGTGAGCGCCATCTCGACGCCCGAGTACACGGTCTCGTCCACGACGCGGCCGTCGCGGAGGAACACGATCCGGTCCGCCCAGGCCGCGTGCCGGGCGTCGTGGGTCACGAGCAGCGCGCCCGCCCCGGAGTCGACGTGCCGGCGCAGCATGCGGAGCACGACCTCGCCGGTCTGCGAGTCGAGGGCACCGGTCGGCTCGTCGGCGAGGACCAGCCGGCGCTCGCCGACGACCCCGCGCGCGATCGCGACCCGCTGCTGCTGGCCACCGGACAGGTCGTCCGGGAAGGCGTCGGCGCGATGCCCGAGCTCGACGTTCTCGAGCGCGAGTTCGGCTGCGCGCCGGGCACGGCTCGCCTTCCAACCGTCGAGCTCGAGCGGCAGCGCCACGTTCTCGACCGCGGTCAGCGAGGGGATGAGGTTGAAGTCCTGGAACACGAACCCGACGAGACGCCGACGCAGGGCGGCGAGGTCCTTGGCCGGCCGGTCGGACACGAAGTCGCCGTCGATGACGACCTCGCCGCTGGTCGGCGGCAGGAGCGTGCCCGCGCAGGCGAGCAGCGTCGACTTGCCCGAGCCCGAGGTGCCCATCACGGCGACCATCTCGCCGCGGGCGATGCGCAGGTCGATGCCGGCGAGGGCGGTGACGGCCTTCGCGCCGGAGCCGTACTGCACGCTCACGGCGTCGAGCTCGAGGAGCGGGGCGGCGGCGTTCACCGGGCGCTCCGCACGGTGGCGTCGGACGACTCGGCAGCGGCCGTCGAGTCCGGTGTCGGGGACGGTCGGTAGCGCGCGACGCTCGACTCCACGTGGTCGAGCCAGCGGACGTCGGCCTCGGCCTGGAAGAGCATCGACTCGAGCACGAGCGACCAGGCCAGGTCGTCCGCCGGGTCCGAGGAGCGCTTCAGCCGGGTCAGGTCCTGCAGGTTCCGCACGGCGGCGGCGCGCTGGACCTGCACGAGGCGCGGCACGTCGACGCCGGGCACCGTCACCGCCAGGGCGAACTTGATCGCGAGCTCGTCACGACCGCGCTTCGGCGGGACCGGCTCGCTGAACCAGCGTGCGACCTCCTCGTGACCCGCGTCGGTCGCCGTGTAGACGACGTGTCCGTCGTCGTCGGCGTCACCGCGGGCCACGAGGCCGTCGCGTTCCAGGCGGTCGAGCGTCGTGTAGACCTGGCCGATGTTCAGCGGCCAGCTGCCCCCGGTCCGGTGCTCGAACTCCCCCCGGAGCTGGTACCCGTAGCCGGGCCCGGCCACCAGCAGTGCGAGTACGCCCATCCGTACGCTCATGACGTCTTCCCCCTCGTTCCGTCCGCCTTGGACATACCGAGTATGCACATACCGCGTATGCGAGCGCAACCCCGAGACGTACTGGAGGCGCGGTGCCAGCTGGCACCGCGCCTCCCGTCCGTCACCGTGTCGCGTCAGTGACCCAGCTTCGACAGCTCCTCGAACTCGTCGTCGGTCAGCTCGACCGTCGCGCCCGCGAGGTTGTCCTCGAGGTGGGCGACGCTCGACGTGCCGGGGATCGGCAGCACCACGGGCGAGCGCTTCAGCAGCCAGGCCAGGGCGAGCTGAGCCGGGGTGGCGCCCTTGCGCTCGGCAATCTCGGTCAGCGGGGAGTCGCTGCCGGTGAGACCGCCGGTCGCGAGCGGGAACCACGGGATGAAGCCGATTCCCTGCTCGGTCGACCAGTCGAGGAGTTCCTCGGCGTCGCGCTTCTGCAGGTTGTACAGGTTCTGGACGGAGACGATCGTGGCGATCTCCTGCGCAGCCTTCACCTCGTCGACCGACACCTCGGACAGGCCGATGTGGCGGATCTTGCCCTCGTCCTGCAGCTTCTTCAGCTCGCCCACCTGGTCCTCGAGCGGGACCTTCGGGTCGATGCGGTGGAGCTGGAACAGGTCGATGCGCTCGAGGCCGAGGCGGCGGAGGCTCATCTCGGCCTCCTGGCGCAGGTACTCCGGGCGGCCGACGGGCGGCCACTCGTTCGGCCCGGTGCGGGTGAGGCCGGCCTTCGTCGCGATGACGATGTCGTCGCCGTAGGGGTGCAGCGCCTCGCGGAGCAGGTCCTCGGCGACGTAGGGGCCGTAGGAGTCGGCGGTGTCGAAGAAGTCCACGCCGAGCTCGACGGCGCGCTTGAGGACGCGGATCGCCTCGTCGTGGTCCTTCGGGGGTCCCCAGACGCCGGGGCCGGTGAGCTGCATGGTGCCGTAGCCGAGGCGGTGGACCTCGAGGTCACCACCGATGCGGAAGGTGCCGGAGGCGGCGGCCGGACGGTTCGTGGTGTCGGTGCCAGTGGTCATGTCCCCGGTCTACGCCTGCTTCGTTGCAGGTCTGGTGAACCGGTGTCCCCCGGGATCTGTCAGAAGCGGTTCCTATGCTCCTCGGCGTGCCCCTCCGCTCCCGCAGACGGAGTCCCGGCCGCTCGTTCGTCATCGGTGTCGTCGGGATCGCGTTGCTCGCCGGGATCGTCCTCCTCCTCGTCCCCGCCGTCCTGGGCGTCCTCGGGAGCTCGGGGTCCGTGATCGGCTCGCTGCTGCCGTGGCTCGCACTCCTGCTCGTCCCCGTCGCCGGTGCGGCACTCGGCACCCGGTCGAAGCGGCTCGCCGTGCTGTCCCTCGCCTTCGCCGCCGCCTGGGCCGTCGCGGTCCTGCCCGGCGTGCTCGCTCCCGGCATCTCGGGGTCGCCGCAGTTGACGGTCGTCACCGAGAACATCGAGGCCGCCAACCCCGACCCGGCCGCCACCGCGAGGTCGATCGCGGCGCGTGACCCGGACGTCATCGCGCTCGAGGAGCTCACCCAGACCTCGGGCACGGCGGTCGCGGGCGTCCTCGACGAGCGGTACCCGCACCACTACCGCGTCGGGTCGATCGGGGTGTGGAGCCGGACGACCCTGCGCGACGGCGAACCCCTCACGCTCGGCCTGGGCTGGGCCCGGGCGCTCCGGGTGACGGTCGACACCGGGGTCGGCGACGTCCGGCTGTACGTCGTGCACATGGACTCACTGCGGTTGGGCGGGGAGGACGGTCGGCCGCGGATGCTGGCGTCGCTCACCGAGGCGGTCCGCGACGACGAATCGGAGCGGCTCGTCGTCGCCGGGGACTTCAACGGCGGTGCGGCCGACCCGGAGATGCTCCCGCTGACCCGGATGCTCGACGAGGGCGGCGGGTTCGGGGCGACCTGGCCGGCGCAGTTGCCCGTCGTGCGGATCGACCACGTGTTCACCCGGGGGCTCGGGACGACGTCGACCGAGGTCCTGCCCGCGAACGGCAGCGACCACCGGGGCGTGCTCGTCGGCCTGCGCCGCTGACGGCGGGCGCGGGCGCCGTCGTCGGTGCGTTCGCGGTCGCCGGTGCGTCGAACCACGTTTCCGACGTCGAACCAGCCCGCGCGCCTGGTTCGACGTCGTCTTCGTGGTTCGACAGGGGCCGTCAGGGCTTCCGCGGGTACGGGGTCTCGCCCCGCTCGAGCCCGCCGACGAGCTTCGCGAGCCGGTTCTCCCGCGCCGTCGCACTCGGCGCGGTCGTGATCCGGTGGAGCACCGCGTACCGGTTCGTGGCGTCGAGTTCGGCGAACAGCGCTGCGGCCGCGGGAGCGGCGTCGAGCGCTGCCTGCAGGTCGTCGGGCACGGTGGCCGTCGCGGCACCGGCGTAGGCGCGGTCCCACCGGCCATCGCCCTTCGCGCGTTCGACCTCGGCCCGGCCCCGGTCGCGCATGCGCCCCGCGGACTCGAGGGTGGCGACGAGTCCGATGTTCCGCTGCGACCAGATCGACGCCTTGCGCCGCGGGGTGAACCGCTGGCGGAAGGTCGCGGTGTCCCGCCCGCGCTTCTGGCCGTCGATCCACCCGGAGCAGAGCGCTTCGTCGAGGGCCTGGTCGTAGGTCAGCGTCGTCGGCTCCGTGGTGCCCTTCTTCGCGAGGACGAGCCACACGCCGTCGGGGTCGTCCTCGTGCGCGTCGAGCCAGGCGCGCCAGGCAGCGGCGTCGGGGAGTACCAGGTCGTCCGCGTCCATGCGGTCATCGTAGGGCGGCCCACCGGCGTCCGGAGGGCCACCGCTCACACCCAGTTCGGCTGCGCCAGCACCCCGTCCGGGTCCACCTGCTCGGCGATCCGGTGCAGCCGCGAGGTGTTCACGTCGAAGTAGTCCGCCGGGTCCGTGATAGCCGCGTCGCAGTAGTTCGCGTACGCCGCGTCACCCCACGCCGGCCGCATCGCCTTGCGGAACCCCCGGACGTAGGCGTCGAAGGGTGCCGGGTCCGATCCGTCCGCGAACACGGCGGTGTACTGCACGGTCATGAGCGCCGACCGCCACGGGAACGCGGTGTCGGTCCGTCCGACGTCGGAGACGACACCGCCGAGGGCGTCGAGCGCGACCCCGCCCTCGAGGTTCCCCGCCACGTCGCCGGCCGCCTCGGCGTGGGCGACGAGCACGTCGATCTGGTCCTCGGACAGTTTCACCGATCCGATCGAGGACGTCGCCGCCTCGGAGACCCGCTGTGGCTTCCCCGCCAACGCGGACATCGCGGCACCGTAGGTGAGCTGTCGCGCGGTGTGGGCGAGCGGCTTCGCTCCGGTGGCGGCGATGAAACCGTCGACGGTGGTGTCGGCGCCGGTCTTCGAACCCGTCCACACACCCGTCACAGTGACCGTCGGGGCGGTGTGTCGGCTCCCGTTCAGCAGCTTGAGGGTCGACCACAGCTCCGGGTCGGCGGTGGGCGCCCAGTCCTGCCAGGCGCGCACGACCGCCGCGGCGGCCGACCACGCGAAGGTGATCGAGAAGAGCAGGACGCCGGGCGCGGCCTGGGTCCGGTACGTCAGTGCCGTCACGACGCCGACGGTCCCACCGCCCCCGCCGCGGCAGGCCCAGAACAGGTCGGGGTCGGCGGTCGCGGAGACCTCGTGCACGGTGCCGTCCGGCGTGACGACGGTCGCACCGGTGAGCTGGTCGCACGTCAGCCCGAAGGAGCGGACGAGCACACCGACCCCGCCGCCGAGCGTCAGGCCGCCGATCCCGACCGTGGGGCAGGACCCGGCGCCGATCGCCCGTCCGGCGGCGGCGAGCGTGGCGTAGACGTCGCCGAGCTGCGCACCGGGACCGATCGTCACGGTGCCGTCGTCGTGCACGTCGATGCCGTCGAGGTCCTGCGTGCTGATCACCAGCGACCGCGGGACGTCGGTGCCGCTCGCACCGCCCGCCGACCAGCCCGTGTACGAGTGCCCGCCGGAACGGAGCGCCACCGGTGTGTTCGTGTTCCGGGCGAAGGCCAGCCCGGCCTGGACGTCCGCGGTGCCGGCCGCGCGCAGGATGCCCTGCGGGTCGGCGTCGTCGTACCGGGGGTTCTCGACGAGCCGGGCGCTGTTCCACCCGTTCGACCCCGAGCGCAGCAGCCGTCCGGAGACCGCGGCGGCGAGGGCGTCCCACGAGTCGGGGCCGCCCGGTGTCGGTGACGCGGTCGGGGTCCCGGTGGGCTCGGGCGTCCTCGTGGCCGACGGGGACGGGGACGGCGCCGGTCGGCTGCACGCGGCTAGCACCCCGGCGATCCCGAGTCCGACTCCCCCGGCGAGCACCGCACGCCTGGTGGCGGGACGGGTCACGGTCCGGAGACCCCACCGCCGGCGCCGGTGACACCCGGGTGCGCGGCCTTCGACAGCCCCTCGGTCACCGAGTGCGCGGCCTCGGCGTCCGCTCGCGCCTGCGCCCCGAGCCGCGGGTCGGCCGGTCCGAGGTGCGCGAGGCGCTTCGCTCGTCGGTGGTTCTGCACCTCGAGCACGGTGATGACGGCGGCGATCAGCACCGCGACGCCGATCACGATCCACACGATGGTCATGACGTCCCCTCTCGTCCCGGGGTCTCGGACCCCGTGCCCGCGAGCGTACCCGAGCTGCTGATCCGGGTGGCCCCGGCCCACTCGTGCACCCACTCCGGCACCGACAGGTCCCGGTCGGTCGCGCCCGCGGCCTCGAGCAGTTCCGACGGGGACACCGTCCCGCCGGTGCGCAGCAGGAACCGTGCCTGCACCACGGCCCGTGCCACCACGGTCCCGCGGCGGACGAACGTCTGCTCCAGGTAGGCCGCGCGGTCGTCCATCCCGAGCACGCGGGTCACGAGTTCGAACCGCTGGCCGAGCGTCAACGACCGCTTGTAGGTGATCGTCTGCGCCGACACGACCGGGTACCAGCCGCGCTCGGCGATCGCGCCCCAGAACCCCGAGCGCAGCATGAGGTCGAGCCGCCCGAGGTCGAGCATCGACAGGTACTTCCCGTTGTTCACGTGCCGCAGCGGGTCGAGGTCGGTCAGGGTCACCCGGAACGGCGTGCGGACCTCGTCCCAGAGCGTCGGTCGCCGTCCGCCGATCGCGGGGTGGAGCCGGACGCGCAACTGGAGCAGGAACAGCCGGAAGTACAGGTTCACGCCACGATCACACCAGGGTCGGGCCACGAACGCGCGGAACCTTGGAGGAACCGCACGAACCGGCATTCCCGGCTGACGGGTCCGGTCAGTGCCTCCCTCCAACCGAGGGACCCGGAGTAGACCTGCACCCATGCAGACACGCAAGCTCGCAGACCTCGAGGTCGGCCCCGTCGGCCTCGGCACCATGGGCATGAGCGCCTTCTACACGGGCGCCGGCACCGACGACGACGAGTCGATCCGCACCATCCACCGCGCGATCGACCTCGGCGTCACCCTGTTCGACACCGCCGAGGCGTACGGCCCCTACACGAACGAGGACCTGCTCCGCCGGGCCCTCGGAGACCGCCGCGACGACGTCGTCATCGCGACGAAGTTCGGACTCATCACGCACACCGCCGGCGAGGAGACGCCCGCCACGGGCCGCGGCATCAGCTCCGCACCGGAGTCCGTGCGCGAGGCGCTCGAGGGCTCGCTCCGCCGCCTCGGCACCGACCACATCGACCTGTACTACCAGCACCGCGTCGACCCGGCCGTCCCGATCGAGGACGTCATCGGGCAGCTCGCCGGCTTCGTGCAGGAGGGCAAGATCCGCCACATCGGGCTCTCCGAGGCGAGCGCCGCGACGATCCGGAAGGCCCACGCGGTCCACCCGATCACGGCACTGCAGAGCGAGTACTCGCTGTGGACCCGGGACCCCGAGGGCGACGTGCTCGACACCGTCCGCGAGCTCGGCATCGGCCTCGTGCCGTACTCGCCGCTCGGCCGCGGGTTCCTGACGGGAGCGATCACGAAGCCGTCCGACCTGGACGCCGACGACTTCCGCCTGGCGAACCCGCGCTTCCAGGAGGAGGCCTTCGCCGAGAACATGCGCATCGTCGACGCCGTCAAGGAGATCGCGACCGAGGCCGGCGGGACCCCGGCGCAGGTGGCGCTGGCGTGGCTGCTCGCGCAGGGCGACGACGTCGTGCCGATCCCCGGCACGAAGCGGGTCTCGCGACTCGAGGAGAACGTCGGCGCAGCCGACCTCACCCTGACCGCGGACCAGATCGCGCGCCTGTCGGCGCTGCCGGTGCCGACGGGTGACCGCTACCCCGACATGTCGACCATCGGTCGGTAGACGCGACCGGATGACGGCCTGGAGGCGCGGTGCCAGCTGGCACCGCGCCTCCAGGCCGTCTCGGCGTGCGTCCCGGGCGTCGGTCCGGTGACGGACGCGTCCCACGCCCGTCATCCCGGCCCGGCGAGCGGGCGGAACATGCGCCGTTCGCCATCGGAGCCGTGCGTATTTCGCCCGCTCGCGGGCTGCGGGATGGGAAACATGCCCCGCGCGGCATGGGATCAGCTGCCTCGGTAGGTGCTGTAGGCGAACGGGCTGAGCAGGAGCGGCACGTGGAGGTGCTCGGTCCCGCCGACGGTGAAGGCCACGACGACGAACGGGTGGAACGTCGGTCCGCCGGCGGCGCGGTGGTACGCGCCCGTGTCGAAGCGCAGCTGGAGGTCGCCTCGCGGCAGGACGTCCGGCCCGAGGGCAGCGCGTCCGTCGGTGTCGGTCGTGCCGGTCGCGAGGACGTCGCCGTCGACGGTGCTCAGCACGAGGCCCATCCCCGCGGCGGGTGTGCCCCGGGTCGCGTCGAGGACGTGCGTGGTCAGCTGGGCGACGGCGAAGGTCGCGCGGATGCGGTGCAGTGCGATGTCCGCGAGGGCACCGGCGGCCTCGGCGACCTCCACGTCGGGATCGTTGCCGAGCCGCCGTCGGAGTTCGGCGAGGAGCTCCTCGGGCGTCCGGCCGGCGGCGCGCACGAGGAACACCCGGCCGAACCGCCGCTCGTACTCGACGTTCCCCGCGGCGATCGCCCGGGCGACGTCGCCGTCCGCGGTGCGCATGGCCGACTGCTCCCGGGTCGACGAGGCATCGCCGCCCCGCTCACCGATCCGCGGGTGCTGCGCGAGGGCGGCGTCGAGCTCGGCGGCGCCCCACCCCCGGGCCTCGGCGGCGGCACGCGCCAGGAGCGCGGCGACGGAGCCGTACGGTCGTCCGGCGGCGAGTGCGTCGGCCCAGGCCGGGACGGCCGCCCACCCGGTGGCCGTGGCGACCGCGTCGGCGACGGTCGCGTCGTCGAGATCGCCGATGTCCATGCCGCCACGCTACGGAACGCCCGTTTCACGGGAGTTACGCCGTGGTTACCCGCGCGAGGTGGCCGACGGTCCCGGAACGGTCGCCGCTGTGGGACGGGAGGCGCGGGTCGGGCCCGCACCGCGCCTCCCGAACCGCAGGTGCGCACCTCGACGACGTCTGCGCGCGCTGCACGCTGCGCACTCGTCGTCCGCGTGCGTGGTCGCGACTAGACCTCCGCGGCGAAGGACGCCGCGCGGAGCTGCAGGTCCTCGATCCGCTGCAGTCGTGCGGCCTCGACGTCGTAGCCCTCGTACGCGAGCGGCGGCGTCCGCCGGACGTTGCGCGAGCACTGGAAGTCCTGGCAGACGAGCGTGCCGACGGTGTTGCCGTTGCGACCCGCCTTGCCGGACCGCTTCGCGCTGTAGAACACGACGTCGTTCGGGAGCTTCACGTCCTGGCACCACGAGCACTGCGCCCGGGCACGGGGCGAGGCCTCGGCCTGCCGGAACAGGATGCCGACGAGGTCGCCCTCGAGGGTCGGCACGACGGCGTACGCGCGCCGGGCGAGCTTCGGGTCGCGCCAGCCGAGGTAGTCGAGCGCGTCCCAGTCGACGTTCTCGAGGTCGGCGGGCAGCGTGAGGTCGCCGGTCTCCTTGCGGGAGGCGTTGACGAAGGACGTGCGGATGGTCTTCTCGCTGATGGGCAGCATGGTGGTTCGCTCTCGGACGGGCCCGGGGCACGCGGACGCATGCCGCACCGGGCGGAGGGTTCAGGGTTCGATGACGGCGGCCGCACCGAACGGTGCGACCGGGGGCATCACGCCCTGATGTCGGCGAAACGGGCGCCGACCACCTCCTGGAAGCTCACCCGACCAGCCTACGTCGACGTGTCAAGCCGGGCGCGGCCGCGCGGTGAGGAGGACGAGCAAGCCCTCGAACGTCGGCTGCGTGCGGAGCGCGCCGTGGGCTCGGTCCCACTCGCCGGACTCGAGGGCCGTGCGGAGCGCGGCGACGGACCGCCGCGCGGTCATCTCGTCGACGGAGCTCCACGCCGAGTCGGCCCGTCGTGCGCCCGGGTCGAGGAGGCGTTCCGGCCGCGCGTAGTACGCCTCGGAGAACCCGTCGACGCACGTGAACGGGATCGGCAGACGCGTGGTCGTCACCGCGTCGTCGGCGAGGGCCGCCGCGATCCGGGCGAGCGCGGGGTACCGCCGGGCCTCGGTCGCCATGACCTCGGGGGCGTACTCGGCGAGCCAGAAGTCCTCGACACGGTCGGGGTCGCACGTCAGGATCACGATCGGGCCCCGCGTCACCCGGCGCAGCTCGGCCAGCCCACGCTCGAGGTCGCCCCACTCGTGCACGGAGAAGGTCGTCATCGCGGCGTCGAACGTGTCGTCGGCGAACGGCAGGTCCTCGGCGGTGGCGTCGATCGAGGTCACCTCGCGGTCGGTGGGCTCGTAGGACCCGGCGCCGGCGCCCACGTCGAGGACCGTCCGAGCGTCACCGAGGGCCTTCGCGATCGCCCGGGCGAAGGACGGCTCCGGCCGACGGTACTTCCGGTGGTCCTGACCGATGCGGGCGGAGTCGGCGTCCCCCGCTGAACCGTCCGTCGTCCTCGTCACGGCCCCAGCCTACGGACCGGGCCTGTTACGGTCGGGCCATGGTATCCGGGGGATTCGCCGTCGTCAGTGTCCTGTACATCGCGTTCGTCGTGGCGCTCGCCGTGCTGACGGTCGCGCTCATCGTGCTCGTGTTCGCCGCGATCCGCGTGCTGCGGCTGTCCGCGACGGAGCGGCAGCTGCGCATCGAGCGGCTGCGGTACGACGCCGCCGTCGGCGGCATCGACGACCACGGTGCCGGCCCGGACGAGACAGGTCCCGCGACCCCGACCGCCTGACCGTCGACGCGCGGGGGGTCAGTCGACCGACTCGGTCTCCGACTCACGCAGCGCCGCGTAGTGCTCGGCACGCTCGGTCGCAGCCCACGACCCGAGGAGCGCCAGGGACCGCTCGGACTCGCTGCCGGGCTCGGCCGAGTACGAGAACATCACCAGGCCCGGGTCCGCGACGAGTTCCAGCGCCTCGTAGTCGAGCCGGAGCTCACCGACGATGGGGTGCACGAGCCGCTTCTTGCCGGTGCGGTGCATCCGGACGTCGTGGGCGGCCCACCACGTGCGGAACTCCTCGCTCCGGGTCGACAGCTCACCGACGAGGGTCACGAGTCCGGGCTCGCACGGGTTCGAGACCGCGGCCGCACGGAGGATCGCCACCGCGTCCCGAGCGGTCTGCGCCCAGTCCGCGAAGAACTCCTTCGCCGCGGGGTCGAGGAACGTGAAGCGCGCGGTGTTCACCGGACGACCGGGGCCCGCGAACATCGGCGCGTACAGCGCGCGACCGAGCTCGTTCGTCGCGACCACGTCACCACGCTCGTTCCGCACCCAGGCGGGCGCTCCCGTGATCGAGTCGAGCAGCCGCTGCACACCGGGGCGCACGCGGGTCGGGACGTTGCGGTGCATCACCTTCACGCCGGCGTTCGCCAGGCGGGCGAGGTCCCACAGGTGCACGCGCTCGTCCTCGTCGAGCTGCAGCGCACCGGCGAGCCCCTCGAGCACGCTGTCCGAGACGCCCTTGAGCGAACCCCGCTCGAGCCGCGTGTAGTAGTCCACGCTGACGCCGGCGAGCATGGCGACCTCGTGCCGACGCAGTCCCGGCACCCGTCGGACACCGCCGCCGAACGACGGCATGCCGACCTGCTCGGGAGTGAGCCGCGCCCGCCTCGAGGACAGGAAGTCGCGGATCTCGTTGCGCACGTCGATACCCATGCGACGAGCGTACGTCCCGTGGCTGGTACCGCGGCAGGCCCTGCCCGTACCCGGGACGGGACGAGACGGACGGGAGGCGCGGGGCGGGTCCGCACCGTCCTCCCTCGCAGGCTCGGTCGGCGCGCCCCGCGCAACGCTCCGCGTTGCCGCCGAGCGGGGCGCGCCCGCGTCAGGCGGTTGCGTCGGCCGTGATGCTGACGCGCGCCACGCGGTGACCGTCCATGGCGGTCACCTCGAGCCGGTGGCCGCCGACCTCGACGACGTCCCCGACCTCGGGCACGCGGTCCAGCGCCACCTGCACCAGGCCGCCCACCGTCTCGTAGTCGCCGTCGGGGAGGGCCGGGCCGCCGTCGGCCACGAGGTCCTCGAGCACGGTCGCCCCGTCGACGCCGTCGTGCTCGGCCGCGGGCTCGTCGTACTCGTCGCGGATGCGTCCGACGAGGTCCTCGAGCAGCGCCTCGAGCGTCACCATGCCCGCGCTGCCGCCGTACTCGTCGACGACCAGGGCGATCTGGTGTCCCTCGGTGCGCATGTCCGCGATCGCACTCGACAGCGACTTCGTCTCGGGCAGCGCGAGCACCGGACGCACGAGGGTCGACACCGGTGCGGTGGGGTCCTCCGGGCGCAGCAGGTCCCGCAGGTGGACGAACCCGTCGACGTGGTCCCGCGTGCCGTCGGTGACGAGGTACCGGGTGTGCCCGAGGTCGATGGCGTGGTCGGTGGCCGCGGCGATCGAGGTGCCCGCGTCGATCGTGGACACGTCGTACCAGGGCCGCATCGACTCGCGGAGGATCCGGTCGCCCGCGTCGAGGGCGCTCCGGGCGATCCGGCGTCCCTGGGCGTCGATGGCGTCGTGGTCCTCGACGAGACCGCGGAGCTCCTCGGTGCTCATCGACTCGCTCCGGGCGTTCGGGTCCCCGCCGAGCAGCCGCACGACGGTGTCGGTCGACTTCGAGAGCAGCCAGATCACCGGGCGCATGAGCGTGGCGAACCGGTCGAGCGTCGGGGCGACGGCCATCGAGAAGCCCTCGGCTCGCTGCAGGGCGAGTCGCTTCGGCACGAGCTCGCCGAAGACCAGCGAGAGGTAGGCGATCACGAGGGTCATCAGCACCAGTGCCACCGTCTCGGCAGCACCCTGCTCGAGCCCGAGGCCCGTGAACAGCGGGGCGACGTCCGGAGCGATCGACGACGCGCCGTACGCGGCCGAGAAGAACCCGGCGACGGTCACGCCGATCTGCACGGCGGAGAGGAAGCGGTTCGGGTCGCGGCCGAGCTCGGCGACCCGCATCCCCCGGGACCCGCGGCGCTCGAGCTGCTGCAGCTGCGACTCACGGAGGGAGACGAGGGCGATCTCGGCTGCGGCGAACACGCCACCGACGAGCACGAAGAGCACCACGAGCCCGAAGGCGATCCAGGTGTCGGGTCCCATCAGCGGGCTGCCGGCTCAGATCGGCGACGGGCGGGCGGTCTGTGACAGTCGTCCATGCCTGTGAGCATGCACAGGGAACCTGATCAGGCGGTGAGGGAACGCCCGATGCGCGCTTCGAGCCAGGCTTCCGGGTCGATCGGCGTCTCGCCGTCCATCAGGACCTCGAGGTGGAGGTGCGCCCCGGTCGAGACCCCGGAGGAGCCGACCTTGCCGATGAACTGCCCGGCCTCGACGGTGTCGCCGACCTTCAGCGGCGAGGAGCCGGGGATCATGTGGCCGTAGAGCGTCGAGACCTCGCGCCCGTCGATCACGTGGTCGATGATCACCGCGGTGCCGTACGAGAAGTACGTGCCGGAGACCCGGACGGTCCCCGCGGCCACGGCACCGATCGGCGCGCCCATGCCCGGGTTGAAGTCGAGGCCCTGGTGGAGCGACGAGCAGGCGCCGCACGGAGCCGAGCGGTAGCCGAAGCCCGAGCTCATCCGTACCGGCCCGGGGAACGGCGACCGGACCTCGCCGCCGTAGGACACCGACGTGCCCGGGGCCCCGGCCGAACCGCCGCCGACCGTGAAGCCGTCGCGGTCGAGGGCGGAGGCGGAGATCGCCTGCGTCACGGCGTAGTCCTGCGTGCGGACGGAGGGTGCGAGGGTCGCGGTCGCCATCGAGGTGCCGGCGCTGGCGTGCGCGGGCATCGCGGACGCGGCGAACATCGCGAGGGCGGCGAGGGCGCTCGTGAGCGTCACGCTGCTGGCGCGGCGGGACCTGGAGGCGCGGGTCGCCCGGGCGACGGCGGGCACGCTGGGTGCGGGGCGACGGACGACGCGCTGGATGCGGGCGTCGACGTGCTCGGTCGTCGCACGCGCTGCGGCCGCTCGACGACCGGTGCGCTCGGGCTTCGGCGCGCGAGGCGGCGCGGGCGTGCGCTCGGCCTTCGGTGCGCGCTCGGGCTTCGGCGTCCGCTCACGGCGGGCCGGCTTGCGGGCTGCGGCGCGCTCGGCCTCGAGGGCGGCGCGACGGGACAGGTGCACCACCGGGGTGTCCGGGTGCTGGTCGAGTTCGCGTGCAGTCGTCATGGCCGCCCACCATTCTGCACGACTCTGTCGCTTTGTACAGGTCCTTTCGTGATCTCATCGTTACCGAAGTGCTGGGAGGCTGCTGATCCCACAGCCAGGCCCGGCCCCGGATGGCGCCCGATCAGTAGTGTCCGCAGTGAGCGAGCGGAAAGGACCCTCCACATGGCCCGAACACCGCGCGAGCGGCACGAACCGGTCGACCTGGCGTCGGCGCACGTCGTGCTCGCCGGGACGCAGGAGCTCCTGCCGGTGCTCCGGACCGCTGCCGTCCGGGCCGGGGTCGACGCCGCCCGGATGCGCGTGGTCGGGGTGGACGACCTGCCCGACCCCGAGGAGACCTGGGACGCCGAACTCGCGGTCATCGCGATCCGTCGGCCCGGTGACGACCCGGCGTTCCACCGTGCGCACGAGGCCGCCGAGATGATCGACCCGCTGCTCGCGCCGCACGCGGTCCGGATCGTCGTGACGGTCTCGGGGCTGACCCGGCTCGCGCCGAAGGTCGAGCGGACGCTGACGTCCGAGGTGCTCCACCAGATCGGCGCGGCGTCGGCACCGTCCGGGTTCGAGCGGCCGTTCCGGAACTTCCGGATGCGCGTGGGGCTCGCGGCCCTGAAGACCGCCGGCGTCCGGGTCTTCCGGGTGCGCATCGGCGAGTGACCGTCACCGTGCGGGAGCGCCCCTGAGCTCGAGGGCGATCTGCTCGGCGTCGAGGTTCTGCAGCATCGACTCGAGCACCTCGGCGTCGAAACTGCCGTCGTCGCGGGCGTCGAGGATCGCGGCGCGCTGCGCTTCGAGCACCGCCAGACGCCGGGCCTTCTCGCGCCCCATCCACGCCCGGAGTTCGGCGGGGTCGGCGGCCTCGAGCTCTTCCCGCGCGCGGGGTCCGGCCTCGCTCGTCCCGGGGACCTGCTCCGCCGCTGCCCGCATGAGCTCGAGGAGCCGCTTGCGTTCCTCGGTGTCCTGCGCGGCGGTGTCCGTCGTCGGCGCGGCGATGCGACGGAGGAGCGGCCCGATCGTCCCGCCCTGGACCACGAGCGACAGCAGGGCCACGGCGAACGCGACGAAGACGAGCAGTGACCGCTGGGGCGTGCCCTCGGGGAGCGTCTGGGCCGCCGCGACGGTCACCGCGCCGCGCATCCCCGCCCAGACCACCGCGGTGCCCTCCCGCCAGCCGAGCGGCGCCTTCGTGTAGTACGCGATGTCCGCCAGGGTGCGACGGACCCGCACCGCGAACCGGTCGAGTTCCCGTTCGGACGGCGCCCGGTTGCCCGGTCGGTGTTCGCGGATCACCTCGCTCATGGCGTCGCGGTCCTGCGCGTGCATCTCCGCGAAGCGGGTCTGCATCCGTTCGCCGCGCTTGGCGCTGGCGGACAGGGCGAGCAGCAGTGGCACGACGTAGGCGGCCCGGACGAGGACGGTGAGCACGAAGGCGCCGACGGCGATGAGGAGCGCCGGCCCGATCCCGGCGTGCTGGTCCTGCACGTCGCCGAGGATCGACGCGAGCTGCAGCCCCATCGTCAGGAACACGGCACCCTCGAGCACGAGCTCGATCGTCTGCCAGTTCTGGGCGTCCGACAGCCGGTGCCCCGGGGGGAGCCTGCGCGGGCCGACGATGCCCGTGAACAGCCCCGCGACGACGGCCGCGACGAGGCCGGACCCCTCGAAGTGCTCGGTCGGGATCGCGGCGACGAACGGCACCGCGAAGGACAGTGCCGTGTTCACCGCGGCGTTCGGCACCCGGGACCGCACCCAGACGTTGAGCCAGCCGACGAACCAGCCGATGACGACGGCGATCGCGACCGCCCGGGCGAAGTCCCCGAGTGCGCCCCAGAACGAGAACGACGCGCCCGCGGCGAAGATCGCAGTGCGGAGGAGCACGAGCGCGGTCGCGTCGTTGAGCAGCGACTCGCCGTCGAGGATCGAGATCGCCCGCCGTGACACCGAGGTCTGCTTGACGATCGAGGTCGCGACGGCGTCGGTGGGGCTGACGATCGCCCCGAGCGCGATGCCCCACCAGAAGCCCAGCCCCGGGACGACCCACGCGAAGAAGAGCCCGAGCACCAGGCTCGACGCGACGACGAGCAGGACCGACAGGCCGCTGATCGCGCCGAACTCCCGCCGGAAGTTCATCGACGGCATCGACACCGCCGCCGAGTACAGCAACGGCGGCAGCACCCCCGCGAGGATCCACTCCGGTTCGATCCGGGCGTTCGGGATCCACGGCACGAGGCTCGCGGCGACCCCCACCGCGACGAGGACGAGCGGCGCGGCGACCCCGATGCGCGGGCCGAGCACGGCAGCACCCGCGATGGCGACCAGGGCGACCACACCGATGACGAGGAGTTCGTTCACTCCCCCAGCGTGGCACCGTTCCGGGCGATCAGTCCCGGTCCGGCTCCGCGCTGTGGACAGCCGAGGCGTTGACGACGTGGTGTGGAGGAACGACGTGGGCGACGACCGCGACACTGCCGGCGGCCAGGACGAGCGCGAGCGTGCCCGCGGTCACGGCGGTCCCGATCCGCCGCAGCCGCGAGCCCGACCCACGGTCCCGCGGCGCGAAGCGGGCGAGCCCACGACGCGGCGTCGGACCGACCAACCACGGCCCGGAGCCGTCCTCGTCGTACGAGAACGGCCCGGACCCGTCCGGCGCGTACCGGTACGGCCCGCTGCCGTCCACGGCGTACGCCGAACGGAGGTCCTCCGCGGACCACCCGAAGTCCTCCGGTGTCTGCCGTGTCGTCGACATGCGCGCCTCCTGCGGTCGTGTGGTGCGGAAGACCACTCCACGCGACGTTCCTATGAGTCGACAGTGCGCCTCCAGGAAGCCATCCGAGCATCTGCTCACGCAGGCGACACCATGTATCTTGATGTCGAGACATCCCGTTGCGCGAGTAGCGTGGACGTACCGACGGTCGAACAAGGGAGTACCCGCCAGCATGGCCAAGATCATCTACACCCTCACGGACGAGGCGCCGTTCCTCGCCACCCACTCCTTCCTCCCGGTCATCCAGGCCTTCGCCGGCACCGCAGGTGTCGACGTCGAGACCCGCGACATCTCGCTCTCGGGCCGGATCATCGCCCAGTTCCCGGAGCGGCTCACCGCCGAACAGCGCCTGGACGACGCCCTCGCCGAGCTCGGGGACCTCGCGAAGACCCCCGAGGCGAACATCATCAAGCTGCCGAACATCTCGGCGTCGATCCCGCAGCTCAAGGCCGCGATCAAGGAGCTCCAGGCGCAGGGCTACGACCTGCCGGACTACCCCGACGAGCCGACGACCGACGACGAGCGCGACGCCCGCGCCCGCTACGACCGCACCAAGGGCAGCGCCGTGAACCCGGTCCTGCGCGAGGGCAACTCCGACCGCCGCGCGCCGCTCTCCGTCAAGAACTACGCCCGCAAGCACCCGCACCGCATGGGCGCCTGGAGCCACGACTCGAAGACGAACGTCGTGACGATGGGCACGGACGACTTCCGCTCGAACGAGCAGTCCTGGATCGCGCCCGCCGACGACGTCCTGACGATCGAGTTCGTCGGTGCCGACGGTGCGACCACGGTCCTCAAGCAGTCGATCCCCGTCCTCGCGGGCGAGGTCGTCGACGGCACGGTGCTGCACGTCCGGGCGCTCGAGGCCTTCCTGCAGGACCAGATCCGCGCGGCGCAGGAGCAGGGCATCCTGTTCTCGGTGCACCTCAAGGCCACGATGATGAAGGTCTCCGACCCGATCATCTTCGGCCACGTCATCCGTGCGTTCTTCCCGAGCGTCTTCGAGCGCTTCGGCGCCGACCTCGCCGCCGCCGGGCTCAACCCGAACGACGGCCTCGGCTCGATCCTCGCCGGGCTCGACGCCGTCCCGAACGGTGCGGAGATCAAGCAGGCGTTCGCGGACGGCATCGACGCGGGCCCCGAGCTCGCGATGGTCGACTCCGACAAGGGCATCACGAACCTGCACGTCCCGAGCGACGTCATCGTGGACGCCTCCATGCCCGCGATGATCCGCACCTCCGGCCACATGTGGGGTCCGGACGGCGAGGAGCACGACACCCTCGCGGTCATCCCGGACTCGAGCTACGCCGGCATCTACCAGGCCACGATCGAGGACTGCCGCGCCAACGGTGCGTTCGACCCGGCCACCATGGGCTCGGTGCCGAACGTCGGCCTGATGGCGCAGAAGGCCGAGGAGTACGGCTCGCACGACAAGACCTTCGAGGTCCCGGCAGCCGGCCGCGTCCGCGTGGTCACGAGCGGCGGCGAGACGGTCATCGAGCACGAGGTCGAGGCCGGTGACATCTGGCGCGCCTGCCAGACCAAGGACGTCGCGATCCGCGACTGGGTGAAGCTCGCCGTGACGCGTGCCCGTGCGACCGGTTCCCCCGCGGTGTTCTGGCTCGACGAGACCCGTGCGCACGACGCGAACCTCATCGGCCTGGTGCGGACCTACCTCGCCGAGCAGGACACCGACGGGCTGCAGATCGAGATCCTCTCCCCCGAGGACGCGATGCGCTTCTCGCTCGAGCGCATCCGCCGCGGCGAGGACACCATCTCCGTCACGGGCAACGTGCTCCGCGACTACCTCACCGACCTGTTCCCGATCATGGAGCTCGGCACCTCGGCGAAGATGCTCTCCGTCGTCCCGCTCCTCGGCGGCGGCGGCCTGTTCGAGACCGGTGCCGGTGGTTCGGCGCCGAAGCACGTGCAGCAGCTCGTCGAGCAGAACTACCTGCGCTGGGACAGCCTCGGCGAGTTCCTCGCCCTCGCGGTCAGCCTCGAGCACCTCGCCGGTGTGACGGGCAACGAGCGGGCGAAGATCCTCGGCGAGACGCTCGACCGTGCGACCGGCACGTTCCTCGACGAGGACAAGTCGCCGGGGCGCAAGCTCGGGTCGATCGACAACCGCGGCAGCCACTTCTACCTGGCGAAGTACTGGGCCCAGGAGCTCGCGGCGCAGACGACCGACGCCCAGCTCGCCTCGGCGTTCGCCGAGATCGCCGCGACGCTCGACGAGCAGGAGTCGACGATCGTCGAGGAGCTGAACAGCGTGCAGGGGCACCCGGCGGACATCGGCGGGTACTACCGTCCGGACGACGCCAAGACGAGCGCCGTGATGCGCCCGTCCGCCACGTTGAACGGGATCCTCGCCGCGCTGTAGACGCGGGACGCACGGACGGGAGGCGCGGTGCCGGCTGGCACCGCGCCTCCCGCCCGTCGTGTGGTCGCGACCCGGGCCGCGCTTCGTGAGCAGGAACGGTCGGGTCCGCATCACGAACCAGACCGTTCCTGCTCACGAAGGCAGCGCGTCAGCCGCGGGACGGGACGGGCGGGCCGGCGGCCAGCAGCGCCACGAACACCAGGGCGACGGCCACGACGCCGATGAGGATCGACACCGCCGGGTGCCGCACCACGAAGAACAGCAGGCGGTCCCAGAACCCGACGCGCCCCTCGGCACCACTGCGCCACGCACCCTCGAGCATCCCGCGCCGGGCCACGGCGACCTCGAACGGCACCGTCGCGTACGGCACGACGGCACTCGCCCACCCGAGCACGAGCGCTCCGGCCGACCACCGCTGGTTCACCGCGACGACGGTCGTCACGACGAGGTACGCCAGGAACACGAACCCGTGCACCCCGCCCCCGATCCGGACGCCCCAGTCGCCGGCACCGAGGCCGTACTTGAGCACCATCCCGGCGATGAGCATGGTCCAGGTCACGAGTTCGGCGACCGCGGCGGCGCGGAACAGGGAGCGGGGAGTCATGCGGACATCGTCGCGGACGCCTCCCGGGAAAGCCCCGACACTCCGGTGGTCGTATCGATTCGACGACCAGGCGGACTAGCGTGGGAGCCATGTCGACGCCGACCGAATCCCGTCCCCTGAACATCGTCGTCTGGAACGAGAACGTGCACGAGAGCCGGGGTGACGAGACCGTCGTCGGGCACTACCCCGACGGCATGCACACCGTGATCGCCGCCGCGCTCCGCGAGCACCACCCCGACGCGACCGTGAGCACGGCCACCCTGCAGGAGCCCGACCACGGCATCACCGCCGAGCGCCTGGCCACCACCGACGTCCTGTTCTGGTGGGGCCACGCCGCCCACGACGAGGTCAGCGACGCCGTCGTCGACCTCGTGGTCGATGCCGTGCACGCGGGCATGGGGCTCGTGGTGCTGCACTCCGGGCACTTTTCGAAGCCGTTCAAGCGCCTGATGGGCACGACCTGCTCCCTGAAGTGGCGGAACGACGGGGAGCGCGAGCTCGTCTGGACCGTGGCGCCCGAGCACCCGATCGCCGCGGGCGTCCCGCACCCGATCGTCATCGACCGCCAGGAGATGTACGGCGAGTACTTCGACATCCCGCGCCCCGACGAAGAGGTCTTCCTGTCGACGTTCGCCGGCGGCGAGGTCTTCCGCTCGGGCGTCGCGTACCGCCGGGGCCTCGGGAAGGTCTTCTACTTCTCCCCCGGTGACCAGGAGTACCCGGTGTACCACCACCCGGACATCCAGCGGGTGCTGTCGAACGCGGCCGCGTGGGCGGCGCCGGTGTCCGAGCGACGCGAACTGACCGCCGACCCCCACCCGCGGGACTGGTTCCTGGGCGAGGGTGCGGGTAGACAGGACGGGTGACCCACCTCGACGCCGCAGCGCACCGGTCGGCCGTGGTCGAGGCGCTCGGCGTCCTCGGCAGCGGCCCCGAGGAGCGCTTCGACCGCATCACCCGCATGACGCAGGAGGCCTTCGGGGTCCCGCTGTCCTTCCTCAATCTCGTGCACGACGGGCTCGTCACGGCGCAGTCCACGCAGGGCTGGCACCAGGGTTCGAGCGTGCCGGCCGAGTCGGTGTTCTGCGCCACCACGGTCCTCACCGACGAAGCGATCGTCGTGCCGGACACGATGCTCGACCCGCGGTTCGCCCACCTCGCCGCGGTCACCGAGCAGGGCATCCGGTTCTACGCGGGCGCGCCGCTGTCGATGCTCGACGGCACGCGCGTCGGCACGCTCTGCATCATGGACGCGACGCCGCGCACGCTGACGGCCGAGGACATCGACCTGCTCCGCGACCTCGCGCGCTGGGCGGAGCGGGAGCTCGGGCACACGATCGAGCGCGACCGGGTCCGGCGGGTCGTGGAGGGCCTCGTCCCCGGACCCGTCGAGGTCCCCGGGTACTCGCTGGAGGTGCTGACGCTCCCCCGCGAGGACTCCGGTGACGTCGCGGACTGGCGGGTCGCCGCAGACGGCCGCCTGCACTGCACCGTCGGAGCCGTCCCGGCAGCCGGTCGCGCCTCGGCACTGCTGGCAGCAGCGGTCCGGGCAGCCGTGATCGCGCGGACCGACGTCGACATGGAGACCGCGATCGTCGGCCTGGAGGCGCAGGTCGCCGCCGACCTGTCGGCTGCGGACACCGTCGGGTCGCTCTTCCACCTGCGGCTCGACCCCGCGTCGGGTCACGTCGTGTACGGGGACGCCGGGCACGGCCTCGCGGCCGTCGTGCGCGCGGACGGCTGTGCCGCGGTGCTCCGGTCGCACGACCTGCCGATCGGCTTACAACCGGACGGGACGCCGCGGACCCCCGGTGCGCTCGACCTCGCGTCGGGAGACCGCGTCGTGCTGTGCACCGACGGGCTGCTGGCCGCGGTCGGGGACCTCGAGACGCTGATCGGATGGGTGCGAGGCGCCGACGACACCGCGAGCCTGGTCGACCGGGTCCGGGGTGTCGCCACGGCCGGCACGCTCCTCGTCCTCACGCGCGACTGAGCGCGACGGACCGTCAGCGCCCGCGACCGACCCGCCCGCGCCCGCGACGGACCGCCAGCGCCCGCGGTCGTCAGCGCTGCGCGGGCTTCGCGGTCAGGGACACGACCAGCAGCGTCGCGAGCATCCCGAACCCGGCGAGCTCGATCCCGAGGCCGGCGAGCTGCCAGTAGGCGCTCCCCACGACCTGCGGCTGCGTGATCGACTCCGGCCACCACCCGTCGATGAGCGGGATCGACGCCGGGAACGGATCGAGGCCGAACACGACGAGCCCGCCGAGCAGGAGCACCACCCCGAGCGCCGCCATCGCGCCCCGCGACCCTCGGAGCATCCGGGCGACGAGCGCCGCGGCGATGCCGGCCAGCCCGACCACGGCGATCGCGAACGCCAGCACGACGACGGTCTGCGGCGCGAGCGCGACCCAGTCGAGCACGGCGATCGGCAGCAGCAGCCACCGACCCGTCCGTGCCCAGCGCACCGGGTTCCGCCATCCGTCCATGCCGGGAACCGTACGACAGCCGACCGGGGAGGTTCCCGGACGTCACCCGGACACCGCCTGGGACGGCCGCATCGGTACGCTTGCAGGATCATGGCGCAGGACGGTGGCACGCGGCAGCAGCGGGCGGTCGCCACCCGTGCCGCGATCCTCGACGCGGCAGCGGGCGAGTTCGACGAGCGCGGGTACCTCGGCACCTCGATGGACGCCGTCGCCGAGCGGGCCGGCCTCACCAAGGGTGCGCTGTACTTCCACTTCACGTCGAAGGCCGACCTCGCCGGCGCGGTGATCGCCCGGCAGCACGAGGTCTCCCGGCGGTACGGCGAGGCGGCGGCCGCCCGCGGGACGACCCCGCTCGAGGTGCTCATGTGGATGTCCCAGGGCCTCGCGTCGCAGATGATCGACGAGACCGTCGTGAGCGCCGGCATCCGTCTGTCCACCGAGGCCGCGACGGCGGACGTGGCCCGGCAGGACCCGTACGCCGACTGGATCGCCGTGGTGACCGACCTCGTCCGACAGGGCATCGACGCCGGCGAGGTCGACCCCGCGTGGGACCCGGAACTCGTCGGCCGCGTCGTCATCCCCGCGTACACGGGGGTGCAGACCGTCTCGGACGTCCTCGCCGACCGGTCGGACCTGTACGTCCGGCTCCGTGAGCTCTGGACGGTCCTGCTCGCGGCGATCGTCTCCGACCGGGTCCGCCCGGAGATCCCCCGGCTCGTCGCGCTCATCGCCCCGCTGCCCGACGACGCCTGACCCGACCGCCACGCGACGCGGGTCCCCCCATGGACACCCACGTCGCTGGTCCCTCGAGGCTACCGAGCGCCCGCCCCGCCCGGCTCTCCCCAGTTCACGGGTGTGCGCGCCCCCGGCTACCCTGACCCGATGGCCACCCCCGCCGCCGAGGTCGACGTCGACGTCCCGCTCGTCGCCGCCCTGCTCCGCGACCAGCACCCGGACCTCGCGGACCTCCCGCTCGCGATCGTGGCGAGCGGCTGGGACAACGTCGTGGTCCGGCTCGGCGAGCTGCTCGCCGTGCGGCTCCCCCGCCGGGCGGCCGCTGCGGCGCTCATCGAGCACGAGCAGCGGTGGTTGCCGGAGATCGCGCACCGGGTGGCGGCGATCGTGCCCGTCCCCGATCCGGTCCGCACCGGACGCCCGGCCCTCGGGTACCCGTGGTCGTGGAGCGTCGTCCGCTGGCTGCCCGGCACCCCGGCGGGCGAACGCGCCGGCGGCGTGCAGGTGGCCGAGGCGCTCGCCGCGTTCGTCGAGCTGCTGCACGTCCCCGCGCCGCCGGACGCTCCCGTGAACCCTGTCCGCGCGGTGCCGCTCGCCACGCGCAGCGACAGCGTCCTGACGCGACTCGCGACGGCGGACGTGCCCCGGGCCCGTGAACTCGCGGCAGTCTGGCGGACCGCGGCGGCGCTGCCCGCGTACGCCGGGCCTCCCGTCTGGGTGCACGGCGACCTGCACCCCTTCAACGTGCTCTTCGAGACGGCACCGGCCGGCGGGACCCGCCTGTCGGCGGTCGTCGACTTCGGCGACGTGACGGCGGGCGATCCGGCCGTCGACCTCGCCACCGCGTGGCTCACGCTCGACCGGGAGGCGCGGCGCACCTTCCGCACGCGCGTCGCGGCCGACGACGACACCTGGGAACGGGCGCGTGCCTGGGCCGTCTCGATCGGTTCGGCACTCCACCTGTCCGACGACCGCGCGTTCCGCGCCGTCGCACGCCGGGTGATCGGAGAAGTGCTGGACGACTGAGTCCGCGCGGGGCTATCGTGACCGCACCAATCCGTGCACGTGAAGATCGGAGGGGCCGTCATGACCCTCGAGTTCCGCGTCCAGCACGACGTCGCCACCGACGCCTCTCCCGTCCCGTCCACCCCGACCCGCACCGGCTTCCGCGGGCTCCTCGACCGGTTCTCCGCACGCCGTTCCGCTGCGCGCGACCGTCGCGTCGAGGCCCGGTTGCAGGAGCTGGACGACCTCGCCCGACTGCTCTCCGGGGCGCGCGGCGTCATCGAACGGGGGTGGATCCAGCACGCGTGGTTCGCGTACGTCGACGAGCACGGTCGGATGCGGAAGGCCTCCAGCGCCGCGGCGATGGACGTGCAGGGCCGCCCCCTCGTCGCCGCGTGCCTGGTCGGCTCCGTGGTCTCCGCTGCCGGTGGCCCGCACGCCGTGCACTCGCAGCAGGTCCAGCGCGCCCTCGACCTGGTGTGGCACGCCCTCGCCGTCGACGAGGGACAGCCGGTCCTCTGGTGCCCGGCGCCGGACGTCCGGATGGGACGGGTCCGCGACCTGACCAGCTGGAACGACGCCCCGGCGCGGAACTCCGGCGAGGTCGCCGGGCTCCTGCTCACCGCCGAACGGGTCGCCGTGCAGGAGTCGGAGCGCGTGCGCGAGCGTTCGGTGGCACGATCGAGGGCATGACGAGCGCCGACCCGGTCCCCGAGGTCCACCCCGCACCGGCAGCACCGACCATCGCCTCGAGCGGCGGCTCGATGCTGTCGGACGAGGGGTCGACGACCGGCATCGACGCCGAGGTCCTCAAGCGGACGCTGCACCGGTACCTGCAGAAGCACCGCGCGGCACTGGTCGCCAAGCTCGACGGGCTCGCCGAACGGCAGGCACGATGGCCGGTCACGCCGACCGGGACGAACGTGCTCGGTCTCGTGAAGCACGTCGCGGGCGTGCAGGCCATGTACTTCGGCGAGGTCTTCGGGCGCCCGTTGCCGGACCCGCCCGCCTGGCTCGAGTCCGAGGACGGCGACGACATGTACGCGACGCTCGACGAGACCCTGGACGACGTCGTCGCGTTCCACCACCGCAGCGCCGCGCACGCCGACGCCACGATCGAGGCGCTCGACCTCGACGCCCGCGGGGTCGTTCCCTGGTGGCCGGAGGACCGCCGGCGGGTGAGCCTGCACCGGATCCTCGTGCACATGGGGTACGAGACGGCCCGGCACGCGGGGCACGCCGACATCGTGCGCGAGATGCTCGACGGGCTCGCGGGCGACGGGGACGGCAACCTCGCCGAGAAGACCCCGGACGAGTGGGTCCTCTGGCGGGAGCACCTCGTCGACGTCGCCGAGCGGTCGGGACTCCGCGACCTCGGCGCATAGCCGACGACTGCTCGGGATCGTTACCGTTCTCCCAGGGTCGGGGCGCTGCACCTGTCCTGACCGGGTGTTTCCGGCTTCGCGGATCCGCGGGGAGTCGTTCCGGCACCCGTCCTCGGTTGTGCGGTGACCCGGCCCCCTGCGTAGGTTCGAACCCACTTGTGCCCCGACCCGTGGGCAGTTCGGCCGACCGGAGGGGAGCGTTCTGCGCGTGTTCCAGTACATCGGGGAGCGGTGGGACCAGATCTGGTTCGCGTCGTGGCAGCACTTCTCACTGGTCGTCCAGTGCACGGTGCTCGCGACGCTCATCGCCGTGGTCCTCGCCACACTCGTCTACCGCAGCGAACGGCTCACCTCCGTCGCGAACGGGGTCTCGGCGATCGGGCTGACGCTCCCGTCCTTCGCGGTCATCGGCCTGCTCATCGTGCCGCTCGGCTTCGGCGTCGTGCCGTCCGTGGTGACGGTCGTCTTCTTCGCGACGCTGCCGATCCTGCGCAACGCCGTCGTCGGCCTCGCCGAGATCCCGCCGACGGTCGTCGAGTCGGCGCGGGGCATCGGCATGAGCCGGTTCCGCACCCTGCTCCAGGTCGAGCTGCCGATGGCGTGGCCGATCATCCTCAGCGGTGTGCGGGTGTCCGCGCAGATGGTGATGGGCATCGCCGCGATCGCCGCCTACGCGCTCGGCCCCGGGCTCGGCGGCTTCATCTTCTCCGGGCTGTCCCGCCTCGGCGGTGCGAACGCCCTCTTCTCCGTGACGGTCGGGGTGGTGGGGGTCGTCCTGCTCGCCCTCGTCCTCGACCTGCTCCTCCTCGGCCTCGGCCGTCTGACCATCTCGAGAGGTATCCGTGTCCAGCACTGACTCCGCCACCACCACCGCTCCCGCCGGCGACGTCACCGGCCGCCGCATCCTGCTCGACGAGGTCACGAAGCGGTACCCCGGTCAGACGAAGCCCGCGGTCGACGGCATCACGCTCGAGATCCCGGCCGGCAAGATCGTCATGCTCGTCGGCCCGTCCGGCTGCGGCAAGACGACCACGCTCAAGATGATCAACCGCCTGATCGAACCGACCGAGGGACGCATCGTCGTCGGTGAGGACGACGTCACGGGGATCGACGCGGACGAGCTCCGTCGCCGCATGGGCTACGTGATCCAGGCCGGCGGGCTCTTTCCGCACATGACCGTGGCGGCGAACATCGCGATCGTCCCGAAGATGCTCGGGTGGTCGAAGGAGAAGATCGCGGCCCGCGTCGACGAGCTCCTCGACCTCGTCTCGCTCGACCCCGACACCTACCGCGACCGGTTCCCCCGCGAGCTCTCCGGCGGCCAGCAGCAGCGCGTCGGCGTCGCCCGGGCGCTCGCCGCGGACCCGCCCGTCCTGCTCATGGACGAGCCGTTCGGCGCGGTCGACCCGATCACCCGCCAGCGCCTGCAGGACGAGCTCCTCCGCATCCAGGAGGAGCTGCACAAGACGATCGTCATCGTGAGCCACGACTTCGACGAGGCCGTGAAGCTCGGCGACTGGATCGTGATCTTCACCGAGGGTGCCCACATCGTGCAGTACGACACCCCGGAGCGGATCCTCGCGGAACCGGCGAACGAGTTCGTCGAGAACTTCATCGGGTCCGGCGCCGGGCTCAAGCAGCTCACGCTGAACCGGGTCCGCGACGTCGAGCTCGCCCCCGCGGTGACCTGCTCGCCGGGCGAGGAGGCGAAGGCCGTGCTGCAGCGCATGCAGGAGGCCGGTGGCCACGGGCACGCCGTCGTCGTCGACCGCCGACAGCGTCCGATCGGGTGGCCGACGCGTCGTCAGCTCGAGCGGCTCGACCGGATCCCGGAGGGCATCGAGCCCGACCTGCCCGTCGTGGGCGGGGCCGCAACCCTGAACGACGCGCTCGACACCATGCTCGTGTCGAGCGCCGGCGCCGCACTCGTGACCGGCCGCGGCGAGGCGTTCCAGGGCGTCATCACCGTCGAGACGGTCATGGACGCGATCACCCGGTCGCGCGCCGCCGCCGCCCAGGAGCAGGCCTACACGCCGGTCGGGACGAACACGAACCCGATCGAGACCATGCCGTCGTCGCCCGTGGTGGCGACCAGCGGGGAGGACCTGTGAGCGCGGTCGCCGCCGGGGCGGGGACGGGCAGCCGCACCGGGTGGAAGGGGCTGCTCGTGCAGCCGATCGCCATCCTCGTGGTGCTCGCCGGGTTCGCGGTCTGGCTCGCCACGGCGGACCTCACGCCGACCGAGCGCACCACGCTCAACCCGGCGGACATCCTCGCGCTCACCGGGCAGCACCTCGTGCTGACCCTCGAGTCGACCGTGCTCGTGCTCGTGATCGGCATCCCGCTCGGCGTCCTGCTCACCCGCGGGCCGCTCCGTCGTGCGAGCGTGTACGTGCTCGCCGTCGCCAACTTCGGGCAGGCGGCCCCGGCCGTCGGGCTCATCGTGCTGCTCGCCGCGTGGCTCGGCCTGAACTCGTGGTCGGCCGTCGTCGCCCTCGTGCTCTACGCGATCCTGCCGGTGCTCCGGAACACCATGATCGGCATCCAGAGCGTCGACTCGCGGTTGGTCGAGGCCGGGCGGGGCATGGGCATGAGCGCGTTCAGCGTGCTCATGAAGGTCGAGCTGCCGCTGGCCGTGCCGGTCATGCTCTCCGGCATCCGCACCGCGCTGGTGCTGCTCGTCGGCACCGCGAGCCTGGCGACGTTCGTCGGCGCCGGTGGCCTCGGACTGCTCATCACCACGGGCGTGAACCTGTTCCTGCCGAAGGTCCTCGTCTCCGGGGCGCTCCTCGTGGCGCTCCTCGCCCTGTCCATCGACTGGATCGGCCGCGTGGTCGAGACGGTCGCACGACCGAAGGGACTCCGATGACCCACGACGCCCCGAACGCGACCCACGACGCGCCGAACGCGACCAACCACGCGCCGCGCGCCGATCTGCGGGGCGCACGCCGCGCCTCCCGTCCGACCGTCCGTCGCCGGGTCGCGACCGCCACCGCCGTGGCGGGCGCGGCCGCCCTCGTGCTGACCGGCTGCGGCCTGCAGCCGGCGACGTCCTTCGTCCCCGCCGCGGACCCCGGTTCGATCCAGCGCATCGACGACCTGCCGGACGGCGCGCACATCACCGTGACCTCGAAGAACTTCACCGAGCAGCTGGTGCTCGGCAAGATCGCCGTGCTCGCCGCGAAGGCCGCCGGGTTCGACGTCACCGACGAGACGAACGTGCCGGGCAGCGTCGCCGTCCGCGAGCTGATGACCTCGCACGGCGCCGACTTCACCTACGAGTACACGGGCACGGCCTGGCTGACCTTCATGGGCCACAGCGAGGGCATCCCGGACAAGACCGAGCAGTGGGAAGCGGTGAAGCAGGAGGACGCCGGCAACGGCCTCACCTGGCTCGAGCCGGCGCCGATGAACAACACGTACGCCTTCGCCGTCCGCGACGAGGCCGTGTCGGAGCTCGGCGACATCAAGACCCTCTCCGACATCACGAAGCTCCCCGTCAGCGATCGCACGTTCTGCGTCGAGTCCGAGTTCAACTCCCGTGCCGACGGCTTCAAGCCGATGCTGAAGAAGTACGGGCTCGAGCTCGGCGGCTCGGGCGACAACGGCATCCCGACGAAGAACGTCAGCATCCTCGACACCGGCACGGTCTACACCGCGACCGATCGTGGCAAGTGCAACTTCGGCGAGGTCTTCACCACCGACGGCCGCATCAAGTCGCTCGGGCTCACCGTGCTCGAGGACGACAAGGGCTTCTTCCCGGCGTACAACGTCGCGCCCGTGCTCGACTCGGCGACGCTCAAGGAGTACCCGCAGCTCGAGGACGTCTACGACCAGATCTCGCCGAAGCTCACGGACGCCGTGCTGCAGGAGCTGAACCGGCAGGTCGACGTCGAGGGTCGCGAGCCCGCCGACGTCGCCTTCGACTGGATGGTCAAGGAGGGCTTCATCACGAAGCCGTGACGCGGGCGCGCGCCGCGCGGCGCCGCGCCGTGCTCGCATCGTGAGCAGAAATGGTCGGGTCCCCGAGCGGCACCCGACCATTTCTGCTCACCATGCGACGGACGGGAGGCGCGTGATGCGACGGACGGGAGGCGCGTGGCGGCCCCGCCCCGCGCCTCCCGTCCGCTACTGGCCCGTGATGCGGGCCGCGGTGTCGCGGATCGTCGCGACCACCCGCGCGCGGACCTCCTCCGGGTCCGACCCCTCGTGGCGCGCCGAGCTCCGCAGCCCGGTCATGCACATGCCGAGCAGCATCTCGGCCGCCTGGGGCGTGGCCGCGTCTGGACCCCAGGCCGGGTCCCGCTCGAGGATCGTCCGGACCGCGCCCGTCATCGCCTCGGCGACCGTGGTCATCCGGGAGACCTGGCGGCGCATGAGCTGCGGGAAGCGCACGATCACCTCCTTCCGGGCGAGCCGCTCGTGCTCGTCACCGAAGGACTCCCCGAACACCAGGAACGCCAGGTCCACCACGGCCTGCGCCGCGGGCTCCCCCGCGACGGCGGCCAGGTGGGCGTCGAGCGTCTCGGGCGTGAGGTCGAGCTCGATGTGCCCGAGGACCGCGTCCTCCTTGCTCTCGAAGTAGTTGAAGAACGTGCGCGGGGAGACCTCGGCGCGCGCGGCGATCTGCTCGATCGTGGTGCGGTCGATGTCCTGTTCGAGTGCGAGGGAGCGTGCCGCCTCGGCGATCCGGTGCCGGGTCTCGAGGCGTTTGCGGTCGCGGAGGCCCATCTCGGAGGCGGGCGCGGTGTCGGGCATGGCCCGACTGTAACCGGAACGTCACATCGTTTACAGCAAACGCAAACTTGCAGTCGTGCAGCGGACAGTACGGTGGGCGCATGACCACTCCCGTGCTCGAGGCTCGTGGCCTCGCCAGGACCTACGGCCGCGGCGCGACGCGGTTCGACGCGCTCAAGGGGGTGTCGCTGCAGGTGAACCAGGGCGAGAGCCTCGCGATCGTCGGCAAGTCCGGCTCCGGGAAGTCCACGCTCATGCACCTCCTCGCGCTGCTCGACAAGCCGTCGGCGGGCCAGGTGCTCCTCGACGGCACCGACGCCGCGACGCTCAGCGCGCGGCAGGTGAACCGCACGCGGAACAGCACCTTCGGGTTCGTCTTCCAGCAGTTCTTCCTCACGCCGAAGACCTCGGTGCTCGAGAACGTCGTGCTCCCGTTGAAGATCGCCGGCGTCTCCGGTGCCGAGCGGAAGCGCCGGGGCATGGCCGCACTCGACGCCCTCGGCCTTGCCGACAAGGCGAAGAACGACGCCAACGACCTGTCCGGCGGGCAGAAGCAGCGCGTGGTCATCGCGCGTGCACTGGTCGGGGAGCCGAGCGTCATCTTCGCGGACGAGCCGACCGGCAACCTCGACACGAACACGGGGCAGGTGGTCGAGGACATGCTCTTCGGGCTGCAGCGCGACCGGGGCATCACCCTCGTGGTCGTCACCCACGACGAGGAACTCGCCGAACGCTGCGACCGGCGCGTCAACGTGCGCGACGGACTCATCGTGGGTGGGAGCGACGATGCCGTCGACGCGCCGGCCACCCACGGAAGGCACTCCGCATGAACGTCCTCGACCTCTTCCGCACCGCGGTCGCGAACACCTTCCGGTCGAAGCTGCGCACGACGCTGACGGTCATCGCGATCTTCATCGGCGCGTTCACGATCACCCTGACCTCGGCCATCGGCACGGGCGTCAGCAACTACATCGACACCCAGGTGGCCTCCATCGGCGAGACCGGGTCGCTGACGATCACCAAGGCCGTCGAGTCGTCGACCGACTCCGGGCCGGCGAAGTACGACCCCGACGAGTCGAGCCAGAGCGTGGACCGCGGGCCGGCCTCGTTCGCGTACCTGTCCCAGTCCGATGTCGACAAGATCACGGACGTCTCGGGGGTGAAGAGCGTCCGCCCCGCCGTCGCACTGAGCACGAAGTGGGTCGAGTACGACGGGAAGGGCAAGTACGTCGTCGACATCGCCGCCAACGCCGGGGAGCTCGACGCCGACCTCGCGGCCGGGAAGCAGCTCGACGACGCGTCCTCCGCCGGCAACCAGGTGCTCCTGCCCACGAACTACCTGGAGAACCTCGGGCTCGGCAGCGCGAAGGCCGCCGTGGGCAAGGAGCTGACCGTCGCGGTCGACGACTACCAGGGCAAGGAGCACACCCTGACCGCCACGATCGCGGGGGTGCAGAACGAGTCGCTGTTCGGCGGCGGTGCCGGTGCGAACGCCGCGCTCACCGACGCGATGCAGGCCGCGCAGGAGACCGGCAAGCCCTCGTCGATCGCCACCTCGTACGCCAGCGCCACCGCCACGCTCGACAGCGGTGCGTCGGCCAGCAGCGTGAAGAGCGCCCTGTCGAAGGACGGCTACACCGGGCAGACCATCCAGGACCAGCTCGGCCAGTTCCAGACGGTCATCAACGGCATCGTCGGCGTGCTCAACGCCTTCGCCGTGATCGCGCTCGTCGCGGCCGGGTTCGGCATCATCAACACGCTGCTCATGAGCGTGCAGGAGCGCACGCGTGAGATCGGCCTGATGAAGGCGATGGGCATGGGCGGCGGGAAGGTCTACACGCTGTTCTCGCTCGAGGCCGTGTTCATCGGGTTCCTCGGCAGCGCGATCGGTGCGGGCGTGGCGATCCTGCTCGGCACGGGGATCTCGAACGTCCTCGCCGGGACCGTCCTCAAGGACCTGCCCGGGCTGCAGATCATGCAGTTCGCGCCGTCCTCGGTGATCACGATCATCCTCGTGGTGATGTTCATCGCCTTCCTCGCGGGCACGCTGCCGGCGCGTCGGGCGGCCCGGCAGAACCCGATCGAGGCGCTCCGGTACGAATAGCGGAGCGCGTGCCTAGTCTCTGAGGGGTGGCGGCGTTCGGACGGGACCTCGGGGACGGGTACACGCTGACGCTGCGCGACCTCACCACCGTCCGGCCGCTGCACGAGCTCGTCGTCGCGAACGCCGACCGGCTCCGTGCCGCGGAGCCGTGGGCGTGGCAGGAGCAGACCGTCGAGACGATCGGCCTGCACACCGAGCACCTGCTCGGCCAGTACGCGATGGACCGCGCGCTGCCCTGCGTCATCCGGCAGGACGACCGGGTCGTGGGTGCCGCCTCGCTCGCCTTCGACCCGTACCTGGGGCAGGCATCGCTCGGCTACTGGGTGGACGCGGGCCAGGAGGGACGGGGTGTCGCCCGGCGCGCCGCCACCGTCCTCGTCGGGGTGGCCCGGGCGCGGGGCGCCGCGCGTGCCGAGATCCGGACGGCGGTCGACAACGTGCGCAGCCGGGGCCTCGCCGAGCGGCTCGGCTTCACGCACGAGGGCACCCTGCGGAGCGCGATGCCCCTGGGGCCGGTGCGGGTGGACGTCGCCGTGTACGGCCTCGTGTTCTGAGCGGGCAGCCCCGGGGCCCAGGGCCGACCGGGTCAGCGGCCCTGCGTCGCGCCCGACCACACGGCGAACGCGCCGCCCACCACGAGCAGCACGAGCAGCAGGATCCACACCGCCAGTGCGACGAGGTTCATGAAGATCCCCCACCCGGCACGCCCGCGGGCGAACGGTTCGCGGCTCCGCGAGGCGACGCCGAGGCACAGCCCGACGATCGGCGCGACGAACGTCCAGCCGGCGAGCAACGAGCAGACGCCGAGGACGAGACTCGCCGTGCCGAGCCCGGTGCGGGGGGATTCCGAGTACGTGACCATGCACCCGACGCTACGGGTCCGTGGGAGGCGGGTCGTCCCTCCAGGGCCTGATCCGGGTCCACCTGCGGACGGATGGTCACCGGACGCCGGTATCGTCGACTGCATGGCCTTGTTCGGACGACGCAGCAAGCACGACGTGCGCGACCGACCCGTCAGTCAGGTCGAACTGAAGCGCGCCGTCGACGAGGGCTTCCTCATCGCGAAGGCCGCGGTCACCATCGCCGTGGGCAACCGGATCATCACGAACGCCCTCCGCGACGAGGGGTACTTCGACCACGCCGTCATCGCCGACGCCGCGCGCGAGGAACTCCACCGCATGGCCGAGGAACAGCGCGGCGACGCTGCCCGGATGCGCGAGATCCGCTCGAGGTCGAGCAAGCAGAAGGGCCGTTCGCGGCACCAGCACGACTACCGCCGCGGTGACGACCTCAAGCTCCGCACGCGTGAGGCGACGTACGAGCAGCTCGCGACGATGCTCGACAAGCGCCGGGACGACCAGGGCTTCGTCGACGGCATCGTCCTCGCCGCACGTGCCCGCGCCTGGGACGACATCGGAACGACCGTCGTCGGGCGGCTCGGGTGGGCGCAGCGTCCGGCGGACGACTACGAGGTCGGGCGGGACGACCGGCTGCAGCAGATGCTCGACGAGGACTTCGCGGCGCTGCTGGCGGAGCACCCGGTGGGATCGACCCCGGTGGACGCCGACGAGCCCTACGCAGCGGACGCGGGCGACGACGGGTCGGACCCGGCGGACCCGGACGCGGCGCGCGTCTGACCGGACCGGCCATCGGAGCGCAGCGATCTCGACGGCGTTGCGGCCCGTCGCTGGCAACCGGCCCGCGCCTGATGCCCGGCGCCTCGGTTCACGCGCTGTGGCTCGGAGCGGATCTGCTGAAGTCGTCCGCGCCGTGACCGTTCCGGTTCGCGGATCACGGGGCCCGCGAACCGGAACGGTCATCTGCAGAACCGGGAACGGCCGTGGAACGGACGCGATGACGGGCTGCACGCGGGGGGCGTGGCAGACCCGCGCCTCCAGGGCGCCGAACGGTGCGGGGCGCGCCTCGATCACCGTTCGCCGTGAGGGGGAAGCGGGCGCGCTGCCCGAGACGGCGCGCAGCAGCGGTCCCTAGGCTCGGGGGCATGGTGGATGCGGTGGTCGTCGGAGCCGGACCGAACGGACTCGCGGCGGCGGTGACGCTCGCGCGTGCCGGGCTGTCGGTCGAGGTCGTCGAACGCGCCGACACGATCGGCGGTGGTGCCCGGACCGCCGAACTCACGCTGCCCGGGTTCCTGCACGACGTGTGCTCCGCCGTGCACCCGATGGCGCTGCAGTCCGAGTTCTTCCGGCGCTTCCGCCTCGAGGACCGCATCGAACTCCGCTTGCCCGAGGTCCAGTACGGGCACCCGCTCGACGGCGGCCGTGCCGGGATCGCGTACCAGGACCTCGCGCGCACCGCCGAGTCGCTCGGCATCGACGGCCCGGCGTTCCGGCAGCTCATGGCCCCCCTGTCCGGCAACGCCGACCAGGTCGCCGACTTCGCCACCGGCGCCCTGCTGCACGTCCCACGGCACCCGCTGAGCGTCCTCCGGTTCGGGTTGCGGGCGCTCGAGCAGGGCACGAGTGCGTGGAACCTCCGTTTCCGCGACGAGGTCGCCCCCGCCATGGTCTCCGGCGTCGCGGCCCACTCGATCCAGCACATGCCGTCCCTCTCCACGGCCGCCGCCGCGCTGTCCCTCGGCGCCTACGCGCACGCGCGGGGCTGGCCCGTCCCGATCGGCGGCAGCCAGGCGATCGTCGACGCGCTCGCCGCCGACCTCGTCGCGCACGGCGGCCGGATCGAGACCGGGCGCGAGGTCCGCTCGCTCGCCGACCTCACCCCGGCCAAGGCGGTGCTGTTCGACACGAGCGTCCCCGGGATGCTGCGGATCGCCGGGAAGCAGATCCCGACGCCGCGACGGGGTGCCCTCCGGCGCTTCCGGTTCGGCAACGCCGCCGCGAAGGTCGACTTCGCGCTCTCCGACCCGGTCCCGTGGACGAACGAGGCGCTCCGCCGCGCCGGCACGGTGCACATCGGTGGGACCCGCGCCGAGATCGCGGCCGCCGAGGGCGCGGTCGCACGCGGCCAGCACGCCGAGCGCCCGTACGTGCTCGGCTCGGAGCCCACCGTGATCGACCCGAGCCGCGCGCCCGCGGGCAAACACGTCTTCTGGGCGTACGCGCACGTCCCCTCCGGGTCGGACGTCGACCAGACCGAGGCGATCACGCGGCAGATCGAGCGGTTCGCGCCCGGCTTCCGCGACACCGTCCTGCAGTCGAGCAGCCGCACCGCGGTCGAGATGGGCGCGTACAACCCGAACTACGTCGGCGGTGACATCGCCGCGGGTGCCGCGAGCTTCTGGCAGCTGGTCAAGCGCCCGGTGCTGTCGTCCGACCCGTGGCGCATGGGTGGCGGCATGTACCTCTGCTCCGAGGCGTCCGCCCCCGGCCCCGGTGTGCACGGCATGGCCGGCTGGCACGCGGCCCGGAGCGCCCTGCGGCACACGTTCGGGCTGCCCGAGCACGTCGATCTCACACCGGAGGACTGACCATGGCGAAGAACGTCCGCATCCTGCACTGCCGCCCGGAGGACGTCTTCGACGTGCTCGCGGACGGCTGGCTCTTCACGACGTGGGTCGTCGGCGCCTCGCGGATGCGCGGGCAGGACCCGGGCTGGCCGGCGGTCGGCACCCGCCTGCACCACTCGTTCGGCGTCTGGCCGCTCGTGATCGACGACGTGACGACGGTCCTCGAGTGGGACGCCCTGCACCGCATGGTCATCCAGCCGAAGGGGTGGCCCCTCGGCGAGGCCCGGGTCGAGCTCGTCGTCGAGGAGCACCGCCGTGGCTGCAAGGTAACCATCGTGGAGAACGCCGTGGCGGGGCCGGGCGCCTGGGTGCCGGACCTCCTCATGCAGCCGATGATCTGGATCCGCAACCGCGAGACGCTGCGGCGGCTCGGCTGGGTGGCCGCGGGTCGCGTCGCGACGTCCTGAGGGACGGGAGGCGCGGCGCGGGCCCGCACCGCGCCTCCCGTCCGTCCTGTGGTCGCCTCGGCACCGGCCCCGCGAACGGGGACGCTGTGGCGGGGTCCTGGGTCCGCCAGACTGACCGGGACATGCCCGCTGCACCCGACCACCGCCCCCTCCGGCCCCGACGCGCGACCCTCGTGGTCGGCCTGGCGCTGATCACCGCGACCGCCGTCTCCGGGTGCTCGCACCGAGCCGAGCCCGTGGGCCTCGACGATGCGTTCCCGGACTGGGCGAAGGGCGTGCAGGACCGCTGGGCGGGACAGCCGGGCGAACTCGGCAGCGGCACCGGCTCGAACGACTCGTCGAGCCGACTGTCCCTCGGTACCGGCGAGGATGGGGCACCTGCCCGGGTGAGGGTCTCGATCACGTGCCAGGGCGACGGCACCGTCCACATGGCGGTGTGGGCCGGCCGGATCGTGGACGGGGCCGAGAGCGGCAAGCGGCTCGCCTCGGGCGAGATCCGGTGCGGACACGACGAGGACCTGTACCTGCGCACCCGGAGCGAGTACGTCACCATCGGTCCGACGTCCGGGGACTCGACCGTCGGCTGGTACGCGGCCACCTACAGCGACCTCGCGGCGACTGCCGCCGACTGACCGCGGGCCGGGGTACACACCGGTCCGCCGCGTGCCCGACCGACCCGATCCGGTGCGCATCCGCCTGCTTCCCCGAGCTGGTGCGGTTCGACGCGGCGCACGCGCCGGGGTGGGGTGCCGACCGGACCTGGCGAACGCCTCCGAGCAGCCTGAGCGATCGTCGGGACTCGTGGGACTGAGCGGACGTACAGGCCTACCGTCCCTCGGTGTCGGGCCGAGGGAGCCCGGCGCCGAGGGGGGTCGGGTCGTGCAGCACACGTACGGGCAGCAGTTCGCGGAGATCTACGACGACGTCTTCCCGCCGGACCCGGGCCTCGTCGAGGTGCTCGCTTCCAGCGCACCGGCGACGGCGCTCGAGCTCGGCGTGGGGACCGGCCGCGTGGCGATCCCGCTCGCGCAGCGGGGCATCACCGTCACCGGCGTCGACCTGTCCGCCGAGATGCTCGACCGGTGCCGCGACGGCGCCGACGACGCCGGCGTCGACCTCGACCTGGTGCAGGGCTCGATGACGGACCTCCGCCTCGGACGGCGGTTCGACCTGGTCTTCTGCGTCTGCGCGTCCATCTCGATGCTGCTGACCCGCGAGCACCAGCGCGAGACGCTCGCCACCGCGCGGGACCACCTCGCCGACGGTGGCCGCCTGGTCGTCGAGACGCACAACCCGGACGCGGTGCTCGGCCTGCACGGCGGCCGTCGTCGTGAGACCTGGTTCGTCCCTCACCCGGGCGCCGGCCGTGGTCTGCAGACCTACGCGACCCTGGACGAGCCGACCGGACTCTGGCAGGTGAGTCACCTGTGGCACGACGGCGGACGGACGACCATCGGGAACGAGGTGAGCCTCCTCACACCGGTCGAGGTCCTGACGGGCCTCGGTGCGGAGCTCGGGCTCGCCGTTCGGTCCGTGACGGGCGACCGGGACGGCGGTCCGGTGACGCCGGAGTCCCCCACGTACACGGTCGAGTTCGAGGTGGCGTCGTGATCGGGTTCGTGGACCGCGTCGTCCGCAGTGTCGTCGACCGGTCGGCCGACCGCGGGAACGTGCTCGCCGCGACCGAGCGGGCCTCCGCGCTCGTGGTGCTGATGGGGAGTCTCGAGCACCTCGCGAACGCGGACAACCGCCGGACGGGCGGCCTGAACGACTGGACCCTGCTGCGGGGCTCCGCGCTCGTCCGCAACGAGCGACTGCGCCGCGTGCTCGACCGCGTCTACCGGCCCCGGGTGGTGACCGCGATGCACGGGCTCCGGGTGGCCGCCGCCCTCGTCCACCTGTCCCCGGTCCGCGACCGACGCGTCCGCGCCGCGGCGTCCGCCGTCACGGTGCTCACCGGCTACGCACTCGGGCCGCTGCACCACAACGGCGGCGACGGCAGCGACCAGGCGGCGTTCTTCACGCAGGCGCTGTCGGGTGTGGCCCGGGCCTCCGGACGACCCGCGACGGTGGACACCGCGCTGTGGGCGGTCGCGAGCCAGGCGACCCTGTCGTACCTCGTGTCGGGGTGGGTGAAGCTGATGGGTGAGCCCTGGCGGAACGGCTCGGCGCTGCTCGGGGTGATGCGCACGCGGACCTACGGTTCGGAGTGGGTGTGGCGGGTCCTGCGTGACCGGCCGGCACTGGCGCGGGTGGGCGAGGTCGCCACGCTCGTCCTCGAGTGCGCGTTCCCGATCGTGTTCGTGCTCGGCTCGAGGAGGCGCGTGGCGTACCTCGGCGCGATCGCCGGGATGCACCTCACCATCGCCGCGACCATGGGACTCGGTCGGTTCCTTCCCGCGTTCCTCGCACTGCAGCCCGCGGTGCTCTACGTCGCCGTGGACCGTCGATCGGTCGTGCCGCGTCGTCACGACGGGTTCCCGTGGGTCCTCGGCGTGATCGGGGCCACGGTCGGGACGCAGGCCGTGGTCCGGCAGGTCGTGGACGCCCGGCGCAGTCGACGTCCCCGTGCCGGGCAGACCGCGGTCGAGACGCCCGCCGGATCGCGTCTGGCCGTGCGGTACCGGCCGGCGACCTCGGGCCCGGGTGCACCCCTGGTGGTGTTCGAGAACTCGCTCGTCGCGGTCCAGGAGTACTGGGACCCGATCATCGAGGAGCTCGGCGGCGACGTCGCCACGCTGACGTACGACCGTCCCGGAACCGGGGCGAGCACGGCTCCCGGTGCGACGCTCGCCACCTACGCGGAGGACCTCCGCTTCCTCGTCGGCCGCCACGCCGGGGACGGACCCCTCTGGCTCGTCGGGCACTCGTTCGGCGGGCACCTGCTCCGACGCCACGCGGCCGAGCTCGGGCGCGACGTCGCCGGGGTGGTCCTCCTCGACCCGACCACCGGTTTCGTGGACCGACCCGACGAGGACGTCCTGACCGCCGTCCGGTCGCTCACCGACGGCTTCCCGCTGATGGAGTGGTCCCTGCGGACCGGCTGGGGATGGCTGCTCGACGCCACGACCTGGGCGATCCCCGCACGCCAGGGACGGACCGACGACCTGAGCCCCGTGTACCGGAACGCCCGACTGTGGCGCACCGGCCGTGCGGAGTGGCAGGCGGCGGAGCCGGACCTCGTCGCCGACCGACCCGGTCGCCGCATCCCCGAGGGTGCCGACGTGCTCGTCGTCACGGCGAGCACGAGCGACGAACTCCAACCGGCCGTGAGCGCCGCGCACGAACGCGTCGCGCACGAGCACGACGGTCGCCGCGAGGTCGTCCGGTCCACCCACGACGGCCTGCTCGTCCACCCCGGACCGGTCCGACGGGTCGGTGCACTCGTCCGCGAGGCGATCGGGGTGGACCGATGAGCCGCCGCAGTGACGGTCGGGCCCTGCCCCTCGCGATCGGCCTCGCGCTCTGGATCATCGCGACGGTCATCGGCCAGCACCCGAACCGTCGGTTCGACCGGGTCCGGCAGGTCGACACCGCCGCGCTGCTCATCCCGAACTGGCGCTTCTTCGCACCGATCCCCGCCTCGATGGACTTCGAGCTGCTGCACCGGTACCGGCAGGACGACGTGGTCAGCGAGTGGACGCGGACCAAGGACGTCGCAGCACGCCGGCTCCGGCACATGCTGTGGTTCCCGGACCGGCGGGTCGACAAGGGCCTGTTCGACGTGGTCGGACGGTTCCTGGTGGCAGCGGAACAGCTGCCGGACGGGTACGAGACGGGCGCCGACTACCGCGCGCTGCTCGCCTTCGTCCGCCGCGTCGTCGCCGCGCAGACCGGTGGTCGCGCCGATGCCGTCCAGTTCGCGATCGTCCGCACGGGCGGTCACGACGACAGCGTGCCCGTCGAGGAGCTCTTCGCATCCCGACGGGAACCCATGCACGACGGGGACGGCCCCCGTCGGCAGCCGGACGCCGCCTCCGCAGCGTCCGCACGACCGAAGGAGGAGACCAGATGAACGCCAACACACGGACCGCGCTGTGGTTCGCAGCACCCGTCGTGCTCATCGCCATCGCGGTGGCGATACTCCTGTTCGACCTGCCCGGCTTCGCGTGGCTGTCGGTCCTGGTCGTGCTCGGCATCGCAGCCGCAGTCTTCGTCGTCTCGGCACGACGAGAGTGACCTCGGCCCACCGGGCCGGGAACCGGGCCCAGCGCCCGACCATCACCATCGCAGAACGGAAGGAATCCAGCATGACCACCATCGCCGACATCGCGTTCGACAGCGACCGCGGGCAGCGGTTCGCACCGGAGCAGCCCCTCGCCGCGACCCCGCTCGCAGCGCTCGCCGCCACCTCGGTCTTCACGGGTGCGGTCGCCGCGTACGCGGTCGAAGAGGCCGTCGGGAACTGATCAGCAGGACATCGAGGAAGGAACCAGCGCATGCAGCAGACACGACAGCTCGACGCCGTCCCGTTCGACAGTGACGAGGCGACCACGTTCCGTGGTCTCCGTCCCGTCGCGGCCACCCCGGCAGCGGTGGCCTGGGCCGGCGCCGTCGTGGCGGCGGCCGGGGTCGGTGCCGCCATCGGGGACGCCGTCGACTGACGGAGCCGCGTGACGGCGCCGGTGGGCGCCGTGTGCGGGCAGGACGGAAGGCGCGGTGCCGGTCGGTACCGTGCCTTCCGTCGTGGACGGTGCGCGATCAGGGCGCGGGTGCGGCCGCGGGTGCGGGGTGCGGGTGTGCTCCGCGCTACGGCCGGGTGTCGACGAGCGCGACGAAGCGGCTGCCGATGCCCTCGACCTCGTGCCGGGTGAAGCCCGCGACGGGGTCCGGCGCCTGGTAGGGCTCGTGGTAGTCGCACATCAGGTGGTCCCAGTCGGGCCACCACTTCTTCGGACGTGCCTCTTCCGCGAAGCCGCAGACCACGCACTCGAGACGGACCCAGACCTTCTTGGTGCCGGTGCGGTTGGCTCGGGACTGCACGAGCCAGGCGGGCGGGTCCTGCTCGATCGCCGTGAGTTCGGCCTCGCTGAGGTGCGAGGGAATCCCGTGCCGGGTCGCCATCTCGAGGGAGATGTCGAGCCGGACGGCGGCGTCACGTCGGGAGAGCATCCGACCAGCGTAGAGCGCCGACATCGAGCGGTGGGGACGGGTGTCGCTGCGCCGACGCTCGCGCTACGATCCCGACATGCGTTCTCCTCGTTCTTCGTGGTGGCTGCGGTAGCAGCCTCCTGACGCATGGTCGCGGGCTGCACGGCAGCTCCCAGACCGCAGGACCGTCGTGCAGCCCTTTCTCTCGAGAGGGCAACTCCAGTGGACACGTTCACCGCCACACAACACCGCATGCACGACCTCGACGCCCGCATCCGGGCGCGACCGGACCGGTTCCGCGTCCTGACCGGCGAACGGCCGACCGGTCGGCTGCACCTCGGGCACTTCTTCGGCACGATCGCCGAGCGCGTCGCGCTGCAGCGGCGCGGCGTCGAGACCTTCCTGGTGCTCGCCGACTACCAGGTCATCACTGATCGGGACACCGCTGACCACGTCGCCTCGAACGTCCGCGAGGCGGTGCTCGACTACCTCGCAGCCGGACTCGACCCGGCCGCGACGACGGTCTTCACGCACTCGTCGGTGCCGGCGCTGAACCAGCTGCTGCTGCCGTTCCTCAGCCTCGTCACCGAAGCGGAGCTGCACCGCAACCCGACCGTGAAGGCCGAGGTCGCGGCATCCGGTCGCGCGCTCAGCGGCCTGATGCTCACCTACCCCGTCCACCAGGCCGCGGACATCCTGTTCTGCAAGGGCAACCTCGTCCCGGTCGGGAAGGACAACCTGCCGCACGTCGAGATGACACGGACGATCGCTCGGCGGTTCAATGACCGGTTCGGCGCGCTGTTCCCCGAGCCGGAACCGCTCGTCACGACGTCCCCCGAGGTCCCCGGTGTCGACGGCCGGAAGATGAGCAAGAGCTACGGCAACGCCATCGCGCTCGGCATGACCGACGACGAGACCGCGGACGTCATCCGACGGGCACGCACGGACGGTGATCGGCACATCACCTTCGACCCCGAGCGCCGGCCGGGGGTCGCAGCGCTCCTCACGACCGCGGCACTCTGCACGGACTCGACCCCGGAGGCGATCGCCGACGAGATCGGCTCAGCGGGCGCGGCGGCGGTGAAGCGTGTCGCGGTCGAGGCGGTCAACGAGCGCTTCGCCGCGCACCGACGCCGTCGTGCCGAACTCGCTCGCGACCCGTCGATCGTCACAGCGGTGCTGGCGGCCGGGAACCGTCGGGCGAACGAGATCGCCGAGGCGACCCTCGACGAGGTCCGCACCCTGATGGGCATGCGGTACACCGACGAGCCGATCAGGCCTCGCTGCGACTGAACTCGCTCGCCCGGCGGACCTGGTCGTCCGTCAGCGCGACGCCCGTGTACCGCTCGAACTGCCGCGCCGCCTGCAGCGCGATCACCTCGGCACCGGTGATGACCTGCTTGTGCGCGGCGCGACCGGCGCGGATCAGCGGGGTCTCGGACGGGAACGCGACCACGTCGAACACGGTCGTCGCCGCCCTGACGCGATCCTGGTCGAAGGCGAGCGTGTCCTGCTGGTCGCCGCGCATGCCGAGGGGCGTGACGTTCACCAGGACGTCGGTGACCGGCGCGTCCCGCTCGTCGGCGACCCACTCGTACCCGGACTGCGCCGCGAGGGCCGGCCCCGACTGTTCGTTGCGTGCGACCACGGTGAGGTCGTCGAACCCGGCACCCCGGAACGCCGCCGTGACCGCCTTGGCCATGCCGCCGGAGCCGCGGAGCAGCACGCTTGCGGACGGATCGACGGCGTGCGAGGCGAGCAGCGACGCGACTGCCTCGTAGTCGGTGTTCGACGCCGTGAGGACGCCGTCGTCGTTCACCACGGTGTTGATCGACTCGATCGCCGCCGCGGACTCCTCGACGACGTCGACGAGCGGGATGATCGCTTCCTTGAAGGGCATCGAGACCGAGCAGCCGCGGATGCCGAGTGCCCGGATGCCGGTCACCGCGCCGGGGAGGTCGGTCGTGGTGAACGCCTTGTAGACGAACTCCAGCCCGAGCTCGTCGTAGAGGAAGTTGTGGAAGCGAGTGCCGATGTTGCTCGGTCGAGCGGCGAGTGAGATGCAGACCTGCATGTCCTTGTTGAGGATGGGCATGTGGTCAGTCTCCCATGGCAGCAGGGATGGAGCGGTCCACAACAGCCATATGTGGAGGGGGTGGGGTTGTCCCCACCACGGATGCGGGTGTCCCCCGGATTCGATGTCGGATCGATCCTCCGTACCGTCGACGACATGAACACACTCATCCGCCCCCGCACCGGCCGCCTCCTCGCCGGGGTCTGTGCCGGCATCGCCGACCGGTTCGGCTGGTCCCGCACCCTCGTCCGCATCGCCTGGGTCATCCTGAGCCTCTTCCCGGGGCCGCTCTGGATCGCCTACGTCGTCCTCTGGATCCTCATGCCGAACCAGGGCTCCCGGCGCTGATCCCCCACCCGTCCGGACGGGTTAGTGTGGCGGGGTGCCGGTCTCCGTCTTCGATCTGTTCAGCATCGGGATCGGTCCGTCGAGTTCCCACACCGTCGGACCGATGCGGGCCGGACGTGCCTTCGCCGCCCGCGTGGCCGAGGCTCCCGTCGCGACGATCGCCGTCGACCTCTACGGCTCCCTGGCCTCGACCGGCCAGGGCCACGGGACGCTCGGCGCGGTCGTCGCCGGCCTGATGGGGTCCGACCCCGAGACCGTGGACCCCGACGCGATGACCCGATCGCTCGCCGAGCTCGAGGAGACCGGCGTGCTCCGGCTCCAGGATGGGGCGAGCGTCCCGTTCCGGCTCGCCGACATCGTGCTCCACCCGCTGACGATGCTCCCCCGCCACCCGAACGCCATGCGGCTCCGCGCCGCCGACGCGTCCGGGGCGACCATCGCCGAGGAGACGTACTACTCGATCGGCGGCGGCTTCGTCACGAACGACTCCGAGGGGGACGTCGCCGAGACCGCGATCCCCGTCGACGACGCCGTGCCGTACCCGTTCTCGAGCGGCGCCGAGCTGCTCGCGGCCTGCGCGGCGAGCGGTCTGCCGGTCAGCGGGGTCGCACTCGCCAACGAGACCGCCACGCGCAGCACCGACGACGTCCGGGCCGGCCTCCTCCGCATCCACGGCGTCATGGAGTCCTGCGTCGAACGGTCCGTCGAACGCTCCGGCACGCTCCCGGGCGGGCTCACCGTGCGACGCCGCGCCGCGAACTGGTTCGAGCAGCTCACCGCCGACGACCCCGGGCACGACCCGCTCTTCGCGATGGAGTGGGTGAACCTCATGGCGATGGCCGTCAACGAGGAGAACGCCACCGGTGGGCGAGTGGTCACCGCGCCGACGAACGGTGCCGCCGGCATCATCCCCGCCGTCCTGTACTACGCGCTCACCTACGTGCCGACGGTCACGACGGCGAACCGCGACGACACCGTGGTGCGCTTCCTGCTGACCGCGGGCGCCGTCGGTTCGATCTACAAGGAGCGCGCGTCGATCTCCGGCGCCGAGGTCGGCTGCCAGGGCGAGGTCGGATCGGCGGCGTCGATGGCCGCCGCAGGGCTCGCCGAAGTGCTCGGAGGAACGCCCGAGCAGGTCGAGAACGCCGCCGAGATCGCCATGGAGCACAACCTCGGGCTCACCTGCGACCCGATCGGCGGGCTCGTCCAGATCCCGTGCATCGAGCGGAACGCCATCGCCGCGAACAAGGCGATCAACGCGGCGCGGATGGCGCTGCGGGGTGACGGCGTGCACCACGTGTCGCTCGACCAGGTCGTCGAGACGATGCGGCAGACCGGCGCCGACATGTCCACGAAGTACAAGGAGACCGCGATGGGCGGGCTCGCGGTGAACGTCCCGCTCTGCTGAGCTCCGCCCTCGGGCGGGTCAGCCGTGCAGCAGCGTCAGCAGCCGGGCCGTCTCGGTGGCGATGGCGTCGCGCCCTGCGGAGACGTACTTGCGGGGATCGACCACGTCCGGACCTTCGTCGAGCACCGCTCGCAGGGCCCGGGTGAAGAGGCCGTTCAGGTGCGTGGAGATGTTGATCTTCGTCATGCCCGCCCGGACGGCTGCCCGCAGCTCGTCGTCCGACAGCCCCGAGGAGCCGTGCAGGACGAGCGGGACCGGCACCGTGGCGCGGAGCTGCTCGACGAGCGTCCGGTCCACCGACGCCTCGCGCGTCTGCATCGCGTGGGACGTCCCGACGGCGACCGCCAGTGCGTCCACACCGGTGTCGGCGACGAAGGCAGCGGCGTCGTGCGGATCCGTGCGCACACCGGGAGCGTGCACGCCGTCCTTGCCGCCCACCTCACCGAGCTCGGCCTCGATCGCGACCCCGGCGTCGTGGCACCGGACTGCCAGTCGGCGGGTGGCCTCCACGTTCGCGGCGAAGTCGAGGTGCGATCCGTCGTACATGATCGAGTCCACCCCGAGGTCGATGCCGGCGAGCACGAGCTCGGGGTCCTCGATGTGGTCGAGGTGCACGAGGACCTCGACGTCCGCGGACCGCGCGATCGCCGCGGTCGCCGTCGTGATCGGGGCGAGGCCGCCGTGGTAGCGGACGCAGTTCTCGCTGATCTGCAGGACCACGGGGAGCCCCGCTCGCTCGGCGCCGGCGACGATCGCCTCGGCGTGTTCCAGCAGCACCACGTTGAACGCCCCGACGCCGCGGTGTGCGGTCCGTGCGGCGTCGAGCAGTCCGGTGAGGGCGAGGTCGGTGATCATGCGTGGCTCCAGGTCGGGTCGGAGGGTCGTGTGCCGGACCGGGCACCGTCGTCGTCCGCGAGGAACCGGCGGACGGCGTCGACGTCGACCTCGCCGGCGACGGGCCGGAGGACGGCGGCGGCGCCGAACGCGGCAGCGGATCGGAGCGCGGCGTGGTCGACGCCAGGCGTGGACGGCGCGGTCGTGGTCGGACTCGTCGGGCCGTCGGACGACCCGCGCAACAGCGCGGCGAGGAGCCCGGCGGTGGCCGCGTCGCCGGCACCCGTGGGGTTACCGGAGACTCCGGGGACGGCGCGCACCTCGGTGACCCCGGTGCGCGTGTGTGCCGCCAGACCGGCCGCGCCACGGGACACCACGACGGCGCCCGCGCCACGGTCGAGCAGCTGCAGGGCGCCGCTCCGCTCGTCGTCGGCACCGGTCGCCTCGAGGAGTTCGTCGCGGTTGGGCTTGCAGATCGTCGCCCCGGCGTCGGCGGCCGCGAGGAGCGCACCACCCGGACAGTCGACGAGGCTCGGCACCCCGCGCATCCGAGCGGCGGCCACCCAGTCCGCGACGACGCCCGGATCGGCGCGGTGCGGCAGGGACCCCGAGACGACGAGGAACTCGACGTCGCCGTCGAGCTGCTGACCGATCACGTCCGTGACGGCGACCCACTCGTCGGTGGTCACCTCGGGTCCGGGCTCGCCGAACATCGTCGGGTGCTCGACGTCGTCGACGACGGTGACCGTGGTGCGGGTCTCCCCCGTCACCGCGATGTCGACGTGCGTGAGACCGAGGGCGTCGAGGCCGTCGGCGATCCACCGACCGGGAGCCGCGCCGAGCGGCAGGACGGCGCGGGACGGGATCCCGACCGCGTCGAGCACCCGCCCGACGTTGAGGCCCTTGCCACCCGGACGACGGGCGAGGTCCAGGACGCGCTGCGTCGTCCCGACGTGCTGACGGGCGACACGGTAGGTCACGTCCACCGCCGGGTTGGGCGTCACGATGAGGATCACCGGTGCACCGCCGCGGTCGTCCGCAGGTCGAGGACGCGCCAGGGCTCCGACCGCGCGGCACTGCTGGGGCCCTCGTCGATCACGAGCAGGTCGGCGGGAGCGCCGACCGAGAGCGGCGCCGGGAGGCCGAGCAGGCGTGCCGGTCGCGCCGACGTCGCCGCGACGACCTCGGGCAGCGGGGTGCCACCGTCGAGGAGGCGTCGGGCGGCGTCCCGCACGGTGATGGTGCTGCCGGCGAGGGACGAGCCGTCGGTGAGCAGCGCGACGCCGTCACGGACCGAGACCGCCGAACCCGCGATCGCGTGCTCGCCGTCGCCGCAGCCCGTGGCGGCCATCGCGTCCGAGACGAGCACGAGGCGGTCCGGCGCGGCTCGCCGCACGAGTTCGACCGCCGCGGGATCGAGGTGGTGCCCGTCGACGATGCACTCGACCAGGACACGGTCGTCGGTCAGGGCGACGCCGACCGGGCCCGGCCGTCGGTGGTGCAGTGGAGGCATGCCGTTGAAGAGGTGCGTGACGAGGGTGGCACCGGCGTCGATCGCTGCGCGCGTCTCGTCGGCGGAGGCATCGGTGTGGCCGATCGCGACGACGACGCCGGCGTCGACGAGGCGGCCCACGGCGTCGATCGCTCCGGGGAGTTCCGGTGCGAGCGTGACGATCCGGAGCGCGCCGTCCGCCGCTGTGAGGAAGTCGTCGAGCTCCGCCGGGTCCGGTGCGTGCAGGAGGTCCGACCGGTGGGCACCGCGGCGCGCGGGTGACAGCCACGGTCCCTCGAGGTGGAGCCCGGCGAGCGTGCCCTCGGCGACGAGGACACGGAGGCGTCCGAGTGCTGCGCGCGTCTCGGCGACCGGGCCCGTCGCGACGGACGCGATGAGCGACGTCGTCCCGCGTGCGCGGTGGTGGCCCGCAGCGAGCGCGGCACCGTCCGTCGTGGCCGTGGCGAAGTCGTGCCCGAGCGCCCCGTGGGCGTGCAGGTCGACCGCCCCCGGCAGCAGCGTTCCCTCGATCGTCACCGCGGTGTCGGTCCGCGGGGGCGTCCCGGATCCGCTCTCGAGGACCGTACCGGCGTCGTCGACCGCCAACCACCCGTCGTGGAGGTCGTGCGTCGCGGTGAGGATCCGCCGCGCACGCACCAGGGTGCTCATGCGTGCACCTCGGCGTCGAGCGCCGTGCGCGCCATCAGCCCGGCACCGATGGCACCGGCGGCATCGCCGTGCCGTGCCGGGGCGAGGACCGGGACGCGCAACCCCGGGAGCCGTTCGACGAGGGCCGTCCGGAGCGGATCGAACAGCAGCGGGCCGGACTCGGCCAGTCCCCCGCCCACGATGATCGTGTGGCAGCCGGCGACCGTCGTGGTCCACGCCAGGGCGTCCGCGAGCACGTCGATGCACTCGTGCCAGGCCGTGGTGGCCACCGGGTCCCCGGCGCGGACGCGGAGCATCGCCTCGTGTGCCGAGGTGGAGCCCGACCGACGGGCGACTCCCCCTGCGGACGCGATCTCCTCGACGCGGCGCCCCGCGTGCGGCCCGGCGGGGATCCGGACCTGTCCGATCTCCCCCGCCCAACCGCCGCCCCCGACGACCACGCCGTCGACGACGAGGGCACTCGCGAGTCCGGTGCCGACCGGGACGAAGGCGACGGAACCACGGGTGAGCGCCGGTGCCGCGCCGGAGGTCTCCGCCAGGGCGCCGGCACGCACGTCGTGTCCGAAGGCCAGCGGGACGTCGATCCCCCGTGCGGCGAACTCGGCCCGGACCCGGTCCCGCACCGGGACGTCCCGCCACCCGAGGTTCACCGCGAGGACGACGGTGCCGGCCCCGTCGTCCACGACACCCGGCGTCACGAGGCCCACCGCATCGAGGTCGCCACGGCGCAGCGCCCGTTCGGCGAGCTCCGCCACGACGGTGGCGAGCATCGTCGCGTCGGTGTCGCCGCGCGGCGTCGGGACGCGGGTCTCGTCGAGGACGAGTCCGTCGGCGCCGGTCAGTCGGGCCTTGATGCCCGTGCCGCCGACGTCGACCCCGAGCACCGCGCCTGCACCGCGCATCAGGTGAGGATGACCGAACGGGTGAGCGAGCGGGGGTTGTCCGGGTCGAGGCCGCGTCCCTCGGCGAGGGCGACCGCGAACCGGTGCACCACGACGAGCCCGGCGATCGGGTCGAGGTCGTGCTGGACGAAGCGCGCACCGGTCGCAGCGACCTCGTCCGCGAGCCCCTCCGGCGCGGTTCCGAGCGACCAGACGAGTCGGCCGGGCTGGGCGATCGCGATCGGACCGTGCCGGTAGTCCATGGCGGGGTAGGACTCCGCCCAGAACTGCGCTGCCTCGCGCGTCTTGAGGGCGGCCTCGAACGTGAGGCCGACCGCCGGACCGCGGCCCACGAAGGTGACCTGCTCAGCATCGAGGAGGTCGTCGATCGGGAGGCCGAGGGCGGTCTCGGCCTGTGCTGCGAGGGCGTCCACGTCGTCACCGATCGACGCACGGAGGAGCGCGAGCGTGGTCGTCGCGAAGCGCGTCTGCACGACCGAGCGCTCGTCGGCGAAGGGCAGTGCCACGACGACGTCGGCGACGGCGGCGGCCGGGCTGTCCGGGACCGCGGTGACGAGCACGGTGCGTCGGCCGCGCAGGGCCTGCAACAGGTCCACGATCTCGGTCGTGGTGCCGGACCGGCTGATCGTCACGACCCGGTCGTAGTCGCGGCCGATCGGGTACTCCGAGCCGGCGAAGGCGTCCGTCACGCCCAGGCCCGCCTGCTCACGGGCGACGGCGTAGCTCATCGCGATGAACCAGCTCGTCCCGCAGCCGACCACGGCCACGCGTTCTCCGGGCTGGGGGAGCGACGCCTCGAACGACGAGAGGAGCGCGGCGGCAGCGCGCCACGTCTCCGGCTGCGACGTCAGTTCTGCGCTCACGAAGGTGTCGGTCATGGGTGCCTTCCGGTCCGGTTCGATCCGGGTGATCGATGATGAGGAAGCGTAGCGAGCGATCGTGCGCGATGGAAGAGCAAAACGTCATTCCCGATCATCAGGGATGCGCGGTGACGCCATAAGATGGCCGACATGACCCCTCAACAGCGGCTCAACGCCCTGCTCGAACTGGTGAGCGAACGCGGCAACGTGTCGATCGCCGAGATCGGGGAGCTGCTCGGGATCTCGCCCGCGACCGCCCGACGCGACCTCGCGACGCTGGCGGACCAGCGCCTGGTCACCCGCACCCACGGCGGTGCCGCGGCGCTCGGGGCAGGCTACGAACTGCCACTGCAGTACAAGATCGCCCGTCAGGCCGAGGCGAAGACCGCGATCGCCCGCGCCGCCTCGCGGCTGGTGCAGCCCGGCGACACCGTCGGGTTGAACGGGGGGACGACGACGACCGAGGTCGCCCGTGAGCTCGGCAAGAGCGAGCGCTTCACCCGGGCGGACGGCGAGTACGGGGTGACGATCGTCACCAACGCGTTGAACATCGGGTACGAGCTGTCGGTCCGCGCCAACGTCAAGATCGTGGTCACGGGCGGCGTCGCGCGGCGGCAGTCCTACGAGCTCGTGGGCCCGCTCGTCCGGGACACCCTGGACGAGTTCGCGCTCGACGTGGTCGTGCTCGGTGTCGACGGGCTGAGCGGCCAGTACGGCGCCACGACCATGCACGAGGGCGAGGCGGAGGTCAGTCGGCACTTCGCGTCCGTCGGGCGCCGGGTGATCGTGGTCGCCGACTCGACCAAGATCGAACGGGCGACCTTCGCGCGGATCTGTCCGCTCGACCGGATCGACGCACTCGTCACCGACCAGCCCGTCCCGTCGGCGTTCGCCGCGGAGCTCGCCAGTGCCGGTGTGGAGCTCGTCGTCGCCGACTGAGCGGACGAGTCCTCCGGGGGACTCCCCGGCGTAGGTCTGTGCACGACGTTTCGATCGTGTAAAACCATCCACACCCTCCCCATGAGCGTTCGTTGAGCGCCTATTGTGCATTCATGATCGATTCGGCATCATGGGCGTCACAATCACGCAAGGGAGCGAGATGAGCATGGGTGACGCGTTCACAGGACGACCACTACGGGTCGGCATCGTCGGCATGGGGCAGCGTGCGGCGATCGCCCGCCACGTGGCCGAGGCGGCTGCCGCCGCTCCCGACCTGGAGGCGCGGGTCGTCGCCGTCGCCGAGGTCACCCAGCAGGGGCGCGAGCGTGCCCGGGCCGAGTACCCGGACGCCCTCGTCGTCGAGCACCACGGGGGACTCGTCGGGGTCGTCGACGCGGCGATCGTGACGACCCCCGACTGGACGCACGCCGCGATCGCGATCGACCTGCTCCGCGCCGGCATCGCGGTCTACCTCGAGAAGCCCATGGCCATCACGGTCGAGGACGCCGACGCCGTCCTCGACACCGCGGCGGAGACCGGCACGCCGCTGTACGTCGGGCACAACTTCCGTCACGCCGCGGTCGTGCGGCTGATGCGCGAGATCGTCGACCGCGGGGAGATCGGCCAGGTCAAGGCGGTCTGGTGCCGGCACTTCGTCGGCAACGGCGGCGATTACTACTTCAAAGACTGGCACGCCGACCGCACCAAGGTGAACTCCCTGCTCCTGCAGAAGGCCAGCCACGACCTCGACGTCATCCACGCGCTCGGCGGAGGGGACACCGCGCGGGTCGTCGGCATGGGGTCGCTGTCGGTCTACGGCGACGTCACCGACCGTCGCGACCGCAGCGGCGAGCTCATGGGGGACTGGTTCTCCCTCGACAACTGGCCGCCCCTCGAGCAGACCGGGTTGAACCCCGTCGTCGACGTCGAGGACGTGTCGATGGTGATGATGACCCTCGACAACGGTGTGCAGGCGAGTTACGAGCAGTGCCACTTCACGCCGGACTACTGGCGCAACTACACGGTCATCGGGACCGAGGGACGGCTCGAGAACATCGGCGACACCGGCGGTGGCGTCGTGAAGGTCTGGAGCCGTCGTCGCGGCTGGGACGTCGCGGGGGATCGCGAGTACCCGATCGACGGGGTCGCCGCCGGCCACGCCGATGCCGACCTCCTCACCATGACCGAGTTCCTCCGGCACGTCGCGCTGGGGGAGCCGACGACCCTCGCGCCGATCGCGGCCCGTGCCGCCGTCGCCGCAGGAGCGCTCGCGACCCGGTCGCTCCGGAACGGCTCCGTCCCCATCGACGTCCCGCCGCTCGCGGCCTCGACGATCGCCCACTTCACCGACCCCACCCCGGCCGTCACCCGCTGACGGACTCGCGAAAGGACACCCGATGCACGCACCCACCTCTGCCAAGGGCCGCGGCCGTCGCCGTGCGCTCCTCGGCGCCGTCGCCGCGATCGGCGCAGCCGTGCTCCTCGCCGGCTGCAGCACGTCCTCCGGCGCCTCCAGCGCCGGTGGCGACTACGAGAAGGCCGCCAAGGACACCAAGGCGACCCTGACGTACGCCGTCTGGGACGAGAACCAGGTCAAGGCGATCAAGGCGAACCTCGAAGGCTTCAACGAGGAGTACCCGGACATCAAGGTCAACGTGGACGTGACCCCGTTCGCCAGCTACTGGACGAAGCTGCAGACCCAGGGCTCGAGCAACACCCTGCCCGACGTGTTCTGGATGAACGGCCCGAACTTCCAGCTCTACGCGGCGAACGGCAAGCTCGCGTCGATCACCGGTGAGGTCGAGGCCGGCGCGATCGACCCCGCGAAGTACTCGTCCGCCCTCAACGACCTGTACACGTACGACAAGACCCAGTACGGCGTCCCCAAGGACTTCGACACCATCGGCGTCTGGATGAACAAGGCGCTCTTCGAGAAGGCCGGGGTCGCCATGCCCTCGAAGGACTGGACCTGGGACGACTTCCAGAAGACCGGAGCCGAGCTCTCCGAGAAGCTCACGGCCGACGGCGCGTACGGCGCTGCCGGCGGCATGGACGGGCAGACCACCTACTACGACACGATCTTCCAGGCCGGTGGGAACGTGATCGACGCGGACGGCACGAAGTCCGAGTACGACACCGCCGCCGCCGAGGCCGGGCTGCAGTTCTGGACCGACCTCATCGCGTCCGGGGCGTCGCCCTCGATCAAGCAGCTGACCGACACCACCGCCGACCAGTGGTTCACCTCGGGCAAGCTCGCCATGTACCAGGGCGGCAGCTGGTTCCGCTCCGCGTTGACCGGCACCGACCTCGAGAAGGACGTCGTCGTGTACCCGCTCCCCAAGGGCAAGGAGCAGGCGACGGTCATCCACGGTGTCTCCAACGTCGTGTCCGCGAACACGAAGAACAAGGCCGCCGCACAGGCGCTCCAGGTCTACCTCGCGAGCAAGCAGGCCCAGCAGCAACAGGGCGACATGGGTGCGGTGATCCCGGCGTACGAGGGCACGCAGAGCGCCTTCACGAAGACGATGCCGGACGCCGACCTGCAGGTCTTCCTCGACGCGGTGGACTACGCCAAGCCGCTCCCGGTCTCGAAGAACACGGCGGCGTGGAACACCCTCGAGACGAACCTGCTGCCGAGTGCCTTCGACGGATCGACCCCGGTCGACGACGTGGCGAAGCAGCTCGCGCAGAAGATGGACGCCGCCCTCACCAAGGAACAGTGAGCCCCACACCGTGACGATCCACACCGAGCGACACCCGACCTCGGACGCCCCGGCCCGGACGCAGCGCGCGTCCGGGCCCGGGGCCCCGGGCTCCCGGCGTCCGACCGCCGGCACGACCAGACCTCGGGCGCACCGGACCGACGGGTTCTGGCCGTGGCTGTTCGTCCTCCCGTTGCTCGTCGGCGTCGGGACGTTCTACATCTGGCCGATCATCCAGACGTTCTGGTACTCCTTCACCACCTGGGGTGTGTTCGGCGGCGCCACCTTCTCCGGCATCGCGAACTACGTCCGGCTGGTCTCCGATCCGCAGCTCTACCAGTCGCTGCTCAACACGGTGATCTACACGGTGATCGTCCTGCTCGGCATCCCCGTGGCGGTCTGGCTCGCCAGTCTGCTCAACACCCCGGGCCTGCGGTTCGCGCAGTTCTACCGTGTGCTCTTCTTCCTGCCCTACGTCGCCATGCCCGCCGCGATCGCACTCGTCTGGCGGATCATGTTCAACGGCGACTACGGCATCGTGAACTGGTTCATCGGGCTGTTCGGGATCGACGGGCCGTACTGGATCTCGACGCCCGGCTTCGCACTCGTCGCGGTGAGCCTCGTCGGGCTGTGGTCCTCGCTCGGGTTCTCGATGATCATCCTCGGTGCCGGCCTCAAGGACATCCCGCCCGAGCTGTACGAGGCAGCCGAGCTCGACGGCGCCTCTCGCTGGCGGCAGTTCCGGTCGTTGACGGTGCCGCTCCTCAGCCCGAGCATCTTCTTCGTGGTGATCGTCACGACCATCTCGAGCTTCCAGCTGTTCGACCTGCTCTACGCGATCCTCGGCAGCACCAACCCGGTGATCCCGAAGACGATGTCCCTCGTCTTCTACTTCTACAGCGCCGGCTTCATCGACAACGACAAGGGCTTCGCGGCGGCGATCGCGATGGTGATCTTCGTCCTCATCGGCATCGTCACGCTCGTGCAGTTCCGGTTCCAGCGGAAGTGGGTCCAGGCATGACCGCCACCGTCACACCGACCAGGACCGGCCGCCGGCCGGGGCGCCGCGGCGGCAGCCACTGGTGGATCCACGTCGTCCTCGGCGTCGGCGGGTTCGTCATGGCGTTCCCGTTCCTCTGGCAGATCATCATGTCCCTGTCGACGAACGCGCAGGTGCAGTCCGTCACACCGACCTTCTGGCCGGGGGAGCTGCAGTGGCAGAACTACGCGCAGGTGTTCGAACGCCTGCCGTTCCTGAGCCAGCTCGGGACGTCGGTGATGGTCACGATCACCCGGACGCTCGCGCAGATCGTGCTCTGCACCCTCGCCGGCTACGCGTTCGCCCGCATGCGGTTCCGCGGCCGGGCGATCCTGCTCGCGATCGTCCTGTCGATCCTGCTCGTCCCGTCGCAGGTGTACCTGATCTCCCAGTACCAGATCGTGCAGGGGCTCGGATGGTTGGACACCCTGATGGGCATCGTCGCACCGGGGCTGTTCAGTGCCTTCGGGACGTTCCTGATGCGGACCGCGTTCCTCAACCTCCCCCCGGAGCTCGAGGAAGCCGCTCGGATGGACGGCGCGAACCCGTTCCAGACCTTCTGGCGCATCATGCTGCCGTTGGCCCGCCCGTCGATCAGCGTGCTGGCGATCACCACGGTCCTCTGGTCGTGGAACGAGCTGCTCTGGCCGCTCGTCGTGTCGACCCGTGCCGAGGACATGCCGCTCGCCGCAGGCCTCGCGACCCTCTCCAGCGACCGCACGATCGACTACCCCGTGCTCATGGCCGCGAGCCTCATGGCCATGGCACCGGTGCTGATCATGTTCGTCGTGCTGCAACGCCGCGTGATCGACGGCCTGGCCGCGTCCGGACTGAAGTGACGCCCGACCACGACCGGCCCGAACCCGACCGGCCCGGCCGCGACCGGCTCGACCGCGACCGGCCCGACCACGACCGGATCGTGCACGACGGGACCGAGCTCCTCGCCGCGGCGATCGGAACCGTCCCCGACCCAGGAGAGCTGGCCGCCGCACTCGAATCGACCGTCCACGGCCTGCCCGACAGCGCGATCGTCCACGTCCTCCGCGCCGTCCGACCCCGGACGGCGGCCTGGCTCCGTGCCCACGGCGCCTCGGCCGACCAGGCGGCCGACAGCATCGCGGACGTCGACCGCAAGCTCGCGCGGTACGGCCTCCGGGGAACCGGCCTGGACTGGTTCTGCGCGGTCCTCACCGCCCGCGTGGTGACGGTGGGGCGCCTCCAGTTCGAGATCGGCGACACGGCGGCCGACGGCTCCGCGGCCTGGGGCGTCCACGTCCCCGAGACGGGTCCCCTCGACGCCCTCGCGTGCGACCGATCGTTCGACGAAGCGCCCGCGATCCTCCGTGCCGTGGCACCGGCGCACGTGGCCGGCTGGTGGCAGTGCCGCTCATGGATCCTCGACCCCGGGCTCGCCGACGTGCTCGGCCCGGACGCGAACCTCGTACGGTTCGCCCGCCGCTTCGAACTGGGACCGCCCTCGTCCGGTGACGCCGCCGAAGGGGACGGCGGTGTCGCGAAGTTCGTCCTCGGCACGACGCTGCCCGACGCCCGCGCGGCGGTGTCACGCGGGTCGATCCCCTCCGGCCGCCTCGCCGCCGGGGTCGCAGCCCGGTGGCGGTCGGGCGAGCACTGGACGGCCCGCACCGGGACGATCCGGGTCGCCGACCCGGGGCGACCGCCCGGAGCGCGATCGTCCGGAGCGGCCCGACCCGGTGCCAGCACCCCGGGCGTACCGTCCCTCCCATGACGAAGCCCGACCGCGACCACCTCGACGACGGTGTCGACATGTCCTTCGAAGAACGCCGCCAGGACACCTTCCGACGCATGTCCGGCTCCGACGAGCACGACGCCGACCCACGGGTCGAGGTGTCCCGCGCCGAGGACGGCGACGTCCGCATCGACGTCTCCGACAGCGCCGCGGTCCGCCCCGGCGGCGGGACCTCGCAGCGACCCCGCGGTGACGGGGACGCGAACACCGCGGATTGAGGCTTCCGCGATCCGGTCCCGGCCAGGAGCGTGCGGAGCAGACCGCGTTCCGCGGACAACGGGCACCATCGGATCGACGCGAGGAGTCGACATGGCCGGCAAGTTCGAGATCTGGACCGACGCCAAGGGCGAGTACCGCTTCCACCTCAAGGCGGGCAACGGCGAGGTCATCGCCACGTCCGAGGGGTACGCCTCGAAGGCGGGTGCGAAGAACGGCATCGCCTCCGTGCAGCAGAACGCGCCCGGCGCGGAGGTCGTCGAGCTCGACTGACGGTGGCGCACGGCATGATCGTTCCGTGCACCTCGTCCTCCGCCGCGTCGACGGCGGCGTCCTCGCGACGCCCCTGACCGACGCGGGGACCGCAGACGGCGAGCCGATCCGGGTGGACGAGCCGCGCCTCCCGGCGTTCGTCGCATCCCGGGACGCGCCCGACGTGCGCTGGGTGTGGGACGACACCGCGCGCTGGTACCCGGCCGTGCTCGCGGCCGGCGGCCGGGTCGGGCGCTGCATCGACCTGCGCCTGTGCCGCCGCATCCTGCGATCGGCCCTCGCGGCACGGGACACCGCGCTCGCCGCCGCGCCCGTCGACGCGTGGGATGCCGCCGTCCAGGAGGCGCGGGTCACCCGCCCGACGCACGCCCGCCTCTTCGACGACGCGCTCTTCGACGTGTCGCCTCCCGACGACGAGCTGGACCCGGTGGCAGAGCTGCGGGCGCAGCTCGACGCGGTCGCGTCGTCGACCGCGCCGGGTGCGCTGCGGCTCCTGGTGACGGCGGAGTCCGCCGGCGCGCTCGTGGCGGCGGAGATGCTCCACGCCGGGCTGCCCTGGCGCGCCGACGTGCACGAACGACTGCTCGAGGACGCGCTCGGACCGCGGGTGCCGTACGGCGTGCGCCCTCGGCGGCTCGAGGAGATCGCGGCCGTCGTGCGCGAGCGGCTCGGTGACCCGTCGCTCAACCCGGACTCGCCCGCCGACGTCCTGAAGTCCCTGCGCCGGGCCGGCCTCATGGTCACGAGCACGCGGAAGTGGGAGCTGCAGGAGATCGAGCACCCGGTCATCGAACCGCTGCTCGAGTACAAGCGGCTCGCGCGGTTGCTGACCGCGAACGGTTGGGCCTGGCTCGACGAATGGGTGCACGACGGTCGGTTCCACCCGAAGTACCTGGTCGGCGGGGTCGTCACCGGGCGATGGGCGGCCGACGGCGGGGGAGCGATGCAGCTGCCGAAGGGCATCCGCGCCGCCGTGGTCGCGGACGACGGGTGGAAGCTCGTGGTGGCCGACGCGGCGCAGCTGGAGCCCCGGGTGCTCGCGGCGATGGCCGGCGACCGGGCGATGGCGGCGGCCGGCGACGGGCGCGACCTGTACGACGGCGTCGTGGCCTCCGGCGCGGTCGAGACCCGGCAGCAGGCCAAGGGCGCGATGCTCGGCGCGATGTACGGGGCGACCCAGGGCGAGGGCGGGCGGCTCGTCCCGCGGCTCGAGCGGGCGTTCCCTGCTGCCCTCGGACTCGTCAGCCGGGCAGCCCGGGCGGGGGAGCGGGGCGAACCCGTGACGACCTTGCTCGGCCGGACGTCACCGGTGCCGGACGCCTCCTGGTTCGCGGCGCGGAACCAGGCCTACACGGTCGAGGGGACGCCGGCGATGCAGCGGGCGGTGGAGTCGCGGGCACGGAGCTGGGGGCGGTTCACCCGGAACTTCATCGTGCAGGGCACCGCTGCCGAGTGGGCGCTGGCGTGGATGGGGTCGTTGCGCTCGCGGCTCGCCGAGCGCTTCCGGGGGCCGGTGACGGACGGCCCGCACCTGGTGTTCTTCGTGCACGACGAGATCGTGGTGCACACCCCGGCCGAGCACGCCGAGTGGGTGGCCGAGCAGATCCGGGCCGCCGCTGCCGATGCCGGGCGACTGCTGTTCCGCGACTTCCCGGTGGTGTTCCCGCTCTCGGTGGCGGTCGTCGACGACTACGGCGCCGCGAAGGACTGACGAAGACTTGAACCACCTGGCGATGATGCAAGTACCAGGCTTGTTGATTGAACATGTTCTCTCGTGATTCAAGTCCTGGAGCCTAAACTCGTCAGGTGAACATCGCCCGCTTCCGCGACAGCCCGCTCGGTGCGCTCGTACCGGTCGGCGGTGTCGACGGTCGCACCGGCTTGCGGTACGACCACTTCGGTTTCTCGCCGCACCCGCTCGGGGATGCCCCACCGCTCAGCGGGAGTACCTGGGCCGCTGTCTCGCGGGCGAACCGTGCGCTGGGCCGGCTCGAACAGGGCGCCGTCCTGCTTCCGAACCCCGGGATCCTCCGCCAACCGACCCTCCGACGCGAGGCACAGAGCACGTCAGCGCTCGAGGGGACGTTCGCGCCGCTGGACGACGTGCTCGCAGCCGAGGCGGTCGGGGGGAGCGGGCGCTCGGCTGCCCTGTCCGAGGTGCTGAACTACGTCGAGACCGCCGAGCGGGCCTTCGACTGGGTCGCGACCGCGCCGGTCACCCTCGGTCTTCTGGAGGAACTCCAGGGGCTGCTCGTCCGCGGCACGGCTGCCGACACCGGGCAGGCAGGACGCGTCCGTGAGGTCCCGGTCGCGATCGGCACCCGTGGTGGCGGCATCGAGGACGCGCGGTTCGTCCCGATGCCACCCGGTACCGGGCTGCGCGCGGCGCTCACGGACCTCGTGCACTGGATCGAGGATGCCGGCGATCGGCAGGAGGATCCGGTCCTCGCAACGGCGATGGCGCACTACCAGTTCGAGACCATCCACCCGTTCAACGACGGCAACGGTCGGCTCGGTCGGCTCCTGATCGTCCTGCAGCTGATGCGTGCGGGAGTGCTGACCGAGCCGCTCCTGAGCGTGTCCCCGTGGTTCGAGGCGCGGAGAGAGCGGTACCAGGACCACCTGGCCGAGGTCAGCGCGTCCGGGGACTGGGACGCCTGGGTGCGGTTCTTCGCCGATGGCATCGAGCAGTCGGCGATCGACACCGGCACGCGCATGACCGAGCTGCTCGCCGTCCAGGCCGAGTACCGCGAGCGCATCCGCGCGAGCGGCGGACGCGGGATGGTGCTGGAGATCGCTGACTTCCTCATCGGTACGCCGTTCGTCTCGATCCCGATGCTCGCAGCGGCGACGGGCAGGACGTACCAGGCCGCGAGCAACGCCGTGGCGAAGCTGTGCGAGCTGGGCATCCTCAGCGAGGTGGAGCGCCAGGGGATCAGGGTCTTCCGCGCGTCGAACGTCGTGGCCGTCACGATGCGTCCACCGGCACTCCGCTGACCTCCCGCACCCGCACACCGGGACTCGGGCAGGGTGGGTCGATGCAGACCGATCACCCCGAGGCCCCCGACCAACGCGTCGGCGACGTCGACCTCACGACGTGGCGCACCCGCGCCGGCCGGGCGTCCGCCGACGGCTGGGCAGCGCTCGGCCACCGATGGGGTGCGCTCCCGCTGCTCGTGGTCACCCTCGCGATCGGCATCGGGGTCGCCGTGACCGCGACCTGGGCGGCCTCCGAGGTATACGACGCCGTGCGCGAGGCCGACGACGTCGCCGTGCTCGACCGCCCCGTGCTCGACTGGATGCTCACGCTCCGGTCGCCGACGGCCGACACCCTCGTGACCTGGTGGACGGACGTCGCCGGCACCATCGGGATGCCGATCGTCGCCCTGGGGTTCCTCGTCGGGTTCACGATCCAGCGTCGTGCCTGGACGCCCCTCGTGCTGCTCGTCGCGGCCGCGGGCGGGTCCCTGCTCATGACGGTCGCGGGCAAGGACCTCATCGGCCGTGCCCGGCCGCCGCTGCGCGATGCCGTCCCGCCGTACGAGCACTCGCCGTCGTTCCCGTCCGGGCACACGCTCAACGCGACCGTCATCGTCGGGACGATCGTCTACCTGCTGCTCCTCCGGCAGTCGAAGCTCGTGACCCGGGTGCTGACGATCGTCGCCGGCACCTTCTTCGTCGTCTCGGTCGGCATCTCGCGGGTGTTCCTCGGCCACCACTGGCTGACCGACGTCCTGGCGGCGTGGGCGCTCGGCCTCGCCTGGCTGGCGTTGGTGATCACGGCGCACCGCCTCTACCTCACGGCGCTCCGCCGCGGTGCGCGACCCGTCAGGTCGTCCCGGTAGGTTGCCCCGCATGGAAGAACGGGTCTTCGGCGGTCGGTACCGCGTCACGGGAACGCTCGGGCACGGTGGCATGGCCTCCGTCTACCGGGCGGTCGACGAGCAGCTCGGGCGTGAGGTGGCGGTCAAGGTCTTCCGCATCGGAGCGGTCGACCACGGCGAACGCGCCCGTGCCGAGGCGGAGATCCAGACCCTCGCGGCACTCCGCAGCCCGGCACTCGTGACCCTGTACGACGCCGCGCTCGACGACGTCGACGGCGACTCGTACCTCGTGATGGAACTCGTCCCGGGCAGCGACCTCGCGACGCGACTGCGCGAGGGGCCGCTCGACCGTGCCACCGCCGCCGGTGTCGGGGCGCAGGTCGCGGACGGCCTCGCGGCGGCGCACGCGCAGGGCATCGTCCACCGCGACGTGAAGCCGGCGAACGTGCTGCTCGAGAGCGACGGCGTCCACGTCAAGCTCGCCGACTTCGGCATCGCCCTGCTGCGGGACGGCGCCCGGGCCACCCAGACCGGCACGGTGATGGGCACGGCGGCGTACATCGCACCGGAGCAGGTCCTGGCGCAGCCGATCACCGGCAAGGCCGACGTGTACGCGCTCGGCCTCATGCTCCTCGAGGCGCTCACCGGCAAGCAGCCGTTCCCGGGCAGCGCGGTCGAGTCCGCGACCGCTCGCCTCACCCGCGGTCCGGAGATCGACCCGCACCTGCCCACTGCCTGGCGCACGCTCCTGCACGTCATGACCGCGCAGGACCCGGCGGACCGGCCCTCCGCGGCCGAGGCGGCACAGCGACTCCGTGCGCTCGGCCACGACGACGCCGCTCCGGCCACGCAGCTCCTCCCAGGCGGTCCCGGCACGGTCACGCCGGCCGTGGCGGGTGCGGCGGCCGGTGCCGCGGCGGCGGGCGCTGCGGGTGCCGCCCGTGCGGACGAGGCGACGCAGGCGATGCCGGCGAGTCGCGCCTCCGGGGCCGACGACGCCACGCGAGCCATGCCGACCGCGCAGTCCGGCGGCGCCGACGACGCGACGCGCGTCCTGGACGCGCAGCGGCCGAACGCTTCCGACGACGTCGCGACCACGGTGCTCGGCGCGCAGGGTGGCCGCAGTGCGGACGGCGCGACCGGAGCGGTCGGCCGTGCCGGAGGCCCCCGTGGCCCGGTCGCGGCACCCCCGGCCCCGGCGCCGGACGACCGACCCCGGCGCCGACGCGGGCCGATCATCGCCGCCGTGGTGATCGGTGTGCTCGTGCTCGCCGGCATCGTCGTCGCCGTGTTCGCCCTGAACGGGGACGACGCCTCGACGCCGGCACCGACCGAGTCGAGCTCGCCCTCGACCGACGACCAGCAGCCGAGTGAGCCGGCGGAGCAGCCGTCCGAGCCGGCGGAGCAGCCCTCCGAACCGGCCGAGCAGCCGTCCGAACCCGCACAGCAGCCGTCCGAACCGGCCGAGCAGCCGTCCGAGCCGGCACAGCCGAGCGACCCGGCGGACGACCCCTCGGTGGGGCCGCAGCCGTCGAGCCCGGCGTCCAACCCCGTGCAGGCTCCGCAGGACGGCGCCGACCCGGCCGTCGACACCAGTGGTCCGGGCGGCTCCGACTCCGGCCCCGGGAACTCGGCGAACGCGCCGGGGCACAACCGGGGCTGACACGCCGAGGGTTTTCCTCCAGACGGTGGACCAAATACGCTGGGCCGGTGCGAGAACTGCAACGGAGCGGTGGCCCGACGACGGCCGTCGCCGCGCGGAACGGTGTCGGCTTCGGTTCGGCGGAGGGCTGGCTGGTCGAACGACCCGCGGGTGAGCACGTCGCCGCCGCGGTCGTCCCCGGGTTCGCCGGTCGGACGATCGAGTCGGGTGACGAACTCTCGTGGGTGTGGTTCCCGGAGCGCGTGCTGCCGGACGGTGCGACGGAACCCACCGAGGACGACCTGCCGCACTTCTGGGACGCGACGGCGTTCGCGCTCGACCTGGTCTGCACCGACGGCACGCGGCTGAGCGACGCGGCGCGCGACCAGTACGGCGACGCGCTCACGCCCGAGGCGCAGGACGCAGCGCGCAAGCAGTGGGTCGACCAGTGGAACCGTCGGGCGGTGGACCTCACCCCGCTCGCAGGCCGGGTCGTCGACCGCCTGGAGGCGCGGCTCGGCTCCGCCCCGCACCCCACGACCGCAGACGGGTCGCGCCCGCACCTCCGCGGCTGGCTCGACGCCGTCCGCATCGGTCCCGCGCGTCCCACCCCGCGCACCCCGCTCGACCACGTCCGCACGACCCGCGGCACGCAGGCGTCCTCGCGGTTCTCCCGCGGCAACAACGCCCCGCTGGTCGGCATCCCGCACGGCGGGGTCTTCGGCCTGCCCATGACGGACGCCTCGAGCAACCGCTGGCCGTACGCCTACCAGGAGCATGACCGCACCGACGCGACCGGCCGGGTCCGCCCGGCGATCCAGGCCTTCGCGACGAGCCACATCCCGTCACCGTGGATGGGGGACCGGGGCGTCTTCCAGGTCATGCCCTCCCCGCTCGACACCCCCGACGTCGACCGTGCAGCCCGTGCCCTCGGCTTCGACCACGACGACGAGCAGGACGGCCCGCACCGCTACCGGGTCGACCTCGACGAGGGCGTCACGGCCGAGATGACCGCGGGGGAGTTCGCCCTCGGCTTCCGGTTCACCGGCACCCGGAGCATCGTGCTCGACCACCACGGCCGGATCTCGGACGTCTCGGTGACGGTCACGGACGGCACCGCCGTGGTCGAGGCCCTGCTCGACGACCGTCCGGGCACCCCGCCCCACTTCGTGCACGTCCGGGTCCCCGGGGTGACCGCCGACCACACCACCGTCGGCGAGCAGCAGCTCCGCGGCTGGTTGTCGCTGTCCGACCAGGCCGAGGGCACCGACGTGCTGCTCGGGATCTCCACGGTCTCGTTCGAGGACGCCCGCGCGAACCTCGACGCCGCCGGCCCCTTCGACACCATGCGCGCCCGTGCTGAGCAGCTCTGGACGGACGAACTCGCCACGCTCTCCGTCGAGGGTGCGACCCCCGACCAGCTGACGAGCCTGTACTCGGGGCTCTACCGCCTGTTCCTCTACCCGAACCGTGCCGGCGAGACCGCGCGCGACGGGGTCCCCCGGCACCGCTCCCCGTACGGCTCCGTGCAGGCCGAGCCGATCCGCGACGAGCCCGGACTCGAGGTCGTCGACGGGCCGTTCACCACCACGAACGGCTTCTGGGACACCTACCGGACCGCCTGGCCGCTCCTCGCCCTGCTCACCCCGGACACGGCGGGCGACCTCGCGCAGGGGTTCGTCGAGCACCACCACGACGGCGGGTGGACGCCCCGGTGGAGTGCCCCCGGCGCCGAGGACTGCATGACCGGCACCACGAGCGACACCGTCTTCGCGGACCTCGCGGTGAAGGGCGTCACCGGGTTCGACCTCGCGCAGGCGTACCGCAGCGCACTGCGGAACGCGACCGTCCCGCCGCGCGACGAGCGTGTCGGACGCAAGGGGAGCCTCCCGGGTGCCTTCCGCGGCCACGTCGACACCGCGACCCACGAGGGGATGAGCTGGACCCTCGACGCGGCCATCAACGACTGGGGCCTCGCCGTCATGGCGGGCCTGCTCGCCTCGCGTGCCCGGACACCCGCCGACCTCGCCCGCTACGAGGCCGAGTCGGAGTGGTTCGCCCGTCGGTCCCTGCAGTACCGGAACGTGTTCGACTCCGAACGGGGCTTCTTCATCGGGCGCGACCCCGACGGGTCGTGGCGGGTCGGCACCGAGTTCGACCCGCGGGACTGGGGCGACGACTACACCGAGACGAACGCGTGGGGGACCGCCTTCACCGCTCCGCACGACGGCGCCGGCGTCGTCGACCTGCACGGCGGCCCGTCCCGCTTCGACGCCGCGCTCGACGCGTTCTTCGCCACCCCGGAGACCGGCGCGACCGTCCGCTCCGGCTCGTACGGCTTCCCGATCCACGAGATGACCGAGGCCCGCGACGTGCGGATGGGGATGCTCGGGCTCTCCAACCAGCCCGCGCACCACATCCCGTTCTTCCCGATGTTCACCGGGCGGCACGACGAGGCGCACCGCATCGTCCGCGAGGCGCTGCAACGGCTCTTCGTCGGGTCCGACCTCGGGCAGGGCTACCCCGGCGACGAGGACAACGGCGAGATGAGCGCCTGGTACGTCTTCGCGGCGATCGGCCTCTACCCGCTGGCGCCGTCCACGGGCACCTACGTCCTCGTGCCGCCGTCGGTCCGCAGGACGGTGTTGCAGCAGCCGGGAGGCACGCCCACCGTCATCGAGGTCGCCGACGGCTCCGAGGGCGCGTACGTCGCGTCGGTGACGGTCGACGGCGCACCCTGGACGTCGGTGAGCATCCCCCACTCGGTGGTGGTGTCGGCATCGCGGATCGTGTTCACGCTGTCGCCCGAGCCGCAGGGCTGGGCATCGGACACCTGCCCGGTGTCCGCGTCCGACGTGCACGGGTACCGGGACACCCCCGTCGACGTGCTGCCGGTCGGCCTGTCGTCCGCCGACCTCTCGTCGCCCGCCTCGTCGCTCGTCGACGACACCGGGCGGACGGTCACGGCGCTCGCCGCCGGGACCTCGGTGTCGTTCGACGTCCCCGACGTCCCGACCTCGCTCTACACGGTCACCGCGGCGGAACCCGGGGTCCACTCGTGGGAGGCCGCGCTCGGGGACACCCGCGTCGCCGTGCAGGACGCGGTGTTCGACTGGGCCGGGCAGACCCGGGTGTTCCGGTTGCAGGGCTCCGGGACGGCCTTCACGTTCACGGCCGTCTCCGACCTGCCGCTCACCCAGCTCGAGCTGATCGCGGCGGACGGACAGCGTTGACCCGCCGTTCACCGGGCGGGGGCATGCTCGGCCCATGTCGATGAGCACACCCTTCGATCCCGAACAGGACGGCCGCTCGATCCCCGTGGACGGCTCCGACGAGGACGAACTGCAGATCGAGGAGGACCGCGGCGCCGACGTCGGCGAGGACTCCGCCGACCCGAGCGTCTCGCCGGTCCGTCACGACGACGAGGACGAGGCCGGCGGCGGCCCGGTGTTCCGCCGACCGCAGGCCGGAGACCGCCTGCACCCGGACGATCTCTGACGCGTTTCCAGGGCGATTGCCAAGCGGACCGGGCATGCTCGGGCGCATGTCGATCGCGAACTCGTGGGACCCGTCCGGTGGCCGTGCCATCCCCGAGGACCAGGTGAAGGAAGACGGCCTCGAGCTCGACGAGGAGTCGGCCGCCGAGCTCGGCATCACGTTCGACGTCGTCGGCGGAGCGTCGGCCGACCCCGCGGGGGTGTCGCCGGTGGACGTGGCGGTCCCGAGCGCCCCCACCCGCGCCGACGTCGACGCCGACTGAGGCGTACCGGGTCGAATCGCGCATACCTGGTCAGGAGTTCTGACCAGGTATGCGCGAAACGTCCTTGCATCGCGAGCGTTCTGGGAAAGAACCTCAGCGCACGCGGTACTTGAACCCGAGGTGCGAGCCCGTGAACCCCAGCCGCTCGTAGAACCGGTGCGCGTCCGTCCGGTCCGCGTCCGAGGTCAACTGCACGAGCGGCGTCCCGAGTTCCCGGGCGGCGACGTCGACCACCCACCGCATCACCGCGCTGCCGATCCCGCCCGAGCGCACGCCACTGCTCACCCGGACGGCCTCGACGAGCAGCCGGGCGGACCCACGCCGGGCCATCCCGGGGATCCGCGTGAGCTGCAGCGTGCCGACGACGACGTCCCGCTCGTCCGTCACGACGAGGAGCGCGTTCGCCGGGTCCTCGACGATCGCCCGGAGCGCGGCGGCGTACAGCGGCTCGTCCTCCGGCGCGGCGACGTCCCCGCGTGCGGCACTGATCGGGTCGTCCGACAGCAGCGCCATCAGGGCGTCGAGGTCGTCGGGCGAGGCGTCCCGGACGGTGACCGGGCCGGAGCGGGCGACGAGGGGGACGGGCAGGGTGAGGTCGTGGAGCACGGGTCCCACCCTGCCCGATCCGCTCAGGGGACGGTGTGCCCCGCGGCGGTGAACACGCGGTACCACTCCTCGCGCGAGAGCACGACGTCCGACCCGGCGGCAGAGTCCCGGACTCGCTGCGGGTTCGTCGTGCCGAGGACGACCTGGAAGTGCGCCGGGTGGCGGGTGATCCACGCCACGGCGATGCCCGTCGGGGTGACCCCGTGCGCGGCCGCGAGCTCCTCGAGCACGTCGTTCAGCTCGGCGTAGTGCTCACGGTCGCCGAGGAAGACGCCGTCGAAGAAGCCCTTCTGGAACGGCGACCAGGCCTGCAGCGTGATGTCGTTGCTGCGCGAGTGGTTGAGGATGTCGTTGTCGCGGTCGATCGACTGGTCGAGGCCGCCCATGTTCGCCGTGACGCCCTGCGCGATGACGTTCGCGTGCGTGATGCTCAGCTGCACCTGGTTGAACGCGAGCGGCTGCCGCACCGAGCGGCGCAGCAGGTCGACCTGCCCCGGCGTGTGGTTCGAGACGCCGAAGTGGTGGACCTTGCCGGCGGCGTGCAGCTCGTCGAAGGCCTTCGCGACCTCTTGCGGCTCGACGAGGGCGTCGGGGCGGTGCAGCAGGAGGACGTCGATGTGGTCGGTCTGCAGTGCCGTGAGGGACTCGTGCACGGACTCGATGATGTGCTCGTACGAGAAGTCGAAGTACGCGCCGTTCGGGGTCGGGCGGATGCCGACCTTGGTCTGCAGCACGATCTCGGCGCGCTCGGCGGGGGAGAGGGTGACGGCCGAGCCGAAGCGCTCCTCGCAGCCGTGCCACCCGCCGTACACCGCGGCGTGGTCGAACATGGTCACGCCCGCGTCGCGCGAGGCGCGGTAGAGCGCGCGGATGTCCTCGTCGCTCATGTCGTTGATCCGCATCAGGCCGACGACGACGTCGGAGGCGGTGAGGTCCGTCTGTGGCAACTCCAGTGTCTTCACGCCCTCGATCCTGCCATCGGCGTGCCCGGGCAGGCAGGCCCTGTCCGTACCGGCATCGGCGCGAGCGACGGACGGGAGGCGCGGCTCGGCCCCACCACGGACGTCGCGGCCGTCAGGTGGTCCGGTTCAGGGCACCAGGACCGCGAGCACGCCGGTCCCGTCGGACCAGCTGCCGGTGAGCGTGCGGCCTGCGGGCAGCTCCGCCCCGACGACACGGGCGACGACGAGCGTCCCGTGGTCGGTCGCGACGGAGGTCAGGGCGCCGGAGGTCTGCGCGTCCACGGCCGTCACGGTGCGGGAGTCGGCGTCGGACCCGCTGCCCGATGCCGTCCCCTCGGCGCCCCACGCCCCGGATCCGTCGGCGCGCTCGAGGGTGGCCTCGTGCCCGCCCGTGGCGATCGCCCGGCGCAGGACGTCGGCGTACACCGGGTCGCCCACGGCGTCGTAGACCCAGCGTCGTCCGAGCACGGAGTGGTCCATCTCGGTCACGAGGAAGGCCTCGGCACCGTCGAGCGGTGCGCCGCGGTAGGTCAGCGGTGCCTGGAGCACCCGGCCGTCCGTGGTGCGCACGAGCACTGTCTCGACGCCGACCTCGCCCGCGGGGTCGTCGAACCGGAACTTCCCCGCGATCGCGAGGTCGTCGCCGGCGGACACCCCGCTCCAGGGCTGGTCCGGCAGCCAGGCGGCGAGCGCCTCGAGCTTCGACGGGCGGAGTTCTGCACGGTGGATGACGGCCATGCCCCGACCGTACCGGGGTCAGTGCACGGAGAACCCGCCGTCGACCGCGATCGACTGCCCCGTGACGTACGCCGAACCGGGTCCGGCGAGGAACACCGCGGCGGCGGCGAAGTCCGAGGCGAGCCCGTTCCGCCCGACCAGGGTCCGTGCCGCGAGGGCGGCGACGGTCGCGGGCTCGGCACTGAGCCGTTCGTTGAGCGGGGTCCGGACGAAACCGGGGACGAGGACGTTGGAGGTGACCCCGTGCCCGGACCAGGCCTCTGCCTGGGACCGGGCCAGCGCCTCCAGGCCCGCCTTCGAGACCCCGTACGCGCCGCTGGCGGCGAAGGGCCGGTGCGCCTGCTGGGAGCTGATGCCGATGATCCGGCCGTACCCGCGAGCGGCCATGCCGGGCGCGAGCCGCTGCCCGAGCACGAACGGCGCGTCGAGGTTCACGGCCATCGTGGCGTCCCAGGTGTCCTCGTCGAGGTCGGCCATGGCCGGCCGCAGGTTGATCCCCGCGGAGTTGACGAGCACGTCGACATCGCCCGCAGTGTCGGCGAGGGCGTGGGCTCCGGCGCGCGTGGACAGGTCTGCGACGATGCCGTCGGCCGAGCCACTCGCCTGCCGGATCGCAGCGACGGTGGCGTCGATGGTCGCCGCGGTCCGGGCCGCGACGAGCACGTGCGCGCCGGCGTCCGCGAGGGCGGTGGCGATCGCTCGCCCGATGCCGGAACTGCCTCCCGTCACCAGGGCGGTGCGTCCGTCGAGGCCGAAGAGCTGCTGCAGCGACATCCGGCCAGGCTAGCGAGGCCCCGTACGCTGGGCCGGTGCGTGACGACCTGCTGCCGATGCTCGCCTGCCCCGTCTGCGCCGAGCCCCTCGGCCGAGTCGACGGCGGCCAGGTCGGCTGCACCACGGGCCACCGGTTCGACGAGGCCAAGCAGGGGCACCTCACGCTGCTGCCCGCGAAGCGTCGTGCGCTGACGGCGGACACGCCGGAGATGGTCGACGCCCGACTCCGCTTCCTGGGGCGCGGGCACTACGCGCCGGTCGAACGGGCGGTGGCCCGGGCGGTCGCCTCCGTGGACGTGCCCGGTGTCGTCCTCGACGTCGGGTCCGGGCCGGGCACGTACCTCGCGCACGCGCTCGAGGCCGTCTCGCGGCTCGGGGTCGCACTCGACCTGTCCGCGGTCGCGATCCGACGGGCCGCTCGCATCCACGAGCGTGCGGGGGCCGTCGTCGGGGACGTGACCGAGCGCCTCCCGGTCGTCGACGGCGCAGCCGCGGTCGTGCTGGACGTCTTCGCGCCACGCAACCAGACGGAGTACGCCCGTGTGCTGCACCCCGAGGGCCTCCTCGTGGTGGTGACCCCGCGCACCGGACACCTGGCGGAGCTGGCCGAGGCGACGATCACGGTGGACCCCGAGAAGGAACGGCGGCTGCACGACTCCCTCACGCCCGCGTTCGAGCAGCGTTCGGCCGAGGACCTCACGTGGACGATGGAGCTGTCCGCCGAGGACGTCCACGACGTGGTGCACATGGGGCCGAGTCACCACCACGTCGACCCGGGGCAGGTGTTCGCGCCGACGAGCGTCACCGCTGCCGTGACGGTCAGCACGTGGAGTCCCGCGCGCTGACCGCCCGTCACCGCGGTCGCCGCCGTGCGGTGTGGGACCGTCCGCGCGCGCGGTCGACCGCGATCCCGATCCGGGCGAGCAGCAGCACGGCGCCGACACCACCCGCGCCGATCGGGGTCACGAACAGGCCGAGGTCCGTCCCCGGCAGCCGCCACCAGTCGATCGACCACGCGGCGACGACGGCGAACGCCAGCAGCAGTCCGGCTCGCCACCACCAGCGCCCCGGCAGCCGTCCAACGCCGAGCGCGGACAGCACCAGGAGCGCCCAGCACCCCTCCGGCGCGAAGGACCGCGGGTCGTTCGTCCCGCAGGTGGACACGGCGCACTCCCACCGGACCTGGTCGGCCACGCCCGCGTACCAGCGGAACAGCAGCACGGCCGCGACGAGGGCGAGGAGCGCCACCGGCGGGCCGGCCCAGCGCCACACCCGGCCGAACCGGGAGCGGCGTCGACGCGCGGCCACCCACCCGTCGCCGAGCTCGTAGCCGGGCATCGGACGGAACTCGGGCATGCCGGCACGCTACCGGCGGTCGGATTTCGTGGGGAAGTGGCTCGGAAACGTCACGCGACGTCGAGCGCCCAGATGACGCCGAAGCGGTCGCGGAGCTGCCCGGCCAGCGGTGCCCAGGCCGACGGACCGAGCTGCTGCCGGATCTCGGCCCCCTCGGACAGCGCCGCCCAGTACCGCTCGAGCTCGGCCGCGTCGTCACCGTGCACGTACACGTAGAACGCGTTCGTGCCCTGGTCCCACGGCTGCCCCGGCCAGACGTCGAAGGCCATCACGCGCAGCCCGGCGTCGGTGGCGACCTGACCCCAGACGATGCGGTCGGCCCAGTCCGGCTCGTCCGAGGCGCCCATCGCGCCGTAGGTCATGGACGCGACCTCGCCGCCGAAGACCGAGGCGTAGAAGTCGAGGGCCGCGCGGGCCTGTCCGTCGAAGTTGAGGTGGGTTGTCGTTTCGATGCTCATGGGACCAGCATCCCGGGCATTGCGGTCAGATCCTGTCCGCTTCTCCACCGATACTGGAGGCATGTCCGGACCGTCCTCGCGCATGCTCGCGCTGCTCTCGCTGCTGCAGGTGCACCGGGACTGGCCCGGCGACGAGCTCGCCGGACGGCTCGAGGTCAGCCCGCGCACGCTCCGCCGCGACGTCGACCGGCTCCGCGGCCTCGGCTACCGCGTGGAGGCACTGCGCGGCCCGGCCGGCGGGTACCGGCTGGCAGCGGGTGCGGACCTGCCCCCGCTCCTGTTCGACGACGACCAGGCGGTCGCGATCGCCATCGCGCTCGCCGTGGCGCCCGCGTCCGGCGCGGACATCGCCGAATCGGCCGCCCGTGCGCTCGCGACGGTGCGGCAGGTGATGCCCGCGCGTCTGCGCACACGGGTGGACGCGATCGACGCGGTCACCTCGGCCGGTCGCACCCCCGTCGACCCGGAGGTCCTCGTCGCGGTGAGCGAGGCCGTCCACCTCGGCGAGGTCCTCCGCTTCGGGTACGGCCCCGACGAGACGCCCCACCGGGTCGAGCCGCACGCGGTGGTCGCCCGGAACGGCCGCTGGTACCTGCTCGACTGGGACCTCGACCGCGACGACTGGCGCACCCACCGCGTCGACCGCATCACCCCGCGGATGCGGACGCGCGTGCCGTTCGCACCGCGTCCCGCGCCCGGTGGCGATCCGGCAGCGTTCGTGGCCGCGCGGTTCAAGGGGTCCGACCGCGAGGACGTCTGGCCGTGCACCGGCACCGCCGTCCTCGAGGTGCCGGCCGAGACCGTCGCGCCGTACCTCCCCGACGACGCCGTGCTCGAGCCGCTCGGCCCGGACCGGTGCCGTCTCACGCGCGGCTCCTGGTCGTGGGAGGGCCTCGCGGCGGCGTTCGCCGGTGCCACCGCGGACTTCACCGTCGAGGGGCCCGACGAACTCCGTGCGGCGACTGCCGTGCTCGCCGAGCGGCTGGGGCGAGCGAGCGGGCGTTAGTGACGCGCATGCGTGTGTCAGGAGCGCGTCAGGAAACCGTTAGGGACGGGTCTGGAGGTGCGGTGCCGGATCCAGCATCGGTTCGGCACCACACGTGGTGCCGTCCGCGTCGCCCGGCGCGGACCCCGTGAACCTCTGGAGTCCCTCGTGTTCGACGTCTTCGTCGTCGCCGGTGTCCTCGCCGTGTTCGGCGTGGTGTCACTCATCGCCAAGGCGGTGGAACGGCTGTGATCGTCATCACCATCGCCGCCGCCGTCCTCGGCGTCGCCTCGCTCGTGTACCTCGTCTGGGCCCTCGTGCGCCCGGAGAAGTTCTGATGAGCACCGCGGACACGTGGGCCGGGATCGTCCAGGTCGCCACGCTCGTGCTGCTGCTCGTCGTCGCCTACCGGCCGCTCGGCGACTGGATGGCGCGGGTGTTCACGCCGACGCGGCACAGCCGGATCGAGCGCGGGGTCTACCGGGTGATCGGCGTCGACCCCGACGCTGAGCAGTCGTGGCCCGCGTACCTGCGCGGCGTGCTGCTCTTCAGTGCCGTGGGGCTGCTGCTCGTGTACCTCCTGCAGCGCATCCAGGTCGTGCTGCCCGGCGACCTCGGGCTGCCGAACGTCGGGCCGTCGCTCGCGTTCAACACGGCGGCGTCGTTCGTCGCGAACACGAACTGGCAGTCGTACTCGCCCGAGGTCACCGTCGGGTACACGGTGCAGATGGCCGGCCTCGCGGTGCAGAACTTCCTCTCCGCGGCGGTCGGGCTCGCCGTCGCCGTGGCGCTCGTCCGCGGCTTCGCCCGTCGACGCTCCGGCACGCTCGGCAACGTCTGGGTGGACGTCGTCCGCGGGACCGGCCGGCTCCTGCTGCCGGGTGCGTTCGTGTTCGCGATCGTGCTCGTCGCCGGTGGTGTCATCCAGTCGTGGGGGAGCGGCACCGACGTCACGACCCTGGTCGGCGGGACGCAGCACATCCCGGACGGGTTCGTCGCCTCGCAGGAGGCCATCAAGGAACTCGGCACGAACGGCGGCGGCTACTTCAACGCGAACTCGGCGCACCCGTTCGAGAACCCGCAGGCGTGGACGAACCTCGTCGAGGTCTTCCTCATGCTCGTCATCCCGTTCTCGCTGCCGCGCACGTTCGGCCGCCTGGTGGACGACGACCGTCAGGGCTACGCGATCCTCGCCGTGATGGGCGCGATCTTCCTCGTCTCGCTCTCGGTGATGTCGATCGCCGAGCTCGGTGGCGGCGGCAGCGCGACCCACGCCGCCGGGGCCGCCATGGAGGGCAAGGAGGTGCGGTTCGGCATCCTCGGCACGACGCTCTTCGGGACGACCTCGACCGCGACGTCGACCGGCGCCGTGAACGGCATGTTCGACAGCTTCACGCCGATCGGCGGGATGATGGCGCTCGTCAACATGATGCTCGGCGAGGTCACCCCCGGCGGCGTCGGCTCCGGGCTGTACGGGATGCTCGTGCTCGCGGTCATCACGGTGTTCATCGGCGGGCTGCTCGTCGGTCGGACCCCCGAGTACCTCGGCAAGAAGATCCGGGCCCGCGAGATGACCTTCGCGTCGCTCTACATCCTCGTCACCCCGACCCTGGTGCTCCTCGGCACCGGCCTGTCCCTGGTGCTCCCGGGCGTCCGCGAGCAGGTCGTCGGCACGTCGATCTTCAACCCGGGCAACCACGGCCTGTCCGAGCTCCTCTACGCCTTCACCTCGGGCGCGAACAACAACGGCTCGGCGTTCGGCGGCCTGACGGCGAACACGACGTGGATGAACTCCGCGCTCGGCGTCGTGATGCTGCTCGGCCGGTTCGTCCCGATGGTGTTCGTGCTGGCGCTCGCCGGGTCCCTCGCGACCCAGGACCGGGTGCCGGAGACCGTCGGCACGCTGCCCACGCACCGGCCGCTGTTCATCGTCCTGCTCGGCGGCGTCGCCGTCGTCGTGACCGCACTCACCTACTTCCCGGTGCTCGCACTGGGACCGCTCGCAGAAGCCCTCGCCCGATGAAAGCCGATACCATGACCACCGCGACCTCCGAGCACGAGGCGACCAGCGCCTCCAGGCCGGCCACACGCTCGTCCGCCTTCGGACCCCGTCAACTCGTGGCGGGCCTCCCGGGTGCCCTGCGCAAACTCGACCCGCGACTGATGTGGCGGAACCCCGTCATGTTCATCGTCGAGGTCGGCGCCGCGCTGACGACGGCAGCAGCCGTCGTCGAGCCGTCCGCGTTCACCATCGCCATCGCCGTGTGGCTCTGGCTCACCGTCGTCTTCGCGAACCTCGCGGAGTCGGTGGCCGAGGGCCGGGGCAAGGCACAGGCCGACACGCTGCGGAAGACCCGCTCGACCACGAGTGCCCGTCGGGTGCTCCGGTACGACCGGTCCGACGCGGCGGCGACCGGCAACGAGACCGAGGAGGTCGCGTCCGTTGACCTCGCCAAGGGCGACGTCGTGGTCGTCGTCGCGGGCGAGGTGATCCCGGGCGACGGCGACGTCGTGGACGGCATCGCGTCCGTCGACGAGTCGGCCGTGACCGGTGAGTCCGCCCCGGTCATCCGCGAGTCCGGCGGCGACCGGAGTGCCGTCACCGGCGGCACCCGGGTGCTCTCGGACCGCATCGTCGTGCGCATCACGTCGACCCCCGGTGAGACCTTCATCGACCGGATGATCCGGCTCGTCGAGGGTGCCGCCCGGCAGAAGACGCCGAACGAGATCGCGCTGAACATCCTGCTCGCCTCGCTGTCGATCGTGTTCGTGATCGTCTGCCTGACGATGCAGCCGATCGCCGGGCTCGTCGGGGCGACCGTGAGCGTGCCGGTGCTCATCGCCCTGCTCGTCTGCCTCATCCCGACGACGATCGGTGCCCTGCTCTCCGCGATCGGCATCGCTGGCATGGACCGACTCGTGCAGCACAACGTCCTGGCGATGTCCGGCCGTGCGGTCGAGGCCGCCGGGGACATCACGACCCTGCTGCTCGACAAGACCGGGACGATCACGTACGGCAACCGTCGGGCGTCGCGCGTGGTGCCGGTCCCCGGTGTCACGGAGCCGGCCCTGATGGAGGCGGCCGCCCTGTCGTCCGCCGCGGACGGGACCCCCGAGGGGCGGTCCATCGTCGACCTCGCCGCGGGAGCGGGCGTCGCCCCGGACCTCCCCGCCGGTGCCGTCGAGGTGCCCTTCACCGCACAGACGCGCATGTCTGGCGTGGACCTGCCCGACGGCAGCTCCGTGCGCAAGGGTGCCGCGTCGGCAGTGCTCGCCTGGGCTGCAACCGGCTCAACTAGTGTTCCCGAAGCGGTCGCGCAGGCCATCGACGCCACGGTGGTCGAGGTCTCGGACCAGGGCGGAACCCCGCTCGTCGTCGGACGCCGCGCACCCTCCGGTGCGGTCACGCTGCTCGGGGTCGTCCACCTCAAGGACGTCGTCAAGGACGGCATGGCGGCACGGTTCGCCGAGCTGCGCGAGATGGGGATCCGCACGGTGATGATCACCGGCGACAACCCGCGCACCGCGAAGGCGATCGCCGCCGAGGCCGGTGTGGACGACTTCCTCGCCGAGGCCACCCCCGAGGACAAGCTCGCCCTGATCCGCAAGGAACAGGAGGGCGGCAACCTCGTCGCGATGACCGGTGACGGCACGAACGACGCCCCGGCCCTGGCGCAGGCGGACGTCGGCGTGGCGATGAACACCGGGACGACCGCGGCGAAGGAGGCCGGCAACATGGTCGACCTCGACTCGGACCCGACGAAGCTCATCGACGTCGTCCGGATCGGCAAGCAGCTGCTCATCACCCGCGGGGCGCTCACGACGTTCTCGATCGCGAACGACATCGCCAAGTACTTCGCGATCATCCCCGCGATGTTCCAGATGGCGTTCCCCGGGCTCGCCGCGCTCAACGTCATGGGGCTGCACAGTCCCGCGTCCGCGATCCTCAGCGCAGTCATCTTCAACGCGCTCGTGATCGTGGCGCTCATCCCGCTGTCCCTCCGTGGCGTCGCCTACCGCGCTGCATCGGCATCGTCGATCCTCGGCCGGAACCTGCTCCTCTACGGGCTCGGCGGCGTGGTCGTCCCCTTCATCGGCATCAAGCTCATCGACCTCGTGGTCGGTCTCATCCCGGGGTTCTCCTCATGACGTCTGCATCTCGTTCCTCGTTCCGCTCACTCGGGGTGGCCGTCCGGCTCACCCTCCTCAGCACCGTGGTGCTCGGCATCGCCTACCCGCTCGCGGTGTGGGGCGTCGGCCAGGCCGCGTTCCACGACCAGGCGAACGGCTCGATGGTGACGTCGTCGGACGGCACCGTCGTCGGGTCGTCGCTCATCGGGCAGTCGTTCGACGGCCGCGGAGCCGACCGGTGGTTCCAGTCGCGGCCGAGCGCCGCGGGGGAGAAGGGCTACGACGCCGGGGCGTCGAGCGGGTCGAACCTCGGGCCCTCGAACCCCGACCTCCGCAAGGCGATCGAGGAGCGCAAGGCCGCCGTCGCGAAGGCCGACGGGGTCCCCGTCGCCGACGTGCCGGCGGACGCGGTGACGGCGTCGGGCTCCGGCCTCGACCCGGACATCAGCCCGGAGTACGCGCTGCAGCAGGTGTCCCGCGTGGCCGCTGCGCGGGGGATGTCGGAGTCGGCGGTGCGCACGCTCGTGGAGCAGCACACCGAGGCGCGGCAGCTCGGGTTCCTCGGGGAGCCCGTGGTGAACGTGCTCGAGCTGAACCTGGCGCTCGCGAAGGCGTCGGCGTGACCCGTGGCGCGGATCGCTCCCGCACAACCGAAGTCACACCGAACCGCGCGGAACCGCGGTTCGCACGGACTTTGGTTGTGCGGGCGCTCCCCGCACCCCTCGGACGCGAGAGGATGAGCACGTGAAGCGCGGGAAGCTGCGGGTCCTGCTCGGTGCGGCGCCCGGTGTCGGCAAGACGTTCACGATGCTCGAAGAGGGGCACCGACTGCGCGCCGAGGGCCGGGACGTGGTCGTCGCCGTCGTCGAGACCCACGGCCGTGCCGCCACGGCCACACTGGTCGACGGGCTCGAGGTCGTCCCCCGACGCATCGTGGAGCACCGCGGCGTCCAGCTCGACGACCTCGACCTCGAGGCCGTGCTGGCCCGCCGGCCCGACATCGCGCTCGTCGACGAGCTCGCCCACACCAACGCGCCCGGCAGCACGAACGAGAAGCGCTGGCAGGACGTCGAGGCGATGCGGGACGCCGGGATCGACGTCATCTCCACCGTGAACGTGCAGCACATGCAGTCCCTCGGCGACGTCGTCCGCGAGATCACCGGCACCGTCCAGCGCGAGACCGTCCCGGACGCCGTGGTGCGCGCGGCGGACCAGATCGAGGTGGTCGACCTCGCCCCGGCGGCGCTCCGCGAGCGGCTGTCCGACGGGCTCGTCTACCCGGCGACCCGGATCGACGCGGCGCTGTCGAACTACTTCCGGCTCGGCAACCTCACCGCCCTGCGCGAGATCGCCCTGCTCTGGCTCGCCGACGAGGTCGACGACGCACTCAAGGCCTACCGCGCCGAGCACGGCATCGACCACCGGTGGGAGACCCGGGAACGCGTCCTCGTCGCCCTGACCGGCGGTCCCGAGGGCGAGACCCTGCTGCGCCGGGGCGCCCGGATCGCCGCCCGCAGCGCCGGCGGCGAGCTCGCCGCCGTGCACGTCACGACGAACGACGGCCTCCGCGAGCGCCACCCGGGGGCGCTCGGGAAGCAGCGCACCCTGCTCGAACAGCTCGGCGGGACGTACCACCAGGTGGTCGGCGACGACGTGCCGACCACCCTGGTGCGGTTCGCGAAGTCGATCGACGCGACGCAGATCGTCATCGGGGTGAGCCGCCGCAGTCGGCTCGCCGCGGCGATCACGGGCCCGGGCATCGGCAACACCGTCATCCGCGAGTCCGGCGACATCGACGTCCACGTCGTCACCCACGAGCGGGCCGGCGGTGGCTTCGCCCTGCCGAGGCTCGGCGGCAGCCTGTCCCGCGGCCGGATCGTCGCCGCGTTCGTGCTCTCCCTCGTCGCCGGTCCACTGCTCACCTGGCTGCTGTCGTTCAGCACCGACCCCGACTCGATCACCGTGGACGTGCTCGCCTACCAGCTGCTCGTGCTCGTGGTGGCGCTCGTCGGCGGGATGTGGCCGGCCGTCTTCGCCGCCGTGCTGTCCGGGCTGAGCCTCGACTTCTTCTTCGTGCAACCCCTGCACCGGGTCACCGTGCAGCAGCCGTGGCACCTGGTCGCCCTCGTCATGTACGTCATCAGTGCCGTGCTCGTGAGCTTCGTCGTCGACCGCTCGGCCCGTCGCTCGCGAGCTGCCCGCCGCGCCGCCGCCGAGTCGGGCCTCCTGATGGGGATCGCCGGCAGCGTGCTCCGCGGCGACGACGCCCTGCAGGCGCTGCTCGACCGGACGCGCGAGGCCTTCGGCTTCGCCGGCGTCCGGATCCGGCAGGGCGACGAGGTGCCGGCCACGTCCGGGACGTTCGGCGAGGCGCCGGACGCCGCCACGTCCCTCCCGTCCGGCGCCGTCCTGGAGTTCGCGGGCGCCCCCGACGACCCGACCCAACGACGACTGCTGCGCGTCGTCGAGCAGCAGCTCGACGCCGCCGTGGAGCACCGCGACCTCACCCGCGCGGCCGTCGACGCCGAGCGCATCGCGGCGGTGGACCGGGTGCGGAGCGCGATCCTCGCGGCCGTCGGCCACGACGTGCGGCGGCCGATCGCGGCCGCCTCGGCGGCCGTGCAGACGCTGCGGGCGCCGGACATCGAGTTGTCGGCGGACGATCAGGAGGCGCTGCTCGCCACCGCCGACGAGAGCCTGCGTCAGCTCGCGGTGCTGTTGGCGGACCTGCTGGACGTCAGTCGCGTGCAGGCCGGGGTGCTCGCCGTGACGCCGGTGCCGCTCGCCCTCGAGACGGTGGTCGCCCCCGCGCTCGACGAGCTCGAGCTCGGTCCGGACGACGTCGACCTCGACCTGCCCGCCGACCTCCCGCCGGTGCTCGCCGACGCCGTGCTGCTGCAGCGCGTCGTCGTGAACCTGCTCGCCAACGCCGTGCGGTACGCCCCGGAGGACACACGGGTCCGCATCGCCGCGAGCGCGTTCGGCGGCGGCGTCGAGCTCCGGGTGGCCGACCACGGCCCCGGCATCCCGTCGGACCGCGTCGACGAGGTGTTCCAGCCGTTCCAGCGCCTCGGCGACACCGACAACGACACCGGACTCGGACTCGGACTGGCCCTCGCCCGCGGGTTCACCGAGGGCATGGGCGGCACGATCGAGGTCGACGACACCCCCGGCGGCGGACTCACCGTCGTGGTGCGGCTGCCGATCGCCGGACACCTGGGAGTGGAGATCCGATGAAGGGCCGTGCGCGATGAAGGTCTTGATCGCCGACGACGACGTGCAGCTCGTCCGGGCGCTCGCCGTGACGCTGGCCGCCCGCGGGTACGACGTCGTCACCGCCCGGGACGGCCGGGCCGCGATCGACGCGGTCATCACCGAGCGGCCCGACCTCGTGCTGCTCGACCTCGGGATGCCCCGGCTCGACGGCATCGGGGTGCTCGAGGGCATCCGGGCCTGGTCGCAGGTCCCGGTGCTCGTGCTCTCCGGTCGGACCGACTCGTCGGACAAGGTCGACGCGCTCGACGCCGGCGCGGACGACTACGTCACGAAGCCCTTCCAGATGGACGAGCTGCTCGCCCGACTCCGGGCGCTCGGCCGACGGCAGGTCGCGGCAGCTTCGGCCGCGGGTGCGACGCCCTCGGTGTCGATCGGGGACCTCGTCGTCGACCTCGTCGCGAAGCAGGTCACGCCGCCGTCCGGTCCGGCAATCCGACTGACCCCGACCGAGTGGCGGTTGCTCGAGGTCCTCGTGACGAACCCCGACCGGCTCATGACGCGCGAGATGCTCCTCACCGACGTGTGGGGACCGTCGCACGGCAACGACTCCGGGTACCTGCGGTTGTACATGGCGCAGCTGCGGCGGAAGCTCGAGCCGGACCCGGGACACCCGCGCTACCTGGTGACCGAGTCGGGCATGGGCTACCGCTTCAGCCCCGCCGGGATCACGCCCGGGAGCTGACCGCGGCGAGCTCCGCCCGGGTCCGCGCGCCGAGCTTCCGGAGCAGGTTCGCCACGTGGTACTTGACCGTGTTCGGGCTGATCCCGAGCCCATCGGCGATCTCCCGGTTGCCGATCCCGGTGGCGACGAGCCGCAGCACGTCCTGCTCCCGCGGCGTGAGGTCGGACGCCTCCGCCGACACCGGCGTCCCCGCCGGCGGGTCGAGCGGGATCGCGATGTCGAGCACGGACCCCCAGCCCGCAGTGGACGCCACGTGCAGTTCGCCGTCGAGGGTCGCGACCCGCTCGGCGATCGGCCGGACGGTGTCGTCGTGCACGTCGAGCGTGCCGGCTCCGTCGTCGCGGAGCTGCATGAGCAGGTTCCGGCCATCGCAGTCCCACTGGATACGGACGCGCCGCGCAGCTCCCTCGTCCACGAGGGCGAGCACCGCCGTCCGCACGATCGCCCGGGCGCTGTGGGCGACGTCGCCGGGGAGTGCTCGACCGGTCGCCGGCGGTTCCACGAACTGCACGTCGAGGTCCCCGAACCGGACGAGCGGACGGAGGTCGGCCCGGAGCCGCGAGAACGCCCCCGTGACCGGTTCGAGCAGGGCTCCGCGCTGCCGGTCCGTCACGGTCCGGAGGTCGACGAGTGCTGCCGACGCGATCTCGACGGCCTCGGCACGGGCGGCCGCGTCGCCCACGCGCGGCGACCGGAGCACGGCGAGCACCGACTCCAGGGTGAGTGCGTGCCGGTCCGCCTGCTCCGCGACGGTGCGCGCGTGGTCGGCGGCGGCGAGGCGTCCTGCGGGGTCGCGCCGCGCCTCCTGGACGGCCGACGGAGCCGCCGCCCCGTCGTCGCGCACGTTGTCGGTCACGTGACCAACCGTACGACTCCCACCCGAGCGGGTGGGGCCACCCGATCGGATGGGGACCCCGCCGTGTCGGGTAGCGGCGGCGGACCCGCGTCCCGACCACGATCGTTGGCATGCCCGCTGACACCGTGACCGACGCCCTCGCCCTGATCGTCCGCGAGTCCGCCGACCTCGCCGAGACGGTCCGGGGTGACACCGATGCCGCGCTCGAGCTGCTCAGCGGTGCCGAGCGCGTGTTCGTCCACGGGGCCGGCCGTTCCGGCCTCGCGCTGCGGATGACGGCCATGCGGCTCATGCACCTCGGACTCGACGTGCACGTCGTCGGCGAGGTGACGACCCCGGCCATCCGGACGGGGGACGTCCTGCTCGTCGCGAGCGGCTCCGGCACGACCACCGGCATCGTCCAGGCGGCGCGCACCGCGGTCGACGTCGGCGCTGACGTGCTCGCCGTGTCGACGACCGACGACTCGCCGCTCGGCGCGCTCGCCGCCGTCACCCTCGTCGTCCCCGCCGCGACGAAGACGGACCGGTCGGGCAGCGCCTCCGAGCAGTACGCGGGCAGCCGCTTCGAGCAGGCCGTGGTCCTGCTCGGCGACGCACTCTTCCACGCCCTGTGGACCCGGAGCGGACGCTCCGCCGACGACCTGTGGCCCAGCCACGCCAACCTCGAGTGAAAGGCACACCCATGCAGATCCAGTTCGCCATCGACACCCTCACCACCGAGGCCGCGCTCGACCTCGCCGCGAAGGCAGCCCCGAGCGTCGACGTCCTCGAGCTCGGCACGCCGCTCATCAAGAGCGCCGGGCTCTCCGTCATCACCGCGATGAAGGAGGCCCACCCGGACAAGACCGTGTTCGCCGACCTCAAGACCATGGACGCCGGCGAGCTCGAGGCGGACATCGCGTTCGCCGCGGGCGCCGACCTGGTCACCGTGCTCGGCGTCGCCGGGGACTCCACCATCGCGGGCGCGGTCGCCGCTGCCGAGAAGCACGGCAAGGGCGTCGTCGTCGACCTCATCGGCGTCGCGGACAAGCCCGCCCGGGCCCGTGAGGTCGTCGCCCTCGGCGCGCAGTTCGTCGAGGTGCACGCGGGACTCGACGAGCAGGCCGAGGAGGGCTTCACCTTCTCCACCCTGCTCGAGGCCGGCGAGGCCTCCGGCGTCCCCTTCTCGATCGCGGGCGGCGTGAACGCGTCGTCGATCGCGGCCGTGCAGGCGTCCGGAGCGATCATCGCCGTCGCCGGGAGCGCCATCTACAGCGCGGACGACGTCGCAGCAGCGGCGGCGGAGCTGCGTGCGGCCGTCACGGAGGCCGCGGCGGTCTGATCCGGTCCAGGAGGCGCGGGTCGGCCCGGCAGGGTCGGCTCGCACCCGCGGGCGGTAGCGTCGGGGCGTGACGATCGCGCTGCGCCGGGTGACGGCGGACGACTGGGAGACCTGGCGTCCGGTCCGGCTCGCGGCGCTCGCGGACGCTCCCGAAGCCTTCGGGTCCACGCTCGCCGACTGGGCCGACGCGCCCGAGCACCGGTGGCGGACACGGCTCTCGATCCCCGGAGCGCTCGACCTGCTCGCCCACGCCGAGGACGACTCCGTCGTCGGCATGGCCAGCGGCGTCCCGGGCGAGGACCCGGGCACCGCCGAACTCATCTCGATGTGGGTCGACCCCGTCGCCCGCGGCCGAGGGGTCGCGGCCGCGCTCATCCGTGCGGTCGCGACCTGGGCCGCGAGCGCCGGGGCCGACACCCTCGAGCTGTCGGTCATGCCGGACAACGCCACTGCCCGTCGCACGTACGAGCGCTGTGGCTTCACCGCGGCCGACGAGCCCGGTGACCCGCTGCCCGACGGTCGGCACGAGGTCGTGATGCGTCGTGACCTCGCCGCCGAGCGCACGCTGGACGCCTACGAGCGTGCTGCCGACCGCTACGCCGAGCGCACCGACGACCACCGTGCCGGGCTCGTCGACGACCTGCTCGCACTCGTCCCGGTCGGGGCGCGGGTGCTCGAGCTCGGGTCGGGCCCGGGGCGTGACGCCCTCGCGCTCGAGGCGGCCGGACTCGTCGTCGACCGGACCGACGGAGCGCGGTCGTTCGTGGACGCGCTGCGGTCCGCGGGGCACGAGGCGCGCCTCGTCGACGTGCGCTCGGACGCGTTCGGCGGCCCGTACGACGCCGTGTTCGCGAACGCCGTGCTGCTGCACGTCGGTCGGACGGAGCTCGAGGGCGTCCTCGTGCGGCTCCGCGACGCCGTGCACCCCGGCGGTGTGCTGGCCGCCACCGTGAAGCTCGGCGGCGGCGACGCGTGGAGCACGCGGAAGCTCGACCTCGCGCGACACTTCACCTACTGGACGCCAGGACCCCTGGCCGAGGTCGTCACCCGTTCCGGCTGGACCGACGTCGACGTCCGTGAGACCACGCGCCCGGGTGCCGACGAGCGCTGGCTCACCGTCACCGCCCGACGCCCGCAGGAAGCAGGGAGACCATGAACCGAGCACTCCGCTGGACCGCGTGGGTCGTCGCCGTGATCGTGCTGATCGCGGTGGTGTTCCTCGTCTGGGCGAACATCGTCATGCAGGGCACCCGGAGCGCGGCGCTGCAGGTCTGGCGGGACGACCGTGTGGCCGTCCGGGACGCCGGGGACGCCGTGGTGATGACCCCGACCGGCACCGCGAACGGCGCGGGCATCGTGTTCATCCCGGGCGCGAAGGTCGATCCGTACGCGTACATGGCGACGTTCCGGCAGGTGGTCGCCAGCGGGACGACCGTCGTCATCACGAAGCCGACGCTGCACCTCGCCTTCTTCGACACCCGCCCGCTGTCGACGTTCGAGTCCCACGCCCCCGACGTCCGGTCCTGGGCGGTCGGCGGGCACTCGCTCGGTGGCGTGCGCGCGTGCCAGCTCGCGCCGGACGCCGACGGGCTGCTCCTGCTCGGCAGCTACTGCGCGAACGACATCAGCAAGTCGTACATCAGCGTGCTCAGCGTCTCGGGGTCGCGTGACGGGCTCTCCACCCCCGAGAAGGTCGACGCCGCGCGGCACCTGCTGCCGTCGAACGCGATGACGGTCGAGGTGCAGGGCGCGAACCACGCCGACTTCGGTGCGTACGGTGCGCAGCCCGGGGACGACACCGCGACGATCTCGCGGACCGACGCCCGGCAGCAGATCGGTTCAGCGATCGAGGAGTGGGTGCGGACGCTGCCGTCGGGCGCTGCGCTGCGCTGAACCTCCTGCACAGCGAACGAGTGTGTGAACTCTTTCCACAGGGGCCCGGCGCGCCTGAACGCCGGTCCTGGAGCGGTCCTAGACTCGTCCGGAAGCAACGTCGACGACCCCGTCCCCCGGAGGGCAGCACATGACGACGCCGGACCGGCGCACACCCGCGCGACTCGCTGACCAGCGAGCGCTCCTGTTCGACCTGGACGGTGTCCTCACCCCCACCGCCGACGTCCACATGCGTGCGTGGAGCCGGCTGTTCACGCCCTACCTCGCCCAGCACGGCGTCGCTCCGTACACGGAACAGGACTACTTCGCGTACGTCGACGGCAAGCCCCGGTACGACGGGGTGCGTTCCCTGCTCGAGTCCCGCGGCATCGACCTGCCGCAGGGCACCCCGGACGACCCGCCGGACGCCGACACGGTGTGCGGGCTCGGCAACCGGAAGAACGCCGAGTTCACGGCCGAGTTGACCGAGCACGGGGTGGATCCCTACCCCGGTTCGCTCCGGTTCCTCGTCGCCGCCATCGACGCCGGGTTGTCCGTCGCCGTCGTGTCGAGCTCCGCCAACGCCGTGCAGGTGCTCCGCACGGCCGGCATCCTCGAGCGCTTCCCCGTGGTGGTCGACGGCCTCGTCGCCCGCGAAGACGGTCTGGCCGGCAAGCCCGCGCCCGACACCTACCTCGACGCCGCGAGCCGGTTCGGCCTGACCGCTGCCGAGTGCGTCGTTGTCGAGGACGCCACGAGCGGGGTCGAGGCGGGACGGAACGGTGCCTTCGGGCTCGTCATCGGCGTCGATCGCGGAGCCGGGGCCGACGCGCTCCGGGCGCACGGTGCCGACGTCGTGGTCGGCGACCTCGACGAACTCGTCGACGAGCTGCCGGAACCGGCCACGAGCACGACGTAGGCGAAGCGGCCGGGGCGATCCACGCCTCCAGGCCCTCCCGACCCTCCCCACGAACACCCTCCTCCCCCACGGAGCACCATGAACCCCATCACCTCCGACCCGCTGGACCGCGTCCGCTACCCGATCGACGAGTGGGCCCTCGTCGAGACCGAGTACGCGCCCGACGAGCAGGGCGTCGCCGAGACGAACTTCGCCGTCGGCAACGGGTACCTGGGCCTGCGCGGCAACCTCGACGAGGGTCGTGGCGGCGTGCAGTACGGCACGTACATCAACGGTTTCCACGAGACCTGGCCGATCCGCCACGCCGAGGACGCCTTCGGCTTCGCGAAGACCGGGCAGACGATCATCAACGCGCCCGACGCCAAGGTGATCCGCCTGTACGTCGACGACGAACCGCTCGTCCTGGCCGAGGCGGACATCCTCCGGCACACCCGGCGGCTCGACTTCCGGGGCGGGTACCTGTTCCGCGAGACCGAGTGGTCGACGCCGTCGGGCAAGCGCGTGCTCATCCGGTCGCGGCGGCTGGTGTCGTTCACCGACCGACACCTGGCGGTCATCGACTACGAGGTGACCGTGCTCGACGCGGACGCCTCGATCCTGCTGTCGAGCCAGATCCTCAACCGGCAGGACGTGCAGGACGAGTACCACGCGGGGATGCGTGCGGCGGCGAACGCGTTCGACCCGCGCAAGGCCGAGGCGTTCACCGAGCGGGTGCTCGAGCCGAAGCTCAAGCGCAGCACCGGCGGCCGTTCGCTGCTCGGGTACCAGGCGGCGAGCTCGGGCATGACGATCTGCGTCGGCGTCGAGCACCACCTCGAGACCGAGAACAGCTGGGACGAGTCCTCGTCGATCGAGGACGACCTGGCGAAGCACGTCTACCGCGTGCAGGCGCGCGCCGGGCAGCCGATCCGCCTGACGAAGCACGTGGTCTACCACACGTCCCGCGGGGTCCCGGCGCGCGAACTCGCCGACCGCTGCGAGCGGACCCTCGATCGCTCGCGTGCCGAGTCCGTCGACGCGGCCTTCGCGCGGCAGGCCGAGTGGATGGACGACTTCTGGGCGCGGAGCGACGTCGAGATCGTCGGGCAGCCCGCGCTCCAGCAGGCCGTCCGGTGGAACCTGTTCATGCTCGCGCAGGCCACGGCCCGGACCGACGGGCACGGCATCGCGGCGAAGGGCGTCACGGGCTCCGGGTACGGCGGCCACTACTTCTGGGACATGGAGATCTACGTCCTGCCGTTCCTGTCGTACACGGCGCCGATCGTCGCCCGGAACGCCCTGCGGTTCCGCTACAACATGCTCGACGCGGCTCGGTCCCGCGCCCGCGAGCTGAACCAGCACGGCGCGCTGTTCCCCTGGCGGACGATCAACGGCGAGGAGTCCAGCGCCTACTACGCCGCCGGCACCGCGCAGTACCACATCGACGCGGACATCGCGCATGCGCTCATGCAGTACGTCCGCGCCTCGGACGACCGCGAGTTCCTCAAGCGCGGTGCGATCGACATCCTCGTCGAGACCGCCCGCCTGTGGGAGGACCTCGGGTTCTGGCGGTCGAACGGCGACAAGAAGTTCCACATCGACGGCGTCACCGGTCCCGACGAGTACACGACGGTCGTCGACGACAACCTCTACACGAACGTGATGGCTCGGGCGAACCTGTGGTTCGCCGTGAACGCCTGCCGCGAGCTCGCAGCCGACGACCCGGAAGAGTACGAGCGCATGGTGCGGCGGACCGGGCTGCAGGCGCAAGAGGTGACCGACTGGGAGCACGCGGCCGAGTCGATGGAGATCCCGTTCGACCCGCACCGTGGCATCCACCCGCAGGACGCCCAGTTCCTCGACAAGGAACTCTGGGACCTCGACAACACCCCCGAGAGCAAGCGCCCGCTGCTGCTCCACTACCACCCGCTGGTGATCTACCGGTTCCAGGTCCTCAAGCAGGCCGACGTCGTGCTCGCGCTGTTCCTCCAGGGGCACGAGTTCACCGCTGCCGAGAAGCGTCGCGACTTCGACTACTACGACGCCCTCACGACGGGCGACTCCACGCTGTCGGCGGTCGTGCAGTCGATCATGGCGGCCGAGGTCGGCTACCACGACCTCGCGTTGCAGTACTTCCAGACGGCGCTGTACGTCGACCTCGCCGACCTGCACGGCAACACGACCGACGGGGTGCACATCGCCTCGACGGGCGGCATCTGGGGCGCGGTCGTGAACGGGTTCGGCGGCATGCGGGACCACGGCGGCCGGATGACCTTCAACCCGCGGCTGCCGAAGGACTGGGAGCGGATCACCTACCGCCTGACGGTGCGCGGATCGCGTGTGCGCGTCGACCTCGAGCAGGACGCCATGACCTTCACGGTCGAGACGGGCTCCGGGTTCACCGCGTGGGTGCACAACCAGCAGTGGGACGTCACCGCCGGCGAGCCGACCGTCGTGCCGCTGCCGCACCAGGGCCCACGGATGTCCGGGCGCGCGCCGACGACGGCCGACATCCAGGGCACCCTCCGTGCCGACGGATCGGTCGTCACGGCGTCGATCCCGACGATCTCGCTCGACCGCGACCTGGAGCCGGACGACACGACCGCCTGACACCCTCCGAACGCGCCCAGGCGGGTGCGGGCACCATGGCTCGCCGTGCCCCGCTGGGCCGATGGCGTCTCCCCGGGCACGGATCGTGCAACGAGAGGAGACACCATGGGCAACCGGTTCGAGGGCAGGGTGGCGATCGTCACGGGTGCCGGGTCCGGCATCGGCGAGGCGACCGCGCGGGCGTTCGTCGACGAGGGCGCGTCCGTCGTCCTGACCGACAGCGTCGACGAGAAGGTGCGAGCGGTCGGCGACAGCCTGCCGAGCGACCGGGTCGTGGCGCTCCACGCGGACGTCGCGAGCCCGGCCGACTGGCAGCGGGTCGTCGACACGGCCATCGAGCGGTTCGACCGCATCGACGTGCTCGTGAACAACGCCGGCACCTTCAGCTCCGGCGACATCACGGACATCACGCCGGACGAGTGGCACCGCGTGATCGAGACCGACCTCTCCAGCGTGTTCTACGGCACCCGGGCGGCGCTGCCGTTCCTCCGTGCCACGAAGGGGTCGATCGTGAACACCTCGTCGGTATCCGGCGAGGACGCGGACTGGCGGATGAGCCCCTACAACGCGGCGAAGGGCGGGGTCTCGAACTTCACCAAGGCCGCCGCGCTCGACAACGGGCAGTTCGGCGTCCGCGTGAACGCCGTGGCGCCGGGGCTCGTGTGGACGGACCTCACGCAGGACCAGGCGGAGGACGAAGAGCTGCAGGAGAAGTTCGAGGAGCGGATCGCCCTCGGCCGCGCGGGTCGTGCGCACGAGGTCGCGGCGGCCGTGCTGTTCCTGGCGAGTGACGCGGCGTCGTTCATCACCGGGGCGATCCTGCCGGTCGACGGTGGCACCACCGCGAGCAACGGGCAGCCGCCCCAGTCCTGAGCGTGGCTGTCCGCGGCCGGTCGTCGCCGCTCAGTCGGCGACGAGTTCGACCTTGAACCGTTCGGCGTCCTCGAGGAACGCCGCGTGGTGGTCCGGCCCGCCGGCGTGCGGATGGCGGTCCTCGTAGAGGCGTCGCCATCCGTGCGCGGGCGCGGCCGCCCAGATCCGGGCCACGTCGTCGGTGCCACCGGCGTGGAACGCGAGGTGGCTCAGGCCCGGGCGTCGTCGATCGTGCTCGCCCGGCAGCGGAGCGGTCTCGAGCACGACGTACAGGTCGCCGAGCCGCCAGCTCCGCCCGTCGGGCCAGCGCTGGAAGGGCTCGTGGCCGAGCTCGGTCAGGAGCCAGTCCCACGCGGGACCGGACGCGTCGAGGTCGGCGGTGCGCAGTTCGACGTGGTGCAGACCACCCCGGCTCACAGGAGCTTCCGGAGCGTGTTCGCGTTGCGGGTCGTCGTCGTCCGCTTGAAGCGTGCGGCACCGGCCCGCTTGGCGAACACCGTGTCTGTGCTCGACCCCTTCGGGCACGACCAGTAGACGACTCCTGCGCCCCGGGCGACGCGCTCGACGGACTCGTCGACCTCGAGGTCGGCCAGCAGGTCGTCGAGGGCGTCCTCGTCGGAGCCGAACACGACGTAGTCGTGGTGGTCCTCGGCGGCGGGGAACGGGAAGCCGTCCACGACGGCGGCGAGGTCGTCGTGGGGGACGAGCACGATCCAGGCGTCGTATCCGAAGCGGTCTCGGAGCGACCGCTCGATGTCGGTCTTCAGGGCGGCGGCCGTGCCGTCCGAGCCGAACACCACGTTCCCGGAGGCGAGGACGGTCCGGACGTCCTGGTAGCCGCGTTCCCGGAACAGCGCCGCGAGTTCGGCGCTCCTGATCGTGATCCCGTTGACGTTCACCCCGCGCAGCAGCGCGACCCACCTGGTCATGCCCGAACCGTACCGCCCCCGGCCGACCCCTGGCCACTTGTGTTCAGAACGCGTTCTGAATAGCCTTGATCCGTGACGATCCTCGCCCCTGCTCCCGTACCGTCTCGGCCTCGTCGCGCGGTGCAGTCCTCCGACCTCTCGCGCCATGCGAAGGAGGTGTTCGCCGCGGCCGAGCAGGAACCGCTCGAGGTGACCCGTCGCGACGGCAAGCCGCTCGTGCTGACGACGAAGGAGCGCTCGGACGACGACGAGGCCGTGCTCGACATCGCCGCGCAGCTCATCGCCGCGGTGACGATCAACGAGCAGTTGCCGCTGCACGACCGTCTGGCGATCCCCTACCCGTGGCTGAAGCTCCTGAGCCGCGCCGATCAGCAGCGGTTCGCGAAGGAGATCGTCGAGGTCGCACGGGGTTCGTTCTCGCTGCGGCAGCCGCGCCGGCTCCTGCTCGAGATGCAGGCATGGCGGAACTCCGCCGAAGCCATCGCCGCCGGCTGGGACACCTCCGAGGTCGAGGTGACCGACAGCCCCGTCGTCGTCGAGAAGCCCTGACGGGTGGCCCGTCGTTCCGGCGTGGTGCGGCCGGTCCGCACCACCGAGTACACGATCGTCTTCGGGAACCGAGCAGCGGAGCAGGGATGGCGGGACGTCGTCGCCACGCAGCGGAACGCCGTGGCGGCAGCATGGGAACGCCTGACGACCGACCCGCTGACCGAGGACCTCGCGTGTCACGCGCTCCGTGGTGAGCTCGGGTCCGTGACGCACTCCGGGCGGGTGTGGGTCCGCCGGCAGTACGAGCTGCGTCGCGGTGCTCGGCTGTGGTTCACGGTCGACGAAGCGCAGATGGTCGTCCATCTCCTCGCGGTGCACACGCACCACCCGAACGCCACGAAGTGAGGCACCTCGGAGCGGTGGGAGCAGCGGTCCGGTAGACGGGACCCATGACGAACGACGCACCGCACGACGACGCACAGGGCCCCGACGAGCAGCACCGCGTGCCCGAGGGGGTCTCGGACGCCACGGTCGAGGCGCTCGGCACCCTGTCGGCAGCGGTCGAGGTGATCGAGCACGCCCGCGGACTGCTCTACGGGTTCCACCGACTGACCGGGATGGCGGACCTGAACCTCGGCGAGGCCGTCGAGCAGCTCCGGGACGCCGGCCACACCGAGCTGGCGGACCGCATCGACTCGGAGCTCGTCGGACGCAACGTCATCGCCGGCCGGTGGACGTTCCAGGTCGTCGAGGACTACGACGACGGGTACTACGCCCTCGCGAAGGAGCTCGAACGGACCGCGCGGGACGAGCTCGTGCAGGGACGCAAGCACCTGTTCGAGGCGGGCATGAAGGAGGACCGGCGCTCCCGGGGCCGACGCCACCACGAGGCGACGCCGGCCGACCTGGCGGACTGAGGCCGCGCCTCCCGCGCCTCAGCCGACGCCGAGCAGCACCTCGAGCGGCCCCCGCGCGAAGTACAGCAGGAAGCCCGCCGCCACGACGTACAGCAGCCACGACACCTGACGGCCGCGACCGGACAGCAGCTTGATGAGCACCCAGCTGATGAACCCTGCACCGATGCCGTTCGCGATCGAGTAGGTCAGCGGCATGATCACGATCGTCAGGAACGCCGGCAGCGCCGCCCCGAAGTCGGTCCAGTCGATGTCCTTCACCTGCGCCACCATGAGCGCACCGACGACCACGAGCCCGGCGGCTGCTACCTCGAGCGGGACGACCTGCGTGAGCGGCGTGAGGAACATCGACGCCAGGAACAGCAGACCGGTGACGACGGAGGCCATGCCGGTCCGGGCGCCCTCGCCGATGCCGGCGGCGGAGTCGATGAACACGGTGTTCGACGACACCGAGGCGCCACCACCCGCGATCGCGCCGGCACCCTCGACGACGAGCGCCGACTTCAGGCGCGGGAAGGTGCCGTCGGGGTTCGCGACGCCGGCGGCCTTCGCGAGGCCGGTCATCGTGCCCATGGCGTCGAAGAAGTTCGTGAAGACGAGGGTGAAGACGAGCATCGACGCGGCGATGGGGCCGATGCGGGTGAAGGCGCCGAAGACGTCCGCGTGGCCGACGAGCGACAGGTCGGGCACCGCGAACAGCGCGGAGGGCAGCCCCGGCGCGTTGAGGTTCCAGCCGGTGGGCGAGTCGACCGAGATCGGTACCTTGAAGATCGCCTGCAGGATGATCGCGATGACCGTGGTCGCCACGATGCCGATGAGCAGGGCGCCCCGGACCTTGCGGGCCATCAGCGTGCCGATGATGACGAGGCCGATCAGGAAGACGATGGTCGGCAGCGCTGCGATGGAGCCGTCCTCGCCGAGCTGCAGCGGCGGGGAGGCGTTCTTCGTGGTGCGGACGAACCCGGAGTCGACCAGGCCGATGAACGCGAT